>CAZTWV010000059.1:0-16974 GCA_964618295.1 uncultured Anaerolineales bacterium | reverse complement strand
TGACAGGATTAATCCAGGATAAAAAAAGGGGGTTATTACCCAAAACCCTTTTTATAGATTATTAATAGAAATTTCAATTAAATTATGCTATTCTGAATGGGAAGCTCGATCAGTTTTACTGGCAGCCTGCAGACCTCCGGATCCAAATTTGATAAGTTTCCCCCACTGATCAAGCTTCCAGCGTTTCCGGAGGTTTGCTGGAATTCATCTCAAAAAATAACTGAGGTACACAATGACTGAGAACAAATCCCAGCTCCAGATCGCCACCTTTGCCGGCGGATGCTTCTGGTGCATGGAGTCACCTTTTTTGAAATATGAAGGAGTCAATGAAGTGGTCTCCGGCTACACCGGCGGTCATGTGGAAAATCCGACCTATCAGCAGGTCACTTCCGGCCAGACCGGACATTACGAGGCAATCCAGGTTGAATACGACCCGGAAAAAATTAGTTATCAGAAACTGCTGGAAATATTCTGGAAGCAGATTGATCCCACAGATGCCGGAGGTTCTTTTGTAGACCGCGGACCGCAGTATCGTTCCGCCATTTTTGCTCATAATCAGGAACAGCGGGAACTGGCCAAAAAATCAAAAACTGAGCTCGATCAGAGTGGAAAATTCGAATCACCGATTGCGACGGAAATCTTGGATGCAGATGTTTTTTATCCAGCTGAAGATTATCACCAGAAATTTTTCCTTAAAAACCCTTTCCGATATAAAACATACCGGGCTGGATCAGGACGGGATGCATACCTGGAATCCACCTGAGGAGATAAAAAATGACAGAGAACAAAAATTTCAAGAAACCACCACAGGAAAAGATTAAAAAAGAGCTGACCCCACTCCAGTTCAAAGTCACGCAGGAGGATGCTACAGAGCGGGCGTTCCAAAACGAGTACTGGAACCACAAAGGAGAAGGAATTTACGTTGACATTGTCTCCGGTGAACCTTTGTTCAGCTCCAGCGATAAGTACGACTCCGGCAGTGGCTGGCCCAGTTTTACACGGCCAATCGACAAGGATTTTCTGGTAGAGAAAACAGATCAAAGCTTTGGAATGCAGCGTACAGAAGTTCGCAGTAAAGCAGGTGACTCCCATCTGGGTCATGTCTTCACCGACGGTCCCCAGCCTACCGGTCTGCGGTACTGCATCAACTCGGCCGCACTGCGTTTTATTCCCAAAGAAGAGCTGGAAGAGGAGGGTTACGGGGAATACCTTGAGCTGTTTGAATAGAGAAATTTGAGCAAAAAAACATAATCCTGGGCCTCTCCCTCTCGTGGTATGATATATCACAAGCAGCAGCTGTTGAACCTGGATTTACTGCCCGGTTTGATCCTCAAACTTTCCTTTCAATGATTAACTGCAAGGAACATCGAGATGCCCGCTCCAAAATCCCCTCTGGTTGACCGAGTTGTAGAACTCCGCGCTTCTCTTCTGGAAAAAGACCCCCACCAGCTTGCATCCCTGACTGCTGTTGAATTACAAACGTCAGAAGGCCAATCTGGTGTTTTTTATTTTAAGTACTGGGGAAATCCTGTCCTGCTTCCTATAAAAGACTACATTGCCTGTGACGCAAATACCGAGCAGCCCCTGGATGTGATTCATCAGGCAATGATTAGCTACTATTTTGACACCTCCCAGGGCTCACCCGCCGGGGAACGCTGGATATCTTTCTCAGAGTTGCCGGATGGTCAATTCTACGCCAGTGCATTCCAGGGCTATACTGGAAAAAAACTTCTCTCTGTATTTAAAAAAGATTACGATCGTTTTTTAAATCGCTGCCGGGAAATCTGCGGCGAGGAAACTGCGTTTGCAGATGGGGCTTTCCGTTTCCAGATCCTGCCCAGAGCAGCCATACTAGCTGTGCTCTGGATCGGTGATGAAGAGTTTCCTCCAACCTACCAAATCCTTTTTGAAGAAAACATTCCCTATCATTTACCCACTGACGGCTGTGCAATATTGGGCAGCATGCTCACCGGACGTCTGATTCAAGAACCCGCTTAAAAAGGCAGGAGGTCATCATGAAGATCGCAGTCAGCGGAAAAGGCGGTGTCGGCAAAACCACCCTGGCAGCTTTACTCGCGCAAACCTATGCCGATCAGGGCAGGGAAGTCTTAGCTGTTGACGCTGATCCCTCCCCCTGCCTGGCTGGAGCCCTTGGATTCCCACCTGCTCTCCGGGAGCAGCTGGCGCCAATTGCTGAAATGGATGAACTAATCGAAGAACGAACAGGAGCCAAGCCCGGCACTACAGGAGGTTTTTTCACAATCAATCCGCGGGTGGATGACCTTCCGGAGCGTTTCAGTGTCGTCCACCAGGGAGTCCGCTTACTGGAAATGGGGAGCGTTGATCTGGGAGGCTCTGGCTGTATCTGTCCGGAGAGCGCGATGTTAAAGACGCTCTTCACTCATCTGCTTTTTCGGGAAGATGATGTCTTGATTCTGGATATGTACGCCGGAGTAGAACATCTGGGGCGGGCGACGGTTGATTTTGTGGACGCAATGATTATTGTGGTTGAACCCACCCAGCGCAGCCTGGGAACCGCTGATCAGATCCAGAAACTGGCCCGGGATATCGGATTAGACCGCTTATGGTTAGCCGGGAATAAAATCCGAACCGAAGAAGAAATTCAATTCCTGAAGCAAAGCTCTCTTGATATCCCACTGCTGGGTACATTGCCACTTGATCTTGGCGTTCTGGATGCCGACCGGGAGGGAAAAGCTGTTTACTCCGTGGTTCCCAGCTTGAAAAACGCAGCCGTTGAAATGGCGGAAAAAATTGCCCAACCGTATCCGGAATCAATAGGCTGACCTCAGGAGAAAAAAATGACAACAACGATTGCACTGGCAGGCAAGGGCGGCACCGGGAAAACAACCGTTGCTGCTATGATCATTAAGTATTTGCTACAAAAACAATCCGAAGCAATCCTGGCAATTGACGCGGACCCCTCCGCCAATTTGAACATGGTACTGGGGGTCGATCTAAACTGGACAGTGGGTGAAATCCGGGAGGACATGCTGGACCAGGTCAAGCAGTCCGTAATTGCAGGAGGAGCTGCGATGGGTTCCCTGGCCGGCGGAATGTCCAAACATGATTATCTTGATTACGAAATCCACTCTGCCGTGACTGAAAGCGACCGTTTTGACCTGATTGCTATGGGCCGTTCTGAAGGTCCGGGCTGCTACTGCGCGGTCAATCATAATCTGCGGGAAATTATCGACTCGCTCAGCCGCAGCTACAGTTTTGTGGTGATTGACAACGAAGCCGGGATGGAGCATCTCAGCCGGCGCACCACCCGGGATGTGGATCATCTTTATGTGATCAGCGATCCTACCCAGCGGGGAATTGTCGCTGCGGACCGGATTGCTAACCTGAAAAACGAACTGGATATCGATATTAAAAACGCCTACCTGATTCTCAACCGCGCCCCAGAAACCCTTCCAGAACCACTTCGGGAGCGAATCGATCAGATCCAGATTCCCTTCTTGGGTCAGGTTCCAGCTGATCAGCAGGTGATGGAATTTGACTTTGAAGGCCGCCCCCTGGTTACCCTGGATAACAATTCAGCGGTCTATCAGGCGGTGGAATCCATGCTGAACGAGACATTAAAGCTGTAAAAAATGACAAATCTTAAACCAAAAAAGGCTGCCAGGACTCCGGCAGCCTTTTTGTATTTATGAGTCTGGACTTTATTGATCTTTCTTTTCCCGATTCTGGATCGGACCAAAAAAGATCAGGCCGGCACCAGCACCAAGCGTCAGTGCCCCCAGGGCACCCGGGGTCAGCCAGCTGCCGATGTAAGCTGTAAAGGCAAAGAAAACACCAATCGCAACCGCCTGAGCCTGCCAGACGACCTTTTCTTTATCCAACACCTTCAATGTCAGCCAGGCAGCCATCACGCCAAAAATAAGCAGACCAATTGGTTGGACAATCACACCCAGTACCGTCAATACATCATATAAAACATCCATGGTTTGCTACCTCCTCAAGGGTGAATATTATTCAGCAGCTTCAACAGTGACATCCGGGAAAAATTGAGTGATCGTACCTGTTACCCAACCCTTTAACGTCGAGGTTGACAAAGGGCAGCCAGAACAGGCTCCTCCCAATTTCACTTTTACTACATCATCCTGAAATTCCACTAGTTCTGCAGAACCGCCGTGATACTGTTCAATATAGGCGCTGATGCTTTCAATTAAATTCCGCATTTGTTCAACACGAAGATCGTTGGCGACAGTTTTCATTTACTCAAACCTCCTTCCTGATCATGATTCAAACCCTGGTGAAGCATGGCAACCACCTTTTCATGGGTTCCGCGCAGTCTCTGGGCAATCACGCCTGCCAGTCGATTCAATATTAGTATACCCGTTTCTGGATGCTCCTGGCAAAGTTTCTTTAAATCATCCCCTTCCAGTCGTAGAAAATGTCCATCCTCAAGACAAACAGCGGAAGATGTATAACAAGTTGTACCTAACGCGGCGGACCAGCCAAAAACATCCCCGCTGCTGACTTCTGAAACGGTCAGAACCGGACCATCCTCGGGATTGAAGCGGATTGCAACCCGACCATCAACAACAAAATACAAATATCTGGTTCGTTCTCCCTGCTGGAAAATAAGATCATGCTGCTGAAAGCGAACTTCCTCGATTAATGAGTCTATCAATTTGAGCTGCTGCTCAGTTAATCCCTCCATAAACACGATATGACTCAACACCTTTTCCACCATCACACCTTCATTCTTCTTCGTCATTGCTGATCTGCAGAATCAAAGACCCCCGTTGCCAACTACCAGGCAGATTATTCATAACTATACATGGAACCGGAGCTTGTTCATAGTGGAAAACCTCACAAATCAGCTGATTTTAATCACTCCGCAGATGATCATTTTCCTGTTCTGATTGAATCCGGATTGATCCAGTCTGCACCTGCCACAGATCTGCATAAACACCACCCTGGTCAAGCAGCTCCAGGTGGGTTCCTTGTTCAGCGAGTCTTCCATTTTCCAGAACAAATATCCGATCCGCGTGGACGATTGTAGAAAGCCGGTGGGCAATCACCAGGGTGGTCCGATCCCTGGTAATTGTCTCCAGCGAACGCTGGATTAATGCCTCCGTTTCGTTATCCACCGACGAGGTAGCTTCGTCGAGGATCAAGACCGGTGGGTTTTTCAGCACTGCCCGCGCCAATGAAATCCGCTGGCGCTGCCCACCGGAAAGTCTCTGACCCCGCTCGCCAACTACGGTGTCATAACCATCGGGCAGCTCATGAATAAATTCATGGGCTTCAGCGATTTTCGCGGCCCGAATGATCTCCTCCAGGCTGGCATCAAATGTTCCGTAAGCGACATTCTCCCGCACTGTTCCGTGAAACAGGAAGACGTCCTGGCTGACAAAACCAACTGCCTGCCGGAGATCTTTGAGATCAAACTCTCGCAAATCCACCCCATCCAGGCAAATCACACCCTGCTGGAGATCATAAAACCGGAGCAAAAGTTTAACAAGGGTGCTTTTTCCTGCTCCAGTGGGACCGACAATCCCAACCGTCTGGCCGGATCCAACCTCCAGGGTCAGGTCCTTGATAACCGTCTGACCCTCCCCGCTTTCGTACTCAAAACAAACATCTTGAAACTGGAGTTCACCCTTGACCTGATCCCTGGAGAGGGCTTTCCTGCCGGATGTGATTTTCCGGTCAGTGTCGAGCAAATTAAAAATTCGTTCAATGGATGCCATGGCCCGCTGGTACAGGTCCAGGGTTTCACCAAGACGGGTCAAAGGCCACAACAAACGCTGGGTGATAAACACCATCACACTGTACGCGCCCACAGCAAGCCCCCCATCCAATGCCAGTCGCCCTCCAAAAATCAAGATTGCGATAAAGCCGGTCACAATCACCATCCGGATTAATGGAACGAAAGCCGAGCTGAGCTGGATTGCGTCCCGATTTGCTGTCCGGTAATCATCACTTAGCCGCTCAATACGCCGGGTTTCAAAAGATTCCGCTGTAAAACTCTTGATGGTCGCAATCCCACTCAGATTATTCGCCAGCTGGCCGTTGAGAAAACCAACCATCTCCCGAACCCGGGTGTAGCGGGGAGCCAGCAGGGCTTGAAAGCGGATTGAACCCCAGATAATAAAGGGCATCGGCAGCAGTGCCATCCAGGCAACCGATGGGGCAACCCCAACAAAAATCCCGCCAATCACCAGCACTGTGGTGGTGACCTGGATTAAATCATTGGCGCCGATATCCAGAAAACGTTCCAGTTGATTGATGTCATCATTCAAGATCGACATCAATCCCCCTGTGGATTGATCTTCATAGAAAGTCAGTTCCAGGGATTGGACATGATCATATGTATCAACCCGGAGCTGGTGCTGCAAAGTCTGAGCGATGTTCCTCCAGAGCACAGCATACAGGTACTGGAACAGCGACTCAAAGATCCAGACAACCAATGTGATCACTGCCAGGATCAGCAGCTGAGAACGCGCATCTGGGAAACCCAGACTGGCAATCAGGGAATCTTCCTGCTGAACAACAACATCAACCGCAGCCCCAATCAAGGCCGGCGGTGCCAGATCAAATATCTTATTAAGGATCGATCCCAGCCCGGCCAAAAGGATCCGGCGCCGGTGGCCCCTGGCATACAACCATAATCGCCGCAATGGATGGGTTTGCTTCTCCATGCTTCTCTCCTAAAAGAAAAGCACCAAACAATCAGGTGCTTTTCAAGTATATATTTTTCTAAATTAATTAGTCCTGTAAGATCATTCCAGCCGCACGCCGGCCGATTTCTACCGCAAAATTTGTTCCCCGATCCCAGGGATACACCTGGCTCATGCTGGCAAAGTAAATCCCCTGGATAGGAGTCCGAATGGCCGGAATATTCCGGGAATGATTCAGTTCGGGGACCGGTTGAGCGTACCGGGTCCGGTAGACCCAGTATTTATTGACCCAATCAGGATCAAAATCCGGGTTGATCCGTTGTAAGGACGGCACAAACCGCTGATAAATTTCCTGTTCAGAGAGCGTGAAATATTCATGCTCCGGAACCCGGTAATCACCGCAGTAAACAATATGATCGCCTCCGAAATATTCCGGAGAGAGATAATTGGTATGTTCAACCAGCGCCAGGAAAGGATAATCCTGATCTTTCGGAATGTTGAACCAGTAATAACCATCTCTGGAGAGCTGATGCTTCAAGGACATAGTCAGCACAACCGCTCCCAGGTGTTTTAAATTCAGCAGACCTTCATTATAGGAAGCTGGAAGTGCCGGAACCAGTTTTGAAAGTAAACCAGGCGAAGTGGTCACCAGCACCCGATCAAATTTTCCAGCGCCCTGGTCAGCGGCAACTTTTAAGTCCTGTGTGATTTCAGTCACCAGGGTATTGTAGAGAATTTTTACACCACGGTTCTGGAGGATTGAGGCAAAGTCGTCCGCAAAAGCCTGGAATCCGCCCTGATAGGTCCCCAGGCGGGAAGTCCGGGCGTGGATCCGGGCCCACATCCAGGCCATATTCACATCCCGGTAATAAGGACCGAATTTCCCTTTCAGCATCGGTTCCCACATAGTCTCATAAACATGGTCGCCGGCCCATTTTCGCATCCAGGTATCCACGGTGACTTTTTCGAGAGTCTGCCAGTTATCAAACAAACGCAAATAAAGGCCCACCAATCCGAACCTGACTTTATTGACCCCCCAGCCGAGTCCTGGAAATATCAATGCCTGCAGGATGGAATCAAAAGGATGCCAATTTCCATTGTGAAGCATCACTGTATATGGGCGTGGAAAGCGGACCCGTTCAGAAAGTCCCAGCTCGTCAATCAGCCCCAGCATATGCTCGTCGGAGGCAAACCAGTGGTGATAGTAACCCTCTACGGACCAATCCCAGTGGGGTTCTTTGAAACCAATCGCCAGTCCACCCGGACGGTCATTATTATCAAAAATTGTGACCTGATGACCGGCCTGAACCAGATCATAGGCCGCTGATAATCCTGAGTAACCAGCGCCAACCACAGCAATTTTCATGGATCACCTTCTGGAGGAAAAATTTACCTACTTGGATTGCCGGGCTAAGCGACCGGCCAGCACCTGAAGCTTGACCCATTCCTGCCGAATAATGTAGAGCATGGCCAGGGTTCTAAGCCAGCGCAGATCGCAGTGCGGATTTGCTGCCAGCTGTTCAAACACCTCAAGCGCCTCATCATCGGTTCTTCTTGATTTGGAATACTCATAGGCGAGCTGGGTCAAATAGGTCTCCCGCTGTTTTTGCAGCCTTGCAGCAACTTCGGCTTTTTCACGGTCTTTTTTAACAATATCTCCCACCCGCTTGACCGCATTATTCAGCTGATAGACTGTAAAGGGTTTAACCAGATATTCCCGGGCTCCAACATTCATTGCCGAGCGGAATGACTGATTATCCTCCTCCGCAGAAATGATGATGCAGGCCATGGTTGGAAAAATCCGGTGCATCTCCTGAAATGCCTCAAACCCGTTCATCTTCGGCATATTGATATCTAAAAGTGCGATATCAGGCTGATGTTTTTTCGCCAGGTCGATCGCTTCCTGCCCATTATGAGCAATTGCCACAATATCCACCATTGGGTTGTCAGCCAGCATCAAGCGGGTGTTCCGCCGTGTTTCAAGCACATCATCTGCAATTAACACCCGGTAGGGAGTCTGTTTTCGATTTGTCTGTTCCATTAGGGTCTCTCCTTGCCAAGCTGATTCCCTGAGGCAGGAAATACTTGAGAGTATTATAACGCTGAACTCATTCCAGGATTTCTTTTTCTGAATCCTTTTCAATCACCTCGCCCTGATTCCAGCGGATGCCTTCCTGCATTAAATAATAACCACCGAGGGCGGTGATCGGAAGCCAGAGTGCTGCATGCAGCACCAAAGTATAACTGGCAGCTACCCCCTGATTGACACCATAGGCCACCAGGACTGCAATCCCGGGGGCATCAAATGTACCAATATATCCCGGAGCGGAGGGAATGGTGGTTGCCAGGTTGACAATCCCGTTCATCAGCATCAGGGCAAAAAAGCTGACCTGGAAATCAAAAGCCTGCATCACAAACCAGTATTTGCCGGTTTCCAGGAGCCAGATTACCACAGAAGTCAGAAAGACCATCAGGGCTTCCTGGGGTGAACGGAGGGATTCCAGCCCGTGTAAAAATTTTTCAAGCACTCCGGAGGTTTGATCCCGGAACCGCTCCGGAACCAGTTTACTGATCATCCATTCAGAGACTTGTTGTGCCTGTTGGGGAAACATCGCTGCCGCCAGAAAAACAACCAGGGCTCCAACAAATGCCGCTGATCCCCATAAAGCCAGGGTCTGGATGCTGCCAATAAATCCTGACGTGCTTGTTAAACCGGTCAGCTCGGACAGGTTCAGGAAAACGAATCCCAGCATCACAACCCCGTCAAAAATCCTCTCAACAATGATGGTTGCCAGGGAGGCAGAGATAGGAATCGCTTCCCGCCTTTTCAGAACAACTGCCCGCAGGATTTCTCCAGCCCGGGCCGGATAGATATTATTCCCCATGTAACCAATCGCCACGATTGGGAACATGGTCCCGGTGGAGACAGGTTTAAGGGGGCGGAGTAAATAATGCCAGCGCCAGGCCCGGATCACAACCCCGATAAAATAAACCCCTACGCCTGGAAGCAGCCACCAGAAGCGGGCGCTCTTGAGAGGTTCCCAGATCTCTCCAATTCGGAGCCCACGCAACGCCAAATATAAAAAACCCCCACTTAAAATCAACCCGATCCATAATCTCCAGCGTTTCATGCGCTTCATTCTACCATGGGTAAGCCAGTCTTAAATCACTTCAAATCCGCTGTTAACCATCTGTAAAGTACTCAAAAGGGGGGAAATTCGCTCTCCTGCCAGACTTGATCATTCTGTATTAAGGTTTGAAATTTGATCTCGATTATAATCACAGTCATGAACTGGAAAACCGTTCTGATTCTGGGAGTTGTATTATTAATTGGAGGGGGAATAGCCGGGGTCACTCTTGCTCCCGGATCTCCAGAGCTGCTGCTTCAAAATGAATTGTTATCTGGTACTCAATTTGTCCAGCTCAAGTTTTCCCGGTCCATGGACGCAGATAGTGTTGCGGATGGATTGAGTTTTAATCCCCCCCAGGATGTTAGTTTGGAGTGGAACCCTGCCGGGGATCTTCTGACCATCACCCCTTGGAATCCCTGGCCGGCCGGTTCAACGGTAGTGCTGAACTTGAAAAGCGGGGTGCGGTCCAGACTAAGGCTTCCGATCCTGGAAGAGCTCTCCTGGGAAATGGAAATCAGCCCTTTCCTGCTCAGCTACCTCTGGCCGGCGGATGGTTCCAGTAATCTCTATTTTCTGAACCCGGAAACCGGGGAAAGCCAACAGCTGACCACGGAGCCGGAAGGGGTTATGGATTACAATCCGCTGCCGGATGGTCTGGGGATGATCTTCAGCGTCCCAAAATCCAATGGGGGGAGCCAGATCAAGATCCTGGACCGCGATACTGGAAAGATAGAACTGGTGTTGGACTGTCAGGAATCGTTTTGCCGCTCTCCACAGGTAGGTCCTGATGGAAATTGGATTGCGTATGAAACATACCCGCTGACCTCTAATGGGAATCCAACAATCCGGCTTTTCAACATAATCAGCAAGGAAATGATAGAGCCCGGAACAAAAAATTCCAGGCTGGAAAACCCGCTCTGGTCCTCCACTGGATGGCTGTCGTATTACGATCGCAGCGGATCTGAGTTTATACTCTGGGAGCTGACAGATGATCAAATGCTCACTATCCATAATGAAACGGGAGGGACCGGGAGCTGGTCCAGAGCCGGTGAACATTTTATTGCCACGGAAATTTATAACCTGACCGACACACTCGCTCCCCGTCATCTGCTAGAATTCGAGCTTGAAACTGAACAGATCAAAGACCTGACAGGGGCTGGTTTTTTTGAGGATTTAAATCCGGTCTATTCTCCTCAAAGGAATGATCTGATTTTTGCCAGAAAATCGCTGGTTCCGGAACAATGGACCCCAGGACGGCAGATCTGGATTCTTGAGGCCCTTGATCGGGAACCAAAGCAGCTGACCTTTGCCGCTGATTACAATCACAGCTCTTTTGCCTGGCATCCGGACGGATCAGAAATCGCATATGTCCGTTACAACCAGACCAGTCCCTCCGAAGTTCCTGAGCTGTGGATGATCAGCAGAGATGGTTCTGATAACTACCGGCTGGTCATCAACGGCTTCTCACCAAACTGGATCAGATAACCAATGTCAGATATTCTTACCTTAACCCGGGAGATAAAAAAAGAAGCCCATCGGCTGGGATTTTCCCTGGCGGGCGTCACCAGCCCTGATCCACCGGATCATCTGGATTTTTATCAGAACTGGATTGAGAATGGTTACCAGGGAACCATGGGGTGGATGGCAACAGACCGGGCGCTTGCACGGCGCTCTGATCCGCGCCAGATCCTCCCGGAATGCAAATCTATTCTGGTGCTGGGTGCAGACTATCCTGCACCTTCCTCAGATCCGGAGCAAAACCCGATCGCTGCCTACGCAATCAGCGGGAATGATTATCACCTGGTCCTGAAGGATAAATTAATCAGACTGGTCGAATTCATTGAACAAAGCAGGGGGGAACCTATCCCGAACCGCTGGTACACCGACACGGGGGCAATCCTGGAACGCGAAATGGGGGTCCGGGCCGGACTGGGCTGGATTGGCAAAAACACCTGCCTGATCCATCCCCGACGCGGGTCATACTTTTTCCTGGCTGAAATTCTGCTGGGAATCGAGCTGGAACTCGATCCACCTTTTGAGACCACCCACTGCGGAAACTGCACCCGCTGTCTGGACGCCTGCCCTACTGGCTGCCTTGAGGCTCCCAGAACACTAAATGCTTCCCGCTGTATTTCCTATCTGACCATCGAATACCGGGATCTGATCCCGGAAGACCTGCGGCCCCAGATCGGAAGCCAGATTTTCGGCTGCGATATCTGCCAGCAGGTCTGTCCCTGGAACCAACGCTTTGGGAATGAGCGGGAAATCGAGCCCGCGTTTCAGGCAGTGGACTCTCTGAAGAATCTCAGCCCGGCGGCTGAACTCAAGCTCAGCGAGGAGGAATTCCGGGGAAAATACCAGGACAGTCCCCTGAAACGAACAAAGCGGCGGGGGTATCTGCGGAATATCGCCGTAGCTCTCGGGAATCAACAAGTTCAGAATGCTGTCCCGGCGCTCCAGGAAGCATTGAATGATTCAGAAATTCTGATCCGGGCTCATGCGGCTTGGGCGCTGGGGGAAATCGGGGGAGATCGGTCTCTTGCAGCTCTGAAAACAAGACTGCAAGTTGAAACAGATCCCCAGGTCCAGGCAGAAATCAATCTTGCGCTGAAAATTCTCTCTGGAAAGAACCGCAGTCAAAGCTGAAGTAAATTTTTTATCCTCCTGAGTTTCTTCTCAATCGAAAATTCCGATAGATCCAGGAGATGATGAACAGCAAAGTTGCCGTTAAAACGATGGAGGGGCCAGAAGCAACATTGACGTAATAAGAGAGATACAATCCGACCACTCCGGAAATCGAAGCCAGGACAGCTGCCAGGATCATCATCATCGGCAGCCGTTTGGTAAGCATCTGGGCTGAGGCAGCTGGGGTCACCAGCATGGCCATCATCAAAGCCACACCCACGGTCTGGAAGGAAACCGCAATACTGAGCGCGATCAGCACCAGCTGGAGGTATTCATAAAAACGGCTTGGAATTCGAAGAGTGGCTGCCAGAACAGGGTCAAAGGTCAGCACTAAAAATTCCTTGTAAAAAGCGATCACCAGCAGCAGAATCAGGGCAGTGAAGACTCCGATCAATAACAGTTGGTTTCCAGACACTCCCAGCACATCTCCAAACAAAAAATGGGTCAGGTCCACCGTGTAACTGCGGACGGTGGAAATAATCGCAATTCCCAGAGCAAACATCCCCGCAAAAATAATGCCAATCGCTGTGTCTTCTTTGATCCGGGCCCCTTTGCTGACAGCACCAATCCCAAGGGAAACCAGGACAGCTGTAACCGTTCCCCACCAGAACAGCGGTCCTTTCGCCCCCCCGGTTGCCAGGTATCCCACAGCTACTCCAGGAAGAATTGAATGGGCCAGGGCACTGCCAAAGAAGGCCATCCCCCTCAGCACTACATACACACCAATCACAGCACAAACCACACCTGTAAGCACAGCTGCAGTTAACCCTCTTACCATAAAGGGATACTGGAGGGGATTAAGGATCATTTCAATCAAGTTCATGCTCATCTCCCTCACAGCAGGTGTCTCCCA
This sequence comes from uncultured Anaerolineales bacterium, assembly GCA_964618295.1. GTDB lineage: Bacteria > Chloroflexota > Anaerolineae > Anaerolineales > UBA11858 > B10-G9. The sequence goes on along the minus strand of CAZTWV010000059.1, from coordinate 3,652 downwards.
CCGCCAGTGAATCCAGATTATCACCAATAAAATGCAAATGTCCCTGGTAAGCGTTCAGGAGTTTTTCCCGGTTAAACACATCCTCCGGCCTTCCAAACCCAAGGAGCTGCTTGTTGAGAAGCATGACCTTTGGAAAACGCTCGGCTGCCAGCTTGAGATCATGCATCGAGATGATCAGAGTTACCCCCTGTTCAACCAAGGAATCAAGGATATTCAGGATTTTCTCCTGAGCCGGTGCATCCAATCCATTCAGCGGTTCATCCAGCAGCATTAATTCCGCTTCCTGGGCCAGAGCACGGGCGATGAACATCCGCTGCTGCTGTCCGCCGGACAGCTCGCTGATCTGGCGGTTTTTGAATTCCATCATCCCCACTGTCTGAAGCGCCTGATTAACAACCTCCCAATCCGCCGGCTGAGGCCAGAGCAGAGGACCCATCTTATTAATCCGCCCCATCATCACTACATCCGCAACTGTGACCGGAAAAGTCCAGTCTACCTGACTGCGCTGCGGCACATAAGCAATGCAAGTGTGACCCCCGGGTTCATGTCCAGAAACCCGAACAATTCCTTCCACCGGGTCCAGGATTCCGGCGATGACTTTGAACAGGGTGGTTTTTCCAGCACCGTTCGGTCCTACCAGGGCAACCATATCTTTTCTTTCCAGATCAAACGTCAGATGATCCAATACCTGCCCGGTTTCGTAATAGACTGAAACGTCTTCCATCGTCAGCAGGGGGGCTTCCGGCTGATGGGGTGCATAGCGTCTTGAAAAAGAATCCTGCCGGATTTGATCAATCCAGGATCTAATCATTCATCATCCTCCAGGATAAACCCTCGTTTAGTGAGCTCATTTTTACGGTTTTTTACCAGGTTTCGAAAAGCCAGCAGAACAGCAGCCGGCCAGAAGTGCAGGATCATCGGTCTGCCGCAGTCCGGACAGGGTAATAAACCTGCCCCCAGCAGCCCGAACACTCCCAGCCAGCTCTTGACGAATCCTCTCCAGACTTTCTTAATCACCTATCTCCTTATTGAAGGGCGTCGGCAATACTGCTGACATTGTAGCGCATGAAATCCAGATAGGTGTCAGCCGGACCGCCGTCTGTCAGTGATCCGAGATAAAGGGGCACCAAATCCACCCCGCTGTCCTCGGCAACCCGCCTGGAAAGCTCTGGATCAATTTCAGCACTGACGAAGATCGCTTGAACATCATATTCTTCAATGGTCTCCAGCAGCTCGGCCAGCTGTAAGCCGGAAGTCTCCGCTTCCGTGGTCGGGGCCGGAATCACAGCACCAATCTGCTCAAACCCATATTCCTCTGCGAAATATCCGAAGGCTGTATGATCCGTAACCAGCTCCCGGTTTTCTTCCGGAATGCCAGCGACCTGTTCTTCAATCCAGCTGTCCAAGCTGCTTAATTCCTCCTGATACTTGCTGGCATTTTCCTGGTAGAACTCAGCATTGTCTGGATCCAGGCGGACCAGTTCAGCTGTAATCACATCCACCCAGCTGATCAGGTTGTTGGGGTCCAGCCAGACATGGGGATCTGCTCCTGAACGAGAATCTTCCTGATGGGAATCCTCATCAGGAGCCTCATCCACGTGGTGATCTTCTTCATGCTCCTCTTCTGAATGGTCTTCACCCTCCTGATGCTCTTCTTCTGAATGGGCTTCATCTGCATGGTGCTCCTCTTCATGATCATGGTCATGCCCATTGACCGCCATGAGAGGAGTGATCTCCCTGGAAACGATCACCAACGCATCCTGATTTTCAGCACCTTCCATCAAGTCATCCAGGAAGCTTTCCAGCTCAAGACCATTGGCAAAGATCACATCTGCCTCTGTCGCAAGCACCAGATCCTGCGGAGCAGGTTGAAAAGCATGCGGATTCTGTCCGGGTTCGAGAAGAACATTAAGTTCAACACGGTCTCCAGCAATTTGCTGCACGGTTTCATTGATAAAACTTGTGGTGGTAAGAACAGTCAGCTGATCAGATGGATCGGCTGCCGGCTGGCCTGATTGGCAGCCAGTAAGAGCAAACCCCAGGATCAGCAGTCCAACAACAATGTTCGAGAAGTGAGATACCTTTAACATAAACTCTCCTTGATTGAGACAAATTAATTGCGACAATGCTGGCAGCATCCAAAAAGCTGCAGCCAGTGATCCTCTACCTCAAACCCGGTTTTTTCCTCGATGCGCTGAATATACGCGCCAATATTCTCGCTGCCCGGGATTTCGACCATCCTTCCGCACTTTTTGCAGATCATCAGGTGCTGATGGCCCTCCAGCGCCGGCCAGAAAGCATGGCACCCACCCGGCTGGTGAATTTGCTGCACCAGATTTAATTCTTCCAGCATCTCCAGCGTCCGGTAGACACTGGCGATCCCCAGCGATCCATCCTCCGCCAGTGAAATTTCAAAGATTTCCTGGGGAGAGAGCGCTTTTTCGCTGGAAAGCAGAATTTCCATCACCTGTAATCTGGGCACTGTGACCCGGAAACCTTTTTGGTGCAGGGTCTCCTTCCAGCAGGATAAAATTTGATTTTGTTTCTCAGCCATACCCACCTCATTAATGATATTGAGAATCATTATCATTAATGATATCACTGCCACTGGCCCAAAGTCAACCCCATAATAAAAAAGGCTGTGCCCGCGGGGGACACAGCCTTGTTCTTTCAAGAAAACAAAATCAGGGTGAGGGGGTCAGAGTGGAAATTGACCCGGGTGTTTGGACAGGACCGGTATCTCCCTGATCCTCCGTTGTCGGCTGGGGAGTGACCAGATTGACGCGGACAATCAGCAGCTGCCCGGGGTAGATCGCATCCGGATCCTCCAGATCCTCGTTGAATTCCAGGATATCATCCACTGTGCTGCGGAGCTGATTGGCAATAGAACCAATCGAATCTCCCGGGCGGACCAAATACTCTACCCGGAAACCAGGGATCACATCAAATGGAATCGGAGTTGGGGTCGGGACAGATGCTCCCGGGGCCGGGATCAAGACTTCATCCCCCACAAACAAGATCGGATTGGAAAGGTCTAAATCCAACCTTTCTTCTTCCGCATTAAACACCAGCAGTGTAAACAAGTCCACATCAAACTGCTCGGAAATCGACGAGAATGTATCCTCTTCCTCTGCAATGTATATCACCGCACCGGAGCGGGTGGGGGTTGGAGATGGTTCCGGCGTATCCGTTGGCAACTCTTCCGTAGGAGTAAGAGTGATGGTCGCAGTGGGCGGCACCGGTGTTGCCGTAGAAGTGACTGTTGGGGTGGGTGTTTTCGAGGCAAAGATCGCTGGAACGCTCACCTTTGATCCGGTCATCCAGAAAATCAGGAATGCGGCTCCCAGGATAATCAATAACACAGTCCCAACAAACAATAAAATTGTCTGCCAGGATTGTTTTTGCCTTTTTTGATAAGAATCAATCACTTTTTTTGTCGATTCTTTCTCGCTCATACCGTACTACCTTCCTCAGGAGCCTTCAGATCCCTTTCATCCATCGCAGCGAGGATCCAGGCTCTTATTGTTATCTTAACTTGAACAACTTTGGTTTAATTCTACCTTATTTTAAATCACTTGACGATGGCATCGGTTTTTTTGTTAGGGCAAAGTTAAAATGTCCTATTCTGGCAAAGTTAAAATGTCCTATCAGG
>CAZTWV010000058.1:0-17024 GCA_964618295.1 uncultured Anaerolineales bacterium | reverse complement strand
CGTAGTATACGTTAATTTTTTAAGATTCGCTACTTTTTACCCCCCTTTTTTCAGTGAAGCCAATATTATTTGTTTTACTGTTTTTGAAATTTGACACAGGATGGAATCTAGCTCTGATAATTGTTTTTTCACTTACTTCCGGTTTCCTGCTTGGTTGTCTCGATCCAGATTGTTTCCAGAACAGATCTATTCTATTATTTTTTGTTTTGAGCACACTGACCTGGTTTGGAGCGGGATTCCTGAGGCGGGATATATCAATTCCATTATTTTTGATGTTGTTTCTATGTATTTGTTACTTTCTGGGATGGATCTGGATTGTAATTGCAACCCAACACAAACGCATATTTTTTGTCTGGATCATGTTTGGAATTGGTTTGAATTTATTGTTTTCACTTTGTATTCTCAACAGGGCGAAAAAAGAAATTTCCGCGGTTGAAGAGATACCTCTGGCTGTAGATTTGATTGTCTTTTCCATCAATTTGTTCTGGTTTTCTGCTGTTCTTATTTAAGTTTTCAATACCAGCACAAATTAATTATTTTTCTCTAGTTGCGGATTGTCCTTCACCACATAAGATTGAATCCCATTTCCAGGTTGTCAATGATAAAATTGGGAAAAGCCCCATTTCTGAGGAGTTTCTCGATGAATCGACTTCGCCCCCTGCTCCCGGCCCTGCTGCTGGCGGCCCTGATCCTGGCCCTGCCGCTGGCAGTCCGCGCCGCCCCCCAGCCCCAGACCAACATCACCACGGACTCGGTCATTCAGCGCCTGACCACTTATTTCGGAAGTTTTACTAACCTGCAGGCTGTGCAGCGGGGCTGGATTACGATTGGCGATACGGAGAAAGCCAAAGCCCGGCTCGACCAGTGGGATGTGGAAGCCTATATTGACGCCGCCTACCTGGACGAGACCAAGGCCAACGCCGCCTATGTCGATTACACCAACGCCGGCCTGGGTTATTTCAACGACCTGGTCTTCGCCGATCAGCCGGCCAACGTGGCCGGGGTCACGGTCTGGCACGAGGTCATGCACGCCATTTTTGACGCCCATGACGATGATCTGCTGGTTAAAAACGATGAAATTTACACCTGGTACATGGAAGGCCGGATCCGGGGCCTGGGTCCGCTGTCCTTTTTCGAGCAGGAGCTGAGCAACCCGGACTGTGATCCGGAGGAGCTGGAACGGCGCTGGAACCGCTATGCCCATTTTATGACCAATGTTGCCCCGGATTTTGGGGGCTACGGAGCGATGCCGGCCGGAGGGGCGGCCCAGCTGGCGCAGCTGACCGGCTTCCAGGTGCCCGACCTCGCTGCCTTACGCGGATTATATGAATCCTCCGGGCTGATCGAGAAGTGCGGGGGAACTCCCACGCCCGGTCCGACCGCAACCGGGGCGCCCCGGCCCACCGGTACCCAGCCGGCCCCCGGCGGGAAGGCCAGCGCTTCTAGGCTCTTCCTGATTGATAATTCTGGCAGCATGGCCATGGACGGCCGGCTCCCGGCCGCTATTAATTCAGCCCAGGCCACCCTCAGCGGACTCTCTCCCCAGACCGAGGTCGCGGTCCAGTTTTTCGGCACCACGAGCTGTGATGTGGTCGTGGTCCAGGATTTCACCCTCGATCATGGTGCCGCCAGCGGGGTGATCTCCTCGGCTGTCGCTTACGGGGATACGCCCCTGGCGGCGGCTATTTCGCAGGGCGGTACCTACATGCGGGCCAACGCCAGCACGCGCGATATGGTGATGATCCTGCTCTCGGATGGGGAGGAAACCTGCCAGGGCGACCCGGTCGGTGCAGCGGGCGCATTGAACGGCAGCTCTGCCCTCCCGGATTCGCTGGGGGCAGCCGTCCAGCTCCTGACCCGCCCGGCGGGTTATTTCCAGGGCTCAGGTACGATCACCCTCCATGTGGTGGGATTCGGGATTCCCCCGGGATCGCCGGCGGAAGCCCAGCTCCAGGAGGTGGCCGCTGCCGGATTGGGAAATTATTACCAGGCAGATGATGAGATTCAGCTGACCGAAGCCCTGCAGCAGGCGGTGGAGGACAGCCCGGAGACCCGGCCCCTGATTCCGCGCTGGTTGTGGATCTGCGGCGGTTCGCTGCTCTGCCTGGTCGGACTCGGACTGGGGGTCGGGGCGGTAGTCTGGCTCACACGCCGCTCCCGCCGTCAGGCCGGAGATCCGGAGATCCCATCGCAGGCTGGCAGCCCCCCGGAGACCCTGGAGGCTGATCCGGAGGAGCCGCCTGAATCCCTGACAGCTGCGGAGGTCAAGGCTCCCGGTGAAGTCCTGCAGTGTCCCAGCTGCGGGCGGGAGCTCCAGCCGGAGGACCAATTCTGCAGCGCCTGCGGCGCGCCGCGAGGAGGCCAGCAATGACATTCCAGCAAGCACAGCAGCGCTATCAGCAGCTGCAGGAGCAGTATCAAAACGGTCAGCTCAGCCCTGAACAGTTCCAAGCCGAGGTCAGCAAGATCCGGATTCGCGACAGCCGGGGGAGAACCTGGAGCCTGGGGGTGGAATCCGGAAAGTGGTATGTCTACCAGGGAGGCGCCTGGATCAGCGGTTCGCCCCCGCTGGATAGCCCGGGAGATTCATCCCCCGCCCCTCAAAAGAATAGAAGCTGCCTGGGCCGGGGCTGCCTGATCCTGGTCATCCTGGCAGTGCTGGCGGCCGGCTGCCTGGGATCGGTCTGGGCCCTGAACCGCTTCCTGGACCTCGATCTGCTGGATCGGGTCCCGGGCTGGAAGGAATGGACCGACCTGGATGTCCCCCGGATTGTGGAGGATGATTTCAGCTACAACTATCCCACTCCGGGTCCGCTGGCACCGACCCGGCCGGCCCCGGCCGCCCGGACGGTGGATCTCACACCCTACAGCGGGGGGATGATCTCAGCTGCCTTTTCCTATCCGGCGGATTGGACCGTGGAGATGGGGGATGGACAGGTTGGGTTCCTGGATCCGGACAGCCTGACCACACTCTACGTGGGGGAGTACCCGGTCGAGCCGGGCAGCACCGCAGCCGGGATTTCCGCTGAGGTCCGGGCTTCCCTGGAATCGGAATCCCAGCCTGGAACCTTCCGGGAAATTGAGAGCGCACCCTGGGATGTGCCGGGTGGGGAGGACGCCCATCTCAACGCCTGGGAATGGACCGACAGCGAAGGGTATTTCCAGTGGGCGTTTGACCTGGAAATTGTAGCGGCGGATATAAGCTACTACTTCTTCCTGATTGGAGATGATCCTGAAGAAGCTTACCGGGCCGCAGAATTAATCGAGCGGATTGGAGAAACCTTCCGGCGTTGACTCAAACATTAATTCACAAGACCTCCAGGAAATATTTCTGGAGGTCTTTTTTTGTTGTACACCTCGCTGTTGTGTCAGGTTTGAAGGGTCGAACGATCCTCCGGATGCTGTCAACCGCTCAGGCAGGGCTCCCGCAGGTCTATGGTCAGGCAGCAGTCCCGGCCGGTGGGCGGGACTTCGCCCAGCGGCAGACGGGCCCCGCAGGCCGGGGCGATCAGCACCAGCTCCCAGCAGCCCTGGCAGGGGAGCGGGAGCTCCGCCATTTCCGTGCGGGGGCCGATCCGCCGGCTGTCTGCCAGGTAGCCCTGGTGGTTGCGGCATGTATCAGGCCGGAAGCGATCCAGCGGTCCTTTTCTCCTGGGAGTTTTTCCGGCCGGGCGGGCGAAAACCGTGAAAGGCTGGGATCCCCCCGCTGCTAAAACTCGCACTCTGGTTGCCGGTGACATAACTACCTCCCGGGACATCTCCCGGGTCCTGTTTCCGGCCCGGGGGATGGGTCGGCTGAGCGGGCGGTCCCTTTAACCCCGAAAACCGCCCGCGGATTAGCGGACGGTGAACAGTGTGAGCAGCTGTGGGATCTCGTTAACCCGTGAGTTGGATTTTTCCTCCCTGGTTTCATGATAGCAAATTCAAGTCCCTTTTTCAACAATTCAATCCAGGGAAACCTTAACAAATTCAAGGGCTGAATCCTTCCAACCTTAAAAATTCCTTTTCTTTAAGGCAGTTCTTGTTGCGGACCGGCCTGTTTCATGATACTTTTTAAGGGCGTGTTAATAGCTTGTTAAGAAAAGTTTAACCCACGCATCGTCGGGAGCGGGCTCCCTGCCCGGCGCCGGTCCGAGGAGAAGATCAGACAATCGGCGGCCGCGGCACTCCGGTGATTTCCCCGGATTTGCAGAGCAAGGTGTATGCGCTGCCCGCCCAAACACCTTCATTTTTGGCGGGTGACCCGACGCACCCCCCGGCGCAGCTGCCGGATCGGGTGGGAAAAAACCTCCGCTAGGGTTCTCTCTCACCACCCCCATCCCGCCGCTGCGTTTTGAATTCAAAAACCCCGGATCAGTTATCCCGGGGTTTTGTGTTTTTAACCTTGAGGCCTGTTTACTGCGGCCGGTTGGCGGCCAGGAGTTCTATCAACTGTCTGGCCAGCTCCAGATCGGAGACGCTGATGTGGGCTCCGAGCACCATTTCTTCCTCCAGCAGGGCTTTGACAGTGATTTCACCCCCGGAGTAGCTCCCCATCCAGGCCCCGTCCAACAGCCCGTTGACCGGTTCGGCGTCGTTCAAAGTCAGCTCGGCAATCGTCCACTCGCTGACCGGGTAGTAGGTCAGGGTGTAAAAATGACCCTCCTGATCGTGAAACTGGCACCCGACTTCGCCTGCCAGGCTGATGTCCTCTTCGGTCTCGTCTTCCCGCAGCGGGCCGACCAGGGCGGCTACCTCGGCATTGGAGATCAGCTCGCAGGCCTGTACCCCGCTCAGGTCGGTTCCGCCGGCGTACTCGTCAAAATCCTCCAGGCTGAATTCTTCCATTTCTTCGCTTTCCTCCGCGGCCGGTGCTTGCTCCTCCAGGAGCACTTCTGCTTCGGGAGCGGCTTCTGGCTCTGCCGCGCTGCCGCAAGCGCCCAGGACCATCACAAACAGGATCAGCAGGCCGGGCAGGATAATTTTCTTCATGCTTATACTCATATTCGGTTCTCCACAGGATAAAATTTACAGGATCAGGGCTGGATTTCCCAGCCCACAAAGCGGTGCACCTCGGGGTCCGAGGGCAGGTAGCGGATTTTTACCAGCAGCCGATCTTCCGCCAGGGCCCGCCTGATTACTTTGGAGCGGAAGCGGATTCCGCTGGAATTGCGCTGCCCGCGGTATTTCCCCAGGTAGGTGTAGGCCAGCTCCGGGTGGGCCGGAGCGTCGGGCCCGGAATCGACCATCACCAGCCGGGCGCTGTCCGCTTCCACCATTTCTGCTTCGCGCTCAAAGCGGAGCGAGTCCCGGACCCGGGTTCCGGCCAGGTAGATCGAAGCCCCGCCCAGCAGCAGCACGGAGGCGGTCGATAAACTCACCAGCCCGGGATTTGTGGCTGCCGCCATCATCAGACCGAGGATGGTAAGGCTAAACCACAGCAGCAGGTATAATCCGCTCCGGGGCAGGCTGGGAGCCAGGTCGAATTTCAGCCGCCGTTTGCGGCGGATGAGGATGAAATTGAGCAGGGCTGCCAGGAGTGCAGCGCTGGGTATCAGGACCTCGGCCGGGGGCAGGACGGTCAGGAGGTAAATCCAGAGGCAGCCGGCCCCGGCCCCGACCACCGCTGTCAGGAGCAGCTTCCCAACCTTTTGTTTCCGGCCCCGGCTGCTGCCCGGCCCGGGAATTCCTTTTGGATGAAAGTCCTGGCCGGGAACCCAGTTGGTTAAGGATTTCCAGCGGGTCCCACCCCGGGCGTAATCCACAAAAATCTCCCGACAGAGGGTCAGATCCACCCCGCTGGCAGTCATCATTCCGCTCTCTTTCCCGACCCGGTATTCCAGGTAGCAGTCCCCGGCCATCTGCAGGAAATGGTATTCACTACGCTGGTCATCGACCAGAATAACCGCCTCTCTCTCCCCGCGGTAGGTGAGTTCCACGGCCTCCTGGATTTGCTCTGGATTTGGATCGGGGATTGGTTTTCCAGTTAGGTCATCGAGCTTCATGAATTATCTCCACCCGCTGCTGGAACTCTGTCTGGACCGCAACCCGGCAGACATCTCCCCCGGCCAGCACGCTGTCCAGGACCTCGACCCGGACCGGACGCTCCAGGATAGTTTCCCAGATCCCGCGGTAAAAACCGGCCCCGCACTGGCAGTACACCTCCCGGGGTCGGGGCAGGCGTCCGATCCCGTCCCGGATTCGGGGGCAGTGGCAGTACAGCCGGCGCCTTTCTTCTGGATCCTGGCTGTGAAAATAGTCTCTCAGGGAACCGCTTTTGGGAATCTTGGTGGCGATAATGGTCGCTCCCTGGCGGACGCCTGCCAGGCCCCAGTTGCGGGAGACCACTTCACCCACCATGTTTTCCTCTAATTTCAAGTCTTCCCGCAGGAAGCGCTCAAAGATTTCCTGGAGGGCGATCAGAGCTTGATCAATATCCCCGGTCTCGCGGTAGATCTGGCGCACGTCTGCCAGATTTTCCTCCGGATAGCGGCAGGCGCAGGCGTTGAGGATCTCAATTTCCTGCCGGGGATTGGCGGCCTGATCCAGGCGCCCCAGGGCGCCGCAGGTCCAGCGGATCCGTTCCTCGACCTTTGAAGCATCGCTCAGCTCCTGACCTCCGGCCAGGACCCGTTCAGCGGCTTCCGGACCCACCTGGACCCGGACAGCCTGCCGCAGTTTGCCCTGCCAGGACTGCTCAAAATCAAAAGAGGATTGAGAATCGGTCATAGAATCACTACCTCCCGCCTGCAGCTGCCCAGCGGGTATAATAGCTTTTAATTTCCTGTGCGGAGTATAGCACAGGAGCCCCCCCTGTTCTGTAAATATTTATTAACAAAAGGATCCCTTCATGAACCTGATTGAAACCCGCCGCCAGTGGATGAAATCGGCCTTTGCCGAACGAAGCCGGGAGCCCTCCGACCAGCAGAAAGGCCTCCCTTTTCCGGACCTGCAGAAACCCCTGCCGTCCGATCCGGGGCCGATGCTTGACCTGCCGGAGCCGGGCCCGGAGGTGGTCCGGGAGTCGGATTTTTACCGCGTAATGGAAAAGCGCCAGAGCCGGCGCCAGTTCACGGAAGAAGCCCTGACCCTGCCGGAGCTCAGCTTTTTGCTTTACAGCACGGCCGGCGTCAAAGAGGTCAGCGGCGACGGTTATGTCACCCGCCGCACCGTGCCCTCGGCTGGTTCCCGTCATCCCTTTGAGACCTACCTGGCGGTCAACCGGGTGGACGGCCTTGAGCCCGGTCTGTACCGCTACCTGCCGCTCAGCCACCAGCTCCTGCTCCTGGACCAGCCGGAGGATCTGCCGGGGCTGCTGACCCAGGCCGCGGTCGGCCAGCGCTTTGTGGGTGGATCGGCCTGCGTTTTCCTCTGGAGCTGCATCCCGTACCGGGCTGAATGGCGCTACAAGCAACACTCCCATAAGAATATGCTGCTGGATGCCGGGCATATCTGCCAGAACCTGTACCTGGCCGCGGAAGCGATCGGGGCCGGGACCTGCGCCATCGGGGCCTATGACCAGGAAGCAGTGGACGCTCTCCTGGACCTGGACGGGGAGGATGAGTATGTGGTGTACCTCTCCCCGTTGGGCCGGATCCCCTCCTGAAACCAGCGCTCCTTTATGTTATAAAGAAATCAGATCCGGGACAGGTAACAAGGAGGGAAAGATGGCTGCACTGTCGGCGGGAAAGATTCCCTTCTGGCATTTAATGGTCGGGGTCGGCTTCGGGCTGGTGATCATCGGTCTGGTGATGATCTTTCTGCCGCCGGAGCTGGGAGAGAGCGGGAGCTTCGTGATCGAATTTTTTGAAGCCTGCTTTGAAGGGACAGAAATGGGCCTGGCCCTGATTGTGCTCGGTCTGTCCTGTTTTCTGATCGGCCGCAAGGACCTGGGGGACCTCCGAACACACCAGGCGATGCAGGAAGAGCTCAATAAAAACAACCATCTGACTGCAAAATTAGTTGCCAACAGCGTGGAGCAGAGCCTGACCGGCGATCCGGAGGGGTCAGCCCGGCTGACAGCCCGGGATGGGCTGGATGTGGTGGGCACCCGGGACGATCTGCGGGCGCTGGTGGGGCGGGACCTGGGCCGGGTTTCGCAGGGTGAAGCCCTCCAGCAGGCGGAGAAGGGTCTTGCCCTTTTAGAAGCCCTGGAGCGCAGCAAGAAAGTTTCTTGATCCTGGTCCGGGAAACCGGGCGGCGGGGTTCAGCTGTTGATCCCCAGCTTTCTGCCAATTAATCCCAGGGCGGATTCGGCGTAAATCCTCCGGAAGAGCCGATCGTTGTCTTTGTAAATTCGGGGGGGAGATTCCCGGATTTGAAGCGACAGGGCACCTTCGGGACAGGCAGGAATGCACAGGCCGCAGCCCAGGCACTGCTCTCCATCAATCTGGAGCTTTTCATCTTTGATCTGCAGGGCATCCACCGGGCAGACCTCGACACATTCCCCGGACAGGGTGCAGCGCTCCGCCCGGAGCTGTACCAGGTAGCGGGAGGGGGCGGTGGTGTTGCGGAGTCCGCGGACCCAGGCTTTGACCACCGCGCAGGAGCACTCGCAGCAGTTGCACAGGGTCTGGATTTTTCCTTCACAGTTGCTGACATTGTGCACCAGTCCGGTTGCCTCGCACTCGTAGAGGATTTCCATCGCTTCGTCGAAGCCAATTTCGCGGGCGTAATCGGTCTGGAGCTTCATCTGGGCCAGTTCGTCAAAATAGAAACAGGTCTCCAGGGGATGATGGCAGGGTTCTCCGATCACTTCTTTGGCGCTCCGGCAGTAGCAGTTGGAGACCGCGATCAACTCCACGCTTTGGATCATCTCGGAAATTACATCGAGCGGCAGAACCTGGTTGGGGATCGAGATCTCCTCGTTGATCTCAATCCGGGTTGAGGCGGAGGTTGGTTGGACGGTTTTCTCGACCGGCAGCACCCGGTAGTAGGGAGTTCTGGTGGGGATAACCTCCGCTGCTCCTTCAATCAGGTCGTCCATCACCCGGGCGGTGACGGCCCGGAAGTGGGAGTCTTCCCGCTCCCGGACTGCCATTTCCAGGACGACGATCACCGGGGCCCGTTCGTAGCCCCACTGTCCGTCTTTCTGGAATTTATCGATCAGTCCCCGGGGTATAAGTCGGGTCAGGGCTTCATTGAACACCGCGGAATCCAGGCCACTTTTGGCCAGCTTTTTAAGGAATTTTTCATCGCTGATGAAACCCAGGTAGGGAAGCTGGAAGAAAAACTCCAGATCGCTTTCCGGGAAGGTTTCCTGCAGGGCCTCCTTGAACTCCCGGCGGTGGGGCAGGCTGCCGATCTGAAATTCGTAGTAGCGGATTAAATCTTCGTAGAGGTCCTTGCGGGGCATAGCGGTCTCCAGGGGTAGGCTGTTAAAACAAAAAAACTTTCCGGATCGGAGAAAGTCGACACCGCTCAAAAGATTTGTTGCTCAACCGCTAAAGGGTTGGAAAGGGCTTTCTGAAAGTCGGGATTCACAGGAATTATAGCATGAAGTGTGCTCTGGAAATCCGTTTTTCTGGACCGGGCAGCAGGAAAACATCATCTCCCGTGTGGGGGGATGTCTGGCAGATTGACGCCGGTTTTGTCAATCAGGAAAGTGAGGCAGATTCCTTTCTGAAGCTGCCGGATGACAAAGTGATGCGTTCCAGTGTCAGGTCTGCCAGAGAATCTAGAGGAGCAGGTCGGCTTCATGATAAGATTTGAGAAAGCAGGATTGCTGAAATAAAAGACTCTACCCCCGTGAGGTGGAGGAAAATGAGTGAAAAAAAGAAACAATCCATACTGTCTCCAAAATTTCTCAGGCCGCTTGGTCCGGCAGTTGGTTTGCTGGCTGCCTTGATTTTGATCCCTATCAGCGGCTGCGCTGCTCTGGATCTGACGGCTCCCCAGCTTACGAGCACGCCCCTGCCCACCCGGACCAAAGTTATCCTTCCGCCGACCTGGACGGAACAGCCCCCGACTGCGACCCGGGAGCCCAGCCCGACACCGACGCCCACCACCAGCCCGACCATCACCATGACCCTTACCCCGCTCCCATCCCCAACCGGCACTGTTGAATCTCCGCCGGGGACGCCCGAGCCCAGTTCGACACCCGGCGGGATTGCCGGCCGCCAGACCAGCTGCACCTACACCGCTTCTGAACCCGGGGTGCGGATCTTTTCCGCTCCATTCGTCGATCCCTACCATGTGCTGCCGACTATGGAACCCGGCAAGCCTTACCCGGCTGTGATCAATAAGCCGACCTACAGCCTGCTTCTGGAGGACGGCCAGCCGCTGGGCTGGGTGGATTACCGCTACCTAGCGGTTGATGCGGAGGGGGAGGACTGCCTGACGGTTTATGACCAGCGCGAGATCACCGACTTCCCGCTGTGCTTCTTCACCCCCCTGAAGGAAATCAGCGGTTATACCGATTCCAGCTTCAGCGAGCCGCTCCACAACCTGGCTCCTGCGAACTCTTTTGTGGTGCTTTACCAGAGCAGCAGTGCTTATTTCTCTGCCTACGGATCATCTGGTCCCAGTTTTGTGGTCAAAAAAGAGCAGGTCGAGACCCACGGCAGCTGTGGGAATATTCCCACCCTGGCATTTGCGGCTGTTGAAACAGATCTCTATTCCGACCTGCCCGACCAGGGCGGCAGCATGGTCTACAGCCTGGCGGTCGAGGAACCGCTCTTCCTGCAGTCCCGGCGCCGGGCCGGAGCGCCCCCGCAGGGTGCGGAAAGGGAGGGGGAGTGGATCCTGGCCCGCCGCCAGAGCTGGGCCGAGGACCTGAACGGCTGGGTCTGGTCCGGGCATGTGGAAGAGAAATAGCAAACCAAAAAACCCCTCGGAAATGAGGGGTTTTTCTCAGTGAGCGTGGAGGGACTCGAACCCCCAACCAATGGCTTAAAAGTCCATGTTGAGAATAAATTACTGAAGGGAGATTGTGGAAATAAAGGAAAAACTGGAATCTATTGTTTATCCAGAGTTTATTGATCTAAACAATATCTATTCTAGTTGCACCAGAATTGCACCAAGAGTTGTTAGTTTTCTTTCAGTAAGGATATAAACTAGTAAACTAGGGAGTACTTATTTTGGAGTTCGAGTCAGTTCGAAAAGCAGGCTCTTAGCCAATTCCTTTGAAATCTTTGCCTCGGAGGAATATTTTTTGCGGAGTATCTTGTCTAAGTAATAAATATAAATCTCTCTTTCTGCTTCAGACAAATCATTTATTGAAGAATTTTCTTCTTCTTCAATAAACTCGATCAACTTATAAGAAAGATTCGTCAATTCCTTACCAGATAAATTCTCCACATTTAAATAATACGACAGGATTTTTATTACTGGGTATATAGATTTTACCAAGTAAGTATATGAATTACTCTGAATATCCATCACATTGTTAAGAGTCATATTAATAAATAATTGGTTTAAAACAATTTCCTGGAAGTTTCTTAATCTTCCATTCCTCAGACAATGGGTTCGGTTTATCTTCCGGGGAAATTGGCACTAGCATCTCTTCAATTTCTTTAGTATTTGGGATCAAGTACAATATTGGTTTAAAATGAGAGGCTTCTGCTGAATTAATAATAGCAAGAATGTGGTCTCTCTGAGTTTCAGTTATTTCTTCTGCCTCGAATTTAGCTTCTGCTCCCCTCAACAACCCCGCTTTATTTGCTATTATATACTTGCCTTGTGTGTCTCCTGCTTCAGACTCCTCTTTTAATGAATAGTATATCATCTTTGGAGAAGATGATGGGGGATTTGCCTCAATTTTAGGTTCCAACTCGGAACAACCAAACATCGAAGAAACGTATACATAGTGATAATTATCATAGTACCGTTTATTTATCAAGTATGCCAATTTTGAATTAGCTGAAAATAGAATGTGAGTCTTTGGCATGATCGGTTAGTTTGAAATGTTTAGAAATTTTCCAAATTGCTCTGAGTCCTTCATTGCTGATTTTAGTACATCAATAATCATGTTTAATTTATCTGGAGTTGTTTGGAAAACAACTGGTTCATTTCCTTCTCCAGATAGCCAGATTTTTATAGTAACAATAGGTTGAACGCCAACTATACTTGGTTGATAACTACCTATAGAATTGCCAATTTCAAATTCATCTTTTTGAATTGCTCTAATCTCGATCGTTGTCCCAATTCTTTTCAATCTTGGAATTAGACCAATTTGATATTCTTTCGTCCTAGATAGATCCTCAACTTCATTAGAAATATTCTCAACTATCTGATTGCTTATACTTATAAAGTTTTCAACTTGATCCTCATTTAACAGTTCTAGTTCAAATAAATCCTCTGCCCATAATTCTGGAGTATCATCTTCAAGTTCTGGATCATTAACCATCCTTGAAATAAAGGTTCCAAAATGAATTAACCGGTGAATTTGATTATTTGTTAAGTTAGTGTCTTGACGAAGGTCCTTTAATATCTCCTTATCTCTGGAGGACACCTCTGATTCTAAATAATCAGGAATTATATTAATTACTTTAGAAACATCAGACTGTTCTAGACTTAACAACAGCTCCAAATCTTTTTTAAAACTACTGTTACTCTCATCATTTGGATCAAATCTAGAGAATAATTCTGATTTCATAAGCAATCCTCCATATTCAAATAGTTCAATTAAAATTATATGGTAATAACCTTACAATGTGATTATAGTCTAACCAATTCGTTATTTCAACAAATTTTGTTGGTATCTGAAAGAAACACCTTACATTTATGATAACTACATTATCATAATTCATCTAACTACAAAATATTTATTAGAGACTGTCCCAAATGAAAATTCATAAAAGAGGGGAACAACTAAAATAAATCATTTTCCTGTTCTTCATAGTAATCTCTCAGAGAATCTAGAAGCTTAAGTACTAAACCCTGATCCCCAAAATGACTAAATCCTCTAATGATATCTAGTACATCTCTTTCAAAATCAGTCTTAACATCAAGAATAAAATCAGAGACAATGGATGGGGGATAGAAATAAGAAACTGGCTTCTGTAGATGAATCGCGAACGAAGCAAGCGTTAAAACGCTGATATCAGATTTTCCATTCTCAATATCGGATATAGTCGCCGGTCTCCGGTTCATTTTTTCAGCCAGATCAGCCTGGCTGAGACCTAGCTCTTTTCTAGCTTCTCGAATCAATTTTCCCATTTCAATTGTAAATCTGTTTGGGGTTGGATATTTCCCATCCCTTAGAAGACCAGCGAAATCGAAATCTGAAGGAAGATTTTGATCTTTTGGCATAAGTCCACCCATTCATACTTGACAGGCCTTACGGTATAGCGTATAAATACCTTGAATAAAACAAACAAAGATACGCTCTGGCGCAGGGTTTTTGTTTTTTAACAACGGTTTGTAAACTTACTTTTGGATTATAGCATGTTTTGTTTTGTCCTTTCACAATTTTTTCCCTCACCAGGGCAAAGCCTTAATTTCTCGCCAGCGGGTTAGGCTGGTCAAGCCCTGGTGGGACAGAGGAGGTAGTTTTTATGTCTGGAAATGTTATTGAAATAAAAAGCGGAAAGTACGGGAGGGTCCAGGTCACCCTGCTGACTCCGGTTAAGGATGAGATCCTCTTTTGGTCAAAAGAGTTAGGGATCAATAAGGCTTCTTTCCTGCGGATGGCGCTGATGATCGGAGCTTCCCAGTTAGTCAAAGACAGCATCATCGGGTCTGAATATTCAAAACAAAAAGGAGAGTTAGAACATGTTTAGCATCAGAGTTGTTATGGAATCTGGAAAAACCGTGTTTCCGGAAGATGCGGGAAAAGGAACGGACGTGAGGAGTACCGATTTTCCGGATCTTCCGGAAGAATGGGATAAACAATGACAAGATTATTTGAAGTAGAAACTCCGGACGAATACCAGGAACAATTTCTTGATTCACTCCATCAGGGGGGCGTGATCAATGATTTTGAGCTGGAAGCTGAAAGACAATCGTCTGGCTTGTCTACTATGCATATTCGGCGAAAACAGTATTTATCAGATGATGAAAGAATGGATCAATTATCTGCTGAATTGATAAACAGACCGTATTTATCAAAAAGAAAGGGGAAAATTGAAGTCTATCCTGACGGAAATTTAGTCAGATGTCAAACACCCTTAGTGAGACCAACAAAAAAGAAATGGTCAGCTGAGAAACGGGGCAACATCACAGGATTCAGCAGGCAGTCCAGATTGAGAATGATGCGAAAAGTATCAAAACTGCAAAAGGCAAAGAAACCAATTTTCATCACGCTCACCTATCCTGATGAGTTTTCAGATAATTTTGATGGTAAGAAAATCAAGGAAGTCCAGCTTAAGAATTTCTGGAAGAGATTTATTTATACTTATCCAAAAACAGCTTGCATCTGGAAACTGGAATACGAAGAAAGAAAATCTGGTAAACATATTGGAAAACTATTCCCTCATCTGCATCTTTTAGTTTGGGGGCTTTATGATGAGGATATTTTTGAGATCCGGGATTTTGTCGGTCAAGCATGGTGGGAAGTCTGCGGTCAGCTCTCGGAGAATCATTTGAAAGCAGGTACGAGGGTTGAAAGAATCAGATCCCATAATGGAACCATGTTTTATATCTCCAAGTATATGAGCAAAGAAGCAACGAGTGATCTAGAGGTCGGTCGGTGGTGGGGTGTGAAGGGCAGAAAAAACCTCCCGCAAGCTAAAAAGATAGTGATCGACTTTTTAAAAAAAGAGCATTACCAACGGGCTATAGAGTTCATGGTTTTGTACGCTGGTCTTCCGGAGGGTCATTGGAACAGTCTTGAAGTGTTCATTGATGGTAGAAAATTTTTACAACTTCTGGACAAAATTGTATTTGATGATGGGGAAGGTGCAGACAATGACTGAAGCAAGTAAATCCAAACAATTACTGACTGCACTGCAGGTAGCGGTGAGATTGAACATCAGCAAGCCTTTTGCATATAAGTTGATGGCATCCGGAGATCTTCCAAGTGTCAAGATTGGCTCAGCCCGACGGGTCAGACCGGAGGATCTGGAAAAGTACATTGAAGACAATCTGGTCAATGCTGGATTGATAAGGCGTTAGTCATGGCAAAGAGACGAGGGAATCAGGAAGGGAGCATTTATAAAAGAGCCAATGGTACATGGCGGGCTCAAATCCTGATTGATGGGGAGCGTTTCAGCCATTCTGCAAAAACACGGAGAGAAGCTGAAGACTGGCTTCTAAAAATCAGAAACGATTTCCGGACGGGTTTGAACGTGGAAGGAACCAGAATAACGTTTTCCGAGTATTTAGACGATTGGCTGGAAACCAAAAAGCATCAAGTCGCCAAGCAGACCTACAGCTATTATTCCCAGATCATTCGAGATTATATAAAACCGGTCTTAGGCAAATACAAGCTGACGGAGCTGAACCCCAGGAGGATCCAGCGTTTTTATAATCAACTGCTTGAAATTGGGGTTGGTTTGAGAACGATAGAAAAGAACCATACCATTATTCACGCTTCCTTAAACTCGGCTTTGAAATATGGATTAGTTGCATCCAATCCAGATTCTGTCACAGATCCTCCCAAGCCCAAAAAGAAAGAAATGGATTATCTCAATCAGGATGAGATCAAGCAATTTTTATCGGTCGCAAAAGAAAAGCATGAGCGGTATTATCCTTTATTTTATCTGGCAATTGTGACGGGTATGAGACAGGGAGAACTGCTGGCTTTGAAATGGAAAAATGTAGATCTGGATCGAGGGGTAATTGAAGTTGTCGCAAACCTGAGACGGATTCCGGGCGGGGGATTGGAGATCGGCAAACCGAAAACCAAAACATCCATCAGATCAATCACAATTGGATCAGAGAGTGTCCAGGTATTGAAAGATCATCAAAACCGGATTGATGAAGAAAAACAAAAAGAAAGTTGGAAGGAAAATGATCTGGTTTTTCCATCAACTTTAGGAACAGCCATTGATCCATCCAACATATTGAAGAGATTTAGAAAGGCATTGAAAGATGCTGGATTGCGTAAGATCAGGTTCCATGATCTCAGGCATACCTCAGCTTCCTTGATGTTGAATAACGGTGTGGATGTGTTTGTGGCATCAAGAAGATTGGGACATGCAAAACCCAGTATTACTCTAGATGTGTATGGACATCTTTTGCATGATAAAAAGAACCAAGTACCAAATTTAGTTGATAGACTGATTTCTTAAGCTATTATTAAATACAAAATAGACAATTTGAGAAAATTTATCATTATTTATTATTCGAATGTATTATCAGCAAATAAAAAAAGGGAAAAAAGATGAAAGACTCTATCCGGTCGTTATTTTTTCGTTCTATGATACAGACTGCCAAAAAACATTGGGATATAGCACAAGATTTGAAAATGAGTCTTTCTCTTATAATGGATACTTGGGAAAGTATCAAAGACACGGAAGACTCAAAAATATTCTACTACGATAATATAGATCCAATTGAAGAGGAAATAAATGAGTCTTGTATAATAACAATCCTACTTTGCTCATTTGGATTAGAAGGGTATATATTTGACTACGCAGCAAGAAATTTTTCTGATAAATTTGCTTTGGACCTCGACAGGTTGGATGCTGTTTCAAAATGGATAGTAATTCCACAATTGGTTACTGGAAAAAAATTTCCTAGAGATCGAAGAGCCTTTCAATTACTTAGAGAACTAGTTAGAAATAGAAATTATTTAGTACATCCTAAATCAACTAACTTCCTAGTATTTAATGAGAAAACGCTTGATTATGAAGTAAGTGGTAAATTTGAAAAAATGTCTGATTTTTTGGATTCATTATATGAAAAAGCGCGGGATGCAATAGATACAATTGAAAAACTAGCATTAGAAATTGAAGAATTAGATCCTAATGAAAAGGCATCTCGCCATTTAAGTGTAATGGTTGGAAGAAATAAAGAACATTTCAAAAAATACGGTATATGATTTATATTCAAAATAATTGCACCGAAATTGCACCGACAATTGAATTAAGAACCAAAAAACCCCTCAGAAATGAGGGGTTTTTCTCAGTGAGCGTGGAGGGACTCGAACCCCCAACCAATGG
>CAZTWV010000057.1:0-17958 GCA_964618295.1 uncultured Anaerolineales bacterium | reverse complement strand
ATTTAGTTCAACATGCGCAGGATGATACTTGATCAATTCTATACAATATGCTTGAATAGCGGAATGGATTCCATCAGATATGGATTGGGTTTCCGGTCAGGACATGGGCTGCTTCCATCAAGGTTTCACTCAAGGTTGGGTGGGCATGCACATTGTGCATGATGTTTTCCCCCGTGAGACCGTGCTGGTATGCCAGAGTTAATTCTGGCAGCAGTTCCGTCACTTCCGGTCCAACCATGTGGGCTCCGATCAGTTTCCCGGTTTTTTCCTCGGTGATCAACTTTACCCAACCCTGATAATCTCCCAGCCCCAGGGCTTTGCCGTTAGCCTGGAAAGGAAATTTACCGGTCTGGATTGGGATTTCCCGTTCTTCTGCTTGCTGTTCTGTCAGGCCGAAAGAAGCAATTTGCGGGTGGGAGTATGTAGCTCTGGGGAGGTAATCATACTCCAGCTGGATGGTTTTTTCTCCCGCTATCTGTTCAGCGCAGATAATTCCCTGGGCGGAACCAACGTGGGCCAGCATCAATTTGGCCGTCACATCGCCGATGGCCCAGATCCCTGGAACATTTGTTGCCATCCTTTCATCAACCGCAACTGCTCCGCGGTCGGTTATTTCAACCCCCACTTCTTCCAGACCCAAACCTTCGGTGTTCGGTACAAAGCCGATTGCTACCAGCGCCTGCTCTGCAGATAAGATTTTGCTTTCATCCCCGGACGAAACTTCGACCTGGACTCTATCATCACTGGATTTAATATTCTCCACCCGGTGTCCGGTCAGGGCTTTAATGCGGTTTTTCTTGAATGCTTTTTCTAGTTCCGCACTGATCTCATAGTCCTCGAGCGGGACGAGCCGGGGCAGCATTTCAACGATTGTGATCTCCACACCATAGGCGTTCCAGATAGTGGCAAATTCAACTCCGATCGCACCCGAGCCGATAATAACGACAGATTCCGGAAGTTTTTCCTGAAGAATGGCGCCTTCGTAAGTGAGAATTTGTTTTTCATCCGCTTCCAGACCGGGAATCATTCTTGATCTGGCACCGGTTGCGATGATGATATTGTTTGCAGATAGTTCAACTGGATCTCCTTCCAGTATATCAATCCTGATCTGGCTGGCTGAAATCAGGCTGGCGGTTCCCATAAAAACATCAACCTGATTCTTCTCCATTAATAATCCAACTCCGCGGGTCAGGCGCTTTGATGTTCTCCGGCTCCGCTGAACAGCTTTGCTGAAATCCAGGGTGAGATTTTCAAAACTAAAACCGAATTCCCGCCCTTTTTTTTGCAGCGTGTTCGCGACATCAGCGTTTTTTAAGAGAGATTTAGATGGGATGCAGCCGATATTGAGGCAAACTCCTCCCAACCAGCGTTTATCCACAATCGCGGTTTTCAATCCGAGCTGGCTGCTGCGGATGGCCGCCACGTAGCCTGCCGGTCCTGCCCCAATTACAACCACATCATATTTCTGATCATTCATTCTTAACCTCTCTTTTTGGTTTACTGCCAGTCGTAAAATTTTACCATTGATGGAAAGCAAGGAGGCCAATTCCGGGGGGAATTGGCCTCTGTTTGAGGTGGAGATGGCGGGAATCGAACCCGCGTCCGAAAGTATCAACCGCTCGGACGTCTACGAGCGTAGGCTTTTGTTTTGTTTTGTCGCTGGACTACAAAAACCAAAAGTGACAGCGATAAAGCCGCTGGGAGCCAGAGGTCCCTCTTTTCCAGAAATAGCGGCGTCATCCTGGAGCACTCCTGCTTTCTGACGTTCACTCTCCTCCAGCAGGAGGGTGAAGAAGGTGAACGAGGTTATCTGAGATAACCGTCTGTCTCATCCAAGCTTATGCAGCAAGGGGGAGAGCAGCATATTCAGTGCGGTTGGCACTTAAAGTTTTGCGCTGATTTAACGAGAGCGGCGCCTCTCGGCTCGCAATCCGGGGTCTTCCTCTTCCGTCGAACCCTTTCATCCCCGCACCCTAATTATAACATAGGGAGGTTTCCGGGTTATTTGACAATCTAAAAACCGTATTAGAATCCAATTTGGGCTCATTCTAGGGGCTGATCCGGGCCTGGATGCAGTCATCATGCATTCCGCAGTTCATTCTCCAGCGGTGTCCGTCTGCCTGGATAAGCTGTTCTGCTTCCGGCGGACCCCAGGTACCAGGATCGTAAACAGCCAGGTCCTGAGAGCTGCGGTCTTCCCAGGCCTGGATTAAGGGGTCTATGATCTGCCACGCTGTTTCTATTCCATCCCGGCGGGTGAAAAGGGAGGGATCCCCTTCGATTGCTTCACTTAACAGCCTTTCGTAGGCATCCGGAAGTTTGACCCCTTCAAAAAATCTCTGGTAGTGAAATTCCATATCCACCGCCTGCATGTCTTGCTCAGAATCTGGAACCTTGGCCTGGAATTTGAGATGGATACCCTCATCCGGCTGAATACAGATTGAGAGAATATTCGGAGTCAGTTCTCCTGGGTCAGAGAGTCCAAACATTAAGTGGGGTGGTTTTTGGAATTCGATCGTGATTTCCGTGGCCTTATTCTTTAAAGCTTTACCGGAGCGGAGGTAAAAAGGTACTCCCTTCCAGCGCCAGTTATCAATGTACAATTTGACTGCTCCGTAGGTGGGAGTCCGGGAAAACTCCGCCACATCTTCTGTGCTGCAGTAGCCGATATACTGCCCGAGAACGGAATCTTTCTGCTCCAGAGGACGGATGGACCGCAGTAATTTCACCCGTTCATTCCGGATTGCGTTGGCTTCAAAGGAGGCCGGAGCTTCCATGGCAACCAGCGAAAGCAGCTGGAAGAGATGATTCTGGAACATATCCCGGAGAACGCCAGCTTTATCATAGTAACCAGCTCGATGCCCGACGTCCACACTCTCCGCGACTGTGATCTGAATATTGTCAACATACCGCCGGTCCCAGACCGGTTCAAATATGGTATTGGCAAACCGGAAAAAGAGAATATTCTGGGCTGTTTCCTTTCCCAGGTAATGGTCAATTCTGTAGACCTGATCTTCAGAAAAGACCTCGTGTATGGTGTCATTCAGCTCCCGGGCGGTCTCAAGGTTTCTGCCAAATGGCTTCTCAACCACAATGTGGGTCCAGGGGGAATCCTCAGTCTCCTTTTCTTGAACCAGGTCCGCTTTACCAAGGTTCAAGATCGCTTCTTGATAAAACTCTGGAGAAATAGCCAGATAATAGAGGCGGTTGGAAGGAGAGTTTTCCAATTCTCCCAGAGTCCTGGACAGGTTTTGATAATCCTCCGGATTTTTAAGATTTCCCTGCTGGTAAAAAATCCGCTGACTGAACTTTTTCCATTCCTGTTCATCAAACGAATCCGGGCTGAACTGCTGGATACCGGCTTGGAGCCGGTTCCTGAAAGCTGCATGGGAAAACTCAGACCGGCTGGTTCCCAGGATGGTGATCTCCGGGAGCCGTTTTTTTTGATAAAGATTGTAGAGAGCCGGGATTAACTTGCGATGGGTGAGATCTCCGGAAGCTCCGAAGATCAAGATGGTTGTGGCGTGTCCATTCATAGCAGTTCAGGCTCCGTAGGCCGGCACAGCCGCGCCGTGGATATCGTTTGCGGCCGGGGACGAGAGGAATAAGATCACTTCTGCCAGGGAATCTGGATCTACCCAGGAAGAGTAGTCTGCATCCGGCATAGCCTGGCGGTTTTCGGGGGTATCAATAGTGCCCGGAATCAGGCAGTTGACATTGATTCCTTTGGACTTCACTTCCCGGGAAAGACTTTCTGTTAATCGGAGCACGGCTGCTTTTGCCGCACTGTAAGCTCCCATTTTGCCCTTGCCCGAGAATGAGGGCCGGGCACCGATCGTTGTTATTTTCCCGGATCCTTGTTTGATCATCTGCGGCAGGACTACCCGGGTGATGTTGAGCAGAGTTTTTACATTCAGGTTGATCATTTTTTCCCAGGACTGGGAGGAAATCTGATACACTTTTTCTCCCATTTCAAATCCGCCGACTGTGTGGACCAGGATGTCCAATCCGCCGCTGTGTTGAATGGCATGATCGAGGTGATTTTCAAGGGCGGGAAGATCCAGCAGATCAATACCGGTCAGCAGCTGGTGGCGGGAGTCATCAACCAGATCCGGGTAGATTTCCAGCAGCCGTTGTGGATCACGATCCGGGAGAATCAGGTGGGCTCCAGCAGCCTTGAACTTGTTGGTGACAGCCGCTCCTAAATTTCCTGCAGGGCCGGTGATCAGCACTTTTTTTCCAGTCATTTTTGTTGTCATCAGTTTATCCTCGGTTAGGGTGGGAGCTCACGTCTTCTTGACTGCATGGCCGCCAAACTGGTTGCGCATAGCAGCTAAGAGTTTAGCAGCAAATTTTTCTTCAACTCGGCTGACAAAGCGGGCCTGGAGAGCAGCTGTAATCACGGGAGCAGGGATGTCCAGGTCTATTGACTCGAAAACCGTCCAGCGGCCTTCACCGCTGTCTGCCACCCAGCCTTTGATCCCGGATAGTTCGGGGTTCTCCTCCAGAGCATTTGCGGTCAGATCTAGAAGCCAGGATCGAATAACACTTCCATAACGCCAGATTTCGGCTGTTTGATGCAAGTCTAAATCAAATTCTGTTTTTGCTTTCAGGATATCAAAACCCTCTGCATAGGCCTGCATTACCCCGTATTCAATTCCATTGTGGACCATTTTCACAAAATGCCCGGCCCCGGACGGACCTACATGACCCCACCCGCGGTCTGGTGCCGGGGCAAGTGTTTTCAGCAGGGGGGTAATCTGTTCAACAGCAGCTGGTTCCCCACCCACCATCATGGAGTATCCTTCAGCCAGCCCCCAAACACCCCCGCTGGTTCCAACATCCAGATATTGGATGCCATGCTGTTTGAGTTCTTCTGACCGGCGCATGGTGTCTTTGTAGTTGCTGTTGCCGCCGTCGATGATAATGTCCCCCGCTTCAAACCGGCTGCTGATATCTGCCACAGTCACCTCTGTCGGTTCCCCGGCAGGGACCATCACCCAGGCAATTCGGGGCTGTGGAAGGGCTTGCTTTAATTCATCGTAGCTGAAGACCGGGATCATTCCTTCCTGATCGGCGAATTCCCTGGTGACTTCTGGTGTGCGGTTGTACCCCACGATTTCATGACCATTCTGGATCAGACGGCGGGCCATGTTTCCGCCCATTTTTCCCAAACCGATAATTGCAGCTTTCATGATTATTTACTCCTTGCTTGCTGATTCTGAAAAACTGAGTGTAAGTTCTTGAAGATTGGTTTTGATAGGTTCTCTCAGCGATAACTGCAGCACAGAGCGACCGGCCTCCTGGAGGGCTGCAGCATCACCCAGTGCCTGCGCTTGTAATAAAGTTCCAAATGTGAGGTAGGTTGTGTCCTGAGTCATTTCGTCTGGAATCCCAATATCCCGGTCCGGGGCAGCGAGCAGTTGAATGAAGAGACCTTTCCCGCTGTCTCCTTTGTGGAGCTGTCCGGTTGAATGTAAGAATCTTGGGCCAAAACCAACAGTTACCGGCAGCTGAAATTTTTCTTGAAGGTTTTGTTTCAACTGCTGTAAGAAGTTCGTGTAGATTTGATTTGGTTCTAAAAATGCCTGGAGAGCAACGTAGCTTCCTGGAAGCTGGTTTTTCGAGATGAAGTCTTCCAGGGTGCTTTTATCAGCCGGGACCTGGTTGGAGGGGGGCAGCTCTCCGGTTTCCCGGTAAACATCGACCAGATTCCGGGCCTGGATTTTTGCGCTTTCCACATTGGGTTGATCAAAGGGATTGATACCCATTCCAGCCCCGGTCAGGGCAGTAGCAAACTCCCACAGGAAAAATAAACTGCCAAGTTGATAACGGTCCCTGATCCTGATTTCAAGGGCAGGAATTCCCTGGTTAGTGAGCTCCTGAAGCTGGCTGCTGATGGCTGGATTCTCCCCGAGTGAGATATAGACCAGGAGACGGTCCGAGCCATAGTATTCTGGCGGGTAAATCCGCTGCTCAATGACCGGTAGAATCCCCCGTCCTTCTTTCCCGGTGCTTTCTGCAATCAGCTGTTCAACCCAGATTGGAAATGAGGAGAGCTCTGGACAGGAAACAAGTGTCAGTTTATTTCGTCCGGAAAGGAAAGCTGCACTCAGGGCACTTCCCAGCAAATACCCCGGGTTCTCTTCCAAAGGTACCTGGGGGCGAGATAAGTTCGCAGCCTGCTGACCACTTTTCAAAAGTCGATCCAGGTCCAGGCCGAGGACAGCAGCCGGGACGAGGCCAAAAAATGAGAGCACGGAATATCGTCCGCCGATGTTCTGGTTATTGAGGAAAATTTCTCTGAAATTGAATTTTTGAGCCAGATCAACCAGCTTGCTTCCAGGGTCTGTTACTGCCGCAAAATGGTTCCCGGCCTTCCCATCTCCTACCAGATTTGAAACCTGCCTGTAAAAGTACTTCAGAAACGATAGAGTCTCCACAGTTCCGCCGGATTTGGTAGCCACCAGGAAAAGGGTTTTTTGGATATCGGCAGCTTCTGCTGTCTCCAGGACTGCGGAGGGATGAGTGCTGTCCAGTACTGAAAGTATGAGCCCATCTGGATGGTTGGGAAATACCCTGCTGAGCACTTCGGGTCCCAGGCTGGATCCGCCCATTCCCAGAAGAATCACATCTTGAATGTCTTCCTCCAGGAGGGTTTTCTGGAATGTGCTAAGTCTTGTTATCTGATTTTCCATCTCTTCCATCACAGTTAACCAACCCAGCCGATTCGCGATTTGATCGGGATCAGGTTTCCAGAGCGTATGATCTCCATCCCAGATCCTCTGGACGGCTCGGTTATTTTTATACTGGGTCTGGATATTTTCAAACTTGGATTGAATTGGTTTTAAATGGTTAATTAATTCCATGCAATGAATCCTTTCTGGAGAGAAAAATTTTAGCTATTAATTTATTGTACTTGATCTTTTATAGATACAGCCTAACCAGGGTTTCCCCTGGTTAGGCTTTTGAGGAGGAAAACCTTCTTCCTGCCTTATGGATGGCATACCCGGGGCTGATCTTACATCAGAAGGAGTCTGGGGAAAGACTGAAAAGACATTTAATTCAAAGATGAAATTTTTCCTTAAGCTCTGAGGTGGGCTAATAGTTTTGTTATGTGGGGTTATAGCGTTGAGCGAATCATGGTATAAAAAAATCAACTCAGGAAAAGAATATGAAGAACAAACAGAAGTATCGGAATACAGAAGCAGGTCAGGGGTTCTTAGAATACGGGTTCTTGCTTGTAGTTCTCGTAGCCGCTGCAGTCACCACCCTGGTGGCATTGGGAGATGGGACTGGCAATCTTACTTCCAGGGTGGTGGGTTTATTTAACGGTGAACAGGAACAGCAGATCTCTCCGGAAAAAACGGATGTCACAGTTCAACTGGTAGATCTGGAGCTTGTTGGGATCGGCGAGGTTCCAGTTTCAGCTTTCTATCAGGGAGAATACAGCGGAACCCAGCTGGTTACTGATAATCAGGGCCTGGTTATGTTTGAAGACCTGGACTCCGGACTTTACAGCTTTCGGGCGGATTATCAGGGGAAATCTTTCTGGTCAGAGGAAATTGATCCAGTCTTAAAGGATTTTGTCCAAATTAACACCGAGCAAGGCCCCTGCTTGATCCGGGTGGAAGATAAGCAGGGCAACCCGCTGAATGAGGTGGAAGTAGCGGGGTATACCAGTGAGGGTACTTATACAGGTGTTTCGGGAATGACACAGGCAGGTCAGGTCAGTCTGGAAATATCACGCGGTGAATATTCTTTCCGGGCAGATTACCAGGGTCAGGATTATTGGTCCGATCTAATTGCATACCCTGAAATGAATCAGGTCACAATCCAGGTAGATTTGACACCATTTGAAGTGCTGGTTGTTGATCGGGATCGAAACCCGATTCCAGGGACCGAAGTCCACGCCTACCTTGATCCGGATTCCTATACAGGTCTCAGCCAGAGAGCGGATCAGAATGGAAATGCGACCTTTGATCTCCAGAGTGGCACATACCGCTTCCGTATAGATTATCTGGGGGAGGCGTACTGGAGCGGTCCGATAAGTGTTCCTGAAGCAGTCAGTACAACCTTGGAAGTGGGTCCGTATACTTTTCAGGTAACAGTTGCGGATCAATCTGGCTCGGGGGTGGGCGGTGTTCCGGTCTATGTGTATGACCAGGCAAAAAGTTATACCGGGATCGGAGGACGGACAGATAATCAAGGTACTGTGAACCTGGAATTGAACCTGGGTCAGTACAACTTCCGGGCAGATTACGGAGGTGATATCTACTGGAGCGATCCTGTCAGTGTTCCTGATACCCTGCAAGCATCCATCCGGGTTGGGACCGGAACGGTGCGGGTTCAGCTGCTGCGGCCGAATAATAGACCGGTTACTGAGTCCTATGTTTTTATCTATTCTTATCAGACCAACAGTTATTTGATGTATCAGTTTACCGATCAGGATGGATCCGCTGCATTCCAGCTCCCCCCGGGGAGATATGTTGCCCTGGGATATCAGTTTTTCCCGAGATACTATTACCAATTTTCCTCAATATTCCAGGTTCCTGGAACTGAGGAGATAACGATCCGGATGAGATAACCAGGATTAAATCCAATGGCAGATCAGAATCAAGAACAGCAGAAAGAATCCAACTTTGACGACCGGATAGAAGAAATCCGATCCAGGGCAGCCCAGGAGGATGCTCAGGCGCCGAGTTTTGAAAAAAAGGGTTGGTCATCGCGAGAGATGGGAAAATCGCGCGGAAAACTTGTTGTCCGGCTTTTGATTTTCTTCCTGGTCGTGGTCACACTGGTTGAAATCGCTTACATCCGATCTGAGGTCTCAGAGCCAGTTGTGATCAGTTATCCTGGGGGTCCTCCGACACCGACGATTGGTGCCAGAGCAGCCAGAGAGATGCAGCCGACACCGACAATCAGCCAGGGACCGGAAGAAGCCCAGGGGGAATTTCCAGCACCACCGCCCGTGGCGGATGTAGAAATGCCTGAAGAGCTAGAAAGCCAGGTGCTTCCAAATCCCCCTGCAGAATAGAATCAGAGATTTGTCTGGTTTAGTCCAAAATTCTTGGGTTTTGGTTATTCCCACTCAATGGTTCCTGGTGGTTTGCTGGTAATGTCATACACTACCCGGTTGATGCCAGAAACTTCATTGACGATCCTGTTTGAGACCCTGACCAGCAGTTCTTCCGGAAGCCGGGACCAATCCGC
This sequence comes from uncultured Anaerolineales bacterium, assembly GCA_964618295.1. Taxonomy (GTDB): domain Bacteria; phylum Chloroflexota; class Anaerolineae; order Anaerolineales; family UBA11858; genus B10-G9. Next base: position 8,745 of record CAZTWV010000057.1, on the reverse strand, counting down.
GGTCATAAAATCATCCGTGGTGACCGAGCGAAGGGCGATCACGTTCTGGTAAGTCCGGTTATCCCCCATCACGCCGACACTTTTGACGGGCAGCAGCACAGCAAAGGATTGGGCGGTTCCTTTTAGAATCTGCTCTCCTTTGGTTCCTTCAGTTTTTGTTTGCATCCGGAGCAAGCCCGCTTGATTTAACTCGTCTCTGAAGATGGAGTCTGCCAATTGTAAAATTTTAACCCTTTCCGGGGTAACCTCACCCAGGATCCGGATTGCCAATCCCGGACCGGGAAAGGGCTGTCTCCAGATCAAGAAATCTGGCAAATTTAACTTATTCCCGATTTTTCTGACCTCATCTTTGAAGAGATAGCGGAGCGGTTCTATCAGCTTGAAATCCATTCTCTCCGGGAGTCCGCCAACATTGTGATGGGTTTTTATGGTTTTCGTTTCTGCTCGATCCGGGGTATAGGATTCAACTACATCGGGATATATTGTCCCCTGAACAAGAAAAGGCGGACTTCCGATTTCCTGGGCTCTCTTTTCAAAGAGCCGGATGAATAGATTTCCAATCCGGGTTCTCTTTTCTTCAGGGTCTGAAATTCCCTGCAGGGCAGAAAAGAACTGATCGGCAGCCTGGATCACGTGGATCTGGTATCCCAGCGTTTCCCGGAATGCTTCGATCACCTGTTTCCCTTCATCTTTTCTCAGCAAGCCGGTATCAACAAAAACAGCTTGAAGCTGTTTCCCAACCGCTTGATGGACCAGCGCTGCCGCAACACTTGAATCCACCCCGCCGCTGACCGCAGCCAGCACCTGTTGATTACCAATCTGGTCCTGGATTTTAGATACCTGATTGTCAATGATTGATTCAGGGGTCCAGGAGGGTTTTACCCGGCAGATTTTGAAGAGGAAGTTGGCAAGGATTTCCGAACCATGCCTGGTATGGTTGACTTCCGGGTGAAATTGAACTCCGAAATATTTTCGCTTGAGATCCCCCATGGCTGCCGCCGGTGAATTTTCAGTCGAGGCCAGAATTTTGAAACCTGCCGGAAGCTGGCTGATTCGATCTCCATGCGACATCCAGGCCTGATAAGATCCTGCGGGAAGCAGGGGATTGGTCTCAGTCACCTGGAGCACAGCCGGTCCATACTCCCGCTCCTCAGCGGGTTGTACCTGGCCCTTTAATCCCTGGGTGAGGGCCTGCATGCCGTAGCAGATTCCCAGAATCGGGACTCCAAAGTCCAGGACCCAGTTAGGAAGCTGGGGAGCACCTGTGTCATAGATGGAGGCCGGCCCCCCAGAGAGAATGATTCCCCCGGGTTCCAGGTTTTGAACCCGATCCGGTGATACATGCCAGGGCAGCTGTTCGCAGTAAACTGAGTGTTCCCGGACCGAACGGGTGATCAGCTGCGAGTACTGAGAACCGAAATCAAGGATTAATATATTGTTTTTCGTCATCAGTCGTGAAACAAGATTTGATCATCCTGCATGGATTTGATTCGGGCCAGAGAATGGACCAGGATTCCTCTTGATTCCAGCTGGCTCCGACCTTGTTCAAAAGTTTTTTCAATCAAAGCCCCGACACCAACCACCGCTGAGCCGGCAGTTTCAGCTAAGCGGATCAAACCCAGGATGGTGGCACCAGTTGCCAGAAAGTCATCGATGATCAGCACGCGTTCCTCCCGGGAAAGATATTCCGGGGAAACGATCAATTCAACTTTTCGACCTTTTGTATGAGATGGTGCCAGGGTGAGTAATACCTGGTCCGGCATTGTGATTGGTTTGTGTTTGCGGGCGAAAACTACCGGAAGATCCATGTGAAGGCCAGTGGCAACAGCAGGAGCGATTCCGGAGATTTCGGCGGTCAGAATTTTCGTTGCTGAGACCTCAGCAAAGAGCCGGGCAAATTCCCGGCCGGCCAGATCCATCAATTCTGGATCTACCTGGTGATTAATAAAACCATCGACTTTTAAAATTCCTTCCCCAAGATTCTCTCCTTCCTGCAGAATCATATCTTTTAATTGTTGCATGCAGCCTCCTGGATAGTTGGCCACGGACTGCTGCAAAAAGCAGTCCGTCGTGGTTGATAAAAATCAGCCCTGCCGTTGATCAGCAGGGCTGATTTATTTTTTCAACTGCTCTTGGTTGGCATATAGCGGGCCAACTTCATCGCCAGATTGGCGATCGGTAGGGACTGGAGCCAAATTTTCCCTGGACCTCTCAGGGTAGCGAGGAATAAACCTTCTCCAGAGAAGAAGACATTTTTCAGGCCTTTAACCGAGGTAATATCATAGTCAACGGTGGGCTCAAAGATCGCTATATGACCCGGATCAACCTTGATGATTTCACCGTCTTTCAATTCGTAATTCCGAACTTCACCAGGAATCTCAAAAAACACTGTACCCGGCCCGGTTACCTTTTGAAGGATGAACCCTTCACCACCAAAGAAGCCAGCTCCCAATCTCTTCCGGAAATGCATTTCCAGTTTTACAGAGTCTTCAGCACACATAAAAGCGTCTTTCTGACAGATCAGGCTTTGGCCGGCAGCGAGTTCAACAGGAACGACTTTACCGGGAATTTCCGGGGTAAATGTAATTAATCCATCTGGACTCTGGCATTTATAGGTGGTCAGGAAGAGGGATTCTCCTGCCAGCATGCGTCCGAGTCCGGCCCCAAGTCCGCCCCGCGTATTTGTGTCCATCTCAATATTTCCCCGCATCCAGGCCATACCGCCGGACTCGGTATACATGGACTCACCGGCTTTGAGATGAATATCAACTGTTTCCATTAAAGTTCCGCTGATTTTATACTGCATAATATTCCTCCAGTTTTTTTTGAAATAAATCTTGATAGTCAAAGTATAACATGAGTGTATTCTAGAAATTGGCTCCATCTAGTAGAATAAGGTGCTGTATTTTGTATTGATAAAATCAAGGATTGTTAAATGAATTACCTGGGCGAAATCGCCAGCATCATTACCTCTTTCACATTCGCTGTAAATTCAACTTTATTTACCCTGGCCGGGCGCAGGGTAGGATCTGCCGTTGTGAACAGGATCCGGTTGATTGCAGCTTTCTTGTTTTTGATCCTGGCCCATTTTATATTTTTAGGAACTATTTGGCCTGGATTTGAAGAACCAGGGCGCTGGTTTTGGTTTGGATTATCAGGTGTGATTGGATATGTTCTGGGGGATGCTTTTCTTTTCCAGGCTTTTCTGTGGGTTGGTCCCCGGATCTCAATGCTGATGATGAGCCTGGCTCCTGTGATTTCTCTGGTCATTGCCTGGGTTTTCATGGGTGAACAACTTTCACCCGGTCAGCTGCTTGGAATTCTGCTCACTTTGCTGGGGGTTATCTGGGTGGTGCTTGAAAAGAATCAGCGGGGAAAGGCTGAAAATGAAAATCATCTTAAAGGTATATTGTTCGGTTTGGGCGGGGCTGTTGGTCAGGCACTTGGGTTTGTGCTTTCCAAGCAAGGTCTGGAAGGCGGGTATTCACCGATTTCTGGCAACTATATCAGGATGATTTCAGCTTTAGTTGTTATGTGGCTGGTGACGATCATCCAAGGCAAAGCTGCTGCCAGCTTCAAGGCAGTGATTCAGGACCAAAAAGCCTTGTTGAAAATTATCGGGGGGGCATTTTCTGGTCCATTCCTGGGGGTTTCCCTCTCGCTGTTTGCTCTTCAGTACACCACGGTTGGCGTGGCCAGTACCTTAATGGCCCTCCCTCCAGTGGTGCTGCTGCCGGTTGATTATTTTTATTTCAAGGAGCGATTTGGCTGGGGGGCAGTGGCGGGAACGCTGGTGGCGTTGAGCGGTGTGGCGGTAATATTTTTAACTTGAGACCATACACACTGGAGCTTCTCTGGAAACTACCGATGGGGTAAGCGCCGTGCTATAATGCAGCACATATTTATTTGAATGATAATGCAGGATGGAGGATTTATGTACAAGACAATTAACTGCGGTGAGCTCAATCTCGACCATGTTGGAAAAGAGGTCACTTTGGCCGGGTGGGTTGATCGCAGACGGGATCACGGTGGAGTAACTTTTGTGGATTTGAGGGATCGTTCCGGGGTAGTTCAGTTAGTGACCAATCCGGAGGATTCACCGGAAGCCCATCAGGCACTTGAACCCGTCCGGATGGAATGGGTGATTCAAGCCGTTGGTACAGTTCGACCCCGACCGGAGGGGATGGAAAATCCGGAGCTGCCGACAGGCGGAATCGAAATTGAAGTGAGTAAGATCCATATATTAAATCCTGCAAATACCCCTCCGTTTTTAATTAACCAGGATGAGGATGTGGATGAACAAACCCGGCTGGAATACCGCTACCTGGATCTGCGTAAAAAACGAATGCGGGATAATCTGGTGCTCCGGCATCGGGTGATCAATTTCATCCGCCGCTATCTTGATCAAGAAGAATTTCTGGAAATAGAAACACCAATCCTGTTTAAAACTACTCCGGAAGGCGCCCGGGATTATATTGTCCCTTCCCGGGTCCATCCCGGTCAGTTTTATGCTCTTCCCCAGTCGCCTCAGCAGTTAAAACAGATGTTGATGGTCGCGGGTGTTGAGCGTTATTTCCAGATCGCGCGCTGCTTCCGGGATGAAGATCAACGGGGAGATCGGCAGCCGGAGTTCACTCAGCTTGACATTGAGATGTCTTTTGTGGAACGTGATGATGTAATGGGATTGTTGGAAGACCTCTATACGTCCCTTGTCAAGGAAGTAACCCCGGATAAGAAAATTTGCAAGACCCCCTGGCCGAGATTGTCCTTCCAGGAAGCAATGGACCGCTTTGGAAAAGACAACCCGGATATCCGTTTTGGGTTGGAGCTGGTTGATGTTACAAGCCTGGTAGCAGATTCCGAATTCAAAGTGTTTTCAGGTACTGTTGCCCGGGGTGGAACTGTAAGAGGTTTGAATGCCAAAGGTCTGGGTGATTACAGCCGGAAACAGCTTGATGAGCTAACAGAGCTTGTCAAACCGTACGGGGCCAAAGGTCTGGCGTACCTGGCACTGACTTCCGAAGGTGAGGAACGCTCTTCTTTTGTGAAATTTATTGATGATCAAACCAGGTCAGGCATTCTGTCCGCGATGAACGCGGAAGCTGGAGATTTGTTGCTGTTTGTCGCTGACCAGGCAGAAATTGTCTTTGAGAGTCTGGGCCGCCTGAGAGAAGAACTGCGAGATCGGCTGGAACTGGTAGATCCCGATGAACTGGGATTCTGCTGGGTGGTCGATTTTCCCCTGGTGAATTGGAACGAAGCTGAAGAGCGCTGGGACCCCAGCCACCACTTGTTTACCTCTCCCATGCGGGAGGATCTGGAGCAGTTGGATTCAGATCCAGGCGGCGTGCGGGGCCAGCAGTATGATCTGGTTCTCAATGGTTTTGAAGTAGCTGGCGGCTCGATCAGAATTCATGAAGCTGATTTGCAGGAAAGAATATTCTCCCTGATTGGGTTGGATCTGGAAGTGGCCCGAGAACGATTTGGACATATGCTTCGGGCCTTTTCATACGGGACACCACCCCATGGTGGAATAGCCTCGGGGATTGACCGTTTCTGTATGATTTTGGCGAATGAACCCAATATCCGGGAAGTGATTGCTTTTCCCAAGAATCAATCAGCCCGGGACCTGATGGGTGGGGCTCCATCACCTGTGGAGCCGATTCAACTGGATGAGCTGCATATCAAGCTGGATTTAGATTAAAATTTTCCTGCGAGACAACTTTTTCCCTATCCGATCTCAGATTGATATGGTAAAGTGTATCTCACCCTACTGTGTTCGCGATGTGGCAGACGTGTTTTGAGCCAACACTAACTTCTAGGGTTCTTATATCTCGGGAGCTACGCGATAGGCGTCAGCCAAGGCGGAACTTTCGATGCGGAAACCCACTCTGCGAAAGCAGGTTCAAGACTGAGTCACACACGGCATGGTGGGGTGTTTTGTTTTAAATCCAGGAGTTAGTTTTCAAAACGTCCGCAAGATAATCCCCGGGGAGAAATTGACGGCGCGTTCTTGATTGTTTATACTTCTAAATGGAATGGGGGAGATCAGGGATGCTCTGTGGAAGTGACAAATCGGAGGCAAAAATGAATGCAAATCAATTCCAGTTAGTCAGAAACACACCTAAAAGGCTGAAAGTCCTCCTGGTTGGAGTTTTGTTGATCTTCATCAGCGCGGCCTGTATCGTACCATCCCTGTCCCAGGGGGATACTGAAAATGGGGAGCAAGAGCTGATCTCAAAGGCTGTTGAGCAGACCCTGGCAGCTCAGCCGGTGGAAGAAATTCAGGAAACCACAGTGAACGATACCCAGGCAGTACCTACTGATTCTCCGGAAACACCAACACCTGAAATGACCGCCACACCCGAGCCGTCACCGACATCAGCCCAATCGATGCTGGAGATCTCGGAAAACACGAACTGCCGCTCTGGGCCGGGATCAGTCTATGATTTGATTTTGATCTACCTGGCCGGCGATCGAGCAGAACTGGTGGGGAAGAACCTGGATGAGACTTTCTGGTATATAAGCAGCGCTGAAAACCCCGGTCAGGACTGCTGGTTGTGGGGAAGATATGCAACACCGGTGGGGAATACAGATCAGCTGCCGGTCTTTACACCACCCCCCACTCCAACGCCTTCATTGAATTTTTCGATTGCGTATGAAGGTTCTGACTGCGGAGCTGGAAGCTGCTGGCTCTGGATCCGGGTCAATAATTCAGGTGGAATTAAGCTGGAAAGTGTCCGGGTTTTTGCGAAAAATACCAGCACGAACGACAAAGCTACCAATCAATCGAACACTTTTAAGTCTTCTGTAGGAGGGGGAGATGTCAGCAAAGCTGCTCCAGGCGCTGTAGTTTACACTCACACCGGCCAGCTGCCCAATCCAAGTGGAGATAAGGTCAATCTGGAAGTGAAGGCATGCTCCCAGGACAATTTGAATGGGATTTGCCTGACCCGGACAATTTCTGTTAATCCCTGAATTCAAACCAGGATGGTTTCAGCGGAGGGATTGCTGGAAATAATCTTGACAGAATTCAATGATCTCCCGGTGATCAAAGGCCAGCTCGGGCAGCTTAGAGAGGTCAAACCAGGCAGCAGAAGATGCATCACTTCCCGCTTTGATCTTGCACCGGGCTGCGGGTTCAAGCACAGCACCAAAGACTGTGGTAATCGTCCTTCCTCTGGGATCCCGGTCAGGAGCACTAAAGGTGTGGATTTGAAACAATTCTATTCCATTCAGACCTGTTTCCTCTTCTAACTCCCTCCAGGCTGCTTCCAGGAGGGTCTCGTTCGGTCCTAAAAAACCCCCAGGCAGGGCATATAATCCCTGAAAGGGTTGACTGCCTCTTTCAATCAGCAGGATTTGAGAGGAGGTTTTCCAATTGCGAAAAAGAGCAATATCAACTGTGACTGCAGGTCGAGGATAGTTGTAAGTGTACAATATTGTATGTTCCCTGGAATAGACGCCAGACTGCAATTATCGATTATAATCTTATTTATGAGTTTGAATCCAGTAAACTCAATCAGGAGGCAAAAGCCATGACTGAGAAGAGAAATCAGGTAATTATCCTTGCTGTGACATTTGTATTTATTTTTTCGGGATGCACACTGCCGGGATTTTCTACTCCAACGCCGTTTTCGTTTCCTACACCGGATAAAACAATGACCGCGCTGTTTGAACCCACGCAGGCAGCACCTGCGACATCTGCAGCAACTGCGCCGAGCGATGGCGAGTCTGGTGAAGGTGAGGACGATGGTCTTTCCGAGGCAGACTTAACCGCAACTGCCGAGGCAGAAAAGCCGACTGCAACGGAAGAACCAACCGCTACTCCGGGAGAGACCCCGACAGAAACCCTCAATCCGCTTCCCAGCATCACTCCAACCGCAAATTACGTTGGACCTACGATCCGTTCGGGACCGAGTATCACAGCTACCAGGCTGGGCTCCAGACCTTCGATTGATGGGGATCTCTATGATTGGAGCGTTGGAATCCAGAAAGTGATCAATTTTGTTGTGTACGGAGCGGATAAGCACACCGGTGAGCTGGATGCTTCCGGAACGGTCGTAGCTGGCTGGGATAAAGATTTCCTGTTCCTGGGGATCCGGGTCAAGGATGATAAGTTCGTCCAGAAAGCAGAGAAAAAAGAAATGTATCTGGGTGACAGTATTGAAATCCTTTTTGATGGGAATGTCAGCGGAGATTATTATCTCCAGGCCATGAATTCCGATGATTATCAGATCGGAATTTCACCCGGGAAGGATGCTTTTGCGCTGACGATTAACGGCAAAGCCGTTGCTTCTATGATAACCAGTACAGCCACTCCTGCTTGCGGATCTCCCTGTGATGTCGATCCTGAGGCATATATCTGGTACCCAACTTCGGAATCTGGAAAAACAACCAAAATTAAAGTTGGTGTACTGGAATCAGGTAAAGGCTATCAGGTCGAATTGAAAATCCCGTGGGATTTGTTGGGTGTGACACCGACAGCGGGGGCTCACTATGGATTTGCGATTTCAATTTCGGATAATGATAAGGCCGGGACAAAAAATCAGCAGTCCATGGTCAGTAATGTGTCCACCCGCTATTTCGCCGATCCGACAACCTGGGGAGACTTATACCTCAAACCCTGATTCTTTAGCGCCTTGAGAAATAGAAAAAGCGGAGCAGATTTTATTTCTGCTCCGCTTTTATGATTAACACTTTAGTGAGTTGAGGGCGCGAAGCGCCCGAAACAAAAAACCACCA
>CAZTWV010000056.1:0-18192 GCA_964618295.1 uncultured Anaerolineales bacterium | reverse complement strand
GTGGGCGGTATTGGACTCGAACCAACGACCTCTGCGATGTCAACGCAGCGCTCTTACCAGCTGAGCTAACCGCCCATGGACTGACATTATATCCAGACCGGCCGGAAATGACAAGACTTTTAGTCCCCCTTGAATGAAGCCAGAAAGTTTGTCAATCCAGCTGCGGTCTCCACAGGCGCTTCCAGAGGGAGCATGTGCCCCGCCCCCGGGATTATCTGCAGTCGGCTGCCGCGGATGCCTGTTTTCAGCTCCTCTCCCAGGGACCGGGGGGTCATCCGGTCCTCGGATCCAACCAGCACCAGCGTGGGAACCCGGATTTCCGGCAGGCGGTGTCGGACGTCAAATTCCACACAGGCTTGAAAGTCTGCCTGCAGAAGTCCCGCGGGAAGATCCAGCAGTAGCTCCCGGGTTCTGGTGCTGAGTTCGGGATCGGCTTGCTTTCCGAAGCACCAGCGCAGGATGTTTTCTACAGCTTCCTGATATTTTTTCGGGCTGCCCAGCATGTTCAATAAATTCGGGTTGACCGGGAGCCGGGCCCCGGTGCTGATCAGCACCAACCCCAGCACCCGGGAAGGTTCATCCAGGGCAGCCTGCAGGACAGCTGCTCCTCCCAGGGAGTGTCCAACCAGAATGGATGGACTTGATAATTGATCCGCCACCCAGGTCCCCAGGTCTTTGATGTTTGTCAAAGCTGGTGCGGCAGATCGGCCGGGGCCGGGCAGGTTCAGGGCGGTGGCCGAGTAATCCATCTGGTGTCGGATTTCCGGGGGCCAGCTCAATCTGCTCCCACCAGCGCCGTGAACCAGGATAAGAGGATAATCTGAGGGTTCAGACCGGATTGATTTATTCATTAGAGATCAATTTGGAAAATATTAGATCAACCGCAGGCGGTCGGCGGCATCGGAAGTCAGCGGCAGCACAACTTGAATCTGGGTCCCCTGGCCGGGTTTCGATTTGACATGGAATACACCCTGTACAAGCTCAGCCCGTTCCCGCATGTTGAGCATACCCAGGCTGTCCCGTTCTTCATAGGATCCCATCACTTCATCGACCTCAAAGCCCATGCCGTCATCTTCGATTTCCAGGAAAGCCAGATCGGACTGCAGGCGCTGGACTTTGACCCAGATATGTTCGGCCTGGGCGTGTTTTCGGGCGTTGTTGACCGCTTCCTCGGCAATGGTGAAGATCACGGTCTGAGCGTTCATATCCAGTTCTTTGACCAGCTCAGGGTCAGTCTGGACAATCACATTCTGTCCGAAAGTGTCCCGGGTCTTCTGGGCCATGGAGGCCAGGGCAGCTTCTAAGCCTTCGGTTTCCAGCACCAGCGGCCGGAGTGTGAAAAGCATGTGGCGGATTTGTTTCGAGGTCCGGCGAGCCAGCTCCTCGGTCTGGTAAAGTGCCTCTGCGGCCGCATCCAAATCCCGGTTCATCAGGTGCCGGGCCCGGCTGATCTGCATCGGGATCGCAGCCACGGTCTGGGTTGGTCCGTCATGCAGAGCCCGAGCCAGGCGGCTTTGAGCTTCTTTCTGGACCTTGATGATCTGATCCCGCTCCGCTTTCAGTTCCTGAAAAAGGTGGGCGTTCTGCATGGCCAGCTGGGCCTGGTGGCCGACAGTGTTGATAATATCTCGGGCCTCCTCGTTAAAATATTCTTTTTCCGGATGGGCAAAGATCATCACCCCGAAAGTGTCCAGTCCAGCCCGGAGTGGGATGCAGTAGCCCGACATGCAGGCCCGGAATGAGATAAATGTGTTCAGCTCCGGGTCTTTCGGGAGGTTCTCAGTCAGGTGCGGATCGCCAGTTTCAATTACTTTTTCGAGCAGTCCCTGGACGCCGGGTGTGCGGATGTCCAGATCAGGGCGGGGCAGCCCCCGACCGTAGGCGACTTCCAGATCCGGGTTCCCAATTTCCTCATCGGAGAAGAGCAGCACGGCGCTGACCAGCTGATTGGTGGGCAGTTCGTTTAAATTGAGGGCCAAAAAAGCGGAGTCAAGACTCTTTTCAAGGACACGGTCATAATTCAACGTCAGGGTGAGATCTGTGATTAACTGGAACATCTTCCGCAGCCGTTCGTTGATCGTGTCGTTATTTTTACTGCGCGGTTTTTTTTCGGTTTTTTGGGGCTGGGAAGGTTTAGGAGATTCCTGCTTGGGGAATATCATATAGCCCAGTCCGACCCCGATAGCCAGGGCGGCTAAGCCTGTTAAACTAACCATGATCCAGAACGCTTGAGTTGTGATCATATCTTGTTCATCTAAATGCGGGAGAGCTCAATTTATCTTATCTTAATTTCAGCTAAATTCCAGCTTTTTAGATTGATTTTCCTTTGTTTTCTTCCTGGATAATCCTTTCCAGGGACGGGACCAGCTCCCGCACGGCCAATCCCCGGTGACTCAACTGATTTTTTATTATTGGTTCTAATTCAGCCATGGTTTTGTTTTTCCCATTTACCAGAAAAATCGGATCATATCCAAAGCCACCCTGCCCCCGCTCTTCCGGGATGATTTCTCCCGGACAAAACCCGATCCCGATTTCATACTCTCCTTCCGGACTGCAAATTACTGCTGTGCAGCAGAACCGGGCAGACCAGGGTCGTGGTTTTCCATCCAATTGTTTTTGTAAATATTCCCTCCGGTCCCGATCTGTTGCGTCTGGCTGGGGAGCAAAACGTGAGGAATACAAGCCGGGAGCTCCGTTCAACACATCCACTTCAAGACCGGAATCATCTGCCAGGGACCAGAGACCACTTGCCTTGGCAAAAGCTTCTGCTTTCAAACAGGCATTTTCCTGATATGTGGTTCCGGTTTCTGCTACGTTCAGTTCGAGCCCGATATCTGCCGGACGGACCAGAAACAGGTCAAGGCCGCCCAGCAGGGCGGTGAATTCGCGGAGTTTCCCCGGGTTGTTGCTTGCCAGTAAAAGCTGCATAGATCTAATAGATCCTCGAGTCTACCATGATTGTAGATCATTTCTGAACCGGACACTTAATAAAAACGAAAGGTTGAGGGTTTTTATTCGGTCCGGATGGTGTAAAATGATTCTAAACCTCTAACAATGAGTCTTTTATGCCCACAAATTTGCCTGCTGATTATTATAAAGCTGAAGAGCGATTTCGCTCCGCAACCAACCAGGAGGATAAAATCCAGTACCTGGAAGAAATGCTGAGCACGATCCCTAAACATAAGGGGACCGATCATCTGCGGGCGGATCTGCGGAAGAAACTTTCTAAATTAAAAAGCGGATCTGGTGGTAAGCCGGGGACGAAACGCCAGTTATCGCCTTATCACATCAACAAAGAAGGCGCTGGACAGGTGCTTGTAGTAGGCGCTGCTAACAGCGGAAAATCCAGCTTGATTCGGGCTTTGACCAATGCGGAACCCGAGGTTTCGCCAGCTCCATTTACAACCTGGGGTCCGACACCGGGGATGATGTTGATCGATAATGTTCAGGTCCAGCTGATTGACACTCCACCAATCAGCGAGGAGTACATGGATCCCGAGTTTCTGAATTTGATCCGCCGGGTAGATTTAATGTTGATCCTGCTGGACCTGCACACCGATCCGGTCCAGCAGTTGGAAATGATCATCAAACGTTTGGGGGAGAATCGGATTGCCCCGGATTTTTTACCCGAGGAAGATGGTGGTGAGTTTCAACTGCGGGTCCCGGCCTTGATTCTGGTCAACAAATATGATGATCCAGAGTATAAGGAGTATTTTCAGATTTTCCAGGAGCTGCTGGGGGAGGATTATCCGCTGCTCCCGATCTCAACCGACACAGGGTACAAGCTGGATGAGTTTAAACAGGCGGTGTTTGAAGCCCTGGATATCATCCGGGTTTACTCCAAGGCACCGGGAAAAGAGTATGACCGCAGTGCGCCTTTTGTAATTAAGAAAGGTACCATTCTGTCCGAATTTGCCGGAAAGGTCCATAAGGATTTCGCAGAGAATCTGAAAGCAGCCCGGATCTGGGGCAGCAGTGCAGATTTTGAGGGTCAGATGGTCAGCCGGGATCATGTGCTGGCGGATGAGGATGTGGTCGAGCTCCAGCTCTAAGATTCCAGTTTTCTTCATCTGACCTGAATTTTTCGCTACACTACAATTAATCTACCATCGCAGCTTCAATTTCTGATCGTTTTCCAGTCCTGTCACTTTTAACTTTATCTGTTGAATATCCCCAGCCACCCCTGCGGGTGAAAGGAGTATACGATGAAGTGGATGCGAGATAACAGACATGGGAAGGTCCTGACGATCATTTTGGTGTTCGCTCTACTGCTGACTGCCTGCAGCATTCTTTCAGCAGCCGGTGAGGGATCTGAGGAGGAAAGTCTTCCGCCGGATAAAGAGGAACCATCCTCGGAAAACCTATCCAGCCAGGAGCAGGCCCTGGATTCCGGGGATGATATTCCGCTGGAGCCTCTTGTCGATGGGCTGTGTCCAAAAGAAGGGAATGAAATGACCGGCTTTTTCCTGATTGTTCACAGCTGGGATTTCAGCCCGAACCGGGATTTCGAGATGATGAAAGTAAACGGGCAGACCGCCGAAGCCAGTAAGTGTCCCATGAGGCTGGTGGGTACGAAGTTTTATGCAGAGCCTTGCCTTGTCCCAATTTCGACTACTGGATATTTAAAAACTGATTCCGGGATGTGTGATTTAACTGCTTCCGGATCGGCCTTGATTGAATTTGAAGATGGCTACTGTGAAGATGGTGTAGTAACAGTAACGATTTTTGAAACACTGGAAACTGACGCACCCTATGACGGGGCAATGAACTGCCCGGAAATCTCTCAGCCTTATGCCCCGGTTTATCCAATATCCCGACACATGGTCAGTTTTGATGTCGAATCCGCTGGATTTACGATCTCGAAATCAATGGATCCGGATGAAACTGGTCAGTTTAAGTATGATAAAAACTGGGTTTTAATGTTTGATCGATTGATTGATTAGGAACTGGGATGGGAGGAATGAGCCAGCAGGGACGGCGTGACTGGGGGGTGGAGGCGGGGAGATGGGGTGAAAAAGAGAGGAAGACTGGAGGCCGAAGCTGGATAACTCCCGGAGCTGTCCAGCGGGTAATTGCTTTCACAACGCCAGCGGGGACGCTGGCTGGAGCGCTGTGGTGGGGGGTAGTGGAGATGGGGTGAAGAGCAGGTTGATGAGTCCCGCTTCAACCGGTCTTGTTTATTTCCTGCTTGGGGTTTTGTCATTGCGAGCGGAGCGAAACAATCTCTGCTGGAAAGTTCTACCCATGGAATGGTCTTGATTAACATCGGGGATTTCGTTGGTGTCTACTCAGATTGCCGCGTCGGCCTGCAGCCTCCTCGCAATGATATATAAGATGTAGTCAATAATCCGGGGGAAATATGAAGAAGAAAATATACTGCGTCTATATTATGACCAACCTCCATAATACAACCCTTTATACTGGTGTAACCAACAATATATGGAGGAGGGTTTTGCAGCATAAGTCCGGAAAGGGTGGATATTTCACCAGTAAATACAAGCTTACTAAACTTGTATACTTCGAGGTGACAAATGATGTTTCGGAAGCCATCTTAAGGGAAAAACAAATTAAAGCGGGTTCCAGGAAAAAGAAAATTGATCTCGTTGATTCCATAAATCCTGAGTGGGAAGATTTATTTCAAGATATTTAAATTTTGTCATTGCGAGCGAAGCGAAGCAATCTCTGCTGGAGTGTTATGGTGCGAAGGTGTTGGCTGATCCCTCTGTACTCCCATCTGCGTCCTCGCTGATGAGGTGGGGGTAAGGTGCGCCAGCGGGGACGCTGGCTGGAGCTAATTAGCAGGTATTAACTGGCTGTCAGATATTTTCTCAAGTATAATCGGTCCTGAAAACAAACACATTTTACTGGTGTGCATCGAGACTCATTATGGCCCGACCGATCTGGTTTGTAAATTTCCTCAAAAAAATCTACCCCCAGCGCCGTGTTTTTGCAAAAATGACCCAGATCCCCTGGGTGGGAAAGATTGTTGATCATGTCTTCTTCCGGGGAGATGAGATGATCTATCTCCCGCTGGATCAAACAATCCAGATCAACCAGGAAATCGAGTACGAAGACTCCCTGGTGCTGCCTTCGCAAGTTGTGGAGCATTTTATCAACAAGGCCAGCCATCACTGGGTTATGGACAACTGCATCTGCCGGCAGGGGGATGACTGCCAGGATTATCCGCAAAATCTGGGATGCATTTTCCTTGGAGAACCGGTGACTGAAATTAACTCCAAACTGGGGCGGCTGGTTACGAAAGAAGAAGCCTTAGAGCATGCCCGGAGATGCCGCGAGGCAGGTTTGGTACACACCATCGGGCGCAATCGATTGGATGCGATCTGGTTGGGGGCCGGCCCGAGTGAACAGCTGCTGACAATCTGCAACTGCTGTCCCTGCTGCTGCCTGTGGGGCCTGGTCACAGACCTGGACCCGGTGATCGGGAGGAAGATCACTAAAATGCCCGGTGTTGAGGTAAAAGTCACCGGGGACTGCACTGGCTGCGGCTGCTGCACGGAAGGCGTTTGCTCCGCAGATGCAATCCATATCGAAGATGGTCGGGCGGTGATCACCTTGGAATGCCGCGGCTGTGGAAGGTGCGTGGATGTCTGTCCCGAGGATGCGATCGAGCTGATTCTGGACGGGAACCCCGATTTCCAGGAAACAATTGAACGCATCTCCCGGATTGTCGATCCCAGCTGACTGCGTAACTCAATATTTATTTCACCAGATACGAATCCCCCGGTTCCCAGGCGGGAACACAGATTGCCAGGAATTCCAGATCACCCGGTTCCTGATTGGTAATCCTGTGCTGCTCTCCGGCTGATATCAGCAGGGTTTCACCAGCTGACAGGGTAAACTCTTTGCCGTTGATTTCCATTGTCGCCGTTCCATCCAGAATGTAATAGGTCTCCTCGCTTTGCTTATGGTAGTGCAGAGGGGATGATTTGCCGGAGGGAATGATGATCTGGGCCAGGCTGTGCCCTGGGTTTTCACCGGACTCTTCTCCCAGCCCGATTAACTCATAGATTATTTCCCCGGAGGGTGACTTGAGCACATTCTGGACTTTGTTTTTGTGATTTAGATGCATTGTTTCTCCCCGGTTCGGCTTGTTTTCTACTCCCAGGCTTGATAGATATCATCTGTGCGGACAGCCATGATGAAATCATTGATGTGCAGATCCTCAATGATATGGGTCCACCAGCTGACTGTAGCCCGGCCCCAGGTCAGCAGGATCGCCGGATGATGATCGATTTCCTCAGCCAATCCACCAACCCGATTGGTAAATTCCAGAGCTTCGACAAAATTCTTAAAATTATAGGTTCTTTCCAGTCTGGGTACGCCTTCCCGCTCGATGATTCCCCACTCCGGAAGCTGCTGCAGGAAGGATTTTTTCTCTTCACCCGTTACGGCCTGAGAGTCTTTCTTCGCCAAAACTATCTTCTGTTCCTTTAAAGTGGTCATTGGATTTCTCCCATCTATTGTTTTCTTTATAGAATCGCTGAGAGGGGGAGAATCTTACTCGCAGCGCCGGACTGAATTTTTCATCTCAAGAATCCAGAAATCCAGACCGGTGACTTTATGCTTGAATTTTGCTCTGGACAGGAAACCAACCTTTTCAAAAGCCCGCCGGGAGCGCAGGTTAAAGTCAGCGATTGAAGCCCGGAAAACTGCTGGCTTGAACTTTTGATCTGAAAACTGCAGGATGGATTGAATGAAGCTTTTCCCAAAACCCTTTCCGGTCCAATCAGGCCTGAGACCGACCCCGATATCCAGCACTTCGGGTTCAAAACCGCTGTAAAATCCGCCCGGAACCCGGGCATCAGCACCCAAACAGCAGTATCCGATCAGCTCTCCGGAGGCAGTTCTGACCGCATAGTAGCGGTTGTCTGGATTGAGGAGGATCGGTAGATTTTCCTGAACCAGATTGTATAAATCGTAGGGTGGGGTATGCTCCCAGCTGATGATAGCCCGGGCAGAGGATTTGTCCAGCGGTTGAAAATCTAACTCTTCAGCAGAAAGCATGCGGGCAGCTTTCAGGAATGGGATTTGAGAATATGGGTGACAATTGTGGCTCCACTGCCGCCGATGTTCTGGGCCATCCCGATTCGGGCTTCCGGTATTTGGGCTGGCCCCGCTTCTCCCCGAAGCTGGCGGACGGTTTCAACAATCTGGTACATCCCGGTTGCGCCGACAGGATGCCCCCGGGCTTTTAAACCCCCCAAAGTGGTGATTGGAATTCGACCTTCCGGGGTGATCTCCCCCTCCAGAGCTAACCGCGGTCCTTGACCTCTTTCTGCAAATCCACAGGCTTCTAGGGAAAGAGCAGCCATGATGGTAAATGCATCATGGAGTTCAAAAAAGTCAATTTCTTCAGGGGTGATCTCTGCCTGGCGGTAAGCTTCCTGGGCTGAAAGTTCCGCCGCCCGGAGCCAGGTTGGATCATGCCGGTCGTGAACAGCGAGCGAATCGGTCGCTACCGCTGAGCCTTCAATGGTGATCAGCGGCACACCGGAGAGATTTTTAATGAGATCAGCAGGAACTACAACAGCGGCTGCGGCACCATCCCCAATTGGTGAGGCGTCCATCAGGTTGATGGGATCAGAGATCATCGGAGCCTGCAGATAGTTTTCGAGAAAAATTGGTTTTTGAAAGCGTGCAAAGGGGTTGTTTGCCCCGTTGGCGTGGGAGTTGAGTGAAAAAGGAGCAAAATCCTTGTGCTCCCAACCATGCTCGTGCATATAACGGCGCATGATCAGAGCGTTTAATCCCACAAAAGTGATCCCGTGCACACCTTCCCAATCTGCGCTGGCTGCGGTGGCCAGAGCGGCTGTTGTTTCTGCGGGGTCTGAATCTGTCATTTTTTCCACTCCGACCGCCATGGCACTGGTCGCCAATCCGGATCCAACAGCCATCATTGCAGTCCGCAGGGCTAGAGCACCGCTTCCACAAGCCCCTTCCACGGTCATGGCTTCAATTCCCCGCATTCCAATCCAATCGCTGACCAGCGCTCCAAGATGGGTTTGTTTGCTGAGCTGCCCGGCCATCATGTTGCCTACGTAGAGAGCATCTACCCGCTCCAGATCGGAGTCCTCCAGGCAAGCGAAAACAGCTTCCCCGGCCAGCTCCACCAGTGTTTTATCCCAGTGTTCATCAACCGGAACCTGACCAACGCCTAAAATTGCCACATCACGCATAAGTACCTGCTTTTTGGGAAATTCTCCAGCTCTTGATTGGATATCTATGATAACAAAGGTCCAGTTTTATTATCTGCATCTCCGCTCTCAAATGCTATCAGCTTCATTTTTCAGGTTCATAGATTAACCCAGCCAGATTTGCACCAGCGCTGATGATCAGCAGAATCCAAACCCAAAATGAATGTTCCCTGACTTCCAGCAGCTGCATTCCCAGTCCGGCGCCAATCATAGTTCCAAACAAAAGCAGGTAAAAATAATTCTTTAGTTTCATATTACTCCAACAACGACGGCGGTCAGAAGGCTGATGATCACTAATAAGCTGGCAATCATGGGCAGCAGTGCCCGGAGCACCTGGCCTTCTTTTCCGGATAGTCCGGCTGTGCTGGCGCCGACAATGATTTTAGTAGGTGCAATCACCGAACCCAGGGCGCCTCCGGTGGTCTGAGCGGCGAGAATAACAGCGGCCGGCAGTCCGAGCAGTTCCGCAGTTCTGAGCTGGAGCTGGGACATCACCAGATTGGAATTGGTATTGGATCCTGTCATAAATGCTCCCAGGGCTCCCAGCCAGGGGGAAAGGAGCGGAAACGCCTCCTGGACTGCAGAGGAAAATCCAGAAGCCAGAGCATCTATCATCCCGGCGTGCTGCATGACCACCGCCATCAGCACTATAGAGGTTATTCCCACGCTGGAAGGCAGCATCCTGCTTGCTGTTTCTTTGGTGAGCAGTCCAAGTCTGGGCTGTGGAATCCATCCCACACGGCGCAAGAAAAGATACGAAATCAGACTTGTAACCAGCAGGATGGTTCCGGCATGGCGCAGGGGATAGAGCTGCCGTCCAGGTCCGCCCGGTGTGGTATATCCTAATCCTGTGGTCACTCCTGGAAAGGTCCAGCCGATAGTCCAGCGCCCGAGCAGATCCCGGATGGGGGGTAGTAACTGCACAACCAGCGTGATTCCGATCAACAGCAAATAGCCCGAGACCGCTGTCAAGAGCTTTTTCCGGTCGAATATTTCACCTGTGGTGGATTCTCCACGGTAGATCTTTGAGAGTGGGATGCCGATCAGTAAGCCCATAGAACCCCCGGTCAGACCGGCAATATTCCAAAGACCCCGGGTCGCTGCGAAATACTGGGCGGCAGCCATTCCAAGCCCGAGGATACCAGCGGGGAGCCAGAGCCTTCGGAGGGTTGTTTTACCATTTATCTGGAAGAGAATGACCCAGCCTATTAATAGACCTGCAAATCCCAGGAAAAGGGCAGCGGGGGGTGCCAGGAAGTTCGGTTCCAATCCAGTTGCAGCCATCATGGCATTAAATGAGGATCCCAGGGAACCAAAGGTTACAGCCCAGCTGTGGCCCAAAGATGGGATCACCACAGCCTGGATCGGGCTGAAACCCAACCCGACCAGCATGGGTGCGACCACCGCTACCGGGACCCCGAAACCTCCAACTCCCTGCAAAAAGGAGGCAAAAGCCCAGCCGATCAGCAGGGCCTGCATTCCGCGATCAGCGGTTAAGTAAGGCATCATCTCGCTCAAGATCTCGATCCCGCCTGCGAGCTCCACCACCCGGTACAGAAAATATGCGGTCCAGATGATGTACAGCACATCAAGGATCAGGAAGATTCCTTTAGCATGAGCCGCCGCCAGTGGGGCTCTGCCAGTTTGAAAAGCAGTCAGGGCCAGGATCAATGCGGATAAATACCCTGCGGCACCAGCCCTGGATGCTTTCCAGCTCAAGCCGACCATCAGGACCAGGATAATCAAAATTGGAATCAGCGCCAGCAAAAAATTCATATAGGTTTTATCCAGGATGGGCGATAGGTATTCATAAAGGTTAATTTTAACAGCTTTTCCGGGTAAACGTGCTAAAATACAGGACGATCAAAACAGCAAACGAGGAAGCCGACATGGAACCAATTGTTCTGGACGAGATTGATTTTCAGCTCAGTTACACGAAAATTGCTCATAAAATGCGGGTCCGGGAGGACAGTAAGCAGGAAAAACAGCTCCGGGACCTTCTGGATGAAGCCCTTTCAATCGCTCGACCCCGGGCTTTATACACCATCGCCACCATTGATGAGAAAGAAGAAAATGGAGTGGTGCTGGATGGGATTAGAATGGAAAGCCGGGTGATGAGAGTAAACCTGGAGGAAATTCACAGGGTTTTTCCGTTTGTGATCACCTGCGGCACTGAGCTTTATGGTTGGAAAAACACCCAGGAGGATATGCTGCTGAAGTTTTATGCAGATGAAATCAATCAGGCTGCCATGCGCAAAGCAGGTAATGTCCTTCTGGATCATCTCAAGGAAACATATCAACTGGGAAAAACTGCAGCGATGAACCCTGGTTCGCTTGAAGATTGGCCGGTTACCGCCCAGCGCCCTCTCTTTGAACTGCTGGGGGATCCGGAAAAGTTAATTGGGGTCAAGTTGTTGGACAGTATGCTGATGATCCCCAATCAAACGGTTTCCGGGATCAGGTTTGTGACCGATGGTGACTTCTCCAGCTGTTCCATGTGCCCGATTGAAAACTGTCCTCACCGCTCAGCTCCTTATGATCAAGAGCTTTACAAGCAGAAATACAGCTGAGGTGTTATCAGGGGGAAAATTGTTGGGCCAGGTAATCCAGCATGATCCTGGAAGTTTGCTCCGGGTGCTCAAAAGGCAGCAAATGCCCGCCTTCCTGGATAGTTTTCACTGTAATCAGATCAGATCTACGGTTTAGCCTTTGCAGTGACCGTCCGGTTAAGGTCCGGGATTTTCCGCCCCGGAGAATCAGCACCGGGCACTGGAGCCCAGAAATTGTGCGCCAGATCCGCAGGTCTGCTGATCCGCTGGTTTGATATATCCTCGCTTCCCATTCCGGGGAATAACGGAGACGAACCGCCCCTCCATCTTGCGGGAAAACCAAACCACTGACACAATCTCCCAGGATGGAATCGGATATGTTTTCAAAAACTGATTTGGAACGGTAGTTATTGTACATTTCAGCACTGCTCTGGAATTCCCTTTTTCTCCGGCGAGTGCGGCGGATGAGGGGGAGGATAGTTTCAAGCAGGTGAAGATGAAAAAAAGTCCGGTAGAGAACAGCTCGGAGCGGGGTGAAAATCACGGGCTCAATTAATATCAGGGCCCGGAATATATCTGGAGCCTTGAGAGCAGCAAGCAGGCTGACCGTTCCTCCCAGCGAGTGACCCCCACCGATCAATTCTGGATCTGATTTGGAAAACTTGCTAATCTGCTCCAGGTAATCATCTCTCAGCAGGGTCCAATTTTTCAGTTTGTCTGGGGATGTGCCGGGCCAAAACGGCCGCAGATATGAAAGGGACACGCTGTAAACGCTGGTTAGCGGTCTGAGCAGCTCCCGGTAAGCTTCTGGAGGATATCCGTTGGCATGCAAAAAGTGGAAATTGGGACCGCTCTCACTTAGCACCAGATCTTCAGGGGGTCTCATTTTGAGAGTCATCATCTTTTTTGCGGTCTTTCCGGCGTTGCCGGCGGGTTTTCCTTTTTGATTTACCACTTCGCAGCAGCAGTAAGCTGAGTGCTCCGAGGGATACACTGCCAAAGCAGATCGCTCCGTAATCAAATCCAAAATCAGTGCTGGAGAAAAAAATGATTCCCAGCAATAGACTGGTGATTAAAAAGAAATATCCCAGCTTGGTTCTCATCGACAGCAGAGGAGGACAAAAAAGGGAGTTGAGGAATAGATCTCACTCATTCAAAATAATCTTCCAACTTGTAAGAAATACTGGGACTGCGCAGTTTTCGCAGAGCGGTAGCTTCAATCTGCCGAATTCGTTCCCGGGTGACATCGAAATATGCTCCGACTTCTTCCAGGGTGTGAACTTTGCCGTCCATTAAACCAAACCGAAGTTCCAGCACCTGGCGCTCCCGGACAGATAGGTTATCAAGTGCCTTTTGGAGCTGGACTTTCATCATTTCCTGGGCTGTGGCCTCGATAGGAGAAAGGGCATCCTCATCCTGGATGAAATCCTCCAGCTGATTGTCCTCTTCGTCACCTACCGGACGATCCAGGGACATCGGGTCTTCTGCGGCGCGCAGATATTGATCGACCTTCGTTGTTGCGTCCCGCCAGCTCCGCATTAATTTGGGGGGTATGTCGGTTTCCTCCCGGAGATGTTCCT
Source organism: uncultured Anaerolineales bacterium (assembly GCA_964618295.1). GTDB lineage: Bacteria > Chloroflexota > Anaerolineae > Anaerolineales > UBA11858 > B10-G9. Next base: position 4,848 of record CAZTWV010000056.1, on the reverse strand, counting down.
TTATCAATTTTTGCTCCTGGGGGGAAAGAAAATCGGTTTCAAGAGAAATTTCCTTTGAGGTTGGTTCATGCTCCAGTTCCTGGGTCAGTCGTCTCCGGATCCGCAGCAGCTGGGTGACTGTCTCAAAAACATGAACCGGGATCCGGATTGTCCGGGCCTGATCCGCAATCGATCTGCTGATCGATTGGCGGATCCACCAGGTAGCATAAGTGCTGAATTTGAATCCGCGGGTGGGATCAAACTTCGATACCGCCCGCAGCAGCCCCACATTTCCTTCTTGAATCAAATCCAGGAAGGAATTTCCACGGCCGATGAAAAGCTTGGCCACGCTGACTACTAATTTGAGGTTGCGGCGGATCAGTGCCTGGTAAGCTTCGTAATACCGGCTCCAGAGGTCTTCAATTTCTACAGCCAGGAGAGACTCATCTGGTAATTTCTCCCGAAATTGTTTCAGGGTTGGAAACTCCCCGTTTTCTTTTTGATAATTTAAGAGCCAGTCGCTGATTGAATCGGGGAATGAGTAAAAAGCCACGAATACGTGAAAAATATTGCGGGCGACACATCCCCATTCTTCGTTTTCCCCCCATAAACCATTATCCAGATAGCTCCGGGTGAAGGATGGTGGTTCAAGTACCCAGGAGGTGCGGAGTAATTTCGCTTCCTGAATGGAGGGAATAAAGTTCGGTAATTCCATTTTCAAACGCTGAACATCCTCCTCGATGCGTTTGATTTTGACCAGCAGGTCTTCATACATGGCCAAGTAGAGTTCACAGGGCTGTGGTTGATGACTATCAACAGCTGGATGTTCTCTCTTCAATCGGTCCAATCTGCGGGTGGACAGGAGCCGGGCTCCCAGCCAGAATTCCTGATGGACATTTAATAGATCAATGGCTCCGATGTCGTTAAGATACATCTGGACTGGATCGTCCCGCAATGCCGCGCGGACGTTGGCACCTTCCTTATCTGAAATAGTATGCTCTGTGCTCATTGTTCAATGCCGCCTGTTTGAATGGGGCTTAGAGCTTTATTGGCAAACAACCTTCAGAATTAACCACTGCTGGCCGATTCTCAGGAATTCAAGGCAGCAGTTCGGCTGGTGTACCTCTTCATTGCTTTATCTATTTTATGCTTTTTTTGTAAAATTTCGGAGATATTTTTTTGAAAATCAGTGGCTTTATAATCTCCGTTCTGATGATTTGTTTCCAGTAAGTATCGGAAATGATCGCCGGATTTGCTGATTTGTCTCTGGCGCAGGGTGAGAATCACCCGCATGATATCTTCCAGCACCCGGTCGGTTTTTGTGTTGAGATCGGCTGTCCGGTCGAGCAGGTCCCGGGCCAGATCGACAATCTCAGCTGTGAGGTGGTCGAGTACGTAATCCTGGGGTTCTTCCTGATGCTGGGCGAGCGCATCGCGGATGATTTTGACCAGGATCTGGTAATTTGTGTTTTCGAAGTCTTTCTCACTGAAACGGTTTAAACCGTCCCGGGTCAGTTCCCGGTCCACCCGGTAGATCAGCTCGGGTTCTCGGAGCAGGATTCCAACACAGTGAGCCTCGTAAGTGTCCTTCTTGAATTTTTCTTTTGGGACTGAAGGCGGCTGGGTTTGAGTATGAACAGCTTGAGTTCTCCGACGGGGTGGCGCCTGATTTTGGCTTTGGGTTCGGAAAGATAGGAGGGTTTGTTCATTGATACGGAGTTTGCGGGCCAGCCGCTGTTGGTAGGTATCTCTTTCGATGGGGTTGGGTAGATCATCAATCAGCGGTAAAACCTGGGAGGCAATTTTCGTTTTGACCTTGGGATCTTCGAGGTCCTGCCCGGCCGAAAGCGCATCCATTACGTGCAGCACAACGGGTCGGGCTTGTTCCACCAGAGCACCCCAGGCGTCCGGATCCTGGTTGACCACATCGTCCGGATCCATTCCGGACGGCAGGGTTAAGACCCGGATATCCGCTTCTAAGCGGGCTTCATGGCGGAGCAGCCCCCGGGCGTCAAATACCAGATCAGTGCTTTTGTCCATCGATTCGCGGGCGATCTGCAACCCGCGCAGGGTGGCTTTCTGACCGGCAGCATCGGAATCCATGGCGATCACCAGCCGGCGGGTGTAGCGTTTGAGCATTGCCAGTTGATATTCATTTAAGGCTGTTCCCATCTGGGCTACCAGATTCTGGTAGCCGTGCTGGTAGGGGGCAATCACCCCCATGTAACCTTCTACAATCACCACTTCGTCCTGATTCCTGATTTCTTTTCGGGCCAGGTCCAACCCGTACAGCAGACGTCCTTTGTCAAAAAGATCGGTCTGGGGGGAATTAAGGTATTTCGGCACATCGTCCGGGTTGAGGATCCGGGCTCCAAATCCGGCAATTTTCCCCGATCGATCCCGGATCGGGATCATCAATCGGTGGCGGAAGCGGTCATAAAAGCCTCCACTGTCCCGCTCGGAGACCAGACCGGCTGCCAGCAGTTCCTGGGGTGAATAACCTTTTTCCTGGAAATAGTTCAGAGCAGTATCCCAGGAATTGGGAGCATACCCCAGGCCAAAGATTTCAATTGTTTTCTGGTTTAACTGCCTTTTTTCAAGGTAATCCCGGGCAGTGCTGCCGGCTGTGGTCTGGGTCAGCTGATGGCGGTAAAAATTGACCGCCTCTTCGAGCAGGATCCGCAGCCTTTCGTGTTCTTCCTGCTGCTGTTTGTCTTCTTCTGTAAGCGGTTTGAGCTCAATCCCCACCCGGTCTGCAAGATTTTGGAGTGTTTCCGCAAAATCCCAGCCTTCCTTTTTCATCATGAAATTGAAGACATCGCCCCCGTCGTCACACTCTCCAAAACAGTGCCAGGTTTGGGTTTCTGGAAACACGACAAATGAAGGGGTGTTGATATTGTGATGGAAAGGACAAAACCCGGTGTAATTCTTTCCAGACCGGCGAAGTTCAACGGTTTCGGAAACCAGGTCGATGATATCAATCCGATCTTTTATTTCGTCCGTTACGCCCATGTGCTGTCTCCACCCCAATTTAGTCTTTTATGAAAACGATTATACCAAGATGAGTGTGACTGAAATCCCCCTATTTTGTTAAAGATTTTCCCGCAGCCAAGTCCGGCTGCGGGAAGAAACTGATCTGGATTGAGCGGGTTTAAAATCCTTCCATTCTGCTGAGATCAAGAACACCATCTGCCAGCTGGGCCACACCCTGGAGCAGTGCCAGACGGTTGTTCTTTACCTGGGGATCATCCGCCATCACCAGCACATTGTCAAAAAACGCTGTAATTGCTGGAATCAGGGGGGTGAATTCCTCGAAAAATGCGTTCACATCCCCCTCTTTTCTCTGGGAATTGCGGGCCGTTTGCAGGGCCTGGTAAAGGTCCTTTTCCTGATTTCCCTGAAATACATTCTCCGTAATCTTTAGTTCTTGTTCCAGATCGCGGGTGATCCGCACGCAGCGGGCGTATGAATCCAGAATTAATTCCCAATCGTCCCGGGTAATCCAGTTTTCAAGCGCGTTTACAGCCCGCTTTGCCCCGGCCGGGTTGAAGCCCTGCGCTTGAACGACAGTATCCACCACATCATGGCGGGATCCCTGTTCTTTGAGATAATTCTGAAGTCGGTCTCTGATGAATTCCAGACATTCCTGGTAAACATCATCCCCGGCTGGGATAGGTAATTCCTTTTGAGCTGCCTGAACAGCAGCAGCCAGGTCAAAATCTTGATCCCAGCTGATTAAGTTGCCTACCAGGCCGAGGGCAGCCCTTCGAAGAGCAAAAGGATCCTTGCTTCCAGTCGGAGCCAGTCCAGCAGCAAATAATCCCAACAGGGAATCCAAACGGTCCGCTATCCCTACCGCCAACCCCGGGGCAGTTTCTGGAGCTGGATCATCCGCTGCGGAGGGTAAATAATGTTCCCGGATTGCCAGCGCGACTTCTTCTGTTTCTCCGGATTCCCGGGCGTAGTAGTAGCCCATTACACCTTGCAGGGAGGTCATTTCGACCACCATCTGGGTCGCCAGATCTGCTTTACAGAGTTCGGCTGCCCGCAGAGCTGTGTTCAAATCCTGGTCATTCAACTTCAGCTGTTCAGCCGTGTGCTCGACCAGTTTTTTGACCCGGTGAGACTTGTCCAGCATGGATCCTAGATCAACCTGGAAAGTCAGCAGGTCCAGGTCCGGTAAATAATCTTCAAGTTTCCGTTTGCGGTCGGCCCGTACAAAATATTCCGCGTCAGCAAACCGGGCCAGGATCACGTCTGCGTTGCCCTGGGTCACCTGAGGCATTTCAGGGTGCTGACCTTCCTCGCTGGGTTTATTGGCGATTGTGATGAAATGGGGCAGCAGTTTCCCATTCTTTTCCACCGGGAAGTAGCGCTGATGTTTTTTCATGACGGAGATCAGCACTTCCCTGGGCAGCTGAAGATAATCCGGGTCAAAATCACCCAGTAATGCTGTGGGTGCTTCTACCAGGTGAGTTACTTCCTGCAGTAGATCGGGGTCCGGGTTTACCTCGCCGTCTACACGCTCCGCAAGAGTTTGCAGATCCCGGGTTATCCGCTCCTGGCGGTGGATTGGATCGAGAATAATCCCCTGTTCGTGAAGAACCTGAAAATAATCATCTGAGGAACATACTTCCAGGCTGCCGTTATTCAAAAAACGCAGGCCGCGGGTGCAGTTTCCGGAAACCACCCCAGCGTAGCTGAAGGGCAGCCAGGACTCCCCGTGCAGGGCCAGCAGCCAGCGGATGGGGCGGGAAAAAGCCACGTTGGTGTGATTTCCCGTTGCACGGGACGCAGGCAGCCAGCGCATCGACCGGGTGAAAGTGATTCCGGCGATCAGGCCGGGCAGCATTTCCGCCAGGACCGCGG
>CAZTWV010000055.1:0-19743 GCA_964618295.1 uncultured Anaerolineales bacterium | reverse complement strand
CACCGGCAGCCATGGCGGCGTCATAAACTGCTCTTTTTTCCACTTCGGTCACTCCGGCGGGGATTCCAATCACGACCCGCGGTCTGGGAACAGGGACAATGGCCTGTTTGTGGGCCAGAGCGATAAAGTACTGCAGCATGGCCTGGGTGATTTCAAATTCTGAGATCACGCCATCCCGAAGCGGACGGACGGTGATGATATCCGCCGGTGTCCGCCCGATCATTTCTTTGGCAGAGTTTCCGATCTGGATGGGTTCTTTGGTTCGTTTGTTGATTGCAACCCAGGAAGGCTCCTGGATGATAATCCCTTTTCCGCGGACATTCACCAGTGTGTTTGCCGTTCCCAGATCAATCCCAATATCTAATGAAAAATATCCCAACAGCCAATCGAAGGGAGAAAATGCCACCTTGTGCTCCTTTTTATTTAATCAGATAGATTATACCAGTTTTGTGAAATTATGTACTCACAATGAATGAGGGGGATATGAGTGGAAATATGCCTGAAAAAAACCTGATCGAAGGGTTTATTTTGGAGTTAATAGGTTTAATTACCCTGATAAACCCGGAATCTGATTGTATAATCAAGTTAGATTCCTCAATTAATCAGGAGCCCTCATGACCAAACAATTTACTACAACAAATCTTGGCGCAGTCCTGAAATTTCCCTTTGAAGATGAAAATTGGATTGGAAAGCTGGCAGTTGCTGTTGTCGTCATCATAATTGGATTTATCCCGCTGATTAACATCTTGAGCTTTGCCCTTTTTCTGGGATACGGGGCAGAAATCACCCGCCGGATCGCAGTTGAGGGAGGAGAACCTTCTCTCCCTGGCTGGGAGGATCTTTCGGTCTATTTCAAAGATGGGTTCCGCCTTCTGGGTATTTATGCAATTTACACCCTCCCGGTTGTGCTGTTGATGACAGTTGGGTATTTTGCCATGTTTGTCCCTGTTTTTCTGTCCGAGATGTCCGGAGCGCCTGAGACTCAAATGATTCTGATGGTCTTTTTGGGATATGGGGCTGGTTTTATTTTAATGGGTTTAGGAAGCCTGATTGGAATGGCAACCGGAGTTGTACTGCCGGTGATCGGAACCCACGTGGTAGTCCAGGACCAGTTTGGGGCGGGATTTAAGGTCGGTGAATGGTGGAAAATATTCAAAGCCAATTGGGTTGGATTCTTACTTTCATTATTGATCTTATTTGGTGGGGGGATGGTTTTGTATTACATCTCCTACTTCCTGGTGCTGACAGTGATTCTCTGCTGCCTGTATCCGGTTGTGCTGGGCGTACTGGGAGTGTATCTTTCCCTGGTCGGGAACGCAATGTTCTCTATCGCTTACCGGGAAGGCGTTGAGATGCTAGAGGAGCAGGAATCTGAATAGACATTTTTCTTTGAGACTATCAAGCAAACCGCCCGCCCCCGGGCGGTTTTTTGCTGATCTGACTTGCTTTTCCGCCCTATCTGTTGTAAATTGAATTTAAACTGTTATCGAGTATAGGAGCCATCCGATGGGGGAAAAACACGGGCGGGTTCCAAACCTGTTTTGTTTCCTGCTTTTTTTGTTCGTCTCAAGCTGTTTTCGGTCTGGAATCGGGCTGTCGATCTGCGCCCTGCAGGGAAGTGATAACCAATCCCATTTTGTGGACCAGGTAGTCACGGTTGAAGGCCAGGTCCGGGCTGATTTTGAAGAAGGCCCGCTGGGGGGATTCTCTCTGGAATGCGGTTCGGATCAAATCACAGGAGGACTGCCCTGTGGTGTCTGGGTTCAGAAGGAGGATCAGGATGACCTGGTAGCAGCCGGGGACAGAATCAGGGCTGAGCTCCGGGTTGAGGAAAAAAATGGAGAGACAATTGGCTGGCTCTTTGACGGCTCGCTTCAAATCCTGGAAGTCGCTCAGAAGCTGTCCAGGCCCGTATTTATTGACCCTTCAAAATCACTGGCAGCTGAATGGGAACGCTGGGAAGGCTGTGTGCTGCACTTCCCTGTGCTCTGGGTCCTGGATGGCGATCAGGAGCCATTTATCCTGTATTCTGGAAAAAATTTTCCGGCAGCAGGTTCTTATTCGAAATTAGATCAGGTCCCGGATACAATCCGGATCTGAGCGGATCTTTTATCCTCCACAGTGATGTTCCAGCAGCCAATGGGGCTCGATTCTCACCTGTAAGACGGTTGAATGGTTCTCCGTTTCCGGACTGTGGTCCGTAAATCTGATGTATGAAGGCCTGTGAAAAAGAAAGAGCCGCCGTTTTTCGGCGGCTCCATGAGGAGGGTGAAGCGTTCCCTCTTACCTCTAAAAGAAAATCCTCAGATCTGGCGGATGACCAGGACAACCTTGCCCTGGATCTCAATTTCCGAGGATGCGTCGACATAAATGGGATCCATGGTGGGGTTGGCAGGCTGGAGGCGAACCCGGTTCCCTTCGCGGTAAAAATGCTTCAGGGTGGTTTCGTTTTGATCTTTGAGCCGGACCGCAACCATTTCCCCATTGTGTGCCTCGCGGGCCGGTTTCATGATGATCAGATCGCCGTCATTGACCATGGCGTCAATCATGGATTCCCCGTCAACCTCCAGGGCAAATAATTGGCTTTTATCGACGCCCCGGGGGATCAAACTTTCCGAAACAGAGACATTTGATTCTGCATCAAAGAGACTGAAGTCTGTTTCCGGGATCGGGACCGGTTCGCTGGCCACGATCCGCCCCACTACGGGGATGGTAAGGGAATCACTGATCTCCCGGGCAGCTTCCCGGACATGACCGAGCACCTGACCGACAGCGTTCGCAGCCGATTTGGAAATCTTCAGACTGCGGGAAATATTGTCTTCCCGTTCGATGTAACCCATCTCCTCCAGCTGCTCCAGGTAATAATTCACCATCGAAGTCGAGGTGATATCGGTCTGGGCGCAGATCTCACGGTAGGAGGGGGCATAACCGTGCTCCTCCCGGTAAGAATCAATTACCTGCAGGATTTGTTTGTGGCGGTCTTTTAATTTTTTACTCGATTTGGGGGGCATAAATGTCCTCCGGTAATGCTCAGGGCACTAGAATATTTGTGCTATGGAGGGATTATACACGAACATTAGTTCGATGTCAAGCAGGCGGAGCACCCCGCCGGGGGTGAAAATAGGGGGGATATGAAGGCGTATATAAAGGCGAAAAAAGCTGTTGGCTGCTTACTTTTGAAGCTTTAGATCCTGGCTGGCCTCAATCGCAGCCAGATTCTCCTCGGCAAAGCGCGGTTTGAGGCGAACTGCTTCCTGCAGGGCTTCTAAGGGATAGAGATTACTTTCCCGCAGGTAGACTGCCAGGGCCATCAGAGCCCGGTATTCCTGTTTTTTACCCCAATGCTTGGCTGGGCTGAAATCCAGGGTCCAGATCCGGGCCTGGGTTTCAGGCTCAGACAGGTCCTGGTGCAGGATTAGCAGATCATCCCCGGACATCTGGCTGATCTGGGGCAGGGCTTTACTCAGGCCTTCCGGAAAAAGTCCCAAAACCACCCCGGGATGGTCCCCGCCGGTGTAGAGGATTTCGCTCGGGCTGAGGGTGATGGTGATATTGGAATGGCCGGTTTTAACTGTGACCGGATAGTTAGCCTGCTGGGAAGCCTGCAGACCACTGAGTAGCCCCCCCCGGGAGAACATGCTCCCGGCGCTGACGATCTTGGCCCCGGCGGCACCTGCGATCAGTACATCGAACTGTCTGTCCAGGTTTGATTTGAACCGGGGTTGAAGGTCTTCTGCTTGCAGCACAGCATTCCTTGCCTGGACCGGGGGCAGGTGATCCCGGATTTGCTGGCTGTATTCGGGGTAGCTGTTTTCATATATCAAGCCGGTTGGGAATTTCAGTTCTTCCAGGGTTTCCGCCATCTTGCGCTTGCTGAACTTATTGCGGGGCATGTAGTAGGCAGTGCACAGCTCCCAGATATCAATTAACGAAAATCCCTCGGATTGAAATCCCTGGCAGATTAATTCCACCAGCTGATCATCAAAGGTCGATGAGCGGGCCGCGAAATTGGCACCGTTGACCCCGACCGTGCTGACAATATCCAGCGGCCGCTCCAGATTACCGCTTCGTGTGGTGGTTGTTTTTGCTCCGGATGGAGTGGTGACCGAGTGCTCTCCGCCGGTCATCCCGTAGTTGAAATTGTTGAAAACCAGGACTTTGATCCCGATGTTGCGCCGGGCCGCATTCAGAAAATGATGACCGCCAATCCCAAATCCGCCGTCCCCGACTGCGACAATGACGGTCAGCTCTGGATGGGCTAGCTTGATCCCGGTGGCGTAGGTTGCGCTCCGGCCGTGTAAACCGTGGAAGGCGTGGGTTCTGAAATATTTATCTGACAATCCGGCACAGCCGATATCGGTCACCAGCACCACCTTCCGGGGATCCAGCTGGAGTCGGACCAGGGCCTCATCCAGCTTCTGAAGAATGGTGTGATGTCCGCAGCCCGGGCAGAAAGGTAAGGGCAGAGTGTCCTGGTTGAAGTAGGTCTGGATTTCCTTGATCACCGCAGACCTCCTTCTTCCAAAATTTGATCGGGGGAGATTAATTTACCGTCCACCCGGTTGCCGGAGACGATTTTTACACTTCCACAGGCTATACGTTCAATTTCCCGGGCGTACTGACCAAAATTCAATTCGGGCAGGATGACCCGGTTGATCCCTTGAATTGCGCGCTGGATGGATTTTTTAGGAACCGGCCAGAGAGAATACACCGTGCAGAGAGAAATTTTTTTCCCGTTGGCCCGGAGCTTTTCAGCGGCAGCTCGCGCGGAGCGGGCGGTGATCCCGTAGCTCAGAATTAAATCATCAGCCCCGTCTTCCAGGTCGAGTTCGACCAGCTCCAGCTCATCCCGGCGGGATTCGATTTTTTGATAGAGATGGCGGTTGAGGAAATCCAGCGCAGCGGGGTCCTTGGTCAGATAACCATCCTGATCGTGGGAGCTGGTGGTGAAGCGCAGGATATGCTCTCCTCCAAAAGGCGTGAAATCCGGGATCTCTTCCTCCCTTTTAATTCCCAGGGGCTGATATTTTCCTCCCGGGGGTGCGTACTTCCGGCTAACTGCAACTTTCTGATCCCGTTTCAGCTCCACGCTGGTCCGGGTCTGGGCTGTTTCTTTGTCAGTGGCCAGAAAGACCGGGGTCCGGAGTTTTTCAGCCAGTTCGAAGGCCTGGATGGTCAGGGTGTAGCATTCTGCCACAGTGCTGGGGCTGAGCACAACCACCGGGTATCCCCCCGAGGTCCCCCAGCGCAGGAACTGAACGTCCCCCTGGGATCCGGTGGTGGCAGCCCCGGTGGCCGGTCCCATCCGCTGGACATCGACGATTACCAGCGGGACCTCGCCCATAATCGCCAGGCCGATGTTCTCGCTGTAGAGGCTGATCCCCGGGCCGCTGGTGGCGGTCATGGCCCGCCGACCGCTCATCGCAGCTCCGATGCAGAATCCCAGGGAGGCAATTTCGTCTTCTCCCTGGATCACCAGGCCGCCAACCTTGGGCAGGGCATCGGCCAGGTGAAGCAGAATCTGGGTGGCCGGAGTGATCGGATAGCCGGCGAAGAAATCACAGCCGGCATCCACGGCCGCGGTGGCAATCGCTTGATTACCATCAATAAATGCAGGCATAAGTCTTCCTCTTTTCTGGATATTTCAGAGGGATTGTACCCCCCGGATGGTGATTATCCAGTGTTTATTGTCATATTTGATCTTCCGGGGGAAAAGGAGGATTATTCGATGACTGGCCGGATGATTTCAAAGCTCTGGCAGCCGTCAACTGTCTTCACCAGGGCATATTCGTCATCAACCGGATCGTAAGCAATGGCCCAGGCCAGGTCACCGGTCACGAAGCTGAAAGATCCATCCCAGTTGACCGATTTGACCGGGTTCCAGGTTTGACCTCCATCATCAGAGCGCTGGATCTCTCTTCCTGCAGAGAACAGCAAATCTGGGCTGACAGTGTAAAGATCTCCGGGAGGCATGGGGAGGATTTCCCAGTTCTGACCGCCGTTTGTGGTTTTATAAAGATAATCCTGGCGGGATTCTGTGTCCCCGTGCGGCTGGCAGGAGAGCTGGAAATGCCCCTGATCCGGACTGGCCAGGAAAGGTTGATACAAACCGCAGCCGACTGCGGGATCCTGGAAGATGTTTTCTGCCGGGTCCGGCGGGGGAAGGGGGATCCCGGTCTAGGTTTGACCGCCGTCCTGGCTTAAATCGAGAACGACATTGGGAGTGATACCCCGGAAGAAACGGGTCAGCCAGCCGGACTGTGCGCTGGCGAATACTGCACCAGTTTTATCGAAGGCCTGAATCGAGGCGTCCTGGAAGGGGTCCAGCAGCTTGTTCCAGTTCTGGCCGCCGTCGGCGGAGCGGTAGACAGCAGTGTAGACTTTCTGCATTCCGGCGTCCAGGAACTGAAAGAGCCAGATCTGATCCTGATCCAGGGCGCTCAGCAGGCCTCCTCCCTGGGTCTGGAATTCTAGCTGGATTGGGGTCCAGTTTGCTCCGCCGTCTGTGGTGGACCAGATCAAATCCGATCCGCTGTAAAGGACCACAGCTGAATCCGGTCCTGTGAAAGCTGTTTCCAGGTCCGGGATACGGCTGTCCGGACTCAGGGGCTGCGGAGGGCTGACATCCCGCCAGGTCTGGCCTCCATCGCGGGTCCGCAGAATATGTTTGCTTCCGGGATCAGCGGAGGCAGCGGCCCAGCCCTGGTCGAGATTGATCATCTTGATTTCCAGGATGTTAAATTCCTGGCCGGCCTTGAAGAGCGGAAATGTATCTGCGCCCCGCGGCCGGGAAGGCTGCTGCTGGGGTGGGTTTTGGGTCGGCGGCTGGGGAGCGGACTCTTCCGGCGTCGGGGTCACGGTTGGAAAATCGGTCGGGGTTGGTTCCAGTTCAGCTATGATCGAAGGAGGGGGAGGGGGGTTGGTTTCTGTGGGGAGCTGTTTTGGCTGCGGGGCAGGCCGGTTGCAGGCGCTGAGGGTCAGGAATACCAGGGCGAGCAGGGTGCGGGAAATTTTCTTCATATCCATCCTCCATTAACTGGAGCCGGTTTGGGCGGACAAATGTATTGAATTTCAATTTTAATTGTATATGAAAAGTGAGGAAACGGGTCAGGGGTATTTGCGTATAGTCAGGCTGGTCATCTTCTAAAGGTCTGGCGCTGGATGCTTTTCCTGTTCTGGGGGTCCAAACAGCAGACTTTTTGAAAAGAGCCAGACCACCAATCCGATCAGGACCGCAAACCAGAGGGTGGCGAAGCGGATCAGCAGGGTGGCTGCAGCGGCGGTGTCCGGCCCTAAATCCAGCAGGAACACCAGCATTCCGGCAATCGAGGCTTCAGCAGCTCCCAGGCCGCCGGGCAGGGCGGAGACAGCCCCGATTACGGTCGAAAATGCCAGCACAAAAACTGCAGTGGATAGGGGTTCCCAGCCTCCTGGAATACCGAGTCCACGCAGCACAAAATACATCCCGATTCCCTCTCCGAACCAGGAAACGGTTCCCAGCCCTACTGCGGTCAGCACGGCCCGGGGGCGGAAGAGAGTGTAGCTGCCTTCATAGAATTCATGCAGTCCAGCGGCAATCTTTTTTAACAGGGGTATTTTTTCCGCAATGGACAGCAGCCAGAAGGCCGCCGGCCGGATCTGGATCAGGGTGATCAGCAGCAGTAAGCCCGCGAGCACAGCTGCAAAAGCAGGCCAGTAGCGCGGATAGGCAATCACACCGAGAGTAGAAAGCAGCAGCACGCCCAGACCATCGCTGATCCGTTCTGCCAGCACGACGGAAATGCCCCGGGCGGTCGGAACTCCAGTCTCTTTCTCCAACCAGACACCTTTCAGTGCTTCCCCTACTTTTCCTGGGGTCACCGCCAGCGGAAATCCTGCCAGGAACAGGCGGGCGCTGAGCGCCAGCGGGGTGTTCCCCGCACCTACCAGACCAAGATAAAAATGCCATTTAAAAAATCGCAGAAGGTAATTAAGGAGGGTGAAACCCAGCACCAGGGGGTACAGGGACCACTGGAATTCAAAAAATTCTCCAGATATCTGTCTGATGTCACCGAGCAGGAGCAGGACCAGAAGAACCAGGAAGCCAAACAGCAGCCCCGGGATCAACCGGCGACCAATTCTTGAGGATTTTTTCATATTTCAGCGGCGAAAAAGCGAAATCAATCCCAGGCTCAGAGCGGTCAGCAGTGTCAGCCCGACCACAGCCTGCAGGACTGTTTTTCTTTCCATCCCGGGCATGACTACTTCACCATTTCCATAGTCCCGGAACATCCGGCCCCATTTTGTATCCAGGGCTTCCTCGACCCGCTTGCGGCCGACAAAGGGGTACCAGTACACATTATGGTAGAAATTGCTGGCAAAATAGGCCCAGGGAACCAGGGGGGACTGCAGCAGGGGCTTTTCCAGCGGCTTAAGTGGGCCGTGGTAAATCATATGCTGACCCTTGCTGGCAAAAGTGTCCTCCCGCTGAAATCCCCAGGGTTTTTCCTGCTCAATATCATAGCCTGCGATCTCGATCTGGGAGGGGTCCCCAATTCCAAAACCATGCTCGTGGGCCAGCCCGATGAAGCGCAGGCTCATGGGGTCAAATCCCTGCAGCCTGGCAGATACTGCGTCAATCGCGACCTGATCTGCGGATGCCAGCAGGATGTCTTTTTCATGCCAGCGCATGGCCCGCGGACCGGGTCCATCTCCGGCAAAAGTGCCGTCCATCACCGCAAAGATCCCCGGATGAATTTCCTGCTGGATTGCCAGCAGGTCAACCAGCGTGTCGTGAATCACCGCATGGGTCCAGTGCCGCTCCCGGTGCAGTAATCCGCCGAAAGCGTTCTTCATGGCCCCGGTGATGGTGGTGAAAACGTGGGTTTTCACGGTCGGGAGCTGGATAATATTCATGCCCAGCAGGGCTTTCGGGATGAAAACCCCGTCCGGATATACTTTATCGAGCACCAGGTATTTGTGGTTCTTGGGAGTAAACTCAATCCATTCAAAATCCTGATTGTAAAGATAGAGGCAGGGTACATCGTACTGGTCTGTGACAAATTTGTGTTTGTTGTTGAACTCACCATCGCTGGTGTCCACCACGACGGTGTCGTTGTGAACCCCGACCAGGTCTTGATAGCCGCGTCCCTGGAGGGATTTGATCACACCTTCCAGCTGCCAGGGGGTGGTGGAGCAGGCCGGGTACCAGGTCTGCCAGGAAATGTTGATTTTTAAGCCGGTCTGGATGTCCTTGGACAGCGCCTGTTCCACACCTGCCAGGTCCAGCAGCTGATGGTAATCTTCCAGGATGGTTTCCGGGGATGTTTTTAGAACAGCAACTTTACCTTTTCCGGGGAAGTCAGTCATGAGTTAATCCTTTTTTGTTCGTATTTTCCGCAGTTATATTACCATTCTAACAGGAAATCCAGTCAGGAATTCTAAGTTTGGGGTTGGATCTGAAATTGATGTTAAAATGTAAAAATAAGTGATCAATAACCGGAGCGTGGTATGGAGAGATTACAAATCAGTGATGAGGTTCAAAAGGCCCTGGACCGGGGTTCAGCGGTAGTGGGTCTGGAAACTGCAGTGGTGACCCACGGTCTGCCCTTTCCAACCAACGTTGAAATTGCCCAGGCCATGGAGCAGGAAGTGCGCGATCAGGGTGCGGTGCCTGCAACCGTCGCGGTCCTGGGCGGGAAACTTCAGGTCGGAATCGGCCGGGAAGATATCCTGCTTCTGGCCCAGGACCGCCAGGTCTCCAAACTCAGCCGGAGGGACATCTCCCGGGCTTTGCTTCAAAAGCGCAACGGTGGGACCACAGTAGCCGGGACCCTGGCAGCTCTCAAAAAAATTGGTGTTAGAGTGTTTGCAACCGGCGGGATCGGCGGAGTACACCGGGGGATTGATCTGGATGTTTCTGCTGACCTGCCAGCTTTAGGTGACTCGCCTGTGCTGGTAGTCTGTTCCGGGGCGAAATCGATTCTTGATTTACCGGGGACGCTGGAGCTGCTGGAAACCCTTTCTGTCCCGGTTGTTGGGTATCAAACAGAGGAATTTCCGGCATTTTACAGCCGAACCAGCGGTCTACCGGTCAGTGTTCAGGTTGAAGATACTGCTGCGGCTGCTGAGCTGGCCCGGGCTCACTGGGACCTTGGTTTACAGAGCGCGGTACTTTTAGTGGTTCCTCCACCGATCAAAGATGCCCTGCTGGAATGGCAGATGAAGGAAGCGGTCAATCAAGCGCTGGTGGAAGCTGAAAACCGCGAAATCAGCGGCCAGGAGGTGACTCCGTTCTTGTTAAATCGAGTCAGTGAATTAACCGATAAGTCCAGCTTAAAAGCCAACATCGGATTGCTGCTCAACAATGCCCGGGTCGCAGCTCAAACAGCGCTGGCCCTCTCTGAGATCTAGCTCCCGGAATTTTCTGCTGTGGGGCTGGGGGTGAGGGTAGACGTCGGCCCGGGGGAAGGGCTGGCAGTGGCGGTGGGTGAGACCGTGCTGGTCGGGGTGGGGGGATTTCCCTCGACGGTGAAAGTGCCGGAAATCTGCCACTCGCTGCCGAGGAAGATGATCACCTGGTAGCTTCCTGGGAGCCACATTTCCGGGTTTGGATTCCAGTCGGTGAAATCATAACCTCCAGTACCGCCCACCCAGGGGCTGGTTTCAAAATGGACCAGCTCACCATCCCGATACCAGATTGCAGTCCACTGCACATCGTCCGCCATGTTGGCGTAGCTGTACACAGCATACATATGTCCGACCGGGTTTGAAAAATTCACGCCGGGACCGATCGCCTGATATTCCTCATCCAGACCAATGTTCGTGAATTCCAAGGGGCTGAAGACCGCCTCGGCCGGAGGTGTCAGAATCCCTTCAAATTTTCCTTCCACAGCCAGGGGCATGCGGGGTGTTTCAGTGGCAGTTGGGGTGTAGGACTCTGCCGGGGTAAGGGTGATGGTGGGCGTGAGGGTGATCGTCGGGGTCAGAGTTGTGGTAGGCGGTACCAGGGGGGTGTTGGTGATTGGCAGGGTCGGAGAGGGGGTGATAAAGTTGTAAGCGATCGGCTCCCCATAAAAAAATACCCCGAAGCCGAGCACAATCCAGAAAATCCCGAGCAGGATCAAACGCCAACCGTGCAAAATTCTGTCCCGCCGGATTTTGAAAAATTTGATTTCTTTGCCCGCCAGGATGGACTGAATTCCGGAAAAAACGCTGATCAGGAAGAATACCACGGCGATAATTGTGGCGGTGATGACTCCGGCCTGGATATCAACCATCCTGGCCTCCTGTCCGTTCGGACATGCGAACCGGATTGGCGAGGGTCCCAATCCCTTCGATCTCAATTTCCACCTGATCCCCATCTTCCAGTTTTCCCACACCTTCCGGAGTTCCGGTTAAAAGAGTATCTCCCGGTTCCAGAGTCATAAAGGAGGAGGCAAAAGCGATCAGCTGCTCAATCAGGAAAACCATATCCCGGGTGGATGCCATCTGCCGCAAATCCCCGTTGACACGGCAGGTGATCATCGAATCTGCCGTGTTGAAATCCGTTTCAATCCAGGGACCGAGGGGGCAGAATGTGTCGAAACCTTTTCCGCGGGTCCAGAGCAGATCTTCCCGCTGGAAATAGCGTTCTGTGACATCGTTCCCGATCGTGTAGCCCAGGATGTGATCGAAGGCATCTTCAGCGGCGATCCAGCGGCCTGCTTTACCGATTACCACGGCCAGCTCGGCTTCCTGCTCCACCTGCCGGGATTGGGGCGGGAGGATGATTGGATCATCAGGACCAATCACGGAGCTGGGAGGTTTAAAAAAGAGCACCGGGATTTCCGGGACTGCGGCGTTGTGTTCGGCGGCATGGGCGGCGTAGTTGCGGGCCACGCAGATAATTTTTCCAGGCTGGACCGGGGCCAGAAGCTGGACCTCATCAAGCGGGATATCAGCCGATTCGCGCTGGTACGCATCAAAAATATCGCCCTGGATGAGTCCGATTTTTTGATCCAAAAGCCAGCCGTAGGCGGGTTGTTGATCGGGTAGTTGATAGCGGAGGATGCGCATGAATTTCTCTCTGATTCAGTTCTTTTGAAAGTGTATCACAGGCCGGGAAGGTTTGCCAAAATTGCGGTAAAAAGAGATTATTTTTGGTGCGTTATGGGGCTTACTTATTGGAGATTGACAACTGGTCATACCAGATGTATAATATCGATTAATACCGGTATGACCAGTACAGATTGAATTAGGAGCTGCAAAATGGCTGATCCCCAGGAAGAACGCACGACCGACCGCGCTGAACGGCAGCTGATTGAGAGCATTGTCAGCGGGATTTATCCGCCCCATTCCTATTTGCCCGGCGAGCGTACACTCAGCAAGGAGCTTGACCTGGCCCGACCGGCGCTGCGGGAAGCCATGCAGCGGTTAAACCGGGACGGCTGGCTGGATATCCAGCAGGGCAAACCAACCCGGATCCGGGATTACCTTCAGGATGGAAATTTAAATATCCTGGTTGGGCTGCTGAAGACCAATCCGGATCTGGTTCCTAATCTCGTTCCCAACCTTCTGGAGATGTGGCAGCTGCTGGCGCCCCAGTACACCGCTTCCACCACCCGGAGGGCTCCGGGACTGATGATTGATCTGCTCCATGAATTTCAGGATTTGGCCGAGGAACCGGAATTATATGCGGAATCGATGTGGCAGCTGCACCATTTATTGATCACCTACTGTGATAATTTGATCTATGGCTTGATATTTAACACTTTTCAGGATTTTTATGAACAGCTGGCAGTTTATTACTTTCATGACAAGCAGCATCGCGAGCATACCCGGGATTTGTGGGCTGCTCTGATTCCTGCTGCCCAGGACCTGGATACTGACCAGGCTGCTGCTTTGATCGCTGAGCATCTGGATCGAGCGGCTGCTTTCTGGGAGGAGATCACGATTGAGCAGTATCGGGAGGAAATATTTCCAGATCTGGAGCCGCCGGACGAGCAAAAAAAACCTGAAAAGAAGAAGAAAAAATAATCAGCAGCCAGCAGGTGATTATCAGCCTGCGGTAAAGGAAACAATCGTGAATATCCTGCTTGTTTACCCTGAATTCCCGGACACGTTTTGGAGTTTTAAGCACGCCTTAAAGTTCGTCAGCAAGAAATCCTCCGCACCTCCCCTGGGACTGCTGACGGTTGCGGCTATGCTGCCCCAGGATTGGCACATCAGGCTGGTTGATCTGAATGTCCGCAGCCTGCGGGGGAGGGATTTAGGTTGGGCCGATCTGGTCTTTGTCAGCGGGATGACCGTGCAGCGGGAATCCGCGGCCAGGATCATTCAGCGCTGCCGGCAGGCAGGGGTCAAGATTGTTGCCGGGGGCCCATTATTCACCATGGATCAGGAATCTTTCCCCGGGGTGGACCATTTTGTGCTCAACGAAGCTGAGATCACCCTGCCGGAATTCCTCCAGGACCTGGATCACGGTCGGCCGAAGCGGATTTATAAAACAGATCAATTTCCTGATCTTAAGAAAACTCCCCCTCCGCTTTGGTCCCTGCTGGATTTGAAACACTATGACACCATGCCGCTCCAATTTTCGCGGGGCTGCCCCTTTAACTGTGATTTTTGTAATATCACGACCTTGCTGGGCCACCGGCCTCGCACCAAGACTTCGGAACAGATCTTGGTGGAGCTGGATGGTTTATATGATCTGGGATGGCGGAGTTCGGTGTTCTTTGTCGATGATAATTTCATCGGCAACCGGCGCTATCTGAAAGAAGAACTGCTGCCTGCCCTGGTTCGCTGGCGCCGGGGGAAATCAGGGTTTTCTTTCAATACGGAAGCCTCCATTAATTTGGCAGATGATGATCAGCTGATTCAGCAAATGGTGAAGGCAGGATTCTCGAAAGTATTCATTGGGGTCGAAACACCGGATGAAGTCAGTCTGGCCGAGTGCAGCAAAGGTCAGAATGTCAATCGGGATTTGATCGCTGATGTCAAACACCTGCAGCGTTCTGGATTGGAAGTGCAGGGCGGCTTCATTGTTGGGTTTGACTCGGATTCCCCCTCCATCTTTGAGCGCCAGGTGGATTTTATCCAGCAGAGCGGGATTGTCACCGCTATGGTGGGTTTGCTGCAAGCACCGCTGGGCACAAAGCTCTATCAGCGCCTGCAGAAAGAAAAGCGAATTGTGGGGGATATGTCCGGGGATAACGTGGACGGCAGCACCAATATCGTTCCCCGGATGGGCCTGGAAAAACTCCGGGAGGGATATCAATACCTGATGAAGCAGATTTACACACCCCCGCAGTTTTATAAAAGGGTGAAGACCTTTCTGGAGGAGTATCAAGCACCCCGGATATCTTCCCCCCTGACCTGGAGCGAAATCCGGGCCTTTTTCCGGGCCATCTACCAGCTGGGAATTATCAACCGGGAGCGCCGCCATTTTTGGGATCTGCTGTTCTGGACCCTGAAAAAACGCCCCCACTTGTTTCCAACAGCGGTCACCATGGCCATTTACGGCTATCATTTCCAAAAAATATGTGAGCTGCATATCTTCCCGTAAACCCCATCAACCCCCAGCAGCCTCCGAGATTGCAACCGATCCTGGAAGTTGGAAAGCACGCTGGATCAGCCCTAGCCGGGAATTTGTGCAGCTAGTATAATATCCAGCACCAACGGGCGGTTAGCTCAGCTGGTTAGAGCGCCTCCCTTACAAGGAGGAGGTCGTTGGTTCGAGCCCAATACCGCCCACTTTGATGTTTACTAGAGAATGGGAAAAACTCCCATTCTCTTTTTTTTTGTCGGTTTTTGATTGTTGATCTCTCCCCTGTGAGCTCAGGAAAGCCCTCACAGCAAAGTCCCCCAGCAGTTACTGGGATTCAAAGCTGGTCGAAACTGTGGAGCATTTTCCGATCAGCCCATCCTGGGTGCAGGCTTTGACAGACACGGTCATTGTGTGACCAACTGTGCTGGCATTGAAACTCGGGCTGGAAATGGTCGTGATGTTACCCGCGCTGACGCTTGCCATATTCCCAAAGCTGTCCCCGGTCTTCGCCAGGGACTGACCTGTACTGTTATCCTTGAAGGTCGCTGAATAGGATGCCAGGGGAATATTCCCGGAATTTCGGAGATAAACATTGACTTTGGTCTCACCGCTGGTGTTTTTATAGGAGAGCACAAATGCCAATACGGGAGCCGGGCTGGGAGGCGGGGTCAACACCGGGAGATTTTCAGCTGGCCCATCCGCGGAGACATATTCGTCCCACATCCAGCACTCGTATACATCCCCGTTTTGCCAGCGCACAAACCAGAAGGTGCTTTCCGGGTTTTTCCCCAGCAAGGTCACAGTATCGCCCTTTTTAAGAATATGGACCAGTTCATATATATCCTTGGGACCCGAGCGGCAGTTTGTGTTCTTGGTGACTTTACCAGTCAGGTACACCAGTTCAGGTGTTGAGGTGATACCTGGGGAGGGAGTCAGACTGGGCGTCCCGGTTGGCAGTTCCTCAACTATGACGGTTTCCGTGCTGCTGATCCCGGGGTCAGCCCCGGATTGCTGGTTTTCAGCAGTTTGGCTAGAGATGGATTCTATTTCCACAGCATCCGGTTGATCTGCACTGTCTCCTCCGGTCCAGACAATCTTAAATGGAAGACTGCAGGAAAGAGTGGCGGTCAAGAGCACCAGGGTCACCAGCAGGATGGTGAGGGGCTTGTAGTCTTTCACCAGGTTAGCTAGGGTGAGGTTCTTCATTATCCCTCCTTGATTTAGTTGGATCGTGGTCTGGAGTATACGGAAAAAATTGGTCCGTCAGAGGTCTTTCAAATCGCTGCGGTTCAGGTCAGGGCTCTCTTTTATTATAAGTGCAATTTCTTGCTATAAGAGCACTCTAAATTTCTGAAAATATTTTATGTAATATGATCAACCTCCGAGGTTTGATGGTCCGACCTCGGAGGTTACGTATAAGAATTGACCAGATCTATAGAATTAATGGCAGATACAGTACGGTGCGGTGGTGACTCCGGTGCTCATCTCTCCCCCGGCGGCTTTACAGTCTTCCCCTTCCAGATCTTTTGTGCACTCTGGTTCTTCCGGCGGCAGGTCCGGGATCAGGATCCGGGGCTCACTGAAAACCGGTTCATCACAGCCCTCCAGGTACAGCTCAAAAGCGGCTGTCGACCCCGGTATTTCTGGAGTCAGCGTAAACTGGCAGTACAGCCGGTCGTCGAAGCCCTGCAGGCCGCAGGGACCCGATTCCAGATCGTTCAAGACGGCGGTGTAATTCCAGTGTGGATCTTGATCGACCATTCCGGGGATGTTTTTGCCGTCTGTGTCCACATAGAGCGGCAGCAGGAGTGTATCCCGCCGGACGGAGAGCATGATCAGGGAAGGGCTGAACCCCTGGAACGGGTCACAGTTTTTGGCGGCCGGTGAGACTGTGATGGTCAGATCTTCGTAATCTCCGGCGGTTCCGGTGGAATCGGGGTCCCCAAGCGCATACCAGTCATCCGTGACCAGCACCCTCAGAGTGTGCGTGCCGATCCCCGTGTAGAGTACACCGGGTGAGAAGTTCTCGGTGTGGCTGTCACCTGGATCCAGATCGGGCAACAGGGCATATCCGGCGGGGTTGGGCGGACCGTTGCCGTAGTGAGGGATCAATGCCAGCTCATAGCCGGAAGCAGCTGCGGTGCCTTGATTTTCAATCGTGACTTCTACTTCCACCCAGCCCCCATCGGGCGGATTGGCGGTAGAGAGGGTGACATCTGTAATCACCAGGTTTTCAATTAGATCCGTTCCCGCAAACTGGAAATCCCAGGCAAAATCGAGATCGGATCGATCTTCTTCCTCCGCCAGTGTGAACTCTACTTCTCCTCCGACCGGGTCGGTGAATTCGCCCGGAATCAGGATGGTGTCGTTGGGTGGGGTGAGCGGATCAATGCTCAGGCAGTAGGTCCCGGCCGAGGGTGCAGGAACTACAAAATCGTAGTTTCCATCCACTGCGCTCAATTCAGTCATCAGGGCAGATGGAGAAGCACAGGTTCCGTTTTCCAGGACCAGTTCTACCCCCTCCAGTCCAGGTTCTCCTGAATCAAGGGCGCCGTTGGCATTCTGATCATCAAACACCAGACCGGAAATCAGTGACATTGGAACAGGTGTGGGTCCCCCGCCTCCCAGCTCGAAGGCGCCCAGGTCGCAGGCCGGCCCTTCCGGCCGGGGTTCCCCGCGCTGGTCGGCTGCGGGACAGCTCCCGGAGGCCGCATCCACGGCAGGGCTGGTTCCGGGCAGGCTGTGGGTCATGGTCGGACCGCCGTTGTTGGTCAGCGGTCCGAGCTGGGGATCGTCAGTCATGGTGAAACTGTCGCAGCTCCCGTCGCTGTCCAGGTTGGGTCCGCTGATCGGGCTGGAAGCGGGATAGCTGCAGTCCTGGGGAGCATTATCCGCGATGATCGAATTGCTGATTTGGATCGTATCGGGTGCGGACCAGACCGAACCGGATGAGGTTCCAATATTGTTGGCGATCGTAGTGTAGCTGATATTTGCAGTTCCGGAGTTCATGATCGCTGCTCCGCTGGCCAGTCCGGCAATGGTGGTGCTGTTGCCGGAGATAGTGCTGTTAATAACTGTCAATGTCCCGCTGTTGGTGATCCCGGCCCCAGCCTGGCTGGCTATGTTATTTGCAATAGTGCAGTTATTGATGACAGCTGTTCCCGCATTATGGATGGCTCCCCCGGATTCGTTGGGTTCATTACCAATATTCGTCTCGTTGCCATCCAGGGTGCTGTTGTTGAGGGTCATCGTTCCGATATTGTGAATTCCGCCTCCTTTGAGTTTGGCCCGGTTAGCCGTCAGCAGACTGTCGTTAATGGTCAGGTTTCCGGCGTTGTAAACTGCCCCACCTGAATTGCGAACCGGATCTGTGACATCAGGAGGTTCGATGCCCATCCCGTCCAGCAGGGTGATATTGTTCAACGTCAATTCCCCACCTGCAGAAATGTGGAACAAACGGAGAGCCATTTTTCCAGCTGTAGCGGCCCGGCGGACCGTAGATCCATTGCCGTTGATGATGATTGAGCTGGTGATGGAAGGCAGGCCGTTGTTGCCGTCCGTGGTGTTATCAACCGTGTCCAGCTGATAGATACAGCCTGGATCCAGGTCAATCGTATCCGTCCCTGGACCGTTGCTGTTGGCATTATTGATGGAGACAATCAGAAAATCAGGGGAGCAGGGAGGTGGAAGGGTCGGAGTGGGCGTGGTGGGTGGAAAGTTACAGGCTGTCAGGCTGAGGATAATCAGTAGAGAGATTCCAAACAGCTTAAGGTGTTTTGGAAGGCGGGTCATGGTTTTAGCTCCTCATAGATTGGGGCGGGACGGATTCTAAACCGGACAGATTCCCGGCAAGGGTTAGATCCTTTGCTTTTATATTAAAGGAAAATGAACTGAATCGCAATTGTTTTATATCTGTTAGATGAAAAATATGCAACATTAAGTTATGTTTTTCGTATAATTGGTTGTGGGCAGGGTAATATTCCGTTTCCTGGATAGAGAAAATTATGGAGGATAAACCGTGCAGCTTGGTTTGAAAAAAGTCTTACCGGATTTTATTCGCAATATTCGCTCAAAACTTGATCTGGCAGTTAAAAAGAACATATACCGCAACCTGGTTTTCAAAGGCGGCGGGGTGCGAGGCATTGCTTATGTCGGCGCCCTGGAAGTATTGGATGAACTGGGAGTCGTTGATCCGATCCAGCGGGTGGCGGGGACCTCGGCCGGGGCTTTTGCAGCCACGCTGGTCAGTTTCCGTAAGAGCATTCCTGAGACCAAAGCGCTTCTGGATACACTGGATGTGAAGCGCATCCCTCAGAAGCGGACTAAGTCCCGGAAGTTGAAATTCTGGGAGACAATCGATGATGAAAGTTATTTGCGCTTCTTCAACCGCTACGGGTGGTACTCCAGCCAGTATTTTTATGACTGGATCCAGGATGTGATTGCCGATCAGTGTGACGGCAACCGCCGGGCGACCTTTTCCGAATTCAGGGACCGGGGATTCCGGGATCTGTACATAGTTGCTTCCAACATCTCCCGCCAGCGGGCTGAATTTTTTTCAGCTGATCGCTCCCCGGATGTCGCTGTGGCGGATGCGGTCCGGATGTCGGTTTCGATTCCGATCTTTTTTGAAGCCCTCCGTTTTGACGGGGAGCGTTTTGGGGCAGGGGATTATTACGTTGATGGGGGTTTGTTTGATAATTTCCCGATGCATATTTTTGACGCCCCGCGTTTTAAACAGAACAACCTGGTGTACAGCGATGGGATCAACTGGGAGACGCTGGGCTTATTTTTGTTTCCCGAGGAAATCAAAACTCTTGAAAATCCCCGCCACCCGGAAAATGTCTGGAATTTTTTAACCCTGACCCTCCGGAATTTATACAATGCCCACCAGGTTTCAAATTACCGGACCAATCCGGTTGATGTTTACCGCACAATTGAAATCAGCGACTGCGGGATTTCTGCGGTAGAGTTTGATCTGGCTCCCGGAAGTGAGAAGTACAACACTCTTTATCACTCCGGCCGCAAAGCAGTTCGGGAATTTTTCGAACTTTAAACACCAGACCTGGACTGAGACCCATCTGGATTCCAGCGGATGAACTTAATAATTCCTTCTTCCCGGCTTAACAATTTCTAAATAGTTTCCTGATATCCTTCCAGCAGATCGTTCCAAGGTTGGAAGGTATAATTTTGGCTCTCCTGAATAAACCTATCAGAGAGAAATGTTGAAAGGTTGAAAC
>CAZTWV010000054.1:0-20160 GCA_964618295.1 uncultured Anaerolineales bacterium | reverse complement strand
GTTGGGCTCCAGCAGGGTCACCATAGCCTCGGCCTGGTACTGCGGCGGCAGCAGGAAGCTGCTGACCAGGAAAGCCGTCAGGGCGGCCGCCAGGGTGACACCCAGGATGATCCATCTGGCATCCCACAGGGTCTGGACCAGCTCCCGGAGGTCGATCACGTCTTCGTAATAATATGAATCACGCCCTTTTTCATCCATGGTCATTTCCTTCATCCTGGAATATAGTCATCACAACCAAATAGTATTGTAACGTAAAGAAAACAATCCATAAATCTGATTATAGCTTGAGATTGATTGCTGCAAGTTCGAGGAATTGTTTGGTCCATATTGTCCCCTCCTGATTTCACCAGAAAAACACATAATTTAGCGCCTTCAAAGATCAGTAATTCATTCCCTACCCATCCTCAAGAGGACCCCTCCCCGAATTCAAACACTTTAGCAAGAACAACTTTGTTATTTACCGGAATCTTTATCTTTTTCGACCAGAAGGATGTCTGGACTGCCGGCATCCGAATTAAAAAGATAAATTCGCTCGGCCTGGAAGTAGGGGCGCTGCCCAGGCGGGAGTTCAATTTCCATCAGCAACCGGCCCAGCACAACCACCTCCCCGCTGTGGGGCAGGCTTTCCGGCGACTGCTGACGGGGAAGCGAGACCCAGACATTTTCTGTGCCGACCAGGTAAAAGATCAATCTCGGCTCTTCCGCGGTCGGGATCCGTCCCCCGCGGTCATCCCCTACACCTTCCTCTGCTGTATAGAAACGCGGGTAGAGAGCCTTTCCGAGAAGCACGGTTCCTGCCTCCACTGACTCATCGGGGTCAGCTGACAGCAGGGGTTCCAGGTCTTCCCAGGGATAGAAAGATTCAACCTGCGAGCTTCTCAGCAGCAGCCGATGCTGATCAAAAAGGGGAGGCTGCAGGGCTTCAAAGACCGGCATGGAAATCCCCACGAAGGCTGCTGCAGCGAAAAGGGAAATATCCAAGATGCTGATTGTTTTTCTGGAAGAAATGCCTGATTTTCCATTTGGAGAATCGACCATATTCAGGGTCTTTTCCTGATTCTCAAATAGAGATTTAACTAACACTTGAAGAGCTATGCTCAAACCCGCAGCATAATACAACAACGGGATCCAGTCAACCTCGTGGATGTATCGACCGCCGGACCGTCCCATCACCCCCATGACAAATAAATGAATTAACCCGAACAATCCAGCCATGATTCCCATCATTTGCCGCTTCTTCCAGGCCTGCAAAACACCCAGGCAGACAACAAACAGGACAGCCAGGACAGGAAGGACAGATTCCACCTCCACCCTGCCATCCCAACCGATCCGCCAGTAGGGTGCCTGCTTGACATAAGTGGTCAGTTTCTGGTCCCTGAACGCTCCCGGGGTCCACTGCACTGATCGCTCCTGATCAGGGTGTAAATCAATCACCCCAAAGCCCACCCCGGCCGGGGTGGGTAAGGAGGGCAGGTACAGCACAGACTGGGCTGCACTGCGGCGGAAGTGGTTCCAGGATTCCTCAAACGGACCTACATCCAGGATGAACTCTTGACTGTTTGTAAGGCTCAGTAAACCGATATTACTAATATGGATATTCTTGGTATCTACATTATCAAATGTTCCTTCAGTCTCATTTCTTTCAAAATACTCACCAACTAGCTTCATAAATGTATATTCTTTATCTAAATAAAAGGTTCCTGTAGCAAAATAATTCCGGGTCATCCAGGGTAAAACAACGATCAGGGTCCCGGCCAGCAGCATTCCGGCTGATTTAAATCTATCCTTTATGCGGATGCGATTGATTACCAGAATCAAGAAAAGGATCACGAGCAGTAAAGAAATCATCTCCATCCGGGTCAGGAGCATCAAACCCACCAGGCTTCCAATCAACAAGGTTCGTTTTGAATAGTATTCTGGATTTGAAAAACAGGTCATAAAAAAGTAAAGGATCACCACCACCAACAGCTGGGTGAGCGGTTCCGTCATCAGCGTCTGGGTGTTCATCACCGTGATCGTATCCCCCAGCAGCAGCGCGTTGTATTCTCTGACAAGATACAGGATGCCGGCCAGCCAGCCGGCCTTTTCCCCCTGGATGAACGTACCCAGTTTGTAAATCCAAAACGGCGTTAATGCGAGTAAAGCTGTCTGCAGTCCAATAACATCCAGAAAATGATCCCCACCTATAAGATGGAAAATCCCCAGAAGAAAACTATAGAACGAATGGCTAGTGAATTTATATAACCCTTCCCCCTCAATCAGGCGGTGGGCCTGGATCTCATAATACAGGGAATCCGAAGATACGCTGTGTTCGAAAGTTGGAGCCCGGGGGATATCAACAAAATCGTTTACAGCAATCGGCGCGCTGCGCCAGAGAAAAAAGGCAGCTGTCCACAACACGACCATAACAAAAACATCCCTGCGGACCACTTCTCCAACCCACTTCCAGCGCCGGTTTAACTTAAAGCCAATCCATCTCAATCCAATCAATATCAACAAAATATAAATCATCTGTGGTCCCAGAAGGGGGGCGTTGGTTGAAAAAACAATACCGAATTTCCACTTCCCGGGATCGACCCCAAAATTCAGACGAACCATTCCCAGCAGAATTAAACCGACCGCAACTACCCCCAAAACAACCAGCCAGTTTAAGTTTTTCCTATCACCATGGAAGAGCCCTGATTTCATGGGCTTCGGCGCAATGCTGAGATGGATCCACAAGCCGGCAAAGACCAGCAAGCAGAACACTTCGCTAAAAACTAAACCTGCTTTTAAAATTTGAGCCCAGTAAAATGACTGAGGATCTGCTAACCAGTAGCCCAGATTGGAAAATGACAACCCAAACCAGAATGCCAACATCAGTATCAAGACCCCCAGCCAAGAATTTTCCCTGAAAAGATGTCGGAAGGATTTGAGGAGATTGAATTGACAGCTGTTAGCAATTAAAATCAAAGACCGCAGTGAAAAACTGACACCCCAGATAAAAAAAGGCAGCAGGGAACTCAAGAGATCGAGATAATACTCCGGGAGGATTCCACCCGGTTCCAGGTCAAAGACAAATAACAGGCTTTGGGCGCTCTTGATTTGGACGACAATCAAGGCAAAAATTGCGATCAGCCTCCAGCGTTTGATCGTTTTATCCTGGAGGTCAATTGAAAAAGATTTCCGGGAGCCCATCCGGAGAAAAATCCCCAGAGCCAGAAATCCAACCAGGACGGCGGCGCTTAACATCAATAAATTCTTTGCGGTAAACCCCGAAAAAAACAACTCCTTTCCAACTACCCTCCGGCCGGATATGATTCCCGCGACCAGGAGGGCTTCCAGGAATGTGATAAAAAGATAGATTCTAATTCTCTTCTTGTTCATAATTGACACACTGTCCAAAACCAAAAAAATGCTCAAAAACCAGCTGAATTAAATCAAATTGGTTGACCGCCAGACAATTGTATCTCACCCTTGTCTCTTTTCAAGGCATAAAAGACATCATCATTCTCACTGAAGACCACATCTTGTGATTCAGATAATAATAAAATGAAGTTTTTTCCACAGCCTGCTACAGCAGGAAAAAAGTCACGGAAAAAAAGTTACCGCTTCAACTATCCGATATAAAAACACCAATCCATTCTCTGAAATGAACTGGTTCATGATACCGATCACGGTATTCAATCTGCCTGCCGGATATTTCCTGAAAGATTTAAGGAGATAGGATTTTTTACTTTTTGGAGAGATGATTGGAAGCTGATCTAAAAATGCGTTCATAGAGCGGATGAATGAAATCTTGAACCAAGGTTATGTTATTGGTTCAGCAATATTCACTGTAAACGTTTTTCAGGACGACACACGACACACCCCGGTCTCCCGTCTTCCGTCCCCCGTCCCTAAATCACCTTCCCCCCATCGTAACCGCGTCAATCGCCGTCCGCCACAGAATATAGAGGTCCAGCCAGAAGGATTGGTGTTTAATGTAATACAGGTCATACTGCAGCTTTTCCAGGGCATCTCTCCTGGAAGCGCCGTAGCCCTGGTGGATCAACCCCCAGCCGGCCATACCCGGTTTGACCGCCAGCCGGACCCGGTAGAAGGGGATCTCCTGGGCCAGTTCCTCCACAAATTCCGGGCGCTCCGGGCGAGGACCGACCACGCTCATCTCACCTTTCAGGATGTTCCAGAACTGGGGAAACTCATCCAGGTGGGTTTTCCGCAGGAATCGCCCGATCCGGGTAACACGGGGATCATTATCCCGGGCCCAGACAGCTTGATCTTGTTCCGCTTTGACAATCATGGACCGGAACTTATGCACGGTAAATTGTCTTCCATAACGTCCGACCCGCTCCTGGGTGTAAAATATAGGTCTCCCGGAATCGAGCAAAATCGCCAGGCAGATCCACGGCAGCAGGATTCCCAGAACGAGCAGTCCAACAAAAGCCCAAATTAAATCAAAAGCCCGTTTGGCAGCATGCCAGACCAAACGGGTCCCGGGATGCTCCAGAGGCATGGAAACCGACCATTGATCTCCGATATTCTCCACCGGAACTTTTCCGGTCAGCTCTTCATACAGCACTGACATCGGCATGATCTCAATTCCATACTGCATGCAGTCCGCCAGGATCTGATACAAATTTCCATCCACATTTTCCGTGACTGCCAGAACAATTGTGGTGACCTGGTACTGCTCCACAATCTGCGGTAAGTGCTGAATGCGACCAATTACAGTCTGACTTGCTGGATGGGTCAGGATCTGTTTCTCAACAGGTTCTTTTATCTCCACCACGGTGCCCAAACGCTGGTGATGATCATCAATAAATCCGACCATCTGATAGAGTGCTTTTCCTTGCTGATTGATAACCCGGAAAATCGTTTTTCCTGAGTCCCCAGCTCCGACGATTATAACCCGCCTTCTCAAGTCCCTCCTGGAAAAGACGAGTGAATATAAAATCCGTCCCAGAAGGAGGCCAGCAACCGGTACCAGCAGGGTCAGAAAAAGAGGTGTCCGGGAATCCGGAAGGCGAGGAGGAAGATAAGGTACAAAAAGGTAAACCAGCATTGTAATAAAAGCTGCTGAGACAATACTGGACAGCATTTGCCAGGTTTTTCCAGCTTTCTGGAGATCATAGACCTGGAAAAAATAGCCAATAAAAAACCACAATCCGTTCAGCAGCAGGAACCACTCCGGGTGCTGTAAAAGTAGTTCCCAGCTCAATACGTAATCTTCCCTTAAATTCAATGCCAGGACAAAACCGCCGTTGACAGCCAGAATATCCAGCAGGTAGAGCAGCCAGCGGCGTTCCAGGGTGGAGATGGACAGGTTAGATCGATCGCGAATTTCAGAATGATTCATTTGTCTTTTCATTAATTATCTTTGAAAATAGCTGCTGGTAAACATCCCCAATTATATCCCGGGTATGATGTTTAACAACATAGGCTCTACCAGCTTTTGCCAGGGCTTTGATGCGCTCAGGTTGACTGCGGAGTTCTGCAATAGCTGCCTTGAGAGCTGCTGGATCCTCCGGGGGAACACAAATCCCGCAGTTTGCTTCCTGGACCAGATTCCAGGCGTCGCTCCCGGGGTCGACCGCCGCCAGGACCGGCCGTCCGCTGGCCATGATCGTGTAGAGTTTGGAAGGAACAGAATCCAGCGCAATTCCTTTTTTCAGGGTTACCAGGGAGAGATCGGCAGCAGCGTATACCTGCGGGACATCATCCCTGGGCTGAAAAGGAAGAAAGATCACGTTATTCAGCGCTAATTCCCGGGCGTAATCTTCCAGAAACGGTTTCCGGGACCCATTACCGACAATTACAAATTCCAGCTGCCTGTCCTCCTGAAGCTGAGAAGCACAATCCAGCAGGTCCTCCAGGTTCTGCGAATGGCCCAGATTTCCAGCATAAAGAACGACAAATTTATCCTGCAGGTGATGCTTCTGCCGGAAATCGTTGTTCCGAGGCAAAGGCTGGACAAAATCCGGATCAATAAAATTAGGAATCACGACCAGTTTTTCGTCTGGAACTGATTTGCTCCGTAGATTTTCTCGAAATCCTTCAGACAGCACGGTGATCATTTCCGCCTGACGGTAGACAAATTTTTCCAGCCATTTTGAAAAACGGATGAAAAGACGGTTCTTCAGGATCCCCAGTTTGATTAATACATCCGGGTTAATGTCCTGCACATTGTATATATAGGGAATCCGTTTTAAAAAACCAATCACGGCTGCCGAAAATCCGATCGTCAACGGAGGAGAGGGAGCCAGAATCAGGTCCTGAGGACCTGAAAAAATCCCTGCCACTGTAGAAAGCACATTAAAGGAAACGTAGTTGAGGAAGCGGACCCAGAAACTGGCCTTATTTGGGGAGGTGTAAAGGTATGTCCTAACGACCTTGATATTCCCTCTTGATTCATTTGCAAAGATTTTTCCTCGATAATCGCTTTCCAGGGTATTGTCCGCATAATGAGGAAATCCGGTAATAACCGTAATTTTCATTCCACGTTCAGCTAATTCCTGGGCCAGTTCACTGATTAAGACCGCGTTGGCACCGATATCAGGTTCGTAATACAAGGTAAGCATTAATAATCGCATTAATTTGCTTCTATTCGTTGTGCTGAATACACTCAGTTAACTTGTTTTCAACTTCAGCATAGATTGCCTGCCAATTATACTCCTGGATTAATTGATTTCTGGCGTTTTTTGCCAATTCAACCCGGAGATCAGGATTTTGAAGTAATTTAATCACATTCTCTGCAAAAGAATCTTGATCGCTGCTGACCAATACATGCTTTTGATCTTGAACAGATAATCCCTGGACACCTTCTGGAGTGGACACAATTGGAATCCCGGACGATACAGCCTCCATCGTTTTTAGCTTAGTACCTCCTCCCAGGCGAAGGGGAATGACAAATACATCAGCCAGATTTAAATATTCCCTGATATCAGGGACCGTACCAGTGACCTGTATCCCTTCCTCTTTCTCAAGTTTTCTAATTTGGGAAGATGGGTTCCGACCGATGATCAAAAATTGGGTACCAGGTACTTCTTCCTGAATTTTCGGCCAAATCCTTTCATGGAACCAGAGCACTGCTTCCTGGTTCATATATGCATCCATTGACCCCGAGTAGGCGATGACAGGTTCGGTTTGCCTTGAGGAATCAGTTTTTTGTTTAAAGAAATCAGAATCCACACCATTTGAAACAACCCATAAGGCACTATCTTTATCCTGGAGAAATTTTTTTGTTACTTCCAAGTCCTGGCTGGATACTGAAGCAACTGCATCAAACTTTGAATACCATTTTCTTTGATTTCTAGCTGCTTTTTTTACTTCCAGATATGCCAATAATCTCACCAGAGGATTTTTTGATTTCATCAAAAAGCTTTTCCAAAAAACTGTATCAACGTTATGCTGATCCAGGACAGTAAATGAGTTAGAAGAAATCTGGTCCCAGGAATCCTCAAGATACACGACCATGTTTAAAAAGTTGATCCAGACCACATCAAAAGATTCCTGATTAATCATGGTCTCAATCCTGATTTTTAACTCTTCATTCCAGAACTTAATTTCCCGATAGGTATGTTTGGAAAATATTGACTTTAATACCGGCCAAAACTTACGGTCCTGCCATTGAACAATTTCTGCAATCCATTGCTCTGTTTGAAATAATTTCTGGGGTTGGGATGACATACCTAATACTGTGACATCATGATTTTTTGAGAAATACTTCAAAAAAGCCAAAATTCTTCGCTTTTCCCCATTATCCGTAGGGATTGGATACAGCGGACACAGCACCAGGATTTTCATTATAAATTATTTATCCTCCGCAAATTTTTTATAATTGTTAAAAGGATTGATCTGATTGAAGATGACAGGAATTGGATATTTCAATGAGATAAAACCCGGATCACCAGCAATAATCCATTCCATAAGTTTCCACAATCCAATAATTCTCCGGATTGAACCAGTCACGGTTCGATCCAAAAAAGAAGCAACTTTCTTTTGGATTGACGAATGATAACCATACATTGCTTTAATCTTCTGATCCTCAGCTTGTAAAATATTTTCCTCTGTCAGCATTCTTCTTCTAGAGTAATACCTGTCTGCGGCCAGGATTCGATTCATATGCATAAATTTATACTTACATGCCAGACGCAGCCAATACTCATAATCAACCGCCACTTGAAGATCTGGATCTAACTTCTGATCTTGGATAACACGTTTTCTAAAAAAAACTGCTGGTTGGGATATAAAGCAACCCCGCAGCAGTCGATGAAACGAAAATCGTCGGGGAACGCAGCGGATCATCAAGAGATTACTCTGCTTATCGATAAAAAAAATATCCCCATAAATAATGTTTACTTCTGCATGGTCACGAAAGAAATCCACCACATCACTAATCACCCGCGGGTCTGGATAGATATCATCTGAGTTCAGCCAGCCGATGATCTCCCCCTCTGCCATCCGGAAACCTTTGTTAACTGCATCCGCATGTCCCTCGTCAGCTTCAGAGATCCATTGTAATGAATATTTCTCCTGATATTTTTCTAAGAACTCTCCTGTCGTATCGGTCGATCCACCGTCAATTACAATGTGTTCCAGGTTATCATAATCCTGTCTGCGAACCGAATTCAAAGTGTCTTCAATAAATTCCCCCTGGTTGAGGGATGGAGTGATTACACTAACTAATGGATGCTGATCTGTTAAAATCATTGATAACTAATGTCCATATCTTTTTGATTTTTTGTTTCTTTACAAAAATCAGAAGGTGAAAAACAACAAAATGTTAACCTTCTAATCATGGTTTAATTAATCCAAAATATCCCCGTGTAAATTTTGATCATGTTAAACACTTCTTATTAATTGAATGCTTCAGATTATACTTTGATACAGCTCAAGGTATCTTTTTGAACACTTCTCAATTGTAAATTCATTTCTGATATTGTTTCTGGCATTGATTGATAATGATTTTGAATTTTTATTCTTGTCGATTGCCCAAATCTTTTGTATCATATGGATCTGCAAGATAGCCGTTTTAAGGTTGTTTATCTTATCCGGCATCCCACCAACATTAAAAGCAACGCATGGTGTCCCGCTTGCTTTGGATTCCAAGATGATGTTCGGCAAATTATCCTGGCGGGAGCGAGCCTGAAAAAAGATCCGCAGCTGCATAAATCATATTCAGAGATACATTATCTTGAAAGTAACCCAGATTATGAGCTGGAGGTGAGAGCCCTGATCTACCAGAAGAGGACTCTGTTCCAACCACCAGCAGTTCAATTTGAATTTTTATCTTTAATTTCCTATGTTTATCGATTGTTATTTGGAGCAGATCAAATCCTTTCCGTGCGTCTTGCTGAGGATTTAGATAGAGAAACAGCACTAGATACATTATTGAGGATTTCTCGTGCGTTTCTTTATCAACATAAATTCATTAAGGTCCGTTCCGTTGAATATCAGCTTGAACCTGATCAATTTGAGAAATCCAATTCATCCTGAATTATTCTTATCAGTTTCTTGAGATTAATTTGATAATATCATCCTGGTAAAAACAGGAAGTATACAATTGGTACAAGCAGATTTTCTAGTTTATGTGATTTAAGAACTTTCTCTCAAATCAATTTTAACATCTATATCAAATTTCAGCTATTGACTAAAAATTAGCCCCTAAATGTATATTGATCAATATATTGATTATTTTTTCACAAATTAAGCAGCAAAATAGCTATCCTTTGGAAAGATCAAGTTTCAAAAAGGATCAAACCCTACAAAGCCCATGAATTTCGCCCACCGATAAAATACGCTTTTCTTGAGCCTCTCCCGAAAAATACGGTCCCCATTACTTTCTTCTCCAGTTTTTCTTATTTCCAATTTGTATGAACGTTTAAACCAGGAATTAGAAAATATATCAACTCTAAAAAATCTTAAGATGGAAATATAACAAATTAATATTCTGTCCAGCAGCTGGTACCAAAAACCTTGTAAATAATCCGGGGGGACATAATCATATTCCCCGTTATTAAACTCAAGTATAAAATTCGGACCCCTGATGTCAGATAACCTCAGCCAGCTTAAACCTTCCCAGAGGATTGAAAATTTCCTTCTTTTCATTATTTTTGCTTGATCCAGCCATTCTGTCATGCCTTTTCTGAATGGAAAATTTTCATAATACTTTACCTTTTGATCAAATTGGCTTCGAAAAAGAAAGGGATAGTGCCAGATTTCCCATCCCCGGCGGAGAGTTTCTTCGGCCGTCAATGGATCTATGGTTTTTAGATTTATCCCTTCTTGATTAACAACGGTTGGCGGCCGGTGGGAGATGTATTCAAATCCACTGCTCCATTTAAAGATACGTGGAACCGGCTGACAGCGGCTGTATTCCGGCTCCACACCCCATACTTCTACCTGCGGGTGATACATGAACATTCGTAAATTGAAATAAACCATACTTGGATTCATTTTAGAAAGAAAACAAACAATTTCCCTCATTGACTGCGAAGGGTAGAACTCATCCACATCTACCTGCCAGAGCCAATCACCAGTGGCCCGGGAGGCATAAGCCCGGCTTTGCTGGTCCTTTTCGCCCGGCCAAAATCCATCCGGTAAACCTTGATCCTCAGCAGTAATGATCTGGATCTTTTGCTCTGGATCATTTGTTTTCTTTTGATCTGAGAGTATTTCCAGAGTATTATCAAGACTGTGTCCATTATGGTCTGCAGAAGCTGCTGCAAAGGGGCTTGCACCTTCTACAACAATTATTTCGTGTGCATAAGGGTACAGCATCTTAAGCTGTGTTTTGATAAACGGTTCACCATTAAGGACGATCATGCCGAAAGTAATTTTGGGGATCTTAAAACTCGATGCCATTTATCCTCATATACCCAGATATTCCAATTAAACAACCCGGTGATTTTTTTTGATCAATCTGCTGTGCTTACAAAAGCAAACTTTATCAATAAGTTTCGTTTTTTTCCTGGAGATTTTTCCAAGAAATAATAATGAATGGTGCGGTTTTCCATCAGGAATTGCACAAAAGCTAAATATTTTTGATCACTTCATAACCTCTGCCGAGCAAGGTCAAATCGTTTAATACAACTTCAAAAAGGTAATTCATGTAGTACGGATAAAGCCTTTTATCGCGAAATATCAGCCCGTAAAATATTCGTACAATTATCCTCACACAATACAATGGAATTTTTAATAGAATCTGATTATTTTTTGTTGAATCATCAAAACTCAGATAATATGAAGAACGCCCTTCCCCCCAGCGTCTTTTAATTTTCCAGGTCAGAGACATATTTTGAGCTGGAACCAGGTGATGGATGTACAAATCCGGTTCATAAAAAATAATAGCGGATGGAAAATTCTCACGGATCCTCTGCTGGAGGTCAGTCTCCTCACCAAGCAAAATCTGTTTCCCTTGAATTCCAAGGGCAGCATCAAAACCCTGGAGATCTTCAAGTAACTCTCTCTTCACAAAAAAATTTCCCCCACTCAGGTATTCACCCCGCTCTAAATCGCGGGATTTTTCGAAAGGCACAAAGGACCGGTAGCTGTCTTTCCACCAGGCCGGAGGTTCAGTATCATAGTATGCAAAGTACGGTCCCCCAAACACATCCGGCTGATGTTCTTCGATAATCTTAAGAACCGTTTCCAGCCAGTGCGGCGGGGCCTTGGCATCGTCATCCAGATAGCCGACATATTCCCCCTGGGCTTCCTGCCAACCCCGGTTGCGGGCTTGGGATAAGCCTTGGCGAGGTTCAAATATGTACTTAAGGTTTGGAATAGCTTGAAAATATCCTTCAATAACTGCTTTCGTATTGTCAGTGGAATTGTTATCCACAACGAGAATTTCAAAAAATGCAGATGTGGTTTTTTGATCCAAAATGGAGTTCAGCACTCGCGAAAGTATCCTATCCCGGTTATAGGTGCAAATCACTGCTGAAAGGATCAGTTTATCCACTTGTTTCAATCCTTAATCATGAAATTTTTCAATAACTGTCTCATAGAAATTTATCAATTGACCAATCCGGTCCTCATCTTGAATTGCTCTAACTGCATCTAATATTTCTTTCTTCATTTTTTTCCTTTGATCGCCTGTCAATGATAACAAACGTCCAATTGATTTATATATACTAGCGGGATCATCATTAGTCGCTAAAAAGCCAGTTTTACCATCTACAATCATCTCATCTAAACTAGAGTCATAAGTGCCAACGACGGGGACACCAAGTAATTGCGCTTCCAAGCACGCATTGGGATAATTATCAACACGCGAAGGCATTAAAACAGCCCTGGCATTTTGAATAATTGGAAGTAGTTTAGATTTGGGTAGGGGCGGAAAATAGAACAATCTATCTCTATATGATTCACAACGAGATCTTAGCAATTCGAATACCTTCTGGCCATTTGGCAATCCATCATCACGTCCCACTAAAACAAAGTAGAGATTTCTACGCTGATTCAATAACAAAGGAATTACATCAGCCAACAAATCTGCGCCCTTTACTCGGTTTAGTGTACCAAAAAACAGCAAATATTTTTTACCTGTAAGATGCTTTTTATAATATTCATCATCGTGTATAGTCTTACTTAGATCGAATGGTGTTCGGATTATATCTGGACTGAATCCTTCAATACTTGCGAAAGCGTTTGCCATCAATTCACTTGGAGCAAATGCTCCATCTGAATCTAAAACCTGTCTCACCTCCATCCAATCACTTAAATACTCACTGAAGGAACGTTGTCTTCCAAACGCGGAACGCAATAGGGGTGTATAGCTTGAGATTCTACATATGACAGGAATATAATCATTCTTCAGGAGTGCATAACCTGGGGCCTTATAACTTGATACTTGCAAAATATCAATCGGATGCTCTCGATGTAATTCCAAAACCTTTGAAGCCAATCGGCGCGAAGAGAGATATTGTGTTGTTAGGCTTGAAACCTGACGCAATCCTAGCATCTTCGGAAGAAGCCATTGCGGTGGCTTGACCCGACGTGATTCACATATTTCAATCGGACCATCTTGCCAAATCTTATCCTTGTTCGAAAGAACAAATACAGATACCTGATGGGACCTCTCTGTTAACAAATACCCTGTCTTTTTTATGTAATTTGCAAGCCCCCCCTCAGGCTGTTCTTGTGTAGGGTATTCCGGTGTAAGAAAACCAATGTGCATTTTAGAGAGCCTTCATGCTTGAGTTATCTCGTATTCGATTCAAAAAATCTTCTACCTGAGCTTCCTCTGGCCACATATTCCCATCAACCCAGTCCATACTCCGCTGCCAATGGCCAGGGCAATTGTGGACAGCCCAGTCAGCATAGGCATAGCTAATTTCACAAACTACAGGTTCCCGATCGCGATATAGAAAATCATATGCCATTGACTGAAAACTACCTCTCTCCGACAAATAAAAAGCTATTTCAACGCACCTCTCATCGATTTGATTTGGGTTGTAGTCAATGTATCCACTGCCCGAAGCCCTGAAGTCCTCAAATCGATTAAGTCGTCGAAAGCCAAATACCCTATCGCCAATAACAGTAATTCGCGTATCAAAACTATTATCAGGGATAAATTCCTGAAAATACACATAGCCATGTTCTGGTTTCCACCAAAAATAAGGAAGTTTAGGATATTCAGATGCCCACACATAACGTATAGCACCCTTCAACCGTGATAGCATTTGCTTCACTTGTGACAAAGAATCTGGAAATTGCATAGTTTTCTCATACTCATTCATAGTCATAGGAAAAATCCCATGCCTGAAAGATCTCCCTATCAAGTCTATCGCTTCTTTTTCATCATTAACCTTTAGTACATTGGATGAACTAGCGCCAACCGATAGCTTAAATACAACAGGATAAGTAGCGTGACGAGCCCAATCAATCGCTAGATTTTGATTCCAGAAAAGCCAAGTTTTAGGCATAGGAGCTTCTATAGCTTGTAATAGGTAGAACTGGGCAATTTTCTCATCATAGTGCCAAGATGTTCGACTATCTGGAAAAACCGGGATATTCAAATAATGTTCTATAACATAAAGTATTCGCTGCGCAGACTGTTTATCCTGTGGATTGTGCGCCCAACGCCACATGATGCCATCACATTGAGAGGCTTGATCAAGGGCATCAAAGGCAAGCAGATTAAGTTTTCGCACCGTGACTCCTCGGGCTTCTAAAAACTCTGTCCACTTTTTAGAATAGCTTTCTTCGCCTATTTGGTCAGGATGAATGCCAATTATCATAGTCAATACACCTAAAGGTCTGAATGAGTCATAAAGCGAAAAATTGATACAAAGATACTGATACAGAAAAGTTACCAATTATTGACAAGTTTAGCTAAACGTCTATGTCAATTAGATTTCCGCGCAGCGACAACAATTTCTGGCGAAATAAACCGATTCGAAATATCTGCTTTTTTTACAATTCGTTCCAAAACTCGAATCATAGGGAACAAAGGCGCTGTCCAGCGACGGACGCCCACTGAGTTTGGACCAAACCATACCGTCATCCAATTTATATGTCGAGATACAAGAATATTACTTCCCTCACATTGGGCAACTGTATCGCGCAATGCTTTTAAATTCATAATCTCAGTATTGTGACTATCCAAAATATAACGCCAGTAATCAAATGTATATGTAGCTAAGCGTATTAAGCGTTGGATTATTGATAGCACAGGAACCGAAATGACCATTAGGCCACCAGGTTTAACCAAATGCCAATGACAATTAATTACAGTTTCATAATTCTCAAAGTGTTCTACAAAGCCATGTGAAATCACGACATCAAATCGATGTTCTGTCTCCCATTCCAAGAAGTCTGCTTGAATAATACTCGCATCGATTCCTATCTCGTGAAATGTTTTTTCTAGTCTTGATATATGTGGAGAAAAATCAATTCCAGTCACGCGATAGCCGTAGTTATGAGCAAGGTAGAGAAGATGTCTTCCCGGATAAACACCGACCTCCAAAGCACTTAACTCATCACCTCTAGGCATGAAAGCATCAAGATACCTTTTATATATCCAATCTCCCTTTACAGCAGGCGGAATATCATCTTGGCGATCGTTCCAATAATCTACATTGGTCAGGTTTGCTTTTCTTTGAGTCATAAATGATTCCTCACATGCTTTTCAAGCATATTTAAACGTAGAGATAGAGTATGCTTTTTAAGAATTAATGCTCTTCCACGCTCTCGAACTGTTAAATATCTTCTAGGATTCGAAAGATAGTCTTGGCTCTTTTGCATAAAATTTTTTCGGTTAAAAACTATGCAATTAATTTCATCCCTAAATCCCAGGCGTTCTAAATCATCAGTTTCTTGCGCAAACAAAAGTGCTCCTGATGCTGGAATCTCAAAGTATTTTGGCATTGTAAGACGGTATTGAGGTGCATCAGAACCCGCCGCAATTGCAGCGTCTTGCCTATTTAACCAAGCTAAAAATTCCATATTTGTCATCACCTTGTTCTCAACTCCGCTGTTTGACGATGAGGTGACAAAATCAAACTTTCGGCACCAATTTCGTAATTCATATGCTTCGCTGTGGCTTGCACCGTAGCAAGAAATTAACGGGTTTCCAGAGAACGAGATTGGTTCTGTTGTGATGTATTCATCTGGTACTGCCCAAGGGAAATGAATAATTCGGTCACGTGGAATCCGCCGAAAGTGATACAACGTGGGTTCATAATATAGCGCCAATACAAAATGGATTCTATTTCGTAGAAAGTATTGCTCACGCCATTGCTCTATATGCGGATCGCTAAACAAGATATAACATAATTTTGGGGTGCGTGTTGGTATACCTATCAACCGACGCCGATAATCGATAACCGGAGCAGCCCAACCCGGTTCCATTGATACAAAAAAATCAACATCGTTATAATGTCGATCAAATTCATCTTGATTGTTAATAATCACACAATTAAATTTATCAATTAAGGCATCTACAAGATTGGGTGTAAATATTGGCGCCACCCACTTCTTATTTTGATGAAACTCAGAGTTTAATATTAACCCGGCAACTAAATCACTCATTTACAAAGGATACTCCAAATTCTAAGCTACTATATGAGATATGAGAAACATTATATTTTCACCAACGCATCATATAAGTGGAACTTCTCTCTTACAGAGCGCCAAAACATTGCAACTCCGATCGAAGTTACCACAATTTTGCAGAAATTCAATTTCAGATGAATAGGGTTGTCGTGTTTTTTCACAGCAAATAACGTAACCAAACTCTGTCAACAATGTGGCTTGCTCACCGACATTACTACCCGATACATATAGATTGAGTTGAGAAAACTCAAGCACTATAGGCGGAAGGTAATGTCGAAGCAACTTCGATGCACCTCGCAAGAATTTCGGCTCATGCCCGTCTAGATCAACCTTAATGAAATCAATTCGATCAAACCCTAATCCATCTTTAACATCATCCAATCGCTTCAATTTGATTTGTTCTTGTTGTCGAGGTCTATCGTCACTTGCCCAATGTAACGTAGCTGAAGAATCTCCTAAATATATTGCTGCGGTAGTTTTCTTATCAGATAATCCAAAGGGTACTACATGCACACGAGAAGCAAGATTATTTTGTTCTAGATGCCATACGAGTTGATCTCTATACCTAGCCACTGGTTCGAAAGCCCACACTTGCCCTGTTGGCCCTACTGCTCTCGCAAGAAGCAACGAATAATAACCTATATTGGCACCTACATCTAAAACACACATTCCAGGTTTAACAATGTCCAAGATCAACCTTGTTGTATCGGGTTCAAAAATACCTTTCTCTACTAACGTACTTCCCAAATAGGTGTCCATATTTAGCCGCCAACGAAACCCTAATCGATCGACTTCAACCCAACCACTCCGAGGTACTTCATTGCTCTTCTCTAAAGAAAATTTGCTGTCGAATCTCAATAGCCATTTGCGTAATTTCCGAAACATCATAAGCGTAATCCTATCTCATAGACGTAAGACAAGTTGTATTCCATGGAATCTTCGGCTGCAACATAGAACGGATAGTATCTTGCGGATATCCTCGATTGACACGGCTACTTGCTTCGACTGTCAAAGGGATCCCAACCCCATCTCCTGTACAAGATCGGACATTGAAAATCCCTGCGCGGATCCGCAGTTCATATCTTCTCGGGGCTAGCAAATTCGCTGGAATCGTGGCAATAGAGTAGTACTCCCCAGGCTCCATGGTTGGGATCGCCTCAGCATCGTCATCGTGAAATGTGCGGATCAAGATATTATGATCATTCAATAGATCGAAGTATACCCGCAGACCAGTAGTGGGGTGCAAGACCGAATACCGTATACCAACTTCTACAGGCTTACTATTGAGCACAACATTGCACGGCTCACCATCTTGACATATTTGGATTTCATGTAATCGAAAGACGGGATCAGACGGCAGCAACTGAATTAGTGTATCGATATCAGCTAGAGTTTCTGCCCTAAGACTTTGTTGAAGATATTCTTCTGTTACAGCGAATGTGTCGCCATTTTGAACGATATTCCCATTTTCCAAGCAAATTACTCTCCCGCATAAATTTCGTATGGAAATTATATTGTGACTTACAAACAACACAGTCCGTCCTTCACTGGCTACATCCTCCATCTTCCCCAAACATTTCTTTTGAAAAGCAGCATCTCCCACTGCTAAAACTTCGTCAACCAGTAAAATCTCAGGCTCCAGATGAGCAGCCACGGAGAATGCCAGCCGGACATACATCCCGCTGGAAAAATGCTTCACCGGTGTATTGATAAATTTTTCCACCCCGGAAAAACCGACTATCTCATCAAATTGCCTGTCAATTTCCTCCCGCCGCATGCCCAGGATCGATCCATTCAGGTAAATATTCTCCCGTCCGGTCAGCTCCGGGTGAAAACCTGTCCCCACCTCCAGCAGGCTTCCGACCCTACCCCGGATCAGGGCCCGGCCCTCCGTGGGTTCGGTGATGCGGGACAGAATCTTCAACAGGGTGCTTTTCCCGGCCCCGTTGGGGCCAATCACCCCCACAACCTCGCCACGTTTGATCTCTAGGTTGATATCCTTCAAAGCCCAGATTGTCCGGTCCAGACCCGCAGCGCTGTAGCTCTCCCCCCGCAGCAGTCCGGCTGCCCGCTGAAAAGGGGCTTTAACCCCTTCCATCAGGCTCTCCCTCAGGGTCTTGTAGGAGGCTTTCTCTCCTCCGATCTGGTACTGCTTGCCTAAATTCTCAACTTTAATCGCAATCTCACTCATGGTTACACCACATCCGCAAAACTTTTTTCCATGCGCCGGAAGTAAAATAAACCGCTGGTAAGCAGGATTACCGCCACCAGGGCGGAGACACCGACGATCGGACCCGGAGCGGTGTCCGTCCCGAGCAAAGCCCAGCGGAAACCTTCCACTACCCCCACCATCGGGTTGATCCCGTACAGCGTGCGCCAGGGTTCCTCTAACAGGCTGCTGGGGTAGGCAATCGGTGTCGCAAACATCCAGGCCTGGGTCAAGAAGGGCACCGCATAGCGCACATCCCGGAACTGGACGTTCATGGCTGTCAGCCACAGCCCCACCCCCAGGGCGGTCACCAGTGCCAGCAGCAGTAAAAGCGGGAGCCAGACCACCGCGACAGTAGGTGTAATCCCATAAAAGAGCATCATCCCCAAAAGTACCAGGAAGGCAATTCCAAAATCCACTACCCCGGAGAGGACAGCCGAGATCGGAACTACCAGGCGTGGAAAATAAACCTTCTTGATCAGATTGGCGCTGGCAACCAGGCTGTTGGAGGACTGGGTCATGCCATTGGCAAAGAACTGCCAGGGTACCAGAGCGGCATAACTGAAAATCGGGTACGGCAGATCATCCGAAGGGACTTTGGCCAGACCCCCGAAGAAAATGCTGAACACCACCATGGTGAAAAATGGCTGCAGCACGGCCCAGCTGGCTCCCAGGATGGTCTGCTTGTAGCGGACCTTGATATCACGCCAGGTCAGGAAAAAAAGCAGCTCGCGGTATTTCCAGAGCTCCTGAAAATTGATCCAGATCCAGCCCCGGGAGGGTTCAATCAGCGTTATTGGGGTATCGCTTTCCTGCTGGAGTAGATCATCGATTGTTTTTGTTGTCATATTTTCAGGAACCTCTTATAAATGTCCTCACTAGCAAATAATTGCAGAATTCCAGTAAACATACAGAGTTCTGTAAAGTCCGATTTATTATATCATTTGTGAGTTGAATCAAAGATGATGGATCATTGATTATGAAAATAAAACTTCTAATTTCCCTTTTTTGATAAAAGTTCTCCTAATTCCCAGGAGAAAGTATAATATTTAGCATACAAATTTTTCAAGTTGGAGATTTCATGACCGATACCCCGATGATCCTATTCCTCGCCGCCGAAGCAGCCCCCCTGGTAAAAATTGGCGGCCTGGGGGATGTGG
The DNA here is from genome assembly GCA_964618295.1 of uncultured Anaerolineales bacterium. Lineage (GTDB taxonomy): Bacteria > Chloroflexota > Anaerolineae > Anaerolineales > UBA11858 > B10-G9. The sequence continues at coordinate 753 of CAZTWV010000054.1, read as the reverse complement.
CCGGCAGCCTTCCTGGAGCCCTGCGGGCCCTGCCAGCAAAACCCGATGTCCGCCTGGTTCTGCCCCGATACCCGACACTGGACCTGAGCGGCTATGATCCCCAGCCGGCCGCCAGCTTTACCATTTCCCACCAGGACGGTCCCCAGCTCTGCGAGGTGCATCAAACCACTGTCAGCGGGGTGCCGGTCTACCTCATTGACGGCCCCCCGATCCGGGCCGGGGAGACTGTCTACAGCGCCGATCCGCTCCTGGACGGCTCCAAGTTCACCTTCTTCTCCCTGGCCGCCCTGGAGCTGGCCCGGATCCTGAGCTGGAAACCGGACATCCTGCACGCCCATGACTGGCATGCCTCCCCGGCAGTATACAACCTGCGCCTGATCAGGGGGCATGACCGCTTCTTCAACAACACCCACTCCCTGCTGACCGTGCACAACCTGCCCTACCTGGGCTACGACACCAGTCCGGACCTCGGTGCCTACGGCCTGCCTCGTGCCCACCTCTCCCCCCTCCCGGATTGGGCCGAGCACCTGCCCCTCCCGCTGGGTCTGCTCTCAGCCGATCTGATCAACACTGTCTCAGAAGGCTATGCGCAAGAAATGCTGACCCCCGAGTTCGGGGCCAACCTGGAGGGCTTTTTACAAACCCGCAAAGCGGATCTCTATGGAATTCTTAACGGCCTGGACCTGGAAAGCTGGGACCCTGAGACCGATCCGGCTCTCCCTCAGAACTACAGCCAGGACTTCCTGGAGAAAA
>CAZTWV010000053.1:0-20394 GCA_964618295.1 uncultured Anaerolineales bacterium | reverse complement strand
GTTTCAACCTTTCAACATTTCTCTCTGATAGGTTTATTCAGGAGAGCCAATATTATATACTGCTATCATAAAAATATGATAAATTATCCTCAGCCATGAATCGCTTCCAGGAGGTTGAAAATGAAGAAATATTTGTTTACATCTCCGGGGGGAGAGGAAGGAGAGTCGGAGCAGGAGGTGATCCAGGCCTGGGCGGACTGGTTGAAATCCCTGGGGGATGCGGTGGTTGAGATGGGTTCTCCCCTGCGGCCGGATGCCCGATAGGTTGAACCGGGCGGCACTATCGGCAAGGTTCCGGCAGAGGCGCTGCTGAACGGCTGTTCGATTATCCAGTCGGGATCAATGGAGGAGGCTCTGGAGCTGGTAGGAGGCTGTCCCGGTTTGGAGTGGGGCACCCGGGTTCTGGTTTTTGAAGAATGGGATTAACTTTCATTTCTAATTGAAATAGATGAAAAAGAAAAAAGGTGATGATCTTCCTTGTGAATTTGACCGGGCGGGTTTATAATCCAGAAGTACAGAACATTAATAATTTGTTGCATAATCAGGGTGCGTTATCCCCGGATGGATAGCGCCAAAGGGCGAAACCGGTGCCTGGTCAGAGATCAGAAGTCCGGTGCTGTCGCGCAACTGTAAGCCTCCTTACATGAGGTGAGCCAGGTCGACCGCCTTGGTTTGAGTTTCATGAGTTCCACGCTGGATGGAGCGAAATTCGCTGTTGAGAATTTGCTGGGCCCTGTCCATTGGACGGGGCTTTTGTTTTTCAGGGGATAGTTCCAGCGTGATGATAAATTTGGGTGGGGTGAGGGTGTCTTCTAGCCCTCCTGAGATGCAGCGCAGTTCTCACAAGGGACTGCGCTGCATCAGACTTACTAAAAAGGATCGGTTCTTTCTGATAAAGTCTGGATGAAAAACGGGGCTGATCTGGATTAAACTAGTCTTATTGATTCCAAAATAGGCGGTAAAGATGAAATCCAGGACTAAAAAGGGATTGGTGATAGTCAATACAGGGGAAGGAAAAGGAAAAACCACCGCAGCCCTGGGGCTGCTGCTGCGGGCCTGGGGCAGGGGAATGCATGTGGCAATGGTCCAGTACCTGAAACACGCTGGAGCCCGTTTTGGTGAAATCCGGGCTGCCGAAAAAATGGGGATTGATGTCTTCACTCTCGGAAAAGGTTTTACTTGGAAAACCGGAGACGCAGAATCCAAAGCCCTGGCTCTGGAAGCCTGGGAGAAAACCCAGGAACTGATCCTGAGCGAATCGTATGAGGTCCTGGCCCTGGATGAGTTCACATATCTGATGGATTATGAGTGGCTGGATGCTGACCAGGTGATCAGCTGGCTGGAAGAACATAAACCTCCTGATCTTCACCTGGTGATTACCGGCCGGGGAGCTCCTCAAGAGCTGCTGGAGTACGCTGATCTGGTGACCGAAATGAGAAAAGTAAAACATCCATTGGACTCCGGGATTAAAGCTCAGCCCGGGATAGAGTTTTAAGGATAAAAAACACCGTTTTGGATTTCCTGAAACAGACAACAGATAGAGTTTATTGAAGATCGTGTGCCCTTATGCGATGAAGTTAGTGTTTCTTGTTCTTATCCATCACTAAGCCGATCTGATCCAGGTGCAGTAAAATTATGGTGTGGATAAACCAAAAGAAAATTACCGCAAGAGAAACCAGTACTGGATATTCCTGTTTCAAACTGCAGCTGCTGTCTGGATGGCAGGCTGCAGTGTAGTTGAAACCGATTACTCTTCTCCTGGTCTGCTCCAGGTGACCAACCCGGCGAGCCCTGAAGTCATAAATACCGCTGTCCCTACCGGGACGGCAGCTCCGCTGCCGACTGAAACGCCCCTTCCTACAGAAACAATCACACCGACACCGACCGAGATTGTTTTCGAGGTGGGCCAGGAGCTGACTGTTGACTACCTCCGGGACCTGGAGATCAACGGGAGCTCAATCACCTTTGAGGAGCGTCTGGCACCGGGCTATAACTACGCCCGGCACCGGGTCAGTTATCTGTCTCAGGGGTTAAAAATCTACGGTCTGCTGACCGTGCCCTTCGGGGATCCCCCTCAGGGAGGCTTCAAAGCGGTGGTTTTCAACCACGGCTATATACCCCCGGCCTCTTACCGCACCGCCGAACGCTACGAAGCCTATGTTGACTACCTGGCCCGGAGTGGGTTTGTGGTCTTTAAGATTGACCTGCGGGGCCATGGCGACTCAGAGGGTGAAGCCACCGGGACTTACTTTTCCCCGGCTTACACGATTGATGCGATCAGCGCTTTGAAAAGCCTGCAGACTCTGGAGTATATTGATCCGCAGGGCATCGGAATGTGGGGCCACAGTATGGCTGGCAATCTGGTGCTGCGGGCCATGCTGGTCGAGCCGGACATTCAAGCCGGGGTGATCTGGGCCGGGGCGGTTTACAGCTATGATGACTTTTTCCGCTACGGGATCCGGGATACCTCCTACCGGCCCCCGCCCACCCCGGAGGCACGCCCGGAACCCGGTGCCACAAGTGCTCCGGACCCGCGCCGGGAGACCCGCGAAATTTTTGAAGAGTATTCTGACCCTATTGGGGAAGAAACCATTCTGGGGGAAGCCTACTGGAATGCGGTGTCCTTGACTGCCAATATCGGGTATCTGACGGCACCCCTGCAGCTCCATCACGCGGAAGATGACCCGGTGGTGACCGTTAACTATGCCTACGAATTAGCGGCTGCTCTGCAGGAAAACGCCAAAGACTATGAACTGTATACTTATCAAGGAGGGGGACACAATTTGATTTCACCCTACTTTGATCAGGCCATGCTGCGCACAGCGGCGTTTTTTGAGGAGAATCTTTAAACGATCAACCTCGCAGGTCGGTTTATTCCGACCTGCGAGGTTTACTTGATCAAGGAATTGTCGGTTCGTATCCCAGCTCGCGCAGGGACTGGGCAATGAGCTCGGCACCTTTCTCGTTGGGGTGGGTTCCATCCCGGGTCAGATCCTGGTCATTGGGATCCAGACTGAGATCCGGTCCGGTCCAGGCTTCCATGGCCGGGGCAACCGGGACATTGTAAGCGGCAGCTGCAGTTTTGATGGCCTGGTTGTAATTGGTCCAGCATTCTTTGCAGGCATCGTAGACGCCATCCCGCTCCCATTTCGCTGGAAAATTATAGGCTGTGAAAGTGCGGAGTATGGTGGGCTCACCCCCGCGGAGTTCTATCAGCAGGGAATAAACTTCTTCCAGATCAGAGATATACTGCTGAAAGGTTGCTGGATCGCAGCGCTTGACATACTGCAAATCATCGCTTGTACAGTCCCAATCATTTGGGTTTTCTTCATCAATGGATTCTGTCGGATTTCCATAGAAGACAATGATTTCGGCTTCCGGAATCAAATCCGGCAGCATTTTGAGTTTCCCTTTGTAGGTTTTTCCTCCCTGCAGGACCGTGAGCACTTCTTTGGCGGGAAGTCCGCCCACCCATTGGTCGTGCACAATCACGGTTTTGCCGGTATCTTCCTCAATCATTCTGGCATACTGTTCTGCCACTCCCCAGCCGCTGGAATCGCTGATCCAGACCAGGTCCCATTGATCTAAATCCATCAAAGTCAATTCCTCAGTCGGTTCTGGTGTCAGGGAGGGTTCCGGGGTGGACGATGGTCGGGTTGTTGCTGAAGGTGCTGCGGGAGGATTCTGTTCTAGATCGGAAGAGTTCGATGAACAGGCACCTGAGATCAAGACTGTGATTAATAACATTGGAATTAATGTAAATCTGGTCCATTTCATCCTAATTCTCCTTTCTGAGATCTTATTAGGGTTGTACGGGATCGTATCCGGCCTGGCGAATGGTCTCGGCCATCGCTTGCATTCCCTCTTTGCCAGGATGGGTCCGGTCATTTCCCAGGTAGCCTTTTTCGAGCGGATCCTCACGGTAATCCGGACCATTGAAAGTCCGGTAAGCGCTGACCACCGGAACGTTGTAGGCCTCCGCAGCAGCCCAGACCGCCTCGTTGAAAGTGGTCCAGCACTTGACACATTCATCTTCAATTCCAAAATTACGATGCCACTTAATCATCGGGTTGTAAAAATCAGCAGCCCGGATGATAGTTGGTTTTCCATCCCGCAGTCTGAAAATCTCTTCGTATATCTCTTCGAGCACCTCGGTGTAGGGTTGGTAAACCTCTGGCTGGCATTGATCCGGGGGCTTTTTACCGTGGTTCATGCAGGCGCGGATGTCCCTTTCTACTCCTTCCATTTCCGGGATTTCTTCTGGGTTTCCATAGAAAATAATTACTTCAGCCTCGGAGATCACCTCCGCCAGCTGGGCCATTTTCTCCGGGATCATATTTTCTGTTTCCCCCCGCAGCGCTTTGAGGACCCGGTAGGCCGGGAGACCGCTGATCACGTAGTCGTGCAGAATGACCGATTTCCCGGTGTCCTCCTCAATATAACTTTTCAGTATGTAAGGAATACCGCTGCCGGTTGAATCGGACATATAGACCAGATCCCACTCCGCCAGCTCATCCAGGGTTTCCGGTTCCGGAGTGCTGGTGGGCTGCGGAGTTAGCGTGGGTTCAGGCGGCGGTGCGCTGCACGCTGTTAACAGAATCAGCAAGGTCACGAGACTCAGTTTTGTTTTCCACTTCATTTCATTTCTCCTTTGCTAGAGGATGGTGGGCATCCGCAGCTGGCCCGGATTATCAGCTCTGGCTGGAATACTTTCTGGATAGTGGGTTGATCTGAGTTCTGAATGAGAGAATGGAGGCTTTCCACGGCTTGCTTGCCAATTTCAAAGATCGGAATGCTGGCAGTGGTCAGTGGGGGTGTAAGGAAAGATGCTGTTGGGATATCGTTGTAACCCGCGACCGCGAGGTCCTCTGGGATGGACAGCCCCAGCTGATCTGCTGTGCGGTACAAACCCAGGGCCAGTGAATCCGAGCTGGCCAATATGGCGCGGGGCGGTTGGTCTGATTGGAGCAATGTCCTGGCGCCTTCGGAGCCGTCCTCCGCGAAAAAAGACTGGACCTCGGCGACTAACTCCGGATGAAAGTTCAAACCTCTATCTTGTAGAGCCTGACGGTAGCCCTCTAACACTTCCCCTGTATTACCCCAGTCTGTGGGCGGAGTGATCAATCCCACCCGGTCATAGCCGTGATCGATGAGATGCGCTGTCAATTGAAAAGCGGCAGTTTTTGAATCGATCAGCAGGGAATGTCCCGGCATTTCGGGTTGATCCACAGAGATCAGGGGTGGGAGAGAATCTAATGCATCTGGCTCAGTCAGGGCAGCCGGCAGCGGGGTGCTGACCTGTATAAAACCTTCCGTTCCTAAGCTCAATAATTGATGGATGATGCGGGGGATGAGGTGGTAGTTTTCTGAGATGTAGCTGAAGACAGGCAAATATTGATGCTCCCGGGAGAAAACTTGGACGGCTTCAATAAATGGTTGATAAAATTCCACTGGCGCTGGAAGAATGACCCCAATCAGATTGGTTTTGGAGTCTTTTTCAGGTGAGTGAAATTGGTGGGTTTCCAGCGGGCTGACAATGGTTCCCCGCCGGGTGCGGATGGAAACGAAACTTTCGGCTTCAAGCCGATGATAAGCTTCCCGCACGGTATGCATGTGAACCCCGAGGTGGTCTGCCAGATCCCGGATCGCGGGCAGCTTATCTCCGGGGATCAGGTCGCCACTGGCTATCATCCAGGTGATCTGCTCTTTTATCTGCGTGATCAGGGTTCTGTCAGAGTTGGTGTTGATAGAAAAATTGGTGAATATTTCTGGAATTGACATATTAATTGTTATATATCTACATAACAAATATGTCAAGGATCTTTTTATATTTCTTACGAGTGCAGAAACCAACCTCGCAGGTCGGTTTATTCAGAGCTGTGAGGTTGGTGCTTAGATTAACAGCTCCCGCACCTCCTGGACCAGATCCTCACGGGTGATTACGGTCAGCTGATCACCGCTTTCCATCTGGGAGCTGCCGTGGGCGATGAATAATTTCCGACCGCGCTGGATGGAGACAATCAGGCAGTCTTCTGGTAGATTGATCTCGCTGATCCGCTTGCCAATCACTGGAGAGGAGGAACTGAGTTCCAGTTCCAGAAACTGGGAATCAATAATTTTCCCCAGCTGCTGGCGTTCCGCCCGGGATTGATGGCGGGCGCGCTGAATGATGGCCATGTTATAGGCTTGAATGATGTCTTTCCGGCGCACCACACCAACCAGCTGATCTTTGGTGCCGGTCCTGACAACCGGCAGGCGGCCGATATCCCGCACTCCGAGCTTGCGGAGCGCAGACCACATCGGTTCTTCTTCTGAGGCGGTCACCAGGTTCTGGCAGGTGGCGATATCCCGCACTACCGCGTTGTCTCCGATTCCCGATTCCAGGGCCCGGTCCAGGTCCTGGAGGGTGACCACACCGATCAAGCGACCTTCTTGATCGACGACCGGGAAGCCGTGATGGTGGGAGCGTTCAAATTCCCGCGCTAAATCATCCAGCGGTAAATCGCAGGAAACGACATCCATGCTGCGGGACATGGCTTCTCCCACCGTGATGGTTTGCATGACATCGATGTCCTTTCCTTCCTGAAGGTGAACTCCCCGCCGGGTGATTTTCAGGGTGTAGATTGATTCCCGGCTCAGCTCCCGGGAGATCAGGGTGCTGGTGACTGTTGCCAGCATCAAGGGCAGGATAATTTGATAGTTCCCGGTCAATTCAAACAGGATCAAGATCGCTGTTACCGGGGCATGAGCAGCTCCGGTGAAAAAGGCGGACATCCCCACCAACGCATACGCTCCAGGGGGGGCGGTCACACCCGGGAACAGCTGTCCGGCCACCTGGCCAAAAGCTTCTCCCAGCATGGCACCCATGAACAGGGAGGGGGCGAAAATACCTCCAGACCCGCCTGACCCGAGAGTGAGGATGGTCGCCAGCAGTTTCAGGATAAAAAGACCGAATGTCAGCTGCAGGGCCAGGTTTCCAAACAGGGCTTCGGAAATTGAATCATATCCGACTCCGAAGACCCGCGGAAAGCCCCCGATTTTGGGGGAGAGGATTCCCACAACCCCCAGCAGCAGCCCGCCCAGAACCGGTTTTAAATATTCTGGAAACGGGAAGCTGTCCCAGAGGTCTTCGGATAAATACAGCAGCCGGGAAAATGCCACGGAAGCCCCTGCCATCAGAATCCCCAGGCCAACATACAGCAGAAGCTCCCAGGGACTGACCAGGCTGTAATCCGGAATCGAAAAAGCCCGCAGATCTCCCTCAAAGTAGTGGGCAATCACATCGGCTGTCACGGCTGAGATCACCACCGCCCCAAAATATACCGCATGGAGCTGGCCGAGGATTACCTCGAGAGCGAAGATTGCCCCGGCGATCGGGGCATTGAAAGTGGCGGCAATTCCCCCCGCGGCCCCGCAGGCTACCAGATTTTTGACGCGTTCGTCGGAGAGATGGAAATACTGACCGATCGTGGATCCGATGGCCGATCCGATTTGAGCAATCGGTCCTTCCCGTCCGATCGAACCCCCGCTGGCAATGCATACCGCAGAAGCCAGGGACTTAATCACAGCCACCTGGGGTCGGATCCGCCCGCCCCGCAGCGCGACGGCTTCCATCACTTCCGGAACGCCGTGCCCTTTGGCTTCCCTGGCAAAAAGATAGATTAACGGTCCAAAAATTAAACCCCCCAGTGCTGGAAGTATCAGCAGCTGATAGGGTTGAATTGCTCCCAGCAGTCCCCCCAGCCAGCCGTAAAAACCCCATTGGAAAAAGTCAATTAATCTGCGGAAGACGACCGCTCCCAGACCGGCCCCCACGCCAACCAGCAGCGCGCTGAGAAATATTCCCAGGGATTCCGGCAGCCGTTTTCTGTCCAGCAGGCTGGAAAAATTATCCCGGATTGTTTGCCCAGAACTATTTATCCAGCCCGGGTTTTCAGGTTGTGTTTGCTCCATGAATGCAGCTCCTATCTCATGTCCTGCCCGTTCGCAAGCGGGAGATTAAAAATAAAAAAACGCCGGATGGCTGACTCATCCAGGCGTTGGCGGTGGTATTTTCATCGTCACGTCTGAGACCCAGCGCGCTTGAGGCTCATCCGAACACTTCAGTTGTTTTTCCGTGATTATCCTACTCGATTTGATTCAGATTTGCAATGGGTTGCTGGATAAGCAGATCTCCGAGGTTGTGTCTCTTCCAACCTCGGAGATTGGATTTAGATGCACTATCTGGTTAGCAATCTACTTTGGAGCGCAGTAAGGTACTCTGGCCTGGGAATCAACCCACTGGCAGCGGTCTGTCGGGCAGGTTGAGCGCATAGTAAACTCGGAGCAGGCCTTTTGTGTTCCGCCTTCTCTCGGTTCCGGCGTTGGTGTCGGACAGGGCGGCTGGGGATCGAAAACTGGCAGATCGGCCGTGGTAAAGTGCTGGGGACCGATGTCAGCCAGGTTTTGATCGACCATTTCGCTCAGCAGATAGACAAAGCACTGCTGGCCATCATAAGAAGTCATTTTCCATTCTGTATCTTGGTCGCGGGCGATCAGGGGCAGGATTTCTCCCTCCATTGGAATTCTCAAGGGATCGCAGATTGTATCCGGCCCGATCCGGCAGTTGATATTCTCGGGGATCGGATAATACAGGGTCGGATAATCAAACTCATCCCAGCCAAATTTAAGCTTGACGTCCTGCACGCCGGGTCCCAGCTCGACTGTGATACCAGCCACCTGGTCGCTGGTACGGGGTTCGGTCCAGGCGCCAGCCAGCAAACTGGAGGTCCCGGCACCATTTCCGACAGATTGGTCTTTGTTAATGGAAACACAATACGTTCCAGGTGCTAAGACATTGAAGAATTTCACCGCATTGAAGAGCTGGCTGTCGAGTCCGGTGGAAGGGCAGGGACCGGCTCCCAGGTCGACCCGGTAATCGTAGAGTAGATAATCCGATCCATCTTTGACCGTATTTCCAGTGACGATATTATCCGGCCACTGGACACAGCCGGTGTCGAGCGTAGCGCCAGCAGAATGGTACCCGGTTGTGTCGCACACATCATGAAATAGTTTTACAAAAATCCGGCCGGCGTCATCGGATAGATAGTGGGTCTGGTAGCAGGTTTCATCTTTGACCCAGTTGAAATGCCGGACATCGGACCAGGGGCCGCTGCTGGTGCCGTCGTTAGCCCGCACCCGCCAGAACAGCGTGGAGCAGTTCGGAAAGGACTTCTTCATAACCTGTTTGTAATCCGGGGTAGTGCCGGTTTCGATAATATCGGTGAAACCGGGATCGGTCGCGAACTCGTAGTCATAAGATGCAGGCAGGCAGCCCCCTTTGTAATGCCATTCAAAACGCTCCTGCTTGTTGTGGCTGATCCAGGCGGCATCAATCGGTAGGTAAAGCTCTGGAGCGGAAAGGGTTTGCCCGGAACACAGCGGTCCGACATAAAAATCGCGTTCCTCTGTATAAGGACCCCGGTGGACTTCATCATCTGTCATGGCTGCCATTCGCCAGTAAGCGTGCAGCCCGCCCTGCATGATCCCGGTCCAGGAGTGGGACAGGACGCTCCCGTCCGGGTCTTCCGAAGCGCTGTTGATGACACCACTCCAGTCATTCGTAATCCAGATCCGGTACTTATCCGGAGTGCAGCTTTCATTTTCATGCCAGGAAAAGAGCGGGTGGGTGTCTACCATCGACCCCGGAGCCGGTCCATCCACCAGCACTTGAAAAGCTTGTGTTTCAGCGTTATCACAGTCACAGCTTGTAATTACGAGTGCCAGCAAAACAGCCATAAACAAGTACAAAAAATTTTTCTTTGACATCAGATTCTCCTTGTAAAATGTACCAGTCGAAAAAGCCTTAATAGATCTACATATCAGGTAAATCAACCGTTAAAGAGAAAATTTGTCGAAGATGATCCAGAACACATCTGGTTGTTGATGCAGCAGGTTGGATCAACTCCTGCTTTAACAACGAAAACCACAATGAATTTGTTACACCAGGGAAAATATCTGACGGGGGTGTTGGAAGAATGGGGTCAGGGATTGTACTTTTTTCATCATAGCATAAGATTGATTTAAACAGTGATCAATCCACAGTCGGATTTAATTCATATCTGTTTGAAATACACTCTGTTTATCTAGATGATCTTAACTTGACAATGTTAAATTAGCACGGATGTTCGATTGTTTTGAACAAAAAATGAATAAAATAGGAAAAGCCTCTGCCTCTAATGAGTGAATTTTAAGATCAAAGGGATCGGGAATACTTTTCCTTCGCCTAAAACCAGAACATATGTTTTAATCTAACAATGTCAAGTTAATCAATTTCTTAATTTGATATTTCATAATCAATCAAGCTTCCAGTTTGTTTATCAGGTAGAATTGAAACAATCGGAAAAACACAGAAGGAGATCCTATGGCTGAAAAAAGTCGTCCAGAACAAACCCGGGAAATGATTCAAGATCTGCAGGATAGTCTGGAAGAATTCCAGACCAGTGTCCGGCTGGCAGATATACGGGACAGCGTTGAGGATTTGGGATCTTCGGTCAAAGGGCTGGGCCGGCGCATCCAGGATCTGCGGGAGAAGGGATATGCCTTTGAAAAAGACCTGGAAACCACAGCAGCCGATCTGGAGCGGGATTGGGCCGGCATTGCGCCGGAACTGGAATCCCAGATTGAAAAGGAGGCTGCTGCACTGACCCGTTCCCTGCGTCCCCTGGAAACTCAGATTCATGCACTGGGCGGAGAACCCGGCTACACCAGCCAGCTGGCTGCCCAGGTCGAGCGCCTCCAGTCCCAGTCTGAAGGGTTAGAAAACCGGGTTGAAGCAGCCCAGGAAACCATCCGGGGTATGTATGACCAGTTCAGCTCCGAGGTCCAGAAATTGAAATCCCACCTGTACCGCCTGGAATGGATGCTGACCGAGCTCAGTGAAGCCACTTTTGAGCTGCTGGCAACTGAATCCGGGATTATGGCTGTGAAAGCTGTCTGGGCCAAAGGGGAGGAACAGAAAAAGACGGATCCGGAGGGGGTCCTGTTCCTGACCGATCAGCGCCTGCTGTTTGAGCGGAAAGAAAAAATCGCTACCAAAAAAGTGCTGTTTATTGCCACCGAGAAGGAAAAAATCCAGGAGCTGCTCTGGGAGGTTCCTGTCGCTTTAATCGAGGAAGTTCGTTCCCACCGGGAGGGATTTCTTGGAAAGAACAGTTATATTGAAATCCAATTTGCCAGCGGGGCTGTTTTAAATCAGGCTAATCTGCGGGTCTGGCAGCCGGGGGATGAGTGGGTCTCCCTCCTGAACCGCGCCAAAGCCGGTGATTTTGACCAGACCCGGGCCATCCCGATTGATGAAGAAATCGCCGAACGGGTTGCGAATGCTCCCACCCAGTGCCCCGAATGCGGTGGGGCGATCAACCAGGTAGTAATGAGAGGGATGGACAACCTGACCTGCGAGTACTGCGGATCTGTGATCCGGCTCTAATTCACTACGCCACCGGCTCGAAATCAGGAAGCTATTGGAGTATCGATGTTGAAGCGTGTGCGGGGGATTTACCGGGAGTTTCCCCCCAAGTTTTGGACTGTGGTTGGGGTGATGTTTATCGATCGGCTGGGCGGCAACGTGCTCTGGCCGTTTTTTACGCTCTATATCACAGCCAAATTTGAGGTAGGAATGACCCGGGCCGGTCTGGTGCTGGGGATCTTATCCGCTTTCAGCCTGCTGGGGAGTATGGTTGGAGGCGGTTTAACTGACCGCTTTGGACGCAAGCGGATGATCCTGATTGGTCTGGTCTTCAGCGCGATCAGCACCCTGACCCTGGGGCTGGTCGAGGAGTTTTCAACTCTGATCCCGCTGGCAGCAGTGATCGGATTTTTATCGCATATCTCCGGTCCGGCCCATTCGGCCATGGTGGCGGATTTGCTGCCGGAGGAGCAGCGCCAGGAAGGTTTCGGCATCCTGCGGGTGGCGGCCAATCTGACCTGGGTCATCGGTCCGATTGTAGGGGGAATCATCGCCGACCGGAGCTACTTCGCGTTGTTTGTGATTGATGCGGTAGTCAGCTGCCTGGTTGCGGTGCTGGTTTTCCTGACCATCCCGGAAACCAAACCCGAGACAGTCGGGGAGCCGGAGACCATGCTCCGGACCTTTGCCGGTTATGGAAAAGTAGCTCGGGATCTGCGCTATGTGGCCTTTCTGCTGGTCTCAATGCTGATGCTGCTGGTCTATCAGCAGATGTACACCACCCTGTCTGTTTTTCTGCGGGATACGCATGGGGTTTCAACCCGAATTTTCGGGATCCTGATGATCGCCAGTCCGATTGTGGTGATCTTGTTTCAGTTCCCAACCACCCGGGCCATCCGGCACCGGCCGCCTTTTTTAATGATGGCCCTGGGGACCTTTTTCTACATGATTGGTTTTGGAATGTTTGGTTTTGTGGCCGCGGTCTGGTTATTTGCCGTGGCATTGATTGTGATCACGGTGGGGGAGATGATTATTATGCCCACCTCAAGCGCCCTGGCGGCTAACTTTGCTCCAGAAGATATGCGGGGCCGCTACCTGGCGGTCTACGGGGTAGCCTGGGGTCTACCGTCCATAGTCGGTCCCAGCGCAGCCGGATTAATTTTGGACAATTATAATCCCTTCCTGCTGTGGTACATCGGGGCCGGGATCTGCGCCGCTGCCATCGGAGGTTTCTTTCTGCTGCAGGCCCGGCTGGGCCATGAAGAACGCTTTCAGATGGCGGAACCTGTTTGAAGAATTCTGACCGGGGAAGAGAACATCAGCTTCCTCCGGTGGTAAGAATTCTGTGAGGAAACCCGTCAGATTAGTGCACCTAAGGTAGGAGGGTTCTGATGACGAATATAAATCCAAAACGATATTCCCCGCTGTGGGTCAGCTTACACTGGCTGATTGCGCTGCTGCTGGGTGCCATTTTTATACTGGGTTTTTCGATCCGCAATTCGTCCTTTGAAACCTATCCAATCATTATCAACTGGCACATGTTCCTGGGAAGCTCAGTGCTGCTGCTGATGCTGGTCCGGATCCTGATCAGAAGCCGCAGTCCGCGCCCGGAACCGGCCAGTGCCGGTCATCCCCTGCTTGACACGATTGGCGTGGCCACTCACCACCTGCTGTACACCCTGGCGATCCTGATGCCCCTGACCGGGATGATCCTGGCGCTTTCATACAATCTGACTTCCCTGCCGCTGCCCGCGCCGTCGGCGCTGATCAGCCGCTGGACCCCGGCCATCCATTTCTGGACAGCGATCGGGCTGGGTTTGCTGATCGCCCTCCATGTCGGGGCGGCGTTTTATCATCAATTCCTTCGGAAGGACAACCTGCTGGCGCGGATGTGGTACGGGCCGGATTAGACATTTGTTGGAGTCTGGACTGGTTTATTAGATAGACCGCCGAGCTTAGCTGGGACGGTTTTCGTTGATTACCAGTAGGATCCCGTTCCGGGAAGGATCACGAACCAGGACTCCGCTTTTCTGTTCTTGAATTGGAAGTCCATTCTCTTTTATCCGGGCCAGGATAGTTTCAAGCGCTTTTTGATGGGGCAGCTCGACCTGGAAATGCCGCAGTCAAAGGCAATTTTCCTTCGGAGGTGGAGGGCCCCGGTCCTGCCAGATATTGAGTCCGATATGGTGGTGGTAACCTCCCGCCGAGACAAAACCGATTCCGATCGAGTCATCCTGCCCCATTCGATCGAACCCCAGCACCTGATGGAAAAAAATAACCGCTTCGGACAGATCCCGGACATGGAGGTGAACATGGCCCATTTGAATAGTTTCCGGCAGGGGGACATCCAGGCAGTCCTCCGGTTTGAGGTGTTTGAACAAGGCTTCGACATCCAGCGGCTTGCAGCAGCTGCCCTCGCAGCCAGCCCTGAACAGCCGCTAGACCCTTATTATTCTCCTGGTCAGCGATTGGGCTTGATTTGCTGATGATCCTCTATGTCAGAGCGGTGCTGTACCATCAATTCCTGCCGAAGGAAAATATGCTGGCCGCAGGTGGTACGGAAAGGGAAAATAATCAATCTCGCCAGTAAATTTCCAACGTCGATCTTATCTGGTAACTGAGTTTGTGCGATCAGTGATTATTGATTGATCTGCTTTTCATAAGCAGCAGTGGCTTGAGGATCTCCAGATCAGGTTTTGCAGAATTAAATACTGGAATATCAACTATAGACTGCAGTTCACGGATATGCAATGGTGACGAGGAACAGATCCCGGAGATTGCATCAGGAACAAGATTAAAATGATCTCTGAGAATATTTATTCCACCAATTGCACTGAAAGCATCGCTGGCACAGAAGATCAGACGGTAGATTCTTTTCTGGAGGTCAGGAGAGGAAAGAAGTATGGAAGTTTCCCGCTGAAGAATTCCATCGGCAAGTTCAACTACCCAGTAGTTATTTGGATTGTTTGCATAACTCAAATCCAGATTGTTGAAGATTGCTATTAATTCCTCCTCGGGGATTAAATAGGTGGATGGATATCCCAGGTAAGAGAAATCATTATATGGGTTTGCCCCTGCATCATTCATACTCAGGATATCCTTCAAGCTAGCAGTGCCTGTTACCTTGGAAGCTCGGACTTTTTGTTTGAGGGAATAATAAGTCCAAACACAAGCCGTGGCAGCCATACTTTTTCCCGAGTTCATTGAGGAACCAACTACCAGGATCAGCGGTGAGCGGGGGTATTTTTTTTCTGTGAGTTTGGGTTGAATTTTGGGGAAATTCAGGGTATTTAGGATTTTACCAGCCTCATCAACAACATACCCGAGAATATTTACCCGGGTGGGATCCTTAATAATTTCCTTTTTTGTACGGACAATTCCAATCATCCCAGAACGAGCCAGCAGATCTACCTGCGGTTGAAATCCTTCTGGAAGAGTACCTTCATAGTAATCTGGAGCATAGCGGTTGCCAAATACAAAGATCGCTCGCGTCCCCCGGTGAATGGTGTGGATCCTTCCAGACACGTTTTCCAGTGATGAATGCTGACCAATCCGATCAACTTCACCGAAAACAACATCACCAAACCTGGGAGGGTGGTTGATCGCCTGAAATTTTTTTAATTGTTTTTTGGATAGCGTAAGACCAGCACTGGGGAGGATAAAACCGCGGGGTATTTTTTGCATGCTTATGTTCTTTTTCTTACCAATCCTGTAAGTATGAATAACTGGAGAAAATATACAGCAGATTACTGTTTTTGAATATGGAAGATTTGTAAAGGTTTTGTTAGCGTTGAGTTAAGGATCGTGTTTTATTTCCCGAAGTATGGATTCTGTTGATTGATCAATTTCAAAAGATAGTGAAAAAATTTCTATGATCAGAAGGAATCCAGAGAAAGACAAATCTGTTCCTGAATTAAAATCATTAACTTTTTTTATTTCCAATACAGGCTATCAGGGTTAGAGAGAAGAACCGGTGAGAGATAATTCCTGTACCAGGGTAAATTGTTAAGAGAAGCATTTGTTCCAGTTCCACGTAACTTTTTATTCCTGGCTTTGTTTTCTTGTTCTTATTCCTGGAACCGATATTTTTCAGGGGAGTGGAATTCAGGCAAATCGTTATTGATTCTTCAATTCAACCGCTGGCTTGATATCCTCCAGGTCCTGGTGGATTGCCTGTAAGGTCGCTTTTTAAACAGGAAACCGGTCAGGAAAGCCATGATTCTTGCACTCAGTGTTCGATTCTGGCCCATCATCTCCATAGTGAGGATCAATCCCTGCCCCGTTCCCTGGATTGAAAATCTGGAGATCTACACAGTACCGTTGTTCTCGACCCGGGTCTGGTTTGATTTCATTTCCTCCAGATCCGGGATCCGCATCACCTCCCTGGTTTCCCATCCGAACATTTCCCGGGTTTCCTCCCATTTTAAACCAACCAAACCTGCTGCGGGTTTTTCCAGGATGGTGATATCCTGGATGGCGCTGATGGTGTTACCAGAACCCTCAATATCGGTGATCACTTTCCAGATTTGTTCCGGGGTTCCTTGGATGTGGATGATTTCTAAAAGGTTCATATTTATCTCCTTGGTTATCGATATTTGACAGTTAACCGGCCTGGGAGCTTGCATGGTCGTTGAGATCTGCGGAGATTATGATTGATATCCTGATCCCTGACAGGGGCTGCAGCAGGCCGTAAAAAATATCCTCGATATCTTCCTCAGGTGTTACAATCCTCACAATAAATATTTGAAATTACCCCGGGAGCCTACTTTCTCAATGCAAGCTTATTACGGCGATATCCACAGCCACTGCGGTGCCAGCTATGGGCATGGTTCGCTGGAGGACGCCCTGCACAATGCCCGGCTGCAGCTGGATTTCTGCAGTGTGACCGGACATTCTTCCTGGCCTGACCTGGATTCCAGGAATATGCCTGCTGATGTCCGGGAGTACCACTTGAGGGGTTTTGAACGCATGGCGGAAGGCTGGTCTGATTTTGTTTCCGCCCACCAGGCTGCCTCTCTTACTGGAAAGTTTGTTGCTTTTCCCTCCTACGAAGCCCATTTCTTTGAGGCGGGGGATCGGGTAATCTACCACCGGAAAGCTCCGGAGACCATGTTTATCCCCCGTGATTTTTCACAGCTCCAGGCCCAGGCCCGAGATTCCGGGAGAGAGGTTTTCCTGCTTCCCCACCATATCGGCTACGCCCGCGGCTTCCGGGGCCTCAACTGGGACCTGTTTGACGGGACGGCCAGTCCGCTGGTGGAGATAATCTCGATGCACGGCTGCAGCGAATCTGATGCGGCTCCGTTCCCTTACCTCCATACCATGGGGCCCCGCTCCTCCGGTCAAACCATGCAGGCCGGCTTGGCAGCCGGTATGATGTTCGGGGTCACCGGATCCACCGACCACCACAGTGCTCATCCCGGCAGCTACGGCTGGGGACTGACCGGGGTCTGGGCCGAGGAGCTGACCCTGGATGCCCTCTGGGAAGCCTTGCTGGCCCGGCGGACCTGGGCCCTGTCAGGGGACCGGATTGAAGTTTCCTTTGCTGTAAATGGAGCGGATATGGGTTCGGAAATTACGGGCGGCGGCCAGAGGGAGCTGAGCTATTCAATTCAAGGGGAAGCACCGCTGGATTCTCTGGAAATCCTGAAGGATAACAGCGTGATCCACCGGTTCTGTCCCGGGATGCAGCAGCCGCGGCTTGCGGAGCGGGGCCGGCTGCGGGTCGAGCTCGGCTGGGGCGAGAAAGACGTCCAGCAGGAGTGGGACGTGCGGCTGTCGGTGGACGGCGGTGAGCTGACCGGTATCCATCCCAAATTCCGGGGCCGGGACACCGTGGACCCACTGGACAGAAATCAGGGTGGGTACCGTTTGAGCGAGATCACCGGCCGCGGGGAGGATTATTTTGTTTTTCGGACCACCACCCGGGGCAATCCTACCAGCTCTACCGCGGCCACCCAGGGCTGCGGCCTGGAAATCATCCACGATGGAGACGCTGTTCTGGAGGTTTCAGTCAACGGGGTGGAACGGCGCTATCCTTTATCTGAGCTGGTCAGGGGATCGCAGTCTTTCCATCTGGGCGGTTTTTTGTCCGGGGCAGTCCGGATTTCCCGGTTTTTGCCTCTGGAAGAATTAACCCTGACCGGCATGATTAACGATGATGGTCCCGGCGGGACCTATTACCTGCGGGTCCGGCAGCGGAACAATCACTGGGCCTGGTCATCTCCCATCCGCTACAGGAGGTAGCATGAAACTGGAACGCATTCAACCCGTCACCCTGCTCTACTGGGGTCTGGCCTCGATGGGCCTGGCCCTGATCGCCGGGATTTACGGCACCACCCTGCCGATTTTTTATCAGGACTACCTGGGGCTGAGTGCCCGCTGGATCTCGATCGCCTCCATCATTTACGCGGCCTGGAATGCGGTCAATGACCCGCTCTTTGGCTATGTGACTGACAACACCCGCTCCAAACTCGGTCGGCGGATCCCCTACCTGCGGTTCACTGCTCCTTTTTTGGCCCTGACCTTTTTCCTGGTCTGGATGGTTCCTACCGGGGCCGATAAACCGGTCATTTTTGTCTGGATGCTGGTCACCATGCTGCTCTATGATACCTGCTTTACGATCATTGGCCTGGTGCAGTCCGCCCTGCTTCCAGAACTGTCGGAGTACGAGGAGGACCGGTCCGCGCTGCAGATGTCCACGGCGCTGTTCAATCTGGTGGGTTTTGTGCTCGGTTTCGTGGTGCCCCAGATATTCCGCCCCAAGGGGGGAGAACCCCTGACCCCGATGCGCCTGGCGATGCTGGCGGCCGGGCTGCTGGGCGGGGCTTTGATCCTGCTGCTGTCTTATAAGATCCAGGAGCGCCCGGCTCTGACCCGGGGCAAACTGAAAATCAGCTTCCGGGATTATCTGGGCTTCACCTTCAGCAGTAAGTCAGCCCTGGTGATCATCGGAGGGAACTTCATGCGGATTTTCGTTCAGGCCGTAACCATGGGGGCTGTCTTTTATCTGGCGGATTATTTGCTGAATATGAACGGCATTCTGCTGATGGCCTGGCTGCTGGTTCCCATGATTATCGGGATTGCCCTCACTACCTATGTCCGCCGGGCGGTTGGAGTGCTGGCAGCTCAGCAGATCTACCTGGTCCTGGGCGGCCTGGGGTTGATTTCAGTATTCTTCCTGCCGGTTTCGTTGATTCCCCTCGGTCTGGCCCTGGCGGGGTTCGGGATGGGCGGTCCGGAAGCTCTAACCTATGTCCTGCTCTCCCAGGCGATTGATGAGGATGAACTGTGGACAGGACAGCGCCGGGAAGGGGCTTTCTTCGGGACCAATGCCCTGCTTACCAAGCCGGCCCAGTCCCTGGCAATTGCCATTCCTCCCCTTATCCTTGAAGCCACCGGCTTTATCACCCGGGAAGCCAACGGCGGTCTGCCTTTCCTGAACCAGGCCGAATCCGCCCTGCGTGGTATTCGCCTCTACTCGGGCTTGATTCCCGGGTTTGCTTACTTGATCGGAGCAGCGATCCTGCTGCTGTACCCGATACGCGGTGCTTACAAGCGGGAGCTGGAGGAAAAGATCCTGGACCTGCATGAGGAGGTGGAGGAATGAGCATCGGTGTTGGCATCATTGGCTCCGGCCTGCGGGGCGGCCTGGTCCTGGGTCCGCGGATTATCGAAAAGAGACGAGAGACCGGGATGGAGCTGCGGGCAATCTGCGACCCATCTAAAGTCAGAATGCAGGAGGTGACAGCCCTGCTGCAGCTGACAGCGGTCAAGAACCTGCGCCTGGGCCGGATCAAGCGCTACACGGACTACAGAAAGCTGATTGATGACCCCGCTGTCGATTTGATCCTGATTACCACCCCGACCTGGATCCACCGCGAGCCGGCGGAATATGCCTTGAAATCTGGCAAAAAAGTCTTCCTCGATAAACCAATTGCAGTTGAGTTGAAGGATTCCCACGCCATCCTGCAGGCTGAGGGGGAAACGGAAAACCCGCTGCTGATGGGCTTCACTCGGCGTTATGAATCAACCTGGATCCGGGCGGCAGAGATTGTGGAGTCCGGTCGGATCGGGCAGTTGATGATGATTCAACTCAGGTCGGTGATCCCCTATACCCGCTACTACCACACCTGGCACCGCCGGAATCAATGGTCCGGTGGGGCGCTGAATGACAAATCCTCCCATCATTTCGACGTGCTGAACTGGTTCGCGGGCAGCCCCTGGCGCCAGATCCACGGCATCGGCGGGCAGAGCCCGGCTTTCGCCCCCCGGGAAAATCCCCCGGCGGGCTGCTTCGTTTGTGAGGAAGACTGCCCTTACCATCTTCTTAAAGATCCGGACTTTGAAGAGCTGGGGATCAAAACGGTCCCTCCCAGCTGGAAATCCGGGGACCGGGAACAGGACCGGGTTGACACCTGTGTCTTCGCCCCCGGGGTAGATCTGACCGATCACTGCTTTGTAACCGTGGATTACCAGAATGGGGTCAAAGCCTCGCTGTTCCTGTGCATCTGGGGTCCGAAAGCGCCTGACCAGGAGACCCTGGAGCTGATTGGGACCGAGGGAAAAATTTTGCTTACGCGCCAGACCGGGACCCTGGAAGTCTGGGATTCTTTCATGAAGCGACGGGAGGAGATTGACTGCCGCACAAAAGATTTTGAATCCTCCCATTTCGGCGCGGACCGGGAGCTGGTCCGGCAGCTGCGGGCCTTTGTGGACGGTGAAGCGCCGTTGGTGGGGGCTGCCGCCGGACACGAGTCGCTCCGGATGGTGACTGCCGCCCAGCGCTCGATTGACGGGGGAGGCAAGCTGGTGTCTACCAGCGAGATTTAGCACTTCAGCTAAACTCCGAGCTTAACACTAAAAACCACCCGGTTGAGGGTGGTTTTAACCTGTGGGCGGTATTGGACTCGAACCAACGACCTCTGCGATGTCAACGCAGCGCTCTT
>CAZTWV010000052.1:0-21090 GCA_964618295.1 uncultured Anaerolineales bacterium | reverse complement strand
CAGAGCCCAGCACCCTAAATTATCAGACTCTTTGACCTTTTTTCAGTGGGGTCATGTATCCAATAAGCGGAACCTGTGTTTCCTTTGAGGTCTCTATTAACTTGAGGACTGCTTCTAAATATTGCCGCTGGTGAACAGGCTGCATCTGTTGGATAAATGAAAGTATCAGGGATCCGTCAAAAAAGCACACCGGCTTGTTCTTTTCTTCCTGATACTTTTTCATCAGGACAGAAGCTTGGAGACACTCTCCCTGGAATCGGGCCATATTAATGCGCCAATCCGGGAACCCACTGCCCTCTTCACTATCCATCAGTTCTTCGGGGGAAAACACTTCAAACGAAATGTCCTTGACATAATTCTTGTCTCTGCTGTGTGGATTCACAAACCAACCAACCTGAACTGCCCCGAGCGGCAAGGAGATATCTTTTGTGGGAGTAATCTGGGAGCCATCTACAGCCATTGTGCAGGTATCTGACAATACTTCCAGCGCCCAGGAACGGGCCTGCTGGTGAGAATCCCAACGACTGGGAAAGGATACAATCAAACTTTCGTGTTGATCCTGTTCTTCCGTAGGCAGGGCCCCCGGCCACGGGTGATCTTTGAGTTTTTCAGTAAGCTCTGCCTGACTCATCTTCCCCAGGGCAGATAGATCCTGATAGTAGGACCCCAGGATTTCATTTATCTGAATCTCATAGCCATTGAATTGTTCGGCTTTTGCCTCAATAGCTGCCAGAGCTTTTTCACGATGAAGCATTAAACCTCCACTCTGCTTAGATTGTTTTCTTTCACAATCCGGATCATGTTATCCGTATCTTTTTCAAACGTATCATCATGGCTGATGACAAAGATCTGGGAAAAACCTTTCACGTTCATGATTTGTTCCGATAAATTTTCCCGCCGCTGCTCATCCAGGTTTGCGGTTGGTTCATCAAAGAAGGCAATGTCAAATCCCGAAATTTCTCGGAGCAAAGCAAGCCGGACAGCCAGAGCAGCCGCCATCCCCTCTCCGCCGGAGAGCTGGGGGAAATGCCTGGTGCGGCCATCTGTGATCAGCTGAATATCATAATCGTCAGTCCACTGCAGGCGTGAGCTGTAGTCCTGCATCATTTCCCGGTAAAAGTTTTCAGCTTCCATGGAGATCAAACCCACCAGGCGTTTGGTGATCTCCGGTCCAGCTTCTCTCAAAGTGTTTCGCAGGAAACTTAGCAGATCACGTAAAGCCTCAAACTCTTCCTGTTTTTCTTCAGCTTCCCGCATCTCCTTTTGAACAACCGCTAACCTCTGGATCTCTTTTTCTGCTTTTTCCAGACTCCTGGTAAGGTGCTTTCTATTTTCCTTTTTTGCAGATACTTCCTTCTGCAAGGCATTGAATATCCCAACCAGCTCTTTATATTCTTCAGGGTCATACCCTTCTTCCAGTTCAGCAAAGTTCTCTTTTGTTTCTGCCAGTTTTTCTGACAAGGTCCTAAGTGTTTCTTTCAATTCTTGAACCTGTTCTTCTCGCTTGGGGAGAGATTCAGCTAACCTGGAATTCTCCAGATATTTATTATGGTCCGCCTTGTTAGCTTCTACTTCCTCTCGAGCTGCAGTTAGTTCTTCATCAAGAGACTGGTGTTCCTTCAGCTGCTCATCAAGTTCATGAACTGCCTGTTTTTCTTCCTTGATCTCATTGCCGAGCCTTACAACCGTCTCCACAATTTCATCTTTCCCCGCTATTGCTGCGGCTAATTGAGCTTTTCTGGATCCGGGTTCATCAAGCTCGTTTAATTGTTGAGATAATGCCTCTTTCTGTTTTTCGGCTTCTTTCAACTCATTCCCGGCATCAGCCAATTCTTCCAGGTTTTTTCTTTTATCCGCCAGGGCCGCTTCGACTTCCTTCAGCTCTTTTTCTCGGGGAAGATCTTTGATAACATCTTCAATTTTTTTCAGCTCTTTATCTTTCTGAAGGATTGACTCTTTTAGATCCTGTTCTTCTTTTCTCATCCGGCCAAGGTGATCTTCTAAATCATCTACCTGGTCATCATACTTAGCCGTTAATTCTGCCCTGTGCTCTTCAGTTAGAGGCTCCTCACATACCGGACAAACAGCCGATTCTTCACCCAGGGCAGTGATTTTTGCTTCCACCTGTTCCCGGGCTGCCTTCGTTTCTGCAATCTTTTTTACAAGTTGATCTAAATTTTCTTGAAGTTTCTTCTTCTCGATTCGTTTTTCTTCGAGCGATTTTTCTTTCTGTTTCTTGACTTCAATCTCCCGCTGCAGATTTTCTTGTTTGTCTTGAAGATCGTCGATTTCTGCCTGGATTTGCTGGTATTCCTCAACTTCCCTTTCTTTTATAGAAATTTCTTTTTCAATCTGGGAAAGTTTCTCCTGAAGATCATCTTCCAGCTTCACTTGAGGCTTGATCGCTTCCAGCTCTTCTTCGGCCTCCTTGATCTCAGTAAGTTTTTTCTGTTCCTGCTCCAGCCGCTGCTCCAACAATCGCAGGTCAGATCGATGTTTGCTCAGGTTGTCCTTGAGCTCATCACGGATTTTCCTCTTCTCTTCCAGACCAGAAAGAATTCTCTGGTTTTCCAGGTAGGCTTCATGTCCCGCTTCAACTTCCGCCACTACCTCTTGAGCCTTTTTCGACTCCTTTAAAGCCTCTTCCGCGTTGGATAAATTTGTTGCAGCTTTATCAACCTCAGCTTCCATTTTGACCAGCGTGCTCTTCTTTTCATCAAGCTCCTGCTTAAAGCGTTCAAGTGCATCCTTCTTTTCCGTGGCATTATCAAGATCTGCTTCTTTCTCTTCCAGCTCTTTCTCGACCTGGGTCAGATTATTTTGAAATTCTTCTTTCTCTTGATTTAAACCTGGAAGGGCTTTTAACTCTCCCTCAAAACCCGCGATCTGAGTTTCCTGATCCTGGATCCTGTCATCAAGGTGCCTAAGTGATTCCCGTAATTTACTCCAGGCGTTCTCATACTCATCCACGCCCAGAAGGGGATTAAACGTGCTTTTCCTGATGCTTGCCGTCTCCAAAAATACAGATGTCAGCCTTCCTTGCTGTACCCCTACTGCATCCTGAAATAGCGATGAGAGATCATCTCCCGGCTCAAGACCCAGAAATTCTTTCAACCAGCTCTCCGTGTCGTGGACCCCATCAACGATTTTTTCTTCCAGCTCCGGGTCGTAGACATATTGCTGGCTGTAGCTGCCGCATTTTCGTACAATCTGATAAATCCTTTCATCCTTTCCGGCAACATGTACGGTCACCGTGGCTGTTTTTTCGCCTTCCCGGACCAGCTGGTCCTGTGTATACGGGGCATAGCCAAAAAGGGCAAATCCGATCGATTCCAGGATGCTGCTTTTGCCAGCTCCATTTTTTCCAGAAATCGCGTTGGTTCCAGGAGTGAATAAAACAGATTCGTCTTCGTAGCTTTTGAAGTTTTCCAGGTCCACCTGAATGATCATCATCTCAGTTCTCCCCCTTCATTAGTTCTTTTTTCAAGTTCTTTTTTCAGCTGGGCAACATGCTCTACAATCAGCTCTGGCGAGGTCCCCTCCTGGATCAAACGCTTCAAATCCACTGCCCCCCTTGCCCAGCCTTCCGATTGCTCGCGATAGCGACTGTCCCTTTCAAATAATTCCTGCAGCACATTTCGCTCAAGCTCTGAGCGACTGCTTTCCCGATCTGCTGTGATCTCAAATTCTGCGGGGGTGATGTTGCTCTTGACCTTTGCGATCAATGGATCCCAAGCTTCTTCCAGCAAACCTTTGATATACTCGAGGTCCAAATCGTACCGGCTGAATGGCAATATTCCCCCCAATCTGAGCTCCACCACGGGGTTTTTAGAATCTACGAGTTGATCTTGCCGATCTTCAATTAATGCTCTAACAGCATCATAGACTTCATTGGGGGTCTTGAACCCATCCACTCCCAGGCGGAAGCGATAGAATTTTCTTCTGGCCGCAGCCTTCAGAGCAGCTTGGTGTTTGTGTTCCGCCTCCGGGGTTATTTCCACCAGATAATAGCCTCTTTCAGGCCAGGAGACCTCCTCCATGCTGCAGGTCTCTGGAGATCCCGGGTTATAGATCCAATGATCGACTTCATAAGGTTTGTGTATATGCCCTAAGGCTACGTAGTCAACCTTCGCCTGGAAAAGCGCGACATCATTATGCTTCAACCGGCCGGTGTATGCTAACTGCCCTTCCAGCCCAGCATGCATCATCAAAATTGTATAGTCCACATGGCTGTGATCAACTTTCTTCAAACTCTCAGCAAAGCTTTTTACTGCCCTGCTTGTTGAGGCCCCGAAATATTTCATTCCATACACCCGGACACCTTGATCTAAATCGATATATGCCCCTCTTTGGTCTCCATAAAGTTCGATAACAGCTTCCCCCTCCTCAAATCGGGGGCTCAGAAGTTTTAGATATCCCATACTGTCTAAAAATTCCATCCAGGATTGCTGATCACGATAAAAAGCTTTCTCGTGATTTCCTTCTACGGCTAAAACCGGGATACCCGCCTCCTTGAGCTTTTCTAACCCACGAATAGCCACCTGTAGAGACAGCGGCTCCATGGACCGGTTATGAAAAAGGTCCCCGGCCAGAAGAAGAAAATCGACTTTCTCTACAACTGCCTGTTCTGCCAAAGATAGATATGCCCTGCTGAAATCATTGAACCTTTCCCCCACTCCATACTGTTGATATCCCAGGTGGACGTCCGCTATATGCATGAATTTCATAACCTTACTCCCAAGAAAAAATTCTTGCTAAACTATATTCAATTTCCGCTTATCAAAAAACTTGGTTGCCTTCTCCAGATAGCTCAGGCTTCAATAAGATCAATAATAACCGCTTGAGGCAATAAAGCTGTTTACACCCTGATTATAAGTTTATGGTTGTTTTCAGTAACCGTCAATCAGGACTTGGCTGTTCATCAACTACCAAAATCCCAAAATTGTTATGGCACTAACCCCTATAAAAATATCCTATGAGATAATAGCCTGCTTAGGGAGAAAACGAATTAAAACGGGATAAGATATTCCTTGACCCTGAAGAGATATTACCAATGACTGAGGGAAACAACTTATTTTGAAGGGTTCAGTATAAGTAGATTGCATTCAGGGAATTTGAGAAACTGGGGTCTATTTTTTGACAAAACGAAAGGTAAGCTATATAAAAGCGGTTTGACAATTATCCTTGGGGGGGGGGTAAAAAAACCAATTTAACCGAATCTGTAAGTTCTCAGCCCCCTTCTCTTTACAAATACTTAATTTTAGACTTAGCCTTAAATGTAACCTTTGTTATATAATGTTACTAGAAAACTCTATTAAACACATTGAATAGTCATCAATGATTGAGTAAAAGTACGGGAGCCCGGGAGGAAAAATTGATGACAAGTCTTAGATTTGACATTAAAAAAACAACAGAAGCAGCATCTGTTTTAACAGAATTAGAAGGGGGGAAAATAAATTATATGAAACTGTTAAAGTTGTTGTATTTAGCAGATAGAGAGTCATATCAGAAATGGGCGCGCCCTATTACGTATGACCATTATGTTTCTATGGATAACGGACAGGTGTTAAGCACGACTTATCGGTTGATTAAACAGGAAATGGGTTTTACAGATACTTATTGGTCACAAGTGTTCTCGCCTTGCGACCAATTTGAGCTAGAGTTTATCAAAGATCAGCCCCTGATTGATAAATTGTCTGATAATGAGCTGGAGTTACTTCACAAAATTTATTCGCACTTCGGCCATATGGATCAATTTGAATTAGCTGACTATACTCATCGCTTGCCGGAATATGAGGACCCTAAAGGATCCTCTATTCCAACGGATCTGAGAAAATTATTGAAAGTACTTGACTATAGTGAAGAAGAAGTTGCTCAAATTGAAGAAGAATTAGAAGAAGAAGAACGAATAAAGGCGATATTTGCGGTGTAATTAATGTCTTTTTACCCAGGGGATTGTTTTTTAATTCAGACATACATTGACCAAGATGGAAACCCAGTTTTCCATCTTTTTGTTGTCATTTTAGATCCAGTAGAATTTAATGGAGACACAATTATTGTTAGCGTGTCGACAGTAAGAGGGGGGAGCAAATATGATGAAACGACGATTCTACATCCTGGTGAGGAAGTTCCTGAATTTATAAATAGGATCTCGTATGTTAAATATCGCTTATCGCAAATAGTTTCTGTGGAAGTGCTTGAGGAGAAGAAAGAAAAGGGGGAATTAATCCTAAGAGAAGATCGGTTCAGTCAAAGGGAGTTTGAAAGGATTTGTTTAGGTCTGGATAGATCTGGTTTTACCCCGGGAAAGGTAAAACGCCTTTATCACGAATCAATCTATAACCAATTAGATTAAAGAGATTACATTCAGAACAATCTTTAGAGAGTGTAGAATAAATTGTGATAGGATGAAAGCGTTCCCCCAATATGCTAGACTGAGAAGTATCTACTCAGCTCAGTAAAGAAAAGGAGGAACGCCATGTACCCATTTTACCTTGGAATAGACCTGCATCTTAAGCGAACCTACGCTGTCTTGATGGACACGACTCTCCTCAATCACAATGCCTCCTGTATTTGACTGATCCATTTTTCTCTTAAAATCAGCCAACTAACTGGACGAAATGAGTCCTCAAATATTGGGAATCATCAATGTGACAAAGAATCGATTGCTCTACACGTTTTCATATCAATCCTCGACGGAACCTACGAGAAAATATTTCGCAGCAATAGCTGGTGCTGGATCTAGTATCCACCATTTTAGCAATTCAACAGCTGATCAACACTTCCAGTTCCAGGTCCATACCTGTAATTCACCTAATTCAATACGGGGGACTAGGTCTGGAGTGGTTAGCCCTACATATAAAAAATACCCCCAGATATAGGATTATATATAATGTATACTGCCACATATAAGGTATATCAGTGAAAAAGCAATACTCTTAATCAGAAGGTTAAGGGCTCGATTCCATATTGGGTAACTTGGATCAGTAAGGTGTATGTCATTCTATGTCTTGTGAGGTTTTACTCCTTCCTGTTGTCTTCCCCAGCCCAGTACCCTGTGTACTTATGGTTGCCCCCTAAGTCTCTTCTATCATCGCTTTTTGTGTCATAATCGTAATTTCTCCCACTAGCGTTTTCATTCCTCGCTTGTGTTTATTGATATAGCCTATACGTAATAACGAAATTTTTGATCCTCTTCACGGAATGAAACAACCTGTAACACCAAACCCAGCCCGATGAAGCCCATCCGCCGATTGTCTCGTCGGTCACAAAACACCACTCCCCCTGGGCGCCCACATCTTCCAGGATAACCTCCGCGCCTACCGCAAGATCCCCAATCCAGGTCCGGTCGATTTCGTAGGTCTCCCCTGCCTCCGTGACAAAATCCTTCCCGGGATAAGAAGTGTAGACCGGCAGCGGCGCATTGGGATACTCCCCACCCTCTGCCCCTTTCGGTTCCACGACAGCGTTCCTCGGAAACCAATCTTCCTCCTGCTGCGCAAGTGCTTCCTGATACGCCTGGCTGCTCGCTTCATATTCTGAAAAATCAACCTCCTCTGCCCCAACTTCCTCCGCGACTGCTGTTGCCCGTCCGATGACTGGGTCCTTAAGTCAATTCCCACATTCCCCTCCCCCACTTCCAGCACATCGGTAAACAGCAGAACCCCTGCCACCAGCAGCACAAACAACGGGCCGTAGACCAGGCCCATGAGCAGTGACCGTTTCTTATCCGCCATTACAATATCTCCCCTCGTATCACCCAGACATAGACCAGCCCGATCACGGCCGCGATGACTGCCCATGGGAAGAGAACCGCCTCCTCGTCCTGCTCAATCTTTCCAAAATTAGCCAGGATGTTTCTGGTTCTTTCCCAGATTTCTTGGGGCGTTCGCTTCCACAGCAGCGGGATCACACCCACCAGGCTTGACACCAGCAGCACCAGCGGCATCCACTCCCTGCTCTCATATGCGATTGCCAGCAACCCAAAAGCCAATACCGCGTCCCCTGCACCGATGGCCTTGAACCCGAACATGGTGATCACAAACAGAATGGACACAATGAAGGGATAAGCCTCGGCCATGAGCCCGGGAACTGCAAAAACCACCAGCCCAATCACAACGGGAATCAATCCAAACACTCCCCCGCGGCTGCCGATCACGGCGGAAAAATAAAACACAGACAGCAGCCAGTGCTGGTTCCAGATCAGCGTGAACCCCCCGAACAGCATCAATCCAATCCCGGCTGTGTACGGCACTTCCCGCTTTTGAACATCGATCACAGCCGCATAGATCAGCAGCAGGCTGATCCCAGTTTTCAGAACCAGGTTGATGGTGGGTGAAAGTGAAAAGCTGCGAAGGAACATGTTCCATCTCTCCTACAAATACCGTCTGACCCCAAAACCCCAGAGCCCTTCTTGTTCTAGAATATCTAATTCAAGCAGCTGCTGCTGGATGGTCTCCTTACTGTAACCCGCTGTCGTTATCCTCTCACCAATCGGTTCGCGTTCCCTGCCCCGCGAGACAACCAGCACCATCTTTTCATACGGCTGCTGATATCCCCGGCTGCGCCAGTGGTGCATCGCCTCCTCCGGCGAACGGGTCCAGCACACATACGCCTGATGAGCTTCGCTCCAAATCCCAAGCAGGATCGTCATCTCTTCTGCTCCTCGCTGGGTTCTGCCGTCCCTTCTCGATCGGGGTCCGCAGCCAGCACAGCACCCCGTTCCTTCTGCCAGCTCTCCTCTGCTGGTACAAGATCACCCTGAGATCCAAACCTGTAGATGCTTCCCCAGAACGGATACCGGAGCTCAATTTCGCTTTTTCCCCGGCGGGATTTTTCGATCGAAAGCCGTACCTGCTCCACCCCCCGTTGCGGTCTGTCCCGGTTCAGAACCAGGGCCCCGTCCGGTTCATACTGCATGGTGGCATTGCCCCACATATTCTCAAGATGGACCCGCCCCTGCCGCAGGCCTTCTGCGTCCGCCGCACTGATCCCCACCACCGGGATCATGTGCGTCATAGCCATTCCCTTCAACGCCCGCAGAGAAAACTCAATCCTCTCTACAGTATCCAGCAGGCGGCCGTATTGAGGAGCTACAGGAATTCGCTGGACATAATCGACAAAGAGCACCATCCGCCTGTAGCCTTCTTCTTTCGCCATCTTGACATAGGCTTCAATCGCGTCCGGGGTTGTATATAAAGGATCTCCTTTAATCAGCCAAACCTGAGAGGCGGCTTTCGAGAATTCTGCCCAGATTTTTTCCGGATGGGGGAAATATTGCAGCAGTTCATCAATCAGCTTCTCCCGCCCCAGCTCCTTTCCTGAATGAGAAGCTATCATATCCCGGTAAGCCCGGCGCAGATCCGCCATCCGGATCCGCCGGGAGTCATCCCGGCCATACCCCTTTCCGCCCTCCAGCCCCGACGCCTGGCAGATCATCCTTTCCCAGAGCGTGATGGGATTATGTTCGTAGCAGATGAAGATCGCCAGGTTTTCCTTCTTCCCCATGTTATGCGCCATCTGCAGCGCCAGAGAGGTTTTCCCTACTCCCTGGGTGCCGGCCAGCAGCCAGAGGTCTTCAGGATAAAAGCCTCCCGGCATCTCGTCGCTGCCCCCCAGCAGTCGATCGAGAACCGGAAACCCCGTGGGTACCGGCTCGAAGATCGATGTGTCTCCCCTCCGGATGTAGCTGGCTACCTCCTGCGTCGCTTCGTGGAGATCAAGAGGATGAGGCACTTTGATGGGAAGCCGGGAGGCACTCCTTGGTTTAGGCACCGCGCACCTCCTCGGCGTCAGGTGAGATGACCCCGGCCCGGAATACTTTTGGGTTCAAACGGTAAAAGGTTTTGCAGCGCCCCTCTCTCTTAAATTCGATCAAGTCACGGCCTTCCTCCTGCTCTATAAAATTACCCAGGATTTCCTTGAGCTTGACCATCTGATACTGAAACCCCCGGGAGTATTCGCTAACTCCAAGCTGATCACAATCAAAAATAAATTGGATGATGTCCTCTCGCTCCAACCAGCTTGCTGACATACCCTTGGCCTGGAGCTCTTCCTCCGACAGGTTGATGAATTCGGCAAGTCCGTGAGCCAGATAGTCCATCAGCTGCTTCGTGGTTTCGACCAATAGTTTCTTCTTTCCTCCCCGAATCCCCAGGATTCCTTTTTCGCCTTCGTAGAAAAAGTCTCCGCTCCTGGTGGTAACCTTATAAGTTTTCCATCCTACCGGATTCTGAATTTTTCGCAGCGTTAATACCTGCTGCCAGATCGTTGCGGGCTTCTGGGGTTTTCGCATCACCACCTGAGCCCCATGCTCCAGAAGTTTCGCCTCTACGCGCCTGCTCCAGGTCCCAGTGAAGATGATCACGATCAGCTCGGGAATGGCCGCCACCTCCTTCAATACAACGGAGGCGTCCCCGTCTTTCAACTCCAGGTCCATGATCAAGACGGAAGCCTTTGTCTTCCTCACCAGCGGCAGGATCTGATCCACCCTGTCCGTGGTTTCGACGGTGAGGCTGTAAACCCGTTCAAAGTAGCTTTTGATCACACTGCTGATCTAAATATTATCTTCAGCGACCACCACGGTGTTCATCGATAAAGCCATCTTCCTCATCTCCCTAGTTAGAATTGGCAGCCAGCAGTTGAACCACAAATTGATTGGACCGTCCGTTATCCTTTTCGGGCTTGTCCAGATATAAATCGCCGCTGACCTCCCGGGCGATCCTCCGCGCAATGTAAAGTCCCAACCCTTCTCCCCTGGGGCGATAGTCTGTTCCCTCCGAAACCATCGGCTCAAATATCCAATCCCTTTTCTCATAAGGCACCCCAGGACCGTCATCCCGGATCTTGATCAATACATGGTCTTTGCGGATCCCCGGCTCCATTTGAACGAGGATTTTTTCCTGGGAGAAGCTGAGGGCGTTGTAGATCAAATTCTGTAAAACAGAATACAGATTGCGGTCTCCAACCACTTTGATCTTGTGAGGAACGCTGTTCCTGATTTCAAAAGTTTTATCTACCCAAACCTCCCTCACCCCATCGATCACCTCTTTCACCATCTGCTCCAGGAAGATCTCTCCCGGCTCAACAGAAAAGAATCCCGTTCGCAGGGAAGGCACCTCCTGCAGCTGCCTTACCAGGTGGACGGTTCTTGCCAGAGCCTTTTCTTCCCGCTCAATCAGCCGCTCGCACCCTAAAACCAGCGTGAGATTTCCGGCAATCTCATGGGACAGCATCCGGACAATCATGCCTAACTCCTCATCGTTGATGGTCTTTTGAAATTCTGTCCACTCTTTTTGCAGCAGGCCTATGCGTTGGGCAAATTGATCAACCGCTTTCCGAATATATTTTATTTTCTGCTTGGCGCGCCATTGCCCTCCTTTCCAGAAACTCTCCCTGGGGATCTCAATGGCCAGGCTGAGTCCCAGCCCTTTCGACCCCGCCGCAAACACGGCGATCTGCCCCTTTTCATTCTCTATAATTTGATAGCCATTCTCGGGAAAGCTGGAACTTTGATCCGTCAGCAGCTCCCGTAAGTAGCTGTCCACTCCCTCGACCTTTTCAAGAGATCCCTTTGGAAAGATACGGATAAATCTTCCTTTTCTCATTTCCCGCGTCCGGTCCTTCAGCATGTAGCCGTGCAGCAGCCCGTACAGGACCCACTCCGTACCTTCCGGGTAGTGCTCCACGAATCGATTGGCGACACTTTCCAGCATTTCCCTGTCGATCGGCCAGCCTGCTTTCCGGATCTGTGCACCCAGGTCATCCAGCCATTCCCCTAATTCCTGTAAATATTCCTTCTGGTAGGCAGTAAACAGAATCACGCCCCCTACCAGCATCGTCAGCAGCATAAACAGGCCGGTAAACAGGTCAAAATAAACAAAGGACTTCCTGACAAAAACGGCCAGGGCCAGCTGCCAGACCAAAACCGCTGCTGCCAGGATCACCACGGCCAGTCCCGCCACTTTTGTCCGAAAGTATTCCCCTCTCATCATTTTCCCCTTTTCAGCTGAGCCCCGTCAGCAGCCACTCGATCTGCTCTTCTGTCATCCCGGGGTTTTGAGCGACCCAGGGCAGAATCACGCGGGCATACTGGACACCAATTTGAGCTTCTTCTTCCGTGTATCGAGCAAGCTCCTGACGGGTTGTCTCAAGAAACTCATCCGCTGCAGCGATCCTTCCCGAGAGCGGCAGGTTGTACCGCTGCATCAGCCCTCCCCCATCAAAACACAGTGGTTTGTATTCACAATCCCCGCAGGCGTCCCACCCGTTGACCATCCGCGGCCCGGAAAAATCTTTGGCGTTAATCCTTCTTTTAATTGCCGCCGCCATGGGCGCGATCTCATTCAACCCGGCTGCCCTTCTGGGATTCAACCGGACAGATCTCCCCGTCATCAAATGCCTCACCATCACAGAACCAGCCGCCTCTTCCTTTTCCTCGAAATAGGCGCTGAACAGGGCTTTGAGCTTATAGTCCGACAGCAGCCCAGGCACACTGGGGTTTCTCATCTGATACAGGTGCGCTTCATAGATTAACTCTTTTCCGGATCTCATAATCACGTCTGGCGTCACGCTGATTCTGATATGCGGCAGCGAGATGTACACCTTCTCCCCCACCCCCACAATATCTTCAAAATCAAAATCATTTTTCCTGCTGATCCAGACCGATCGGGCAAAGGCATCAGCGATGCCGATCGGTTCTGTCCAGAGATCCATTTTTGAGACCTCTTGCTGGATTCCCAGACCCGCCCTGTGCTGTTCGGCGTCAATTTCCAGACGCAGATCCGTCAGTCCCAGAGAGATCGCCAGGCTTCTCCAGCGGTGAGACCAGGTCGGATTTTCATACAGGGACCCATCTTTTTTCCGGATATCACCCTGCTCGTTAAAACGGTTCATGAGTTCTTCATACAACACGGCATAGGCGGCCAGCTTTTCCCGCAGGTGACTCATTCCCCATTTCTTCATCCGCGCCTTCCAGACAGATCCTAGAACGGTGGGAAAATCAAACCTGCTCCCTTTTTGATGGCTTTTCAACCCCAGCTTCAGCGCACCTTGCATGGATTCCTGTAACAGCTGGGATCCGGTCCTGGGAGAAATCAGCTGTTCTGCTTTTTCTTCAATCGTGCGTCCCACGGTTTTCCACCAGACCTTGGCTTCGCAATAAGCCCAGTCCAGCACCGTTTCCAGATCAATTTCAGGAACACGCTTCTCATCACCCATCAGGAAACTCCCAGACCACGCGCTTCGCTGTGCGGAGCTGCGGCAGATGGGCCGGATGCAGTTCTAAAATATGGGTTGGATGGGTAAGGAAACCGGAAGGAAAATAGATTCTGCCTGGTTGTGCTTTTTTGAGATCAAGAATATCCCCCCGCTGATTCAGCCAGGCGGCAGCGATTTCAAAAGGCACGCCAAACATGTGGATGGAATAAAAGAGGAATAGGCCCGGTCTTGGCGGCATCACCAGCAAGACGCCTTCATTCTCAGCCATCTCCTCCCTTTGTAAGACGCCTTTTCTTCTTAGATGATTTGTATCGGCATAGATTACGTTGTCAGCTGCGATGTCCCGATCGATTTTGATCCGGACAAATTTATCCATCGCCCCCCTCTTCCCAGATCGGTATCTGCAGTCTCAAAAATCTCGTCTTGAGCACTATCTCCGGAATCCCGATAAGCTCGGCTGCTTCTATCAGGCTGATCTCCTCTGCCAGGTACTGGCCAATGACTTGGACGTGCAGCTCAAGCTCTCCCGGTTCACTTTTCATACATTCTTTCAGGTTTTCGGGTTCTGCACCTGTCGGTTGGATCCCGTGGAAGGCAGCTGCCTGCAGAGAGTAGAAATCATAAATGTCCATCAGGATCGCTTGCGGCTTCCCCCTCTTTTCAATCAGGGCCACACTCCCCCGCAGCAAGCTGTCAAAGATCCCTCCAGCATCCCGAACCAGGTCCGTTCTGGACACTTTCAAGAATTGCTGGGCTTCCATCCCTACTCCTGAAGGCTGCTATACAGCTTTGTGGAGGATCAATATCATTACATGTTTTACATGTTATGCCAACTATTTTCATTATACAAAATAGTCCTCTTTCCGCAAGCATCCAACCACCTAATCCTAAAAATAGGACGTCTAGATTTACGATGAAATCACAACAAGAACAGCTGCAGTCCGGCCCGGAAACATTTCACTGCTGCTTTCTTGTGATGGAATATTTGTTTTCTAAGACCTGAAATGGGGAAGGATATGACTTCAGAAGACGAAAAGGAGAATATGAAATTATTTTTACTGAGAAATGGATTTGGCCATCACAGCACTTAGAAGGTTTATTAAACCCTAGGATAGATCGAGGGGGATGCTTTCTTCCAGTTCCACCCTGGATTTTCCTGTCAGTTGATCTTTGAATACAACCAGATTGTTGAAATTTCCTGCAGCCGAGGGAACAATCATCCCTTCAAATCCTGCATCTCGAATGATCTCCCCCAGAATTTGTGTCTCGTCCCAATCATCAGTTGTTAGCTGTTCCCTGGTGATCCCAAGGCTCTTGAGCAGGGTCTCATCGGTAAGGTCACAGACCTTACTCAAGTAAACTTTGATCTTTCCCAATACATATCTCGGTGGATAAGCCTCCCGGCGTTTAATTTCAGCAATACACCCTTCTCTTGTCCTCGATAAATACAGGGCTCCAAACTTTCTAGGGGTATTGTATCTTCCCCCATAGAGAAAGGCTCCATCCATTCTCAATATTGTATCTTTCCTGGAAGGGCTGACGGCTCTAAACCAAAAGGCCCCGCTGACTTTGCGGGGCTTGTATTGGGATAAAACATCACGCCAGATATCCAGTGGGTTGGTCATCTATATGGATTAGGTGGGGATACCTTCTGCCATTCTCCCCAATAGACGGATGACATCTCGGAGACCATAAGGAGCGTCTTTCAAGATGACTTCCGTGGGAGATTTCCCTCCCAGCTCACGTTGAGGTTCATGTAAGAATTTGTTTCTTCCTTTTTCTGATGGATAGAGCTCTACCAACAAATTGCCTAATTCCGTCATCTGCTTGGTGGTCTCGGCATGAATCCCCCTCATATTTGGCCGATTATCTCTTGAGGCACGCTCCCACCGGCTCACCGTTTCCGGCCGCACATGGCCTAGCGCCACGCCTGCCTGGATCTGTGTAAACCCCAGGATATTTCGCGCCTTTTTCATGTCCTTCGGATCGACCAGCATCATGGTTGTCATGGTTTCACCTCCACATTTGGAGTATAACATATATCATGATATATGTCTAATATGAATATTCAAGGGGGAAGCCTCCATCAGCAGCCAAAGTGGTTCTCCTTTCCAGGCCAATCTAGATAGTCCGTCGCCGACTACAAAACGATTCTCAACATCCAATCTTTCTTTCACCAGCCGGTCCAGCAGATCATTTATACTCGTATTAGCAGCTTACCTGTCCGCAAGATCAGGCTGATCAGTAAAAAAACCGTGTTCCTCCTTTCCCGTATTTAGTACAATAGATTCCTGTGTTCTCCTCTATCCATCCAAAACCCAGTTAAAGAGGAACTGTTCTCACCCTCCACTCCACATGGATAAACTTACCGGATCCGTTGTTCGCCTTACCTATGTCAATCCAGATAACGGCTACACAGTTCTGCGCCTTGATCCGGATAAAAATAATCTTCCCGGTATGTCCCGTGAAGGACTGGTGACTGTAGTTGGGAATCTACCCAAAATATCCCCTGGGGAACACCTCAAACTGGAGGGAAATTGGGGCAAACACTCAGAATATGGGACTCAGTTCACAGTTGAAAAATGCAAGCAAACCCTCCCTTCCAGTATCGCAGGAATCAAACGCTATCTCGGTTCTGAGCTCATTAAAGGTATTGGGCCCGGGCTGGCC
Source organism: uncultured Anaerolineales bacterium (assembly GCA_964618295.1). GTDB lineage: Bacteria > Chloroflexota > Anaerolineae > Anaerolineales > UBA11858 > B10-G9. The sequence goes on along the minus strand of CAZTWV010000052.1, from coordinate 5,202 downwards.
GAGCGAATTGTGGATCAGTTTAAAAAGCAGACTCTAGAGGTAATTGAAACCCAGCCAGAAAAGCTTTCCGAAGTCCCGGGAATTGGAGTTAAGCGCGCTAAAATAATCCAGCGGGCATGGGAAGAACAAAAAGAGATCAAGGAAATCATGCTCTTCCTGCACAGCCACGGTGTCAGCACTAAACTGGCAGTTAAGATCTATCAAACCTACGGCGACGAATCTCTCCAGATTGTCCGTGAAAACCCCTATCAACTCGAGGAAGATATCTACGGTATCGGTTTCAAAACCGCGGATGAAATCGCGCAGAATCTGGGGCTTCCTCCTGACCATCCCGCCCGGATGGAAGCAGGCGTGGTCTATTCCCTCAACGACATGATCAACAACGGTCACGTCTATGCCCCTCGCATTCTGCTCATTCAGCAGTCGGCTGAACTGCTGGAGACCAACCCAGAAATGATCGCTAGCGCACTGGACCGACTGACCAAATCCGGCCGCATCCGTGTGGATCAAATTCCTTCCCAGGAAGGAAATGAACGGTTAGATAAAATGATTCGGGAACCTGATATTTCAACAGCAGCCGATCTGCAGGCAATCTACCTTACCCCTTTTCATTATGCAGAAAAGGGTTCAGCAAAAATAATCAAGAATCTCGCCCAACAACTGCCCTCCCGTTTGAGCGATATCCCGCCAGCCTTTGCTGAAAAAGACGCTGCTCTGGACAAACAAGAAATCAATCTTTCCGATCAACAGCGAAATGCTGTTCTAACAGCTTTGAGCCACCCGGTCAGCGTGCTCACCGGAGGACCGGGAACAGGTAAAACCACCTGTCTAAAACATCTGATTTCCATTTTGGACACCCAGCATAAAAGCTATGCTCTGGCTTCACCTACAGGTAGAGCAGCCAAGCGTCTTGCTCAGGCCACTGGCCGACCGGCCAGCACCATACACAGGCTTTTAGGATTCTCTCCAATGAAGGGATTTAAACATGATGCAGACAACCCCTTAGAGATTGATATACTGATTGTCGATGAAGCCTCAATGCTCGATCTGTTGTTAACCTACAATCTCCTCAAAGCGCTGGAGCCCGGGACTCATTTGCTGCTGGTCGGAGACGTGGATCAGCTGCCCTCTGTGGGAGCTGGTAATGTCCTGCGGGACGTGATAGACAGCGGCATCGCGCCTGTCACCCGGCTGCAATCCATTTTCCGGCAGGCGTCCGATTCAGATATCATCACGAATGCCCACCGGATAAACCAGGGCAAAATGCCCCAGTTTATTCAAGACAAGGGACAGAACAGCGATTTCTATCTTTTCCCTTCAGAAGATGCACAGCAAGCCGCAGATTGGATCCTTGAGCTGGTCAGCAAACGTATCCCTCGAGAATTCGGATTGGATCCCGTAAATGAAATTCAGGTTCTCTCCCCTCTTTACCGCGGTCCCGCTGGCGTGAACGCCCTAAACCAGCAACTTCAGAAAATCTTGAATCCCAAATCAGAACGGAATCCAAATAACCAATCTTTGGGATCTCTCTTCCGGGTAGGAGACAAGGTTATGCAGATCCAAAATAACTACCCGAAAAAAGTGTTCAATGGGGATATTGGTTTTCTCCAGGAGATCAATACCATTGAACAAACCCTCACCGTTGATTTTGACGGTTTGCCGGTGGAATATGAATGGAGTGAATCCGATGAACTCGTGTTGGCCTATGCGGTTTCAGTGCATAAAGCCCAGGGTGCTGAATTTCCTGCCGTTGTTCTCCCCCTGGTCACCCAGCACTACATTATGCTGCAGCGCAACCTCGTGTACACCGCCATCACCCGCGCTCAAAAACTGTGTGTACTGGCAGGCAACAAGCGTGCAATCGCCATTGCAATCAAAAATAACAAAGTGGTAGATCGTTTTTCTGCTCTTTCCTGGAGGTTGAGCAGGTATTGATTCGATACAATTCAGAGGTTCGACCTGCCCCCAGTCAAAAAGCTATCTAAGGATCAGTACATTGTGTGAATCAGATAAAGCTGAGAGCGAAGAAGTATTAGGTATATTAATCGTAACTGGAAGTTTACTTATTGCCCCCCGTAACGATCAGATAAAAGATCTCTACCCATCCATCTATTAATTTATACGCAAGAACTATCCCGATTTCTTTCCCTCAAGTAAATGCAACGGAAGATCTCTCCTGCCGCCGAAACTGATTTTATTGTACAAAAACTCCAACCATCAATTGCATAAAACCGCCGCTTTCCTCCGTCGAATGGGCGTTTTCTGCCCAATCAGGTAGAGCGGGGGATTAGTGCAAAGATATGTATTAGGCCATAAACATAATTGCCCCAAAAGCATTTCCTAAAGCATGTGCAAGCCAACTTGGTAATATGCTTTCTGATTTATATAATAACCAACCGAATAACCCTCCTCCAATGAACTGAACGAGAAGAAGAGGCCAAAGCTCAGTACTTACAGTTAGAAGTAAAAGATGTGGAAGTAGAAATACGATAGATTGGTTTATGTTACCAATCATAAAACCAAGTTTTCGAAAAAGGATTCCGCCCAAAAAACCGCGAAAAAATATCTCCTCGCCAAGTGCAACATAGATCGATTCACGAAAAAAAGCTAGAAAGAAAGTGGAAATACTAAGGGACCAATTTGAATAAAATGATTGAGCTATATCTGGTTGATCAAATATTTCTTGGGGAAGCAGATTAGGAATGAAAAATGAAAATAGTCCAGAGATTAACCCAAATCCCTATCCGACAGCTAGATACTTTATTGCTGGCAGCTGCCATCCTATTTTTATTAATGTGGTACTCCAGTCTTGCTTTCTAATTATTTTTACAATGATAAAAATCAGAGATGGAATCGCTAGTATAACGAGTTGAAAAGGGAACTCCATAAGAAATTCTCCATTGTGCACTAACGGAAAAGCTTTGCGAAGTATCTTTTAAGGCATGGGCCGCCAAGAGGGGTCTTGTTGATAATTTAAGTAATACCTGTTTGGCCTAAAATTGCCGCATTCCCACCGCCGCATGGGTGTAGTTTACCCAGTCCCATTCAGCGGAAGTTATGTGGCTCATCCAAAAAAGCAACCAAATTGGTCTTCCTCAACGATAGAGAGAAATCTTTCTAAATCATCAACCTCGGGGATTGGGTCATATCTGTGCCATTTAAGAGCGGTGGTGGTTGAAGCCACTGGCAGTGTCTGGGATATTTACGATATCGTAGCACCCCATGTCGGAAGTATTCTCGTTGCCGACGGGCGCAGCATGCGCCAGATTGCCGAAGCGAAAATGAAGACCGACAAGAAGGACGTTGAGCGGATGATCACCCAGCTGCTCGGCAATATTGTTCCCGAGGTCTGGGTGCCGCCTGTACCCGTGCGGGAACTGCGTTCGTTGATCTCTTTCCGCTGGCGGCTCAACAAGCAGATCACAACACTTGCACCTGCGCTGCAAGTACAGGTGTGTCCAAGAACCGGCTGCAGAGCGTGGTGCAGCGGTACAACCTGCTTCCGCCAGAAGGCGGACTGCTGGCTGATAAAAAACCGCGGCTGGTGGGAAAAACAGGAATTCTCTGATCTGACGGGGTTTGAGGTGGAACAAGATCTGGAGATCCTGAAGACCCTTGAGGGTCAAAAAACAGCGCTGGATCAGAAGCTGGCCGAGTTGAGCAATACGGAACCCTGGGCCTCGGACATGGTCTACTTGATGCAGATCCCTGGGATGGGCCTGATCCTTTCCATGACAGTGCTCTCTGCCATTGGCGATATCAACCGTTTCTCCCATGCCAAGAAACTGGTAGGGTATGCTGGTATCTCACCTGGTGTCCACGACAGCGGTGAGACTAACCGCTCTAAACCGATCACCAATTACCGAAGGTACGCAAAGCGAGAAGGCCGAAGAGAACTGCGATGGGCTATGGTCCAGGCAGCTCGAGCGGCAGCGAACAGTGATCCCTACTGGGCAGCCCAACTCAAACGACTCGAGAAACGCATGCACCGCAACCAGGTCTATGTGGCCATTGCTCGTCGGTTGTTAGTTGCCATCTGGCACATTCTCACCAAGCGAGAGCCCTACCATCACTTTGATGAAGAAACCGTGGCTTACAAGATGCTGATTTGGGGTTGGTCGCTGGACGAGAAGTCCAGGAAGGGGATGACACCCCAGCAATTTGCCAAATACGGTTTGCTGCGGTTGGGAATTGGCCAGGACATGGAGCGGATTGTGAAAGGTGGGGCACCCCGCAGGATCGCTCCCACCGAAGAGATCCTGGCGCTCAAGCCGGAGCTGAGACCCCCGGGTTAATTTATCTATCCCTACTATTGATTAGTTGCGCTTGCCAGCCGAGAGAGCGGGCAGGCGTTGGGGATTTTAACTACCCTATAAAAAAGAGTCCTCTCACGTGACATGAAATGTGAAAAAGACCCTTGTTTTTTGATCTCTGAAGGAATTTTTATGAATTTTGACTTTTACTATTGACACTGCAATTCATCGGTAGCCTGGGCCTTATTTGGTTTCGATATAATTCACATCATCAAGTCCAATAAAATCGGAGTCTTGGGTCCAAAGAGTTGCAGTATACTCACGAGCTGAGGCAAGCATAATGCTATCTGCCATTGGTATTTTCAACTCATGGGATATTCTTGCTGCATGGAGGGCAATAGGGCTGGATAAATCAATGGTCTCCCCTGATTGCATGAATGCAATAGCTCTTAGTGCATCGGTCTCACCACGCTGCTGAAGAATCCTCTTGAAGACTTCGTACAGGCTGATTGTAGGCAGTAGGAGTTGCCCTGGATCTTCAATTGGTGAACTGAAAAATTCAGCATTATTTCCATTGGCGAAGTATTCAAGCCAACCAGAAGAATCTACGACATTCATAAGCGTTCTGCTTCCCGCTCAATCTTGGTATCGATTCCCTCAAGAAATCCTCTGCTGTCTTTGATATCGCGGATGGGGATCATTTCAATCCTCCCCATGTAGGGAATAACCTGTACCTTCTGACCAGGTTCAATCCCCAATTTATCCCTTACCTTTTTGGGAATAACTACCTGGTACTTGGTGGATATTGTTGCTTCTTCCATACGATACTCCTATCGATACAGCTTTTGTATTACGCATAAATTATACCATTAAAGTTTTTCGTATGATTGATCAGGCGTCGCGGTAGAGAGGGCAGTTTCCCGCCCTCTCCCCGCACAGATCCCGGCGT
>CAZTWV010000051.1:0-21263 GCA_964618295.1 uncultured Anaerolineales bacterium | reverse complement strand
TGCCGCAAGTAAAAGAGGCTTATAGCCTCAGGTCAAGCCACCCGCTATGCGGGTGTGGTCTTGACTATTTTTGAGTGGGTCCAAATCAGCCGCAGCCGCCCTCGGACGGATCACAGCCAGAGCAGCCTGAATAAGCTGTTTGCGGTTTTTCCTGTTCGATCTGGAATCCGCTGCGTCCATTTTGTTCCACAAAAGAAATTGTCGCTTCTTGTAAATAGGCCATGGTGCGATCATCAACGATGATCTTCACGTCCTGGCTCTCAAAGGTCAGATCGTTGTCCTTGATCTGGTCATCGAGGGCCATTCCGTATTGGGGGCCTCCTCAACCAACACCGGCGATATAGACCCGGAGTGAGTGCTGAGGAAGTTCTTGTTTTTCAAGCAGTTCTTTGACAGCGATAGCGGCTTCAGGGGTTAAATTAATCATAAGAATCTCAACCTATCTTCACCTGTATAAGTAGTCGTATCCAATTTCTACCATTTTAGCAGGATATGTTGCTCTGTCAACGGATGTTTAGACACCTGTTACATTTGTTTAATATTGGGTAACATTACTCATACCAAGCAGATCTAGAAACCGAAGGGTCAATATTCAAGAAGGAATATTTGGAAGAAATCCAGGGTAATTTTTTTTAGCGCTCACTTAATATCAATCATTAAGACGGATCCAGAAATCTTCTTGATGATATAATCCACCCACTTGAAAAAGCACTGAGGAAAGATCGGATATGGCACTTGATCAAGACAAACAAAGAATCATCCTTGCTGTTCTGGCTCATCCAGACGATGAATCATTTGGGATGGGTGGAACCCTTGCTAAGTACGCTGAAGAGGGAGTAGAAATTCATTTGATTTGTGCGACCCGCGGTGAAGTGGGGGAGATGCCGGAAGATTGTTTGGATCAAGGGCAAACCATCGCAGACCGACGGGAGCAGGAACTCAGGTGTGCGGCTAGGGAGCTCGGGATTTCCCGGCTTCATATGCTGGATTACCGGGATTCAGGCATGCTGGGAAGTCCGGAAAATCAGCATCCCCGGGCTTTGATCAATGCGTCAGAAGCAGAGGTCACGGCGCGGGTCAAGGTGATCATTCAGAAAGTCAAGCCGCAAGTTGTGCTTACATTTGACCCCATTGGCGGCTACCGCCATCCGGATCATATTGCGATGCATAAAGCAGCTCGTGACTCATTCTTCAGCCTTGCTGCTGAACAGCAGAATGCACCTGAATCAGACCGGTACTTGAAGAGGCTTTATTATCATACAATTTCTCGCCGATTTATTCGGTTAAATGTTCGAATTTTGCGGCTGCTGGGCAAAGATCCCAGCCGGTGGGGGAAAAACCAGGATATTGATCTCACACAGCTGGCAGTGGATGATTTCCCGACCCATGCCCGGATTCATTATAAATCCGTGGCAGATAAGAAATCACGGGCCGCTGCCTGCCATGCCAGCCAGGGAGGAGGGGGTTTTACCAAAGGTTATTTGCGGTGGTTTTTGTGGCTGATGGGGGTCCGGGATCAGGACGATTTTATGCAGGCCTTTCCGGAACCAGAAAACGGCCGGCCAGACCGGGACCTTTTTTCAGGAATCTAGGATTTTCAAATGGGCCAGGGTGTTGATTTGTTTGGCATCACCTAAGACGGCTATTTGATCACCATGGGAGATCTTTTTTTCAGGTGACGGATGGAAATCGGGTTTACCCTGCCCCTGATGTTGAAGGATGACACAGATATCAAAGAGTTCTTCAATCTCCTGGACTGTTTTTCCAATTAAAGAAGAATCATTTTCAACTTCAATTAACCCGAGGTTCATGGGGCGATCATCAATCCAGATCGGACGGGTCATATCGAGACCGACTGCAGAGGCGGCGAAAATTGGAGAAGCGCTTGCAGTGGCGCTCAAAGCCTGGAATCCAAACTGCTTTTGCAAACTTTTGGCAAAATCGTCATCGAAAATCCGGACCACAACCTGGATTTCAGGATTGAGGGACCGAGCTTTTAAGGCAATCTGGAGATTCATACCATCATTCTGGGTGCAGAGCATAATGGCAGAAGCTTTCTTGACCCCTGCTGCTTTTAGAATGGTTTCCCGGGAGCCATCATCTTCCAGAACAGGGATTCCCAGGTTTTTGACACTCGAAACCAGATCCGTATCTGTTTTTAGTTCAATTGCAACCACATCCTGATCCATAGCATGCAGGTGGTGAGAGACGCGGTAGCCGAGATGTCCCAAACCGATGACAACCACATGATCGTTAAAAGTTGAAGCAACGGCCATTTCCCATTCCTTTCCCCGTTCCCGGCGGTTGAAAAATAAAATTCCAAAATCTGCAATCCCCTGGGCTAAAATGCTGAGTCCAATCAAAGGGATGAGCAGGTAAAAAATCTGCAGGTACCAGGCTTGCGGGAATTCTTCAATTGGGCTGATAAAAACCAGCCCGAGCACCTGGTAGATTGCTTCTGGATAATTCCCTGGCGGTTCACCAGCAGCGGCAGCCAGACGATAGTAGAGATATCCTCCTGCTGCATTGAGTCCTAAAAATGCGAATAATGGCCATTGGAATTCTCGCAGCAGAAGGATGCTATCACGCAGAGCTGCTTCCAGAGTTCTGCGTGATATTTTTTTCGATCGCCTTAATTTTGCCATGAGTTATGATTGACTTTCTTCTTGTATTTAGGGTGAGCTGGGGGTGATGAAGGGGATGATGGTTATCACCGGTGGGACGAGGGTGATAAAAAATAATGGTGTGTTAGTGATTGTCGGGGTTAAGCTGGGTTCTACTACTTTAATCTCGACCCAGAAGTAGCCAGCAGTGCTGTTTTCCACCCCAAAAACAACATCGGAGGGATCTTTTAACTTCCAGTTTCCACGGTAGGTACCCCCGCTGCCGGGAGCGGTAAGATTAACAGACACATCCACTTCTTCACCCGGGTTGACTGTGCCGCCGGTGACCGGAACTTCGCTGGCCCCGCCCATTGCATCACCACCGTCGAAAATGATCTTATATCCTGAGGTCCAGGCGCAGCTGCCTGTATTCCGCAAACGCCAGGTCTTGGTGAAATTCTTGTTAGGCGGAAAAACTTTTCCGTCAGGGATAGAGACATCCTTCACGAATCGGGCCTGGTTGCACGGCAGCGGTGTGTTGGAAGGTGTGACGGTTGCCTCCTGGGTGTCCGTCGGTTCTGCGGTCTCTGGTTGGGGAGTTTCTGCTGTTGGATCCGGATACTGATTCTGATCCTGGGGGTCAGTATCAGCCAATTCTGCTTCAATTGTTAGCGCGACAGCTGTCTCAAGGGGAATTGTTTCTAGGCTGCTTTGCGGGGTTGAGCCCGGCATATTACAGGATGAGAGGATAAAAATCAATAACATTGGGATGATAATGAATCTGAACCTGGATTTAAACATAGAAATACCTCCCTTTGGTATCTGAAACTGATAATGGAAAAAGTAGGTGAATTTTGCTGCAAGATCCATTATATATGAAATTGGCGTTAATAGAAACAAACTGGCCCTCCAGTGGTTATTGGAAGACCAGTTTGTAATCAGCAGCCGGAGAAGATTTTTTAATTCGTGTAGGTGAGATCTAAGACCGGATTAGGCCATTCCATGATGCAGGCGAATGCGGATCCGGAGTCATCATGCTCCAGCTCCATCCTGATCTGGAAGTGACCGGCACCATGATTAGAGACAAAAGCTTGAAGCTCGCTCTTGACGTCAATCGGGCTGTTTATCCCAGCTTCTGAAGAGGCTGAGGCAATGGTTCCGATTGGAGCACTGTTAAAATCAGCCGGGTAATCGGGGTTTGCCCCATAACTGACTTGGTACACTTTTAAGGGATGTAAAAATTCAAAACAACCAGCACCGCTAAAATTAGTCAAATCCAGGGTAGCTTGATTGATAGTCGATGAGCTTCCTAAATCGTCAGCCTCGCTGAGATCAAAATCGATGAAAGCTCTCAGGGGATCACCATTTGGTGCAATCCCCAACCGGGTGTCACTGCTGGCACCGCCAACGCTGATGGTTTTACTGTGGGCTGAATCGCGCTGGAGCGTTTCTGTCAGTACAATGGGGACCTCGGGTTCCACCACTTTGATTTCGACCCAGAAGTATCCGGAAGAGCTGTTTTCAATTCCAAAAACTACATCAGAGGGGTCCCGGAGCTTCCAGTTTCCGCGGTATGTCCCGGCATCTTCCGGAGCAGTTAGATCAACCGAGATGTCCACGGTATCACCCGGATTTACCGTGCCCGAGGTTAGGGCTTCAGCAGCGGGCGCCCCCATCGAGTCCCCGCCGTCAAAGAACATATCATATCCGGATGTCCAGGCGCAGGAACCAACATTTTTAATACGCCAGGTTTTTGTAAAAGTCTGATTGGGATCGAATTTTTTCCCATCAGGAACATTCACATCCTTCACGAAGCGAGCCAGGTTGCAGGGCAAGGGGGTTTCTGTGGGTGTTGCAGTATCGGTTGGGGTGGGTGAATCCGGCTGGTCAGAGTCCGGGGTTTCGCTTGCAACTACTTCTCCGGTTTCAGTTGGGTTTGCAGCCGGTGGTGAATCGCCGTTCTGCTCGGCAATCACAGTTTGGGCTACAGCTGTTTCAATCAGGGCTGTTTGTTCAAGATCAGGAGGGGTAGTCTGGGGCATGTTGCAGGCGCTGACAACAATGCTGATAAGGAGTAAGGTAGAAAGAAAATGGATTTTATTATCCCGCATCATAAGCCTCCCTGTTTTTGTCGATTAGTTTAAAATGCATAAGTATATCAGAGATGATTATCCCTATATTTGTACCAGAAAAATAATCAAAAGCAGAGTTTTAGCGGGAGATATGAGTATAATTTACTTACAATTTTGAAAATAAAGGGAACAACATGGATATCCGCATAATTCGTTTCAAGCCCGGACAGGACTTAGAGGCTGAAATCAATAGTTATCTTGAGTCTGAAAATATTCATGCAGGCGTGATGCTCAGCTGTGTCGGGAGCCTGACCAGGGCAACTCTACGGCTGGCAAACCAGGAGAAAGGCAGCATTTTTGAAGGTTTTTTTGAGATTGTCTCCCTCGTGGGAACTCTTTCGACTGCTGGATCCCATTTACACTTATCCGTCTCAGACGGGCAGGGTAAAACCCTGGGAGGCCATTTGCTTCCGGGATGTAAGATTTACACCACGGCGGAAATGGTCCTGGGAATCTTTCCGGAACTGCGTTTTGAGCGGGAGGATTGCGAGCTGTCAGGTTATCCGGAACTGAAAGTTTACCCGGAGAAATGATCAGACTGATGCTTCTCTTTGTTGGAGGTCGATTTTCTTTGCAGAACGCAGCAGATAAGAGAGCAGAATCAAAGCAAGAACCCAGCATACTGCAAGGATCAAAGGCATCGACATCGGCCCGGAAATACCAATTTGCCTTCCAACCAAAAAGGGGAGAATGATACTCCCTGTACTTCCAGAAGCCCAGACCACGCCGTTCTGCCGGGGTGGAAAGGGATGGATTTTCTGCACAAAGCTGAAAGTGGTCGGAAAAATTGCCGATAAGCTGAACCCCATCCCAGCTGTACCCACCCAGACAGACCAAACAGCCGCAGGGAAAAGCAGCATCGCTGCCAGGCTGCTGATTCCGCCCCAGATAAAAGCCCTGATAAGGTGTGTTTCCCTTACTCTTGTAGAAAGCGGAATCGCCAGCAGTCTGCCGGCGGTGATACCGGCCCAGAATAAGGAAGTGATCAAATAGCCGGATTCCGGATTCTCCGGAAAACGCTTCAGGAAGAAGGTGTAGATCCAGCCGCTGAAGCTGACCTCCATTCCGATATAAAAAAAGGATAACAAAGCAAAAATAATCAGCAGATCTCTGTGAAGAATAGTTTCTGTCTGATTCTCTGAACTCTTTTGGATCTGGGGGGAGGGCGTGGTCAGCAGCAGAGCAGCAGCCGGAAGGATCAGCAGGCTCAAACCTGCGTAACCCCATTCCAGGGAGACTGAGCCGAGGAAAAGGGGAGCGGCAAAACTACCCAGCCCTGCGAATAAATACATGGCATTAAGGTAGGGTCCAACACGCTTCTTGTGGGTGTATGCCAGCAGGGTGTTTGAGCCGACATCTGTGGCACCACAGCTGATCCCTGTCAAAATCAAAGCGAAGATCAGGGGGATGGTGGTCTGGAGAGAAGGAGTAAGTACCAGGATCAGAGCCAGGAACAGAAGGATAAAACCCAGGGCTCTGTTCCCCCGGATCTTTTCGTATAGATATCCACCGCCCAGGGATCCTGTCAGATAGCCTACTGCCCGGAAAGAAAATAAAAAACTGAGTGCGGTTGCCGTTTGGCCGAGATTTGAGGCTAACCCATCAATTGTGGGGCCGAGGGCAGATATTACAGCTCCAAGGATAACGAAGGCATAAAAATACCCTGTGGTTTGTCTGGTTGCGGCAGGAATTTTCAAGTTTTATTTGTCCCGAGATATCTGAGGATTTGTAGGAAATCAAATAGCCTGGAGTCTTTTTAGAGACCCTGCTGGAAGGCTTGCAGAAAATCAGAAATAGTTACCACCGGGTCAGCGATATTGAGAGCAGCTCCAAGGCGGGTAATCTGGGGGGGATCCACAAAGGTGCTGGCTAATTCATCAACATGGGAGAAAACAGCAGTAGAAGGTCCATCCAGCAGTATTTTCCCATCTCGCAGGGCAACGATCCTTTGAAAATTCTCAGCACAAAAATCTATGTCATGAGAAATTGTGATCACTGTTTTCCCCCCGGCTGCCAGGGCCTGGACTGCAGCCTGGATCCGGCTGACATTGACTGCATCCTGACCTGTGGTTGGCTCATCAAAGATCACAATGGGTGTATCCATGGCGATGATTGATCCCAGGGCAACCATTTTTCTCCAGGTTGGAGACAGGTCGTAAGGGTTTGTATCTTCTTCTCCCAGGAGGTCAGTGATTTCAAGCGCGAATGATACCAGCTCCTCAATTTTATCTTCCGGGTAGCCCAGGTTTTGGGGTCCAAAACGGAGCTCATCTAAAACTGTTTTTGTGAAAAGCTGTTCGTCGGGGTTCTGGAAGACGTATCCTACCCTGGACGCTAACCGGGCTACCGTGTGTTCCGTGGTTTGCCAGTCTCCGATTGTCACAGTCCCTTCGCTAGGTTTTAAGAGACCGTTGAAATGTTTGACCAGGGTGGTCTTACCTGAGCCGTTTTGCCCAACTATGGCAACCAGCTCACCACTGTTAATTTCCAGGTCGATGCCCTGGATGGCTTCCACACCATTGGGATAGCTGAATTGTAAATTCTCAACTCGTATGTTCATTGCGAATCCTTGAAAATCCTTCGATGGCCTGATCCAGGGTAACCGGGAGGGGGAGGTTTTCTGGCCAGAGGCCTTGTTCCCGTGCTTTAGCAGCCGCTGCTGTGTAGCGGGATAATGCAAAGCCTGTCTTTTTTAAATCAGGAGAAGTAAGCACTTCCTGGGGAGTTCCCTTCAAAATAATCTCCCCCTGATCAAGGGCGATAATCTGGTCTGCAAAGGAAGCGATCCATTCTACTTTATGCTCGGCAAGGATCACAGTCATTCCCTGGGCGCTCAAATTTTTGATGACTTCAAAAACCTGGCGGGTGCCGATTGGGTCCATTTGAGAGGTCGGTTCATCCAGCACTAAAACCTTGGGTTCCATGACCAGGATTGATGTCAGGGCAACCCGCTGCTGCTGACCTCCTGATAATGCATAGGGTGAACGATCTGCGAGATCGGTAATCCCTGTCAGTTCCATGGTGCTTTCAACCCGGCGTTTCATTTCAGCTCTGGGAATCCCGATGTTTTCTAATCCAAAAGCTATTTCCTCATAGACTGTAAACTTAGACCCGGAAATTTGATTAAATGGGTTTTGAAACGCCAGCCCAACATTCAAAACCCACTCATTAAGAGAGGAGGATGAGGTTTCCTGGCCGGCGACTTCTACGAGACCGGATAAATCTCCTCTGAAAAAATGGGGAATAAAACCCGCGATTGTGTAGCAAAGGGTAGATTTGCCTGCTCCGTTTGGACCGACTACTGCAACAAATTCGCCTTCGCTAACTTCCAGGTTGATATTCATTAAAGCCGGATGATCGGTAATTGGATATTGATATGTGAGGTCTTTGATTGAGATTAAAGCCATAAATTGCTTCCAAGTGAGGCGAGGATAATCAGGATGCTGACCCAGCGGATGGTTTTGTCGACCGATGTGTCAGGTATTTCATGGAGAAATGTCTTTTTTCGGGTTGACGTGAAAGCCCGGGCTTCAATGGCGATGGCCCGCTCTTCAACTTCAACTAAGGAACCAAATACCAGCGGACCGACCAGAGGAAGTAAAGCCCGGATCCTTTGGCGATAGCCGCCTTCGGTATCCAGCCCCCGGGACCGTTGGGCGTCAATAATTGTGTTGGCTTTCGCCCGCATCTGGGGCAGAATTTGCAGTGTAGAGGTGATCACATACGCAAATGATCCTGACAGACCGCGCCGGGTCAGGTCGCTCATTAACACGCTGGGATGGGTTGTCAGCAGGAGGAGAATAAAAGCGGACACCATTACAAAAATTCGGGCCGAGGTCAGAAATGCATAGCGGACGCTGCCCAGGGTGACATCCAGAACCCAGATTTCAAACAGCATCTGACTTTCATCGGGATGAAAAAAGCTCTGCATCACGAACAAAAAACCAACTACTGGCAGCAGCAAATTGAGGGCTGTTTTGAAATACTCTTTTTGAATTTTCCCCAGGAAGCTGATCGGGAGAATAAAGAATATGATCAAAACTGTGGGTGTCCAGAACCAGGCTGCTGTAAACCCTGTGATGATGAAAGTAAATACCAGGATGATTTTTGTCAGCGGATTCAAGCTGTGAACTGGACTGGTACGGGGAATGTAAAATGTTAAATTATTTTTCATAAGACCTTGAGTTGCTGATCAGCGGGTGGAGGTTTTTCTCCACCCGCTGAATTCTATCCGGGATTCAGCCCAGGATCAAACCTAGCAAAGTTGCGGCAATCACAATCAAGACCACTGCAATTACCAGGGCGATGATCAGCTGGTTAGTTTGCTTGCCTTCTTCAATCTCGACATTTTCAGAGCGCGGGAAGCGGGCGATATAGCGCTTGGAAAGACCTTTGATAATGGCAAAAGCCAGCATCGCGGTCGCGATTTTGTCGACAGGTTCCACCAGGAAATTTGTGCTGAATACAGCGTTGAATACCCCGCGACCGGTTTCCAGCAAATATGCAGTAATAAATGATGATCCGCTGGCGGTGATTCCGCCGTAGAGATAAACTGCAATCGGGGTGGAGACAACAGCAGCTGTCAGGGCTACCAGGAATCCGGTGATGGCAACTTTCCACCAGTTCTTGAAAAGACCTCCAACTGCGCACCAGCCTGCAACAAAACCGATGAATAGGGCAACCGGGAACCAGGGGAAGGCATTTGGATCAATTGCCAGCCCCCAGATCACATTGGAAAGAGTTCCGGTCAGGGCTCCTGCCCAGGGTCCGGCCAGCACCGCGACCAGAACTGTACCGATCGAATCCAGGTAAACGGGGAGCCGCAGCAGTACAACGATCTGACCAACAACGACGTTAATCGCGATCGCTACCGGGATTAAAACCCAGGTCATGGTGTTAAAGTCTTTTTTGATGGATTCAATTAATTTCATGACAAATACTCCTTAGATAATATTTACGACGTATCTATAAAAACAAATTATTGAATGCTTTGTTTTCACCTCCTTAATTGTTAAGATAACGCTTTACTCGCTTCACAAAGTGATCAATAAAATCCCGGCTGCTGACTTCCATTGCTACCCGCATATTGGGCGGTTTTTTTTCCATCCTGAAAAAATCAGCATAGGACTTTCCCAGTCCCGGTCCCGGGCTGTAATCAACCCCGACAAATAGATCCTGATACTGACAGAGTTCCGGGGCATAAACCAGAGCAAGAGCCAGAGGATCATTGATGATGCAGCCCTCAATCCCCTGGTAGCTGTCGTGAAATTCCATGTAAAATCGGGTTGCGTCGGCAATAAAATCGGCAATCCCCGACTCTTTTTCCTGGATAGAGCGGACATCATCCGCGGTCAGCAGGCACTGGTAAGTCACGTCCAGAGGTGTGAGAGTGATTGGAATCCCTGATTGAAATACGATATGAGCCGCATGAGGATCAGCGAAGATGTTAAATTCAGCCAGGGGGGTGGTGTTGCCACCGTGTTTAATTGCTCCGCCCATGATGAAGATTTCTTTTATTTTATCTGAAATTGTTGGATCCAGTCGAATTGCGCCGGCAATGTTTGTGAGGGGTCCAATTGCGACAAGGGTGATTTCTCCTGGCGATTGATCAAAAGCATCAATCAGGTACTCCACGGCATGCTTTTTTTCCGGAGCTGGTCCGGTATCTGGGAGCTCCGCATAACCCAGCCCTGACAGACCGTGCGTTTCGGGGGCAAAAAGTGGGGGTTTGACGATCGGTACTCCGTAACCCTGGTAAACTGGGATCCCGGAGGCGCCGGTAAGGTTGAGAAGATTTAGAGCGTTTCTGGTTCCCTGCTCAACACTGCAGTTTCCGTGCACGATGGTGATCCCTTCCAGCTTGATTTCTGGGGAAGCCAGGGCCAGGATAATTGCCAGCGAATCATCAATGCCGGGATCAGAGTCCAGAATAATCCGAGTAGTTTTTTTCATAATGCTATCTTACCTGACTTTTTGAACTTTTCCAATTCTTCCAGGGACGGAATTGAGGGTTGGGCCCCTGGGCGGGTTGCGGCAAGGGCGCCGCAGAGATTGGCCAGGTCTACAGCGTCCGGTAGAGATTTGTTTTTAATCAAAGAGGCTGCAAAACCACCAATAAATGAATCCCCGGCTGCGGTTGTGTCGACAGCCTGGACCGGGTAGCCGGGGATCAAGAGGTCATGATCCTGGTTGATGAGCAACGCCCCTTCTTCACCGAGGGTCACGATTAAGTTTTTCACTCCCTTTTCCATCAAACTAGCTGCTGCCCGCCGGGTAGATGGAAGGTCCTGGACAGATTTTCCGCTGATCATTTCCAGTTCAGTTTGATTTGGAATTAAGTAGTCTGCAGTGCGGAGCAGTTCGTCCGGAATATCAGCTGCAGGGGCAGGATTCAAAATTACCTTGAGACCAAGATTCCGGGCTGTGAGCGCTGCTGCAAGCACAGTATCCAGCGGAATCTCCAGTTGAAGCAGGATAATTTTTGCTTCTTTGATCAGGCCTACTGCTGTCTTGATATCCTCTGGTCTGATCTTCCCATTTGCGCCGGGTGAGAGGATAATGCTGTTTTCGCCATCGGCAGCAACCGGGATTAGAGCACACCCTGTTGAAGTGTTTTTCTCAACTTTCACTCCTTGAGTCTCAACCTGGTTTTCTTGCAAGCTGTCCAGAAGATCGACCCCAAACACATCATCTCCAACTTTCCCGATCATCCCGGTTGGGATTTTCTGTCTGGCACAGGCTACAGCCTGATTGGCTCCTTTTCCTCCCGGAATCAGTTTTAAATCTGACCCGGAGATCGTTTCCCCGGGGAGAGGAAAACGGGAGACCTGGATGACAAGATCGATATTAATGCTGCCGACCACGATAATTTCAGGCATGATTTCAGTCAAACTCCTTCTGTTCTTTGTTTTCTTTCCTCTCAAGCAGCAGTGCTTGTCGGATGTGGTGAGCGTTTTTTTCCAGTTCATCCCGGGTCGGAAGTTCAGCAACCGCCTCGCTAAATGTAAACCCGAAACCATCATTCTGGTAACGGGGAACGACATGAAAGTGAAAATGGGGAATTTCCTGATTGGCTTCCTTGCCATCAGCGACCAGGAGATTAATTCCTTCACATCGAATACCGCTTTTTCGCAGACCGCGGGCTACTTTCCGCGTAACCTGGAAAAGGTGACTGGCAAGATCCGGAGGTAAATCATCCAGGTATTCGAGATGCTGTTTGGGGATGACCAGGACATGGCCTTGATTAATCGGTTGGATATCCATAATTACCAGGCAGTGTTGATCCTCATCAACAATTGTCCCCGGGAGATCTCCAGAGATGATTTTACAAAAAACACAATCATTCATGGTTTTCCTCCTCAGGATTGAAAAAAGTATCTGTCAGCAGCGCTTGATTCCGAATGAGCTTTTCAATCTGGTCAATTTCGGGATTCCAGAGAGTGTCAGAACCCTGAAAGGGAACATGGTCACGAATTTTTTGGTACGCTGCCCCGGTGCCCTTGCCCAGCTTCTGATCCGGTTGGGATTCAAGCCGGATTGAGACAGCCCGTGCTGCAGTAAAGAGCTCAATTGCCAGCACCCGGGTGGAATTCTGGATAATCTGGTAGGTGCTGCGGGCTGCTGTGGTGGAGTTTGCGTTATGGTCTTCCTGGTTCGCCGAAGTTGGCAGGGAATGAATTGAATCCGGGGCTGCCAGAGAACGGTTTTCAAGGACTAAGGAAGCCGCTGAATACTGAGGCATCATTAACCCGGAGTTCAGACCTTCCTGGTCTTTTCCAAAAACCAGCATCGGTGGAAGATCACCATTTAGATTATTGTCAATCAGCCTGAAAATTCTCCGCTCTGAAATGCCGCTGAGTTCGGTGAGGGCAATTGCCAGATAATCCATTGCCAGGCCAACAGGCTCACCGTGGAAGTTTCCCCCGGAAAGCGCCTGACCATCTTCAAAGAGCAGGGGATTGTCCGTGGCGGCGTTGATCTCGCGTTCAATAATCTTAGTTACAAAGGCCAGCGTTTCCTGGATAGGACCCAGCACCTGGGGACCGCAGCGCAGCGTGTAAGCATCCTGCACCCTGCCGCTTTGATCAATCAGGTCACTGCCCCGGATTAATTTCCTGAGATTGGCTGCAATTTGAATCTGACCGGGATGATGTCGAGCCTGATGAATCCGGTCATCGAAGGCCGTACTGACGCCCTGGAGAGCTTCCAGGCTCAGGCCTAGCCCTAACTGGGCGGTGAACAGCAGATTATCTGCATCATGGCAGCACAAAGCCGCAATCGCAGCACTGAAAGTTGCACCGTTGTTGATGGCAATTCCTTCTTTTGCTTCTAATATCAATCGGGGAATGCCAGCTGCTTGCATTGCCTGTTTTCCTGACATCAGCTCCCCGCGGAAGTACGCTGCACCGGAATGTTCATCCAGGTCATCTTGATCCGTCGTGAAGACCAGTGCGAGATGCGAAAGCGGGGCAAGATCGCCGGAAGAGCCGAGTGAGCCCTGGCTGGGAACTACAGGAGTTAGATCTGCATTCAGCATCTCCAGCATGGTGCTGATCACTTTTAAGCGGACCCCTGAATGGCCTTTTGCCAGGGTGTTAGCCCGGATCACCATTGCTGCCCGCACGATTTCGTCAGGAAAGCGAGCTCCTGACCCAACCGCATGGCTGAGGATCAGATTTCTGTTAAGAGTTCTGGTTTGCTCCCGGTTGATTTGCCGATTGGAAAAACAGCCAAATCCGGTATTTATTGCGTATACCGGATCTCCTTTTTTCACAATTGACTCAATCCATTTTCTTGAACGAAGGATATTTTCTTGGGAGGATTCTGAGAGCTGTACTTTTTCACAACCTCGCGAAACAGCCTCAATTTCAGCGATTGTCAGGGACCTGCCATCCAGGGTGATCATTTGTGTTTTCCTCGCTCGGACCTTTTTCAGCGCTGTGCCTGATTACTCACGGATCAGAATAGATCAGTACGGCAGATGGGAAGGTGACGGTGATAAGGGTTTTTCTGTATTATGCTTATACATGGTCACACCACTAAAGGCTTTCCCGAGAATGTTGTCATGAATGGCCCAGGAGCGAAGCCTGATTCGATTTGCAGCTTCTTCCTGGCGGAATGGATTTGATCCATCCAGTTTCTTTTGGAGTTCACCGTTTGAAGAAAACCCAGCTTCAATTTCGCTCATGAGCTTCTTGCCGGTTTGGTAAAGAAAACCATAGCGCTCGAACAGCAGCGCTACATGATAATACAGTGGTTCAGCAAAAAATAAATTCTGACCCAGATCTACGGCAAAATTTTCAAACTGACGGAGAGATTCCTGGAAGAGATGGGGACCACGGTAGATCTGTCCCGGGGCAAGACCCGCATTCAGGGCTTTGATTTCTTCGGGAATATTCCGCAGGTTGGTGCCAAAGCGGGTTTTTTCTCCATCAGGCATTCGATCCACATTGTATCTCTTTGTGCGCGGATCATTCATCCCGTATAACAGGATATGGAGATGCCCCTGGAGATTATCCGTTATATGGCCAAATAAAACAGGATCCGGAGCATTTTTTTGATGATAAAGTGCCAGTTCTACCTGAGAGGTTCCCGATCTGCACTTCAGTTGGAGCAGGTCCTGACCGGTGCGGTCATACATATTGGGAGCAATTCCGAATTTTGAGAGGAGTTCTGGAGGGATGATGCGGCTGTAGATATCCCTCTTTCGATCAAGAGGCAGTAAGTTTATCCTGCCAATGGAGGAGGGTGTTTCCAAAACTGGCATGGTCAGTACCCCCGGCTAGAAGCCGAAGCGGCGAAGCTCCCGTTGAGCTTGCCTTTCGGCGTCCCTCTCCGCAATTTCTTTCCGCTTATCGCGTTGTTTTTTACCGGTGGCTACTGCGATCTCAACTTTTGCTATTCCCTTTTTGAGATAGATCCGAAGCGGGACGATTGTTCGACCTTTGATGCGGACACTGTCCCATAAATCCAGGATTTCTTTTTTATGTAAGAGCAGCTTCCTGGGGCGTTTCGGTTCATGGTTAAACTGACTGGCTTGCTCATAGGGGTGAATATAAGAATCAATCAACCAGGCTTCTTCTCCATCAACCCGGACATATGCCTGATCAATACTTATATTGTGATTCCGGATGGATTTTATCTCAGATCCCCGCAGAACGATTCCAGCCTCGTATTTGTCGAGAACTTTGTAATTAAAATATGCTTTTTTATTTTTGGTTATGTGCTTGATACTCATGGTTTGATTTTAACATAGATTGCTTTCCTGACTGTTTTACTCAATAACAATCAATGTTCCATTTCCCGTGTTGTACCAGTCGCAGTGGCCTTTGTATGGAGGTTGGTAGGCTGGATCCACCCAGCGGAATAACCATTTCGCATCACTGTTCCGCATATTGATACAGCCGTGGCTCATTCGCTGTCCGAAATTATTGTGCCAGTAGGTTCCGTGAAAAGCGACACCGGTATCGTAAATGAAAAAAGTTGTCCAGGGAACGCCGGGAAGAGTGTAGCTGCCCGGGGCTCCGGTCGCAACTTCCCCCCCCATATGCTTGCTGGGGTACTTCGATGTCACCCGGAAAGCCCCTCTGGGGGTTCCGGTGGCTTTTGGGTTATCCAGCGCAACTTCAGCAATTCCAAGTCCTGATGATATCAGGGATTGAAAAACGAGCTGATCGGATTCAAAGGCTTTCAAAGTTTGATCAGCGATGGATACTTCCACTCTTTTTTTATTGGCCGGGACTGTTATGCTGGTTGGTAAGTACTCTTCGGTCAGGATAGGCCGCAGGTGGTGGGCTGAAACGTGATATTTCAACGAGTCATAAAGCTGGGAAGTGAGTTCATACCACGGTTCGCCGTCAGGCCCAATTTCGATTCCAGTCACCCAGTGATTTGTCTCATAATACAGCCGGTAGGAATTCTTCCAGTTATCATTGGAGAGTTTTGCAAATGAGTCCGTATAAGGGACAGTGACTTCAGCCAAAAATCCGCATTCGGGGATTTCACGCTGTACAGGGTTCAGCTGGTAGCGTGTAAGCTGGATGTAAGTTCCTGGTACATAGCCCCCCCAGACCCGGTACCAATTTTCAGGTGGGTCTGTGTCCCCGCTGATCTGCTGTTGATAGTAAAGGTAAAGGAGCTCATCGAAATCTGTTTCGCGGACCACAGGGCTGTGATGAGAAGGATTCTGGTGGATGGTGATTTGCTTATCATCTGCCGCAATTCGACCGATCCCGCCGTTCAGACGCCCTTTTAGTTCCGGATTTCTTAATCCTGGCAGGCTGAAGCCTGCAGCGGCAAACAAACTTAGTTTTATAAACATCCTTCTTGATAAACTTTGTGGTGATTGCATATTTCAAAATTGTAGTCGAGAGCGAAGTTCCCTACAAGGAAAGATCAGGAAATTCGTTCTGGAATTCATGTAGCATTAATTCAGGGACAGGCCCGGGAATCGTTATAATCATAGAATATGAACAAAGAATTTGTTGCAAGCTATCTGGAGTTGTTCAAAACAAAAGAATTGGAGCTGCGCCTGGAACAGCTGTACGGGCTGCTCGGAGAGTGCAGGGTTTGCCCCCGGGAGTGCGAAGTCAATCGTTTAGAAGGGGAAATTGGCTGCTGCGGGATCGGACGGAAGGCCCGGGTGAGCAGCTACGGGCCGCATTATGGAGAGGAGGCTCCTTTACGGGGCTGGAGAGGTTCCGGAACAATTTTTTTTGGAGGCTGCAACCTAGGGTGTGTATATTGCCAGAACGCAGATATCAGTCAGCATCCTCATGGCCGCGAAGTCGATCCCCGGGAATTGGGAAGGATAATGCTGGACCTTCAGAAAGCAGGCTGCCACAATATCAACCTGGTTTCACCCAGCCATCTAGTGCCCCAGATCATTGCGGGACTGATCCACGCAGCCGATCACGGTCTGAAGCTGCCTTTGGTGTTCAACACCGGAGGGTACGATAGTCTGCAGGTCATCAAGCTGCTGGATGGTATTGTGGATATCTACATGCCGGATATGAAATATTCTGATCGGGTTGTGGGAGAAAAATATTCAGGAGTTCCGGATTACCCCAGAATCAATCAGCTGGCAGTGGCTGAAATGCACCGACAGGTTGGAGATCTGGTGCTGTCCAATCATGGGATCGCTCTCCGGGGAGTAATAATCCGCCATTTAATACTTCCTGAAAACTTAGCAGGTTCACACTCCATCCTGGATTTTATTGCCCGTGAAATCTCAAAAAATACCTACCTGAATTTGATGGACCAATATCGTCCCGCATACCTGGCAGGAGATTATCCGGAGCTTTCTGGAAGGGTAGGAGAGGAGCAGTACAGGGATCTGGTTGAAGCTGCTAAAGAATTAGGATTGAATCGTTTGGATGGGGTCACCAAGGATTGTAATTAGGATCGCATTAGAACAGGAATTCACCCCTGATGTTATAATAACGGATGAGAAAAACTGACTGTAATTAGATTTGATTTTGATCAAAGCCAAGCTTTTTGGTTAGGAGGAAAGTATGTCGGGTCATTCCAAATGGTCGACTATTAAGAGGAAAAAAGCCAAAGAAGATGCTCGAAGGGGGAAGATATTTACCAAGCTGGCCCGAGAAATTGAGATTGCAGCCCGGGAAGGTGGAGGCGACCAGGAAATAAATTTTGGACTTCGTCTGGCAATTGATCGGGCCAAAGAAGCCAATATGCCCAATGATAATATTGATCGGGCTGTCAAGCGCGGGACAGGTGAAGACCGCAATGCTGCCAAAATGGAGAAAATCTCCTACGAGGGATATGCTCCTCACGGGGTTGCTCTGATTCTGTCAACAATTACGGACAATCGAAACCGAACTGTATCTGATATTCGGCATATTTTAACCAAGCACGGCGGGAGTATGGGACAGGAAGGATCTGTCGCCTGGCAGTTCCAGCAAATTTCATATTTCACAATTGCCAAAGATGTCTGTGAATTTGATGACCTTTTTGAGATCGCTCTTGATACTGGTGCCGATGATGTGATTGAGGAAGAGGATTATTTCGAAATTCTGGGCCCGGTTGGTGTCTTTAAAAAAACCCATGATGCTTTGAAAGCCGCCGGGATCCCGGTTGAGGATTCTGGACTCCGGATGGAGCCGAACCAGGAGCTCGTTTTAGATCTGGAAGAAACCATCAAGGTCATGAATGTGATTGAAAGCCTGGAAGATTTGGATGATATTCAGCGGGTGTATACAAATCTTAAGATCACCGATGAAGCGATGGAAAAAGTTGGCTGATAGATGAGTCCAGCGCGGGTAGTGATTGGAATTGATCCTGGTACAGCACTGACGGGATATGGTTTGATTGAGGAGAATGAGCGGGGTGATTTGGTCCGGATAGCACATGGTGTGATTCGTACCAAAAAAGAATGGGATGAACCCAGAAGACTCCTTCATCTGTATCAATCTCTTCAGACATTAATTGACGAATACCGTCCTAACTGCTGTGCAGTGGAAAAACTATTCTTCCAGAAGAATGTGAAAACAGCCATCAAAGTGGGTCAGGGCCGGGGTGCGGCTCTCCTTGCAGTTGCGGAATATAGTCTACCTCTGGATGAATATTCTCCTTCCGAAATTAAATTAGCAGTGACCGGGAATGGGAGTGCCGATAAACACCAGATCCAAACTATGGTGAAGATGTTATTAAATATGAAAGAAATCCCGAAACCGGATGATGCTGCGGATGCACTGGCAGTTGCGATTTGTCATCTGCATACCTCCAGACAGCAGTATCTGGCTCAAAGATGATAAATTTAGACTGGTTTTTAAAATTTGGCGCAGCGCTGCTGATTGGGATCTTGATTGGTATGCAGCGTGAATACGCCAAGGGCGGCAAGAAAGAATCCTTTTTTGCCGGAGCAAGAACCTATGCCTTGATCAGTTTGTTTGGAGCTGCCAGTGCACTGCTGGCAGATATTTATCATCAGCCCGGGGTCTTCATTGGAGGAATCCTCCTGGTGGGTTTGCTGGTAGTGGTAGCTTATTATGTCGGGGCAACGACCCGGGAAGAGGTCGGTTTGACCAGCGAGATTGCAGCCGTTTTAACGGCTTTGATCGGGGGAATTGCCTATGCAGTATCTGTTGAGTTAGCAGTTGCCCTTGGGGTTGTGGTCACTGTGATGCTGGCGGTCAAGTGGGAATTCCGGAGTTTTGTGCAGGTGATCACCCGGGAGGATGTGTTTTCAACCCTTCAGTTTGCAGTGATCACGGCCATTATTCTGCCGGTGCTTCCCAATCAGACATATGGACCACCTCCTTTGAATGTTCTTAATCCGCATAATATCTGGCGGATGGTTGTGCTTATTTCGGGGATCAATTTTTTGGGATACATCTTAATCAAGGTTGTCGGCCCCAATAAAGGGATTGGATTGAGTGGGCTGCTGGGAGGTTTGGCTTCCAGTACTGCGAACACCCTGAGTTTTTCCCAGCGCAGCAACCAGGAAGAAGGATTGGATAAACCTTTTGCGGTTGCGATTGTTGCTGGATGGACAATCATGTTTCTCCGGGTCCTGGTAGAAGTTGCTGTGGTCAACTTCCGTCTTCTACCCGAGGTTTGGCCGGCCATGGCGGCTATGGGGGGGGCTGCTCTGGCCTATTCGCTGTATCTGTATCTCTCTCAGCAGGCGAAAGACGAGAAAGATCTGGAATTGTCGAATCCATTTGAATTGGGTCCGGCAATCAAGTTCGGTTTGATTTATGGCCTGGTGTTGCTGATTTCAAAAGCGACGGAAGTCTACATTGGCGAACAGGGATTGTATATTTCAAGTCTGATTGCCGGTTTGGCAGATGTGGATGCAATCACGCTTTCGATTGCAGATCTTTCCCGCGATCCGGGCAGTGTCAGTTCGCTGGTTGCCAAGCGGGCAATCATCCTGGCTGCTCTTTCCAACACTGCCTCAAAAGGAGTGCTGGTGCTCTCTCTGGGGACCCGGAAACTGCGCCGGATTGTTTGGCCGGCATTTGTGGTAATTGTAGTAATTGGTTTGATCTCCGCTTTCTTATTTTAGGATGCGATTATGATAGCAAGTGTACACGGCAAAGTGACCCGAAAGCAGGCTGGAAGTGTGGTGATTGAAGTCAACGGGATAGGTTTTGAGGTTTTTGTCACGGATTGGGTCAATGCAGAAATCCACCCTGGTGAAAGCTTGAGTTTGTTTACATCTTTGATTGTCCGGGAGGATGATCTCAGCCTATATGGTTTTAGAACCCAGGAAGAAGTTGATTTGTTTTCGCTCCTGCTGCGGGTCAACGGCGTCGGTCCCCGGTTAGCCCTGGAAACATTATCGACTCATTCCCCGGAAGTACTGAAGAGAGCTGTGGTTCAAAACCAAGCTGCAGTATTTACTCAGGTCTCCGGGATTGGTGGAAAAACTGCCCAGAAAATTATTCTGCATCTTGAGGATCGGATTCCAGCTGGGGAGGTTTTTGCTGGAGCAGGGGATCAAAGTGAGATAGATATGGAAGTCCAGGAAGCCTTGGTTGGATTGGGCTACAGTGTGGTTGAAGCCCAGCTGGCCCTTCAGTCGCTTCCGGATGAAGCCCCGAATGAACTGGAAGAAAGAATAACGCTTGCCCTGCGGTATTTTAGCTAGAATGAACCGAGCCTTGCTGGACAATCTGCTGGCAATCAGTTATCATTTCTGCGGTTGTCCTCACTTAATGAATGGCAGTGGATTTTCAGAAAAATAATTGCTGAGAGGATAATCCTGAAACCAGAAAATGGTTGTTAAAATTAACTTTCTCAAACTCAAATCTATTCGTTGGAAATCATGGAAAAAGCATAAAGCGGAGGCATAATGACTGATCTAATCAGCCAGATCTCACAAGACTTGCAAAAGCAAATTGAATCCTTTCAGCCAGAGACTGGTGTTCGAAGTGTAGGGACAGTTCTGGAAGCTGGGGATGGAATTGCCAAGGTCGGTGGCCTCTCGGATGTCAGAGCCCAGGAATTAGTCCAGTTTGAAAATGGGGTGCTGGGAACTGCGTTTAACCTTGAATCGAACAGCGTCGGTGTGATTATTATGGGGGAATATGGGGATATTGTGCAGGGTATGGAAGTCCGGGCAACAAACCGGATTACTTCTGTCCCTGTCGGCGACGGGTTGATTGGGCGTGTTGTTAACGCAATCTGCGAGCCAATTGACGGAAAAGGTCCGATTATGGAGAGCCGATTTCGGCCGATCGAACGGATTGCACCAGGAGTGATCGAAAGAAAAGATGTTGATCAGCCACTCCAGACCGGCATTAAAGCGATTGATTCCATGATTCCAATTGGACGCGGACAGCGCCAGCTGATCATCGGTGACCGTCAGACCGGGAAAACTGCAATTGCAATTGATACGATTATCAATCAAAAAGAAGAAGATGTGATTTGTATTTATGTTGCAATCGGTCAGAAAAAATCCGCGGTAGCCAGGACGGTGGCAACGCTGGAAGAGTTTGGCGCAATGGACCATACCATAGTTGTGGTAGCCTCCGCCGAAGATCCCAGCGCTCTGCAGTAT
>CAZTWV010000050.1:0-22046 GCA_964618295.1 uncultured Anaerolineales bacterium | reverse complement strand
AAGTTAGGTATTGAGTTGTTAAAGTTCTACTTGACTTCTAATAGCAGGTCTTTTTACTTTAACTCAAGTAAGTTGTAAGATGTATCCAGTAAATAGATCCTTGATAGATGTTTGAAGCTAATTTTTGTTTTGCCTTGAATTGTTATCATCGAGTGGGCTGCAAAATTGATTTGTTTTGGATATCATACCTCCTATTATTTGTTTGATTTTTTGGCACATAGTAACCAATTCATTTGTTTGATCAATATCAATATAACCACATCTGAAGGCGATATTAATCCAGGGTTCCGTTTCATTGGTTTTTGATATTCCATCGGTGAGTTTTGATTTGAAATGCTTGGGGTAAGGTCGTTTACCCCAAGCATTTCAGCAACATGTGCTCCAATCGACCGGGAGGATATTCATAGTTGATCGGTTAGTGAATAAGTCTCTTCCTTTGGAAAATATGCTGAAATTTTATATAATTTGTCAGTGAGTTGAATAGATTTTTGATATCCAATCAAATCCTGGTAAGTCTTCGCAAAGGGTAATTTAACCAAACGCCTCACCCCCATAGAGATCCTTGAGATTTTGATTTATTCAGGATTTACAAATTACAATTTACAGATATCACAGCAACCC
Source organism: uncultured Anaerolineales bacterium (assembly GCA_964618295.1). Taxonomy (GTDB): domain Bacteria; phylum Chloroflexota; class Anaerolineae; order Anaerolineales; family UBA11858; genus B10-G9. The sequence goes on along the minus strand of CAZTWV010000050.1, from coordinate 21,425 downwards.
CTGCAGGTCCTCATATTCCTCATCCGACATGGTGAACCAGTTTTCCTTCTGGGGGAAGGTTTTGTCTTTGACTTCCTGGTTGTATTGGATTAAACCCTGCTGGAGAACTTCACCGGCGTTGCCGTACACCTTTGCCATTTTCGGTTTGAACTTGGGGTAAAGACCGAACATGTCGTGGAAGATCAGCAGCTGGCCGTGGGCATCCGGACCGCTGCCCAGGCTCATGATCAGGCAGTCTTCAGCCCGCTCGGTGATGATTTTAGTAACCCGATCCGGGACCATTTCGAGCAGGATGCAGAACGCCCCGGATTCTTCGAGTAGCTTGGCGTCGTCGATAATCTCCTTGGCCTGGGCTGCGCCGCGCCCCTGAACCCGGAAACCGCCCAGGGCAGCCACGCTCTGCGGGGTCAGACCCAGATGCCCGACTACCGGGATCCCGGCAGCAACGATGGCTTTCATCCGTACTGCCATTTCTCCGCCCCCTTCCAGCTTGATCGCATCACAGCTGGCCTCCGCCATGAAACGACCGGCGTTGAGCACGGCAGATTCATTGCTGGCCTGGTACGACATATAGGGCATGTCCCCTACCAGAAACGCTGTCGGGGCGCCGCGCCGGACGGCCTGAGTATGCCGGAGCATGTCATTCATAGTTACCGGGAGCGTGCCGTCGTACCCCAGCATGGTCATTCCCAGGCTGTCGCCAACCAGAAGCATATCCACGCCGGCTTCCTCCTGAAAATAGGCAGTTGGATAATCATAGCTGGTCAGCCAGGAAATCGGTTCCCCTTTTGAAGCCTGGTCAAAAAGTGTGCGGATGGTGATTTTTTTTCGGTCAGCCATATCATTCCTCCAGATAGAAAAAAGTTGGTGAGAGTGAAAATTATTTGATGTTGATAATAGCAGGCAAGATTGAAATAATCTTTTTTCATTGTACGTCAAAGAATGGGTGCCTGCAATCAATCCGGACCCCGATATGATCAACTGGGATTATTTGATTTATTTAATTGGAGGGAATCCAGGTGTGGAAAGAAGAGGGTTGATGCTTGCCTGTCCTTCTGATATATTTGTAATATATCATTCCTCCGCTATATGGTGATGAAAATAACTTGTAAAGGAAACCCTTTTTAGGAATAATCTTTTTAGCATCCCGAATAGTGTGTCAGGAAGATCTGAAGTGATTTTATCCGGGTATTGAAAACCAATAATTAAGTGAAAAGGGAGTTAGTTATGACTGCGAAAAAAATTGATGGCCGCGCTGTCGCCCAGGAAGTCCGCGACGCTGTGGCCGCAGATGTGGCTGCCATGGTAGCGGAAGGCCACAACCCTCCGGGTTTGGCTACTGTGCTGGTGGGTGAGGATCCTGCTTCCCAGGTTTATGTCCGGATGAAGCATAAAGCCTGTGAAAAAGCTGGAATCACCTCCATTGGCCACAAACTGCCCGCTACCGCCACCCAGGAAGAGGTGGAAGCATTGGTGGAAGAACTCAACGCGGATCCGGATGTACATGGGATTTTGGTTCAGCTTCCGCTTCCGGATGGGTTGGATGACGAGCGCGTTCTGCGGACGATCAGCATTGAGAAGGATGTGGACGGTTTTCATCCGTTGAACATCGGTCGTTTAGCGCAGAAAGGTCGGGAGCCTCTCTTTGTGCCGGCCACACCGGACGGCTGCATTTACCTCCTTAAAAATGCGGGGGTTGAATTGGAAGGAGCGAACGCGGTTGTACTTGGTAGATCCAACATTGTTGGTATGCCTGCTGCCCTGCTGTTGGTCAAAGAAAACGCTACGGTCACCATTTGCCATTCCCGGACCAAGAACCTGGCCGAAAAATGCGCCGAAGCCGATGTGCTGATTGCCGCTGTAGGCCGCCCGGAGATGGTCAAGAAGGATTGGATTAAACCCGGGGCTGCGGTAATAGACGTTGGCGTGAACCGGGTCGATGATGATTCCCGGGAGCGCGGTTATCGGTTGGTGGGGGATGTTGCTTATGAGGAAGCAAATGAAGTTGCTGGCCATCTTACACCGGTTCCCGGTGGTGTGGGACCGATGACCATTGCCATGCTCCTTCGCAACACTGTCCGGGCTGCTAAATTGGCCCATGAGAAATAATTGTATTCTGGTTGGCAAATTAACTAGACTAAAAGGAGAGAACTGATGGTATTTGAAAAGAAGCCTGTATCCCCGTCACCGCTGGAACTGCTGGATCCAGTGCCGTCCGATATCGATATCGCTCATGCAGCGACCATGAAACCTGTCCAGGACCTGATGGAAGAAATTGGTCTGGAGGAAGATGAGGTCGAACTGCACGGTAAATTCAAGGCCAAGGTTAAGCTGGATGTGCTTGATCGGCTCAAAGATGTTCCGGATGGAAAATATGTCGATGTCACAGCGATTACTCCTACCCCGCTGGGCGAAGGAAAAACCACGACCACGGTGGGTTTGAGCCAGGCGTTTGGGGCCCATTTGGGCAAAAGTATATTCACCTGCATCCGCCAGCCCAGTCAGGGTCCGACCTTTGGTATTAAAGGCGGCGCGGCCGGCGGCGGCTACAGCCAGGTGATTCCGATGGAAGATTTCAACCTGCATCTGACCGGTGATATTCATGCCATCACGGCAGCCAATAACCTGGCAGCTGCAGCGCTCGATACCCGGATGTATCACGAAAGCCGCCAGACTGATGAGGCGCTCTTCAGGCGCCTGTGCCCTCGTGATAAGCAGGGCAACCGGGAATTTGCTCCTGTAATGCTCAAGCGGCTCGAAAAACTGGGGATTGACAAAACTGATCCCGATGAGCTGACAGAAGAAGAAGTATCAAAATTTGTCCGCCTGGATATTGATCCTGAGACCATCACCTGGCGCCGTGTGGTTGATATCAACGACCGCCACCTGCGGGAAATTGAGATTGGCCTGGGGCCAAAAGAACATGGTCACACCCGCCGGACTGGATATGACATCACCGTGGCCAGCGAAATTATGGCTATTCTGGCTTTGACCACCGATCTGGCTGATATGCGGGAGCGCTTTGGACGGATTGTGGTTGCCACCTCCAAGGCTGGCGATCCTGTCACCCTGGATGACCTCGGTGTAGCCGGCGCGGTCACCGTGTTGATGAAAGATGCTATCAAACCTACTTTGATGCAGACTGTGGAAGGCACCCCGGTCTTCGTGCACGCCGGACCGTTTGCCAATATCGCTCACGGCAACAGCTCGATTATTGCTGATAAAATTGCTCTCAAACTGGCTGATTATGTCCTGACCGAATCCGGTTTTGGCGCTGACATTGGCATGGAAAAGTTCTTTGATATCAAATGCCGCTATTCAGGTAAGGTTCCGGATGCGGTGGTGCTGGTTGCCACTGTTCGGGCCTTGAAGATGCACGGCGGCGGACCGAAAGTCACTGCCGGTGCCCCGCTGGACCCAGCATATACGAATGAAAACCTGGAGCTGCTTGATGCGGGTATTCCGAATCTGGAAGCGCATATTGAAAACGCTGTGAAATTTGGCATCCCGGTTGTCGTGGCTGTCAACAGCTTCAAAGATGACACAGAAGCAGAAGTTGAACTGGTCCGGAAACGCGCCATGGAAGCCGGTGCGTCTGACGCAGTGGTCACCCGCCACTGGATGGAGGGCGGCAAAGGATCTGTTGATCTTGCCAAGGCTGTTGTGGAAGCCTGCGAGAAACCCAGCGATTTCAAATTCCTCTACCCGCTGGAAGGCACCTCCATCAAAGAGAAAATTGAGATCATCTGTAAAGAGATTTACGGCGCAGATGGCGTGGAATACGAACCCCTGGCAGAGAAGAAAGTTGAGCTGTACACCCGGCTCGGGTTTGATGAGCTGCCCATGTGTATGGCAAAAACCCACCTCAGCCTCAGCCATGATGGATCGCTGAAGGGCCGCCCCAAGGGTTTCACCGTTCCGATCCGGGACATCCGGGCTTCGGTCGGTGCTGGTTTCCTCTATCCGCTGGTTGGACAGATGAGTACTATGCCTGGTCTGCCCACCCGCCCGGCTTACTATGATGTCGACCTGGACCTGGAAACAGGTGATGTGGTCGGTTTGTTCTAAACAGTTCTGTCTTTTGACAGACTGAAGAATTAACAGGATTGGAGTTGCGGCGGTCGGTCCTGCAGGGCTGACCGCCCTTCTCCTTGACCATCCTCGGTATAAATGCAATTATTGATCATTCTTTTACCGGTTGTTTCGATGAGGATGGGCGTGATATGAAAGATGACGGCGTAAAACGAGAAAAATGGATTTCCTATCATCATGGGTGGGAAACTGGCGGCGGAGAAATTATCGCCGAGCGGTCGATCACGATCTTTGTCAACGGGGTGGAGTTTGTCACTGTGATGGGCACTCCCCTGAACCAGGACTGGCTCGCTGTTGGTTTTTTAATCAACGAGGGTGTGATTGAAGGTCCCGAGGAAATTGAAGAGCTGCGGGTGATGTCCAGCGGATGCTGTGTGGATGTTTGGGTTGATAGAACAATTGAGAAACCTGAAAAAACGATCATTACCTCTGGATGTGGAGGTGGGATCACATTTAATGATCCCAGCATCGGGGTCAAACCGTTTGAGGATCAGATCCGGCTTTCCCCGGAAACGCTGCAGGAAGCTTTTAACGGCCTGCAAACAAAGGAGAGCCTGTATGTCCGCTCCCGGGGAGTGCATTCTGCGGGTCTGCTGGAGATCGAGAAAGGTGAACTGGTGTTCACTGTGGAGGATGTTGGTCGACATAACACGATTGACAAAGTCCGGGGAGGATGCCTGGCATTGGGGATTCCTACCCGGGGAAACGCTGTAATTACAACCGGGAGAATTTCATCCGAAATGCTCCGGAAAAGCGCCTTGATGGGCTGCCCTGTGGTGGCTTCCCGCACCTCACCGACTTCACTCTCGGTCGAAATTGCCCGGGCCTGGAATTTGACTCTTGCAGGGTATGTCCGCCACGGAAAAATTAGAGTTTACAGTGCCCCGGAACGGTTGGGTTATCGAAAAAATTAAACAACAGCCAACAGAAAAGATTCCAAAGCTGGTTGTTCTTAAGGAGAGAGTATGGAAAATACACTGGAAATGATCTTTTCAAAACACGAAGGAAAGCGGGAAAATATTATTCCCATTCTGCAGCATGTTCAGGAAGAGTACACATATCTGCCTGAGCATATGATGGCGGAAATTGCGGAATACACTCATGTTCCTGCCAGTGATGTCTATGGCGTGGCTACTTTTTATGCTCAGTTTCGCTTTGAACCCACCGGAGATAATATTATTTCGGTTTGCCGGGGCACTGCCTGTCATGTTCGAGGGGCTCCCCGGATTTTTGAGGAAATCACTGATCAGCTGGGTCTGAATGGTGAAGGAACCACAGAGGACCAGAAATACACCGTGGAAACAGTGGCCTGTGTGGGCTGTTGCGCGCTGGCACCGGTGATTACCATTAATGAAGAAGTTCATGGGGATCTGACCAAAAAGAAGGTCCAGAAACTCATCGAAAAACAAGGGAAAGAGAATGGAAAATAACAAACACACCATCCTATTATGCAGAGGCACCGGCTGTGAATCCTCCAAGTCCCCTGAACTGCAAACAGCTTTTGAAGAAGCCCTTGAGGGCACGGATGTAGAGGTTAAATTCACCGGCTGTCACGGGATGTGCCAGCAGGGACCGATCGTGGTCATTGAACCGGAAGATATTTTCTATTCCCAGGTGAAACTGAGGGATGTTCCAAAAATTGTAGAGAAACATATCCATCAGGGAGAGTATGTTGAAAAACTCTTTTACCAGGATCCGGTGACGGAAGAAGTAATTCCCACTTACCATGAAATCCCTTTTTATAAGCGGCAGCAGCGCTTGGTGCTCCGCAACTGCGGTCAGATTAACCCGGAAGAGATCGAAGATTCTCTCGCTGCAGGCAGCTACCAGGGGCTGGAAAAAGCGCTGACCATGGAGCCGGAAGCAATCATCTCGGAAGTTAAAGAATCAGGACTGCGCGGACGTGGGGGAGGTGGGTTTTCCACAGGATTGAAATGGCAGTTCTGCCAGGATGCCGAGGGCGATCCCAAATACGTGCTCTGTAATGCTGATGAGGGAGACCCCGGAGCGTTCATGGATCGCTCGGTCCTGGAAGGTGATCCGCATGCTGTACTGGAGGGTATGATTATTGCTGGTTATGCGATTGGAGCCCAGCAGGGTTATATTTACTGCCGGGCAGAATACCCGCTGGCTATCAAACGGCTGCAGATAGCCATCGATCAGGCCCGGGAGTATGGATTTCTGGGCGAGGATATTCTCGACAGCGGATTTGATTTAGACATTGAGATCTTCCATGGCGCGGGGGCCTTTGTTTGCGGGGAAGAAACAGCATTGATAACTTCCATCGAAGGCAACCGCGGGATGCCCCGCTCCCGACCTCCTTATCCTGCCAACTCCGGCCTCTACGGAAAACCCACTCTGCTGAATAATGTTAAGACCTATGCCAATATACCGCTGATCATTTCCAACGGGTCAGACTGGTTTGCAGATATTGGAACCGAAAGCAGCAAGGGCACCGCTGTCTTTGCGCTGACAGGAAAGATCGCTAACAGTGGTTTGATTGAGGTTCCAATGGGGATTACCCTGCGGGAAATTATTTATGAAATTGGGGGCGGTGTGCTGGGTGGTAAAAAGTTTAAAGCAGTCCAGACCGGCGGTCCTTCCGGCGGCTGTTTGCCAGAATCCTTCCTGGATACACCGGTGGATTATGATTCCCTGATTGAAGCTGGCTCGATGATGGGTTCCGGCGGGATGGTGGTAATGGATGAAGACACCTGTATGGTGGATGTTGCCCGCTATTTCCTGGACTTCACTGAAAAAGAGTCCTGTGGAAAATGCGTTCCCTGCCGATTGGGTACCAAGCAAATGCTGGATATCCTGGAAGATATTGTCCACGGAAGGGGAAAGCCCGGGGATATTGATAAATTGGAAGACCTGGCGAAAGGTGTCAAGAGTGGTTCGCTGTGCGGACTGGGACAGACTGCACCCAATCCGGTACTGACCACCCTGCGCTATTTCCGGGATGAGTATGAAGCCCATATTTATGAAAACCGCTGTCCTGCCAAGCAGTGCAAGGAATTCATCACCTATCACATCACAGATACCTGCATCGGCTGTGGCTTGTGTCTGCGCAACTGCCCGGTGGAAGCCATCAGTGGAGACCCCAAAGAAAAACATTACATTGACCAGGAAACCTGCATTAAGTGCGGTGTTTGTTATGAAGTCTGTCCGCCGAAATTCTTCTCGGTGGAAATTCGCACTGGAGAAGAAGAAACTGAAAAGGAACCGGCCTAGGTGCTGAGGACAGGAAAACTATGGAGAGTTCTATGAATGAACAATTTACCTTTACAATCGATGGGCAGACTGTGACCGCTAAAAAGGGTATGACGGTTCTGGATGCTGCCTTGGCGAATAACATCTATATTCCCCATTTGTGCCACCATCCGGATCTCGAGCCTGTAGGCGCCTGCCGGATGTGCGGTATTGAGGTTGACGGCGGCAAGATGGTCATGTCCTGCATGACACCCTCCCGGCCGGACATTGATGTTCGCACGGACAGCCCCGATATTCACCAGTCCCGAAAGGTGTCTATGGAGCTGCTGATTGCCGATCACCACATGGACTGCCTGGCCTGCGAGGCAGCAGATGACTGCGAACTGCTGCGTGTGGCGGCTTATCTGGGGATTCGTCCTGAGCAAATGGAGGATCTTCGACCTCTGGGTAGAGATCTCCCCATCGACGAATCCAATCCCTTTTTTCAGTTTGATCCCAACAAGTGCATCCTGTGCAGCATTTGCATCCGCACTTGCGAAGAAATTGTCGGTCTGGGGGCTCTGGGCCACATCAACCGCGGTTTTAACACTGTGGTGGGTACCTTCGGCAACAAGGGTTTCCTGGATTCCATTTGCGAATCCTGTGGTGAATGCATTGCCCGCTGCCCGGTGGGAGCACTGGCACCAAAAAAACCCCAGCTGGCTGCCCGGGAAGTACGGACTGTTTGTGCCTACTGCGGTGTGGGATGCGGTCTGTATCTGGGTGTGAAGGGGGATCAAATTGTCAGCGTTCGAGCGGACCGGGAAAGCCCCTCCAATCAGGGCAGCCTGTGTGTGAAAGGTCGCTACGGTTTTAACTTTGTCAATCATCCAGACCGGCTGACCACCCCGCTGATCAAACGCAATGGTGAGTTTGAAGAAGCCTCTTGGGATGAAGCGCTGGAGCTTATTGCTAGAAAATTTCAGGACAGCAAAGGTGAAAAATTTGCCGCACTGACTTCGGCCAAGTGCACCAACGAAGATAATTACCTGGTTCAAAAATTTACCCGCGCAGTGATGGAAACGAACACCATCGACCACTGCGCCAGGCTTTGACACTCTCCTACTGTGGCCGGTCTGGTCACAAGCTTTGGCTCTGGTGCAATGACCAACTCCATTGGCGAAATTGATGATGCGGGAACAATGCTGGTCATTGGTTCCAACACTACTTCCGCGCACCCGGTGATTGGTCACCGTATGCGCAGAGCAGCTCGTAATGGAGCCACTTTGATTGTTGTTAATCCTAAGGAGATTGACTTAGTGCGGGCAGCGGGTTACTTTGTGCAGAATAAACCCGGTTCGGATACCGCGCTGCTGATGGGTATGTGCCGGTATATCATTGAACAGGATCTGCACGATAAAGATTTCGTTGAAGAACATACCGAAAATTTTGAAGCCTTCCGGGAGTCCCTGGAAGCTTTTACTCCTGAGTTTGTAGAAGAAATCAGCGGGGTTCCCTGGGAGCAGATCGCGCTGATTGCCCGGGTATATGCCACGCACAAACCGGCTTCGATATTCTACGCCATGGGCATTACCCAGCACACACACGGCACGGATAATGTGATGGCGACGGCCAACCTGGCTCTGCTGACTGGTTCAATTGGCAAGCCTTCCACCGGGGTCAATCCGCTCCGCGGTCAGAACAACGTTCAGGGAGCCTGCGATCTGGGTGGTCTTCCCAATGTCTATCCAGGGTATCAGAAAGTGGATGATCCAGAGGTCAAGGCCAAATTTGAAGCAGCTTGGGATCGAAAGCTTTCTGATCAAGTCGGCTTGACCCACACCGAGATTTTTGACAAAATCCTGGAGGGCGAGATTACCGCCATGTACATGGTTGGTGAGAACCCGGTGCTGACGGAAGCGGATGCCAAACATGCCCGCAAAGCCCTGGGAGAAATTGATTTCCTGGTCAGCCAGGATATCTTCCTGTCCGAAAGCGGTGAATACGCCGATGTGGTCCTTCCGGCCGCATCCTTTGCAGAAAAGGACGGTACCTTCACCAGCACTGAACGACGTGTGCAGCGGGTTCGAAAGGTGATTCCGCCTCTTGGAGATGCCAAACCTGACTGGTGGATCACTTCCCAGATTGCCAGGAAAATGGGTGAAGAAGGTTTTGATTACCAATCTGCCGAGGAAATTATGGCAGAAATTAAGCAGGTATCCCCCATCTACGCCGGCATAACCTACGGGCGGATTGAGGAGATCGGTCTGCAGTGGCCCTGTCGGGATGAAGATGATCCAGGAACGAAATATCTGCACCAGGACGGGGAATTTTCCCGCGGAAAAGGCCAGTTTATGCCGCTGGAATATAAACCTTCCGCGGAAACTGCCGATCAGGATTTCCCTTTGATCCTGACCACGGACCGTAGTTTGTATCAGTTCCATACTACCATGACCCGCCGAGTGGATGGATTAGAAGTTTTAGATGGAGAAGAATTCATTAAGCTTCATCCGGATGATGCGGCTGAATTCGGGATTGAGGATGGACAGTGGGTAGAAATTTCCTCCCGCCGGGGTACGGTTAAAGCCCGGGCCCAGGTGACTGAAATCTGCCGCCCCGGTCTGGTATCAATGACTTTCCACTTTGTGGAAAGCCCGACCAATGAAATTACCAACCCGGCCCTGGATCCAGTGGCGAAAATCCCTGAGACCAAGGTCAGTGCGGTGAAAATCAAGGCGGTGGAGGAGTAGAGAGCAAAAAACTTTAGATTGCAGCTAAACACAAAAGAAATTCGGAGGCCAGATAATGGCTTCCGAATTTTTAATACCTGGCGGAACTCACCAAACTTGGTCCCGGGGTTGGTGCTGGAGGGCTTCCGCCAGGTGGCTGGAGTTAATGGCTTCCTCTTGATCCAGGTCTGCATTTGTGCGGGACAGCTTCAGCACCCGGTGGTAAGAGCGGGCGCTGAGGTGAAGCTGCTCCATGGCGGACCGCAGTAGAGACCTCCCGGCGCTGTCCAACTGGCAGAATTCGCGGACTTTGCGGAGATCAGATCGGCGTTGGTGCTGCGTTTGGTATCTTTCAAGCGCTCCCTCTGTCGATCGCGGGCTCCTTCGACCCGATCCCGGACCGCAGCTGAGGGTTCTCCCAGGCGCTGCGAGCTGAGCTTGTCATAATCCACCCGCGGGACCTGGACATGGATGTCGATCCGATCCAGGATCGGTCCGGAGATTCTTTTCTGGTAGCGGGTGATGGTCGCCGCAGAGCAGGTGCATTCTTTGACCGGATCGCCGTAATAGCCGCAGGGACAGGGGTTCATAGCTGCCACCAGCAAAAAATTGACAGGTAAGGTCAGTGACCCCTGAGCCTGACTGATGGTCACATGTTCATCTAGAAAGAGCACCCCGCGGTGGGCCAGGGAGATTTCTCCCGGTTGGGGCCAGGTCCCCCTGCCCACCAGACCGGCATGGGAGATGGTGTGGTGAGGTGCCCGGAACGGGCGCTTGTGGATTATGGGTAGATCGGACGGCAGCTGATCAAGGATGGAGTAGACCCGGGTCACATCCAGGACTTCTTCGATATCCATCCGGGGCAGGATGCCTGGAAGGGAGCGCGCTAATATTGTTTTCCCGGCTCCCGGGGGGCCGTTCATCAGCATATTGTGGTTTCCTGCTGCTACCTCAAGGGCCCGCTTGACGTGGTCCTGGCCTTTGATCTCCCGGAAAGAGGATCTGGACCCTCAGCTCCAGATCCTCTTTCTGATTTTCAGGCTCAAAGGGAGGGATTAGCTCTTCCCCGGTCAGGTGGCGTTTTAATTCCCCCAGGGATTGGATTGGCAGCACCTCCAGGCCAGAGATCAGGGCCGCTTCGGCTGTATCCGGGAGTCCCACCACGGTAATATGGGGTAAACCGCTCCCGAAATCGACTTCGACCTCTACTAACACCCCCTCCAGCCCGAGCACCGCGCAGGAATAAACGCGAGCCAGTATAATTTCAGTGTACGGCTTAATTGACTGTCTGTCAACACAGGGTGAAATTGGTGTTAAATTGGTGAAATTGGCCGGGGGTGCTCCCTTTTAAATGTTTGAACTGTGCATTTCCTGGAGCCGTTCCAGTGCTTCCCCGTAGGCTTCGCCCCCGTCGGCCCAATCCAGGAGCCGAGCACAGGGAAATTTCCCACATTCACTGCAGTACTTGAGTCCCCGCTTTTCTACGCAGCATGCCAGGATCCAGCAGTCCGGGGACCAGTGCAGTTCGCGGTCTCCCCGGCAGCCCTCACAGGTCAGTCCGTTCTCAAGCGCCTGCTGGATTCCGTCCTCCGGGCCCAGCCAGCCTTCCCGCCGATACCACTGCAGGACAGATTCGGTTGCTTCCTCATCAAAGGGCAGACGCCGGATCTCGCATCCCCCACAGTCCAGTCCGCAGGCCCCGATCAGGTACGGATTATTTGGGTTCATTCCAGCTTCTCCTGAATTTAATTTCATTGTACATTAAATCAATCAGAGCTGCTTCTGAGGTCGGTAGGTTTCGACCTCAGAGGTTGAAATATATAACAGGGGAAATTCTTTGAATCTTCTGAAATAACATCCGAGGTCAGTTTCCGAGAATCCCGTAGTTTGGTTTGTTTTTTATGGACGACGGTCGAGGATGAAAGTCCGCAGCAGCTCCACCTGACCGCTGTGGTACGCCTCATGCCAGTGGAAACCCGTTAAATGGGTCCGGCGCGTTTTTTCTTCCTGGTAATTGATGAATTTTTTATCCAGATCTGGCTCCTGCATCTCTTGCAGTTTTTGAGCGAGTAATTGATCGCTTTCCGTGATGTAACCCAAGATATTTTCCAGATCCAAGCCCGGATTATTCGGGGTAACCGGAAGTGTGTCCAGGTGTTAGCGGTCCCGGATCGTTTCTTTCCAGGCGTGTTCAGCACCGGTCACTTCGAGGACATGGCTCCGGTTGGCGGCGATGTGACTGGCGATTCAGTTCAGACAGTTGTGTGGAAAGGGCAGCTGCCATTCGCTTTCTTCATGGCTGATGCCGTCCGTGTAGCGCTGAATCAGGATGGTGTGAAATTGATAATTTTCTACGATATGTTCTGCAGAACCGATCATCATGGATGCCTTCAAAATAGTTCCGTATTTTGGAAATTTGATGTGCAGTCTTCCCAAGAGGGGACGCTGTTAGTAAATGATAGAGTGTTTCTCAGGAAAATGACGAGACCAGAATTGAATAAACCATCAGCCCTATCAGGACCCAGGCGGTGATTTTCAAAAAACGGGGCTGCTTCGGGTCGGTCAGTACCAGCACAACCCAGGCCGGCAGAAATCCAAAAAATGCGATCCACATTCCCCAGGAGGACCGGTACCAGGGTTGTTCATCCGGAGAGAGAGATTCAGCGATGGATTGATTTAGAACCGGGGTGGATGCTGGGGCAGGGAGAATTTGTTCAGCCTCCCGAACTTTAACCGAGGAGCGGCAGTATGGGCACTGGACATATTCTACCCGAGGCGGAATCTGAAGTTCTCCACCGCAGCTGGGGCAGTTGATAGCTGAAATCGAGCCAGAAAAATCAGGTGGGGATGAGTTGGATTGCTGCAATGGCTGTTCCTTTTACTCTAAAATTTGTATTGCCCCGGGACATTCCCGCAGCAGAGCCCGGAAATCGTCCTCAAAATCCTCCCAGAAGGGGTAAGTCCGGCACTGCCGGGGTCGGTAGTTGTAGATGGTACAGCGCTCCTCGAAGGCGTCAAAAAAGCAGCAGAGGTATTCGCCGTTGATTTTACGCTGCTGTAAAGCAAGCTTTCCGTCCGCGGTCCGAATGTAGAGGCTTGTAAATCTTTCTAGATCCATTTTCCGGTAAGCTGCCAGAGCTTCCAGCTCCTCCATCGTCAGCCAGACATAGCCGTCCGACCCCCGGCAGCAGCGGCCGTCGCATTCCTGGCAGGCTGCCGGATTGAATGAAAATGAAAAACCTTCCTTCTGGATCCATTTGGTCATTGGAGCTCGATATTTGGTCAGAGAATCCGGTTTCAATTTTCCACCAGGGATAGTTTGTGAATAATCCAGGCGGCCAGGTAGGCTTCCAGCAGGCTGAGCGGAACCGCAAAGAGCACCAGCTGGACCGGGAGAAAGCTTTTTTGGATAGCTTTCATTGGGACTCCTTTACAGAGTACACGAACAATAGACGTATTTTACCCTGATTCTGACGGGTCGAAAAAGCAGCCTGGCAGCGAATAGACCCGATAAACCGGGATGGTTTTCACTTCCCCTGGTCCCTCGTGTTAGATCTGCAGATTAGTTTTGTCAAGGTAGGGAATAAGCAGCTGCTCGGCTAATCTCAGAAGCCGAGGTGAACCTGCTGTGTTTCCACCTCCAGCAGGGGACCGATGATTTCAATCTCCTTCTGCCCCCGCTGGAAGATATCCCGGCAGAGCAGGAGCAGGACTTCCTCTGTGGTTTCCGGGTCCATCAAATCGTCTAGCCCGGCTTCGGTCAATTCAAAAACCACCCGGCGGATACTGCTCCAGAAAATTCCCTCGGCGCACCTCGGGCAGGGTTCATTGCTGGCGTACAGGATACATGCTTTCAGATATTCAGGAGAAAACTGGATAGAAACTTCCCGCACCCGATTGAGTTCAGCGTGTCCGGTGATATCTTACTCTGTAACCACGGAATTTTCTGCCTCAAATAGGATCTCGTCCTGGGGCCCGACCAGCAGGGCACCGAAAGGATGGTCTCCATTCCGTCGAGCGCTCCAGGTAACTTCTTTAGTTCTGCGGATCAGAATTTGACCAAGTCTGGACATGGGGAAACCAACCGCTCGAAACAATGTATAAATTAGGTGTTGTGATTTTGTTTTGACGGATTTTGGGAAAAATATTTGGGTAAACGATACACCAGCACAATCAGGGTGAAGAGCCAGAAAGCTTCCAGGGTGTAGGTCAGAAAATGATTCCCGGGGAGGTTGAAAAGCGAGGAGATCAGGTCAGGGGGTAAAAGCAGAAACCCGGCGGTCAGATTCCAGATGGTAGTGTAGATGAGATATGGTGGATCACCGGGATCAACCATCAGGGTCATCGGCGCAAAACTCCCGGCCGCAACCAGCAGCAAGATAAGGATCAGGATCCATCTTGTAATTTTCATGTTCCCTCATTTTTGGGGATCTAGAACTGCTTTCTTAATTCAGTGTAGCATATTCCCCTGCCACATACCTGCCATATTCCTATGTTATCCTTACACCATGAATCCCTGCATTCTGGTAGTTGATGATGAGCCGGCTGTTACGGAATTAATCAGCTACAACCTGCGCAAAGCCCAGTACCGGGTTCTGACAGCTGCAGACGGACCCAGTGCCCTGGATCTCGCCCGGCGGGAAGAGCCGGATTTAATCTTGCTGGATTTAATGATCCCGGGGATGGATGGACTGGAAGTCTGCCGTCGCCTGCGGCAGGACAGCCTTGTGCCGGTGATTATCATCACCGCCCGGGGAGAGGAAACCGATCGGGTCGTTGGCCTAGAGCTGGGTGCGGATGATTATGTTTGCAAGCCTTTCTCGATGCGGGAACTTCTGGCCCGGGTCAAAGCGGTTCTCCGCCGCCAGCAGGCGGCAGCGGGTGAAGTCGATCAGAAATCCATCCTTCACGGCCCGGATGGCTTAAAGCTGGACAGCGTTTCGAGAACAGCAGCAGTTGGAGATCGGGATCTGGAGCTTTCCACCCTTGAATTTGATTTGCTTTCTTACTTTATGCGCCGACCTGGTCGGGCTTTGACTCGAACCATTTTGCTCCGGGAAGTCTGGGAGTATGATTTTAGCAGCGAGGAGCGGGTAGTGGACAGCGCTGTCAAACGTTTGCGGTCCAAATTCCGGGAGTATGAGCTGGATCCTGAACTGATTGAGACAGTTCGCGGTGTGGGCTACCGCTGGAGGAAATAAACGGATGGGCTCTCCTTTACGCCGGCGGCTGACCCTCAGCTACCTTGGTGTGGTTTTGCTGGGAATGCTTCTGGCAGGGCTTCTGGCAGGACAGGTTGTAGAGCAGCTCTATCTGAATACCCAGAAAGAAAACCTGACAGCGCGGGCTGTATTGAATGCTGCGGGAATTTCCCAGGAGGTACTCCCCGCCGGTAATTCATTCAATCCAGACCCTTATACCCAGACGACCAATGTTCAGCCCGGGATCCACCCCCGTTTTCTATCAGAAAGCGGAGCTGTGCTTTACAGCCTGCCTCTTTCATCGGATAGTGATTTACTCCCGGAACCCCTGGTGGAGGACCCTGGATTGGTTTCCGCCGCTGAACTAATGGAAAGATCTGAGATCATATCCGCCCTCAACGGCCAGACAGATACAGCGGTCCGCCGCCCGATAACTTCAGATTCCCCCCGGAGGGTGCTGTATGCGGCTGCCCCAGTTTGGGATGAAGTTGGATCATTAAGCGGACTGGTTTACCTGGCCATGCCGCTGCCCGCCGGGGGTCTTCCACCGATCATGCTGGTAGAGCTGATTGGGGCAGTACTGCTTGGCGGTTTATCCGCTGGAGGGATCGGAATCTGGCTCTCCCGGGAGCTCTCCCGCCCGCTTGAGAATCTGGAGAGTGCTGCCGAGGCAATTGCAGCCGGGGATCTGGAGCGCAGGGTTCCGGTTCAGGATGAAATCCGGGAGCTGTCCGGGCTGGCACGGACTTTCAACCGGATGGCAGTCAGGCTTCAACAAAGCCGGGAGAGTCAGAATGTATTTATCGCGGATGTCACCCACGAGCTGCGGACCCCGCTGACAGTGATTAAGGGAACCGTTGAAACCATGGAGGACGGAGCCTGGGATGATCTGGAGAGCCGGGAACGGCTCCTGGGTTCGATGCACTCCGAAACTGACCGCTTGATCCGGCTGGTCAATGATTTGCTGGTACTGACCCGGGCAGATGATTCTGCCCTGAATTTAAATCTCAATAAACTCAACCTGCTTCAGCTTGCTGAAGAGCGCTACCGACAGCTGACCCCCCTGGCATCTGAGAAAGGCGTGGGTTTCAAAGTTACATCCCAGGCTGGGGGATCTTTTCTGGTGAATGGGGATCAGGACCGGTTAGCTCAGGTACTTGATAACTTGCTCAATAATGCTGTCCGGCATTCTCCAAAAGGAACATCCGTCACAGTTCAACTTGACAGCCTTCAGGACAGGGTGTCCTGCATCGTCCAGGACCGCGGGGAGGGGATTCCTCCCAAGCATCTGCCACGAATCTTTGAACGCTTTTATCGTGTGGATCCAGCAAGGGACCGCCGGGAGGGCGGAGCAGGGCTGGGGCTGGCAATTGCCAGGGCATTGGTCGAAGCCCATGGTGGAGAAATTGAAATTGAAAGTACACCGGGAGTGGGTACAGCTGTAAAATTCTGGCTGCCATCAAGCTGACTGAAAGCTGACACAATTCTGCCTTCTGGGTGATATAGGATGATGGAAAGGGTCCATCACCAACCGGGAGGTATCCATGAAATCCAAAGCCAATTCCATTTCTTTCAATCAGTTTTTCATGATTATTTTACTGGCAACCCTGCTTGTTCCCGGTTTGTTCCCGGAAATAGCGGGCAGAGGGGTAAAGCCTGCTGCTGCAGCCGGTAGTGACGACACCTGCCAGACCGGACGAACGGTCCAGGTCAGCGGCACGGCTGTTGTCAGTGTCACCCCGGATCGGGTTTTGATTCAGCTGGGTGTGCAGTCCAACGGCCGCACCCCCCAGGCTGTAGAAGCAGCCAACAGTGCCACCATCAACCGGGTCATCCGGGCTTTGAAAAAAATCGGAGTGGAAGAAAAGGATATTGTCACCGACCGCTTTGTGATCGATCCGATTTATGATGACTATGATTCGCTGACAATTGAAGGCTACCGGATCAACAATCTGGTGGGTGTAACCTTGCGGGAGATTGATCTTGTGAATGATGTGATCATCGAAGCGATGGAGTCGGGAGCCAACCAGGTGGTCAATGTCGAGTTTTATCTCAGTGATCTCCGGAAATACCGCGATCAGGCCCGGGAGCTGGCCGTCAAAGCCGCCGGAGAAAAAGCCAGCGATCTGGCGGATGCCGCCGGGGCTGAAACCGGGTGTGTGATCAGCATCAACGAAAACACCTGGTCCTATTTCAATGGAGGCTGGTGGGGCCGGAGCAGCAATCTCTGGACCCAGAACACCGTCCAGAACATCCCCCAGGGAACGGAAAGCGGGCAGTTGAATGAGGTAGGTCCGCTGAATATCGGTCAGATCTCGGTCCGGGCTGAGGTCACCGCGGTGTATGCCCTGGAGGGCTGAAGAAACCAAGGGTTCATTTGAGGGCTAGGGGGCCTTGTTCTCTGGAAAAAGTGAATAAGTTAGAAGTATTATTACCAGAAGATTCAAGGCCGCTGCCAGCCAGGGGTACACGGCAGGAAAGATCGAAGCCAGAAAAGAGTACCCCCGGGTAAATTCAGTTCCCAGAAAAACAAAGATGACCAAACCAACCGCTCCTGTTGCAGACCGGTGTAAAAGGTTAACTGGGATAAAGGGATTGAACTTCCGTTTTCCGGAAAGAAGTCCGGCTCCCAGAAGCCATCCCAGCCAGATTAGGATCAGGACCAGTCCAGCCGTCGCTCCCCACATCCCCCGGGTTGCCTTCAGAATAAACACCATCCCGGGAGGGGAGAAACCATTCCAATTGGCCCAGTCCTGCAGGATATGGGCGAAGAATGGCCAGCTGCGCTGACTGTTGGTCAAAATCACAATCCCGTCCCCCTTTTCCGGGATGGAGTGGAAATGGGTCATCCAGCCGTGTCCCTGACCGCCGTGCCAGACAGCCGTCTCTCCGCTGTCCAGGGTTTCAATAAAATGTCCCATACCGTAGGCCTCTGAGATCAGACTGTAGTAACCGGTCAGCCCTGCAGCTGGGGTGTAAAGCAGCTGCAGACTTTCTGCTTCGATGACACCCCCGCCCGGGTTTTTTCCAGGAGTCATGCCAGCGGACAGGAAGTCAGCAATTTCTTCCGCGCTGGCAAATAAACCCCCGGCGGCTTTTTCCGGGTAAATGTAGACCGGGATTCCGTTTCCGCGGGAGTCATACGCCAGAGGGACCTGATCCTGCCAACTATCCTGTAAATTAAAGCTGGCCTGCTCCATTCCCAGCGGATTGAGGACTTCGGTTTTCATGTATTCTGCAAAATCCCGACCGGACACATCCTCGATTAGCAGCTCCAGCAGGTTGAATCCCGGATTGGAATAAGAAAAAGATCCGCCCGGCTCACTGACCAGCCTGGCTTCTCTTGACAGGTTTTCCCGCAGTCCGGGCCGGGATTCGTCCGGTGAGTAGTGAACCCCGATTGTCCCCAGGGGCATTCCGGAAGTCTGGTTCAACAGCTGCCGGATGGTGATTTGTTCTTCAGGGAACCGGGTCTCCGGAAGCTGCCAGCTGTGAAGGTAATTCTCCAAGGGAATATCAAGATCGATTTTTCCTTCCTCGGCGAGTTTAAGCACGCTCCAGGCGGTGACGGATTTGGAGATGGACTGCACCCGGCAGGGAGTATCCGGGGTCATCACCCGTCTGGTCTCCAGATTTGCAAAGCCGTAGGCTCCGGTCCAGAGAACCTCGCCGTCCTGGACCAGAGCCAGGCTGACGCCGGGAATTTGATATCGCTGGAGCAGAAGAGGGACCCGCTGATCCAGGTGATCTGTAAAATCGGAAAGCGGCTGACCTCCTGTAAGAGGGGAAGTAGAAGGTAAGAAATATGTAACCAGAATAAATGAGACAGCTCCCAGGAAGATCAGAATTACTTTCAAGTTTTGAACAGGCTTTGATGTTGGTTCTTTATCAGGCATTTTTTTCTCGTGAATTTCGTTAAATCAATCAATCATAATCATAGCGGGAAGTAACCGGGAATAGATCCATCGCAAGGCGAGGTCTGGACCTGCCCGGGTGGGGAGTATCTTGCCGACCGCGGAGGTTGGAACTTGACAGGATTAATAGAAAATAAGCCAAATGTGACATTTATCACTTTTCAGCGTGTGAAAAGAATGTGATACTTCAAATTCACATATCCAGAAATCTCAATATGTATATATATGGAAGGGTTGATGATATCACAACAGTTAGTTCAGGAAATTTCCCAGCTGGAAGCAGATTTATGTTATGCCCTGGCTGATTCAACCCGGATCTTGATTTTATATACTCTGCATGAAGGACCCCATAACGTAACTGATATCGGTGAAAAAGTTGATATCCCGCAGTCAACCACCTCCCGCCACCTCAAAATTCTCCGGGAGCGAGGATTGGTGGATACCACGCGAGATGGAAAGAGCGTCATCTACCACCTGGTTGATTCCCGGGTGATTGAAGCCCTGGATTTACTGCGCGAGGTGCTCCGGGATGGGCTGATCAAGAAAGCTAACTTGATCGAACAATACGAGGCAGATACCTAAAGCTCGATTTCTGTAGAAGTAAATAGGAAAGGAATGCCGATGAAAACGAAATCCATACTTTTGATGATGATTATTGGAGCAGGTTTGATAGCCGTCAGCGGTTTTCTGCTGATGCAGCCGGAACCGGTCAATGCCCAGTGCGGTTCCCAGGCTTCCTCCTGTAAAAATTGTCACGAGGTCCAGGGGGAGATGCCCGTCAACAATGATGGGACAGATTGGCATCAAGCCCACGCCTTTGGTGATTTTTGTGAATTCTGCCATGCCGGTAATGTCCAGAGCCCTGTGATGGAAGAGGCTCACCTTGGAATGGTCGATCCGCTGGCGGATGTGGAAGCTGCTTGTTCTTCCTGTCACGGCGATTACCAGGAGCTGGCTGCAGGCTTTGCCAGCACGCTGGGAGTAGAACTCGGGAGCGGGACAGCTCCGGCGTCTGACACCTCGGAGGAAGAAGCACTTTCCGCCCCGGTCCAGGAATCCACCTCCCCGGTCAATAACTGCGTGGACACCGAAGTGGTGGATCTGGATCAGGCAGAAATGGTTGACTTCACTCGCCAGTACGAAGAAACAGTGCTGGGTATCCGGGATTTGAACCGCGGTAATCTGATCCTGCTTGCTTTCAGCGGATTGCTGGTGGTGGGCGGCGGCTTGTTTGTAGCGCTGAATGAAAACTGGCTGACTATCTCGACCTGGCCTGTTCCTGAATCTGTGGATGGATTCCCTGCGGAGGACGTTGCCCTGCTTCCCGAGCTGGAGAAGATCGATGATACCGGGCGGAAAGCTCTCCGCAAGCTGCTGAAAAAACCAGAGAAAGCTTCCAAAATATTCAAAGCAGTCACTGATCTGGATGACTGATTTAAGAGGAGGATAGGCGAGATGGATTGGCTCCGAAAATATTTATCGAAAGAATTATGGTCGCCCTATGCGGCGGGTGCTCTGCTGGGGATCGTCGGGATTCTATCCGTGGTCCTGGCGGATAACCTGCTGGGCGCTTCCGGTGCTTTTGAGAACCTGGCAGGTCTTGTTGGACAGGCAGTCGCCCCGGATTTATTTGACAATATTTACTTCAACTTTGTGATGCCCCCTGGAATCACCTGGGGTGTGCTTCTCCTGATCGGGATATTCTTCGGGGGTCTGCTGGGTGCCCTGTCCAGCCGGACCTTGAAACTGCGCGACAATGATGATGCACAGTGGAAAAAAATCTTTGGTCCGGAGCGCTGGAAGCGCTGGTCAATTGCTTTCCTGGGCGCGATTGTCCTGGAATACGGGGCGGGGATAGCCGGAGGCTGCACCAGCGGTCTGGCAATCTCGGGCGGAATGCTGCTAGCACCGGCAGCATTTGTATTCATTGCCGGCATGTTTGGCTCCGGCATTTTGACAGCTTTGATAGTCTACGGAAAGAGGTACTGAAATGGATCTGATAATCCCAATTTTTCTCGGTATTTTATTCGGGTTCTCCCTTAACAAAGCCGGGCTGACCCGCTACAACAAAATTGTCAATGTTTTCCGCTTTACGGACCTGGCTGTGCTGCAGTTCATGATGACCGCATTGGTGGTCTCCATGGTGGGGCTGTACGCCCTGCGGGGTCTGGGATGGATCAGCTTTCCGAATGTTCCAGGAACCTACCTGGTAGGGAATATAGTCGGGGGCTTGATCTTTGGGGTCGGAATGGCCCTGACCGGGTATTGACCGGGCACATGCGCCGCCGGGAGCGGCG
>CAZTWV010000049.1:0-23575 GCA_964618295.1 uncultured Anaerolineales bacterium | reverse complement strand
TTCTACCCATAACCTCGCAGACCCCGACCGGTTGTGTGACCGGGTGGCGGTGTTTAACCGCCACCTGCTGGCTCTGGATTCGGCCCGGGTTTTGAGTCATAAAATCTTTGGCCGTAAAGTTGTCTTTGATCTTGAAAGCTACCTCCCCGCTTACCGTGCCGTAGTGGAAAATCATCATTTTGTCAAAGACCTGAAAGAGATCGTTGGGAATCTCCTGGTCCGGGCCCTGGTCGAGGCTGGCGCTGACCTTCAGTTTGTGGGTGAAATCTGGAGGCGGCTGGAGGATGTGTATCTGGAGTTCGTTCAGGGAGTTGGAGATGATTCTAATGACTAAGTTTGCTGCCCTGATTTGGAAAGAATGGAAAGAGGTCTTTAATAATAAATTTGTGATTTTTACCGTGTCCTTTTTACCCCTGGTGTTAACCATTCTCCCTCTTGGGATTGTCTATTTTATGGTGGCTTCAGGGGATCTGGCAAATGCCGGATTGGGCGACCTTCCCCCGGGTTTTGCCCCGATCTGCGGAAATCTGGAAAGCGGGGATTGTTTGATTTATGCAATGGTTTCCCAGTTCATGTTGCTGTTCATGATGGTCCCGGAAATAATTCCGATGACTGTTGCTTCCTACAGTATTGTGGGAGAAAAGAACAATCGCATCCTGGAGCCGCTCTTGGCTGCTCCGGTAACCACCTTGGAGCTGCTGGTTGGGAAAGGGCTGGCCGGTGTAATTCCAGCAGTTCTCGCTACCTGGGGAGGTTATCTGCTTTTTGCCCTGGGGCTGAGACTGCTGGTACCAAACCCCGTGGTCACCTCCCGCCTTTTTGATCCGCTCTGGATGGTGGCGATTCTGGTTGTTGGCCCGCTGCTGTCTCTGCTTGGGGTTAGTATAGCGGTGATGATTTCTTCCCGGGTCAATGATCCCAGGGGCGCAGAGCAAATCTCAGGTTTTTTTTGTGGTGCCGGTTCTGGCCCTGTTTTTTGGCCAGACAACAGGCCTGTTTCTTGTGAATGAAAGATTCATCTTCTGGGTGGCCAGGATCCTGCTGGTGCTGGATTTGATCCTCTTTTCGGCAGCTGTGAGGGTCTTTCAGCGCGAGACAATTTTATCCCGCTGGAAATGAGCTTGTGAAGATTAATGCAATCTCAAGTGTAGTGCTGATTATTCTGATTTTTTCTGGTCTGACTGGAGCCCGATATTTTGATTCGGGCCCTCCTTTAGAGCTGAGATTAACTAGAAATTTCGGATATGGTGGCGTTGGTAAAATTCAGGGGCGCTTCACCTTGAAGGTCAGTAATCCGGGTCCTGATTTAGTTGAGGTAGATTTTTTCCTGGGTGATGATTTGATTAGTAGTTCAAAAACCAGACCCTTCCAGATAAGCTTTCAGACAGATGATTTTCCGCCCGGAAAGCACAGTTTTTCCGCTCGGGGAAATTTGAGCGATGGAACTGCCCTGGATTCAATTGTGATTACCAAGACATTTCTCAGCTCGGAGGAAGCCTGGCAGGAGACCGGACGATTGGTCCTGCCAATTCTGGTCCTGGTGTTCGGGTTGACAGCAGCCGGGACGCTACTCCCCTTTTTGTTAAACAGAAATAAGAAATTTCAACCCGGGATGTACGGTCCGGCAGGTGGAGCTGTGTGCCCCCGTTGTGAACTGCCGTATTCTAGACCTTATCTGGCTCCTAATTTACTGATTGGAAAATTAGTTCGCTGTCCGCACTGCGGTAAAATTTCCATCCAGCCGGTTGCCGGTTGGCAGCAGCTGGAAGAGGCTGAACAGCGCTATAAGGGCAGGCAGCAGGGGGAATTCAAGCAGGATACCCCGGAAGATGATTTGCGGCAAAGGGTGGAGAATTCCAGATTTGAGGAGTAGAATACCAGGTGAGCAGGGAATAATGACACCTGTTCCCTGTTGAGGATTGGCTATAATAGAGTCGGGCTGTATACACTATGTTTAACCAATTAACCTCATCGATTTCTGAACCTGATCTGCGCCGGAATATTGAAAAAATATCCCGGCTGGTTGAGATCAGCGGAATTCTCAATTCCACCTTGAAACCGGATTTACTACTGCAGACAATTCTGGATATTGCAGCAGATCTCCTGGACTGCCGGGATGTCTCAATCCTGCTGTATGATGAAAACTCCCGTCAGCTCCGCTTTGCTGCGGCAACGACAGTCCATGAAGTTGAGCTGGAGCAGTTCCCGGTTCCGTTGGAGAACAGTCTGGCCGGTGCGATATTCACAGAAAACAGGCACCTGGTGATCAATAACACCCAGGATGATCCAAGGCATTATGTCGAAGTTGGAGAGGAAACGAATTACCGGGTGGACTCACTGCTTGGCGTTCCGATGCGGGTCAAAGATCGGGTGACAGGAGTAATTGAAGCCCTGAATAAAATTGAGGGCGATTTCACAGATTTTGATGTGTCCTTGCTGCTGGTTGTGGCTTCCCAGGCGGCGATTTCGATTCACAACGCCCAGTTGATCCAAGCACTGCAAAAAGCCAATATTGAACTCAATCAGGCAGACAAGTTAAAACGCGATTTAATGTCCGTTGCTTCCCATGAACTTCGGACCCCGCTTGGAAATATCCTGGGGTATGCCACCCTGCTTCATGAAGACGCAGTTGAAGAAAATAAACCCCTGGCGAATTCGATTTTAAAAGCCTCCTCAAAGCTCAAAGCAGTTCTGGATGATATCGCCAATATGAATTTGCTGTATACCGGGAAAGCTGATCTGGACCTGAATAATACTCCCATCCAGCAGGTGATTTCATATGCCCGGGAAGAGGTTACTCATACGGTCAACCAGGAAGATCACACCGTAAACTATCGGGTCCCGGAGGAGGATATTTTAGTCCGGGTTGATCCTGCCAAAATGTGTGTGGTATTTGTCAATCTAATATTAAATGCGATTCGATTTACTCCGGTCGATAAAGATATCACCCTTGAGGTAAAGCAGCAGGGTGATGATGTTCTAATCCAGGTCCTGGACCAGGGTCGGGGCATTTCGGAAGACAAATTGGATAAGATTTTTGAGGTGTTTTACCAGGAAGACGACCACATGACCCGCCGCTACGGCGGGCTTGGATTGGGATTGTCAATTGCCCGCGAATTGGTTCACCTGCACGGGGGAAAAATTTGGGCTGAAAGCCCTGGTCTTGGGGAGGGAGCGGTATTTAAGGTGGTGCTGCCAATTGTTTGATTTCTGATGTTTTCAGGGAGTGTGTCCGGGATTGAAAACAGAGAGAGCTTGTTCCGCTTGATCCAGGAATTGATCCAATAAATCCAAGCGAAGTAAATAATCCTTTCCGGCAAAACCCAGGGCGGTGCTGGCTTGAATCCAGGAACGCTGCAGATTCCCCTGTTGGCTGAGCAGGGACACGGCTTCCGTCCAGGTGAAAAATAGTGGCCAGAGCGCACCTGTTAGGTGTTCGCCTTCCAGCAGGGCTTTGATTGCCAGCAGATAATACCGAATTCGCGGATGGGGAAGCGAGGTGGATTCAGAAGGGTAGGCGTCTTTCATAGTTTTTTCCCAAGCTGGCAGCCAATCCTGGAGTTGGGAGAGTGAGACTTCTGGTCCGCCTAAAAGGGCATGGAGCAGGGAAGGAAGTTGATTTTCAGCAAAAGATTCAGCCCGGGAGGGAAAGACCAGACCCAGCCGGCGGGTGGGAAGAGGAGGACCGGAAAGCAAGGAGACAGCATTGACTGCTTTTTGAACAGCATCCAGAAAAAGCTTGACTTCGGAAACTGAGCCCTGGACCTGGGAGACCTGCCTTTCCAGCCAGAACTGTCTTGCTGATTCTAGCAGAGGGGTTGAGCGGGCCAGGATATTTTCCGGGAGCAAAAAATTGCTCCGCACACCGGATTGCGTATAGTCTAAGAAGTGTCGGGGATCATAGAGCGGTTCTGCATCCTGCAGAGTCGGGCCCAACCAGGGATCGACCCGAATTTCCCTTGATTTATGGTACTGGCTTTGATCATGATGTTCGAGATCAATATGGATCTCAGGAGTGATCGGGATCAATTCCCGGAATTTTTCTGGTTCTTGATTGTGCACGAAAACCAGATCGATATCACCTGCCCCTCCCAGTAAAGGCGAGCCATACAGGAGTGATCCCCGCAGGTAAGCAGCGGTAACTCCTCGGTCCTTTTTAATCCTTTTTTCGACCAGGACCTGAGCCTGTTTTCTTAATACTTTAGGTGAAAATTCCATAAGTGATTACTCTCTAAAAGACTCAGTCTTCGAGGAAAAGCTCCGCCTGATAAGGCGGCATCTTAAGGGTTTGTCGAATCCTGTTTTCAACCAGATCAAGATCGTGCTCATGGGCTACATAATTTAATTGGTTGGTATTAATCTGGAGTACTGGAGCGGTGGTGTACTGATCACTGAAAAAATCCTCATAGGCTTGGTTCAGGTTGTGAATATAATCACGATCCATATTCCGCTCATACGGGCGGTCCCGATGGGCTATTCGCTGCATGAGGACTTCCGTTTCAGCCTGGAGGTATAAAATCAAATCTGGGGCTGGAAGCTTTTCAGCCAGGGCTTGATGCACACTGTAATAGGTATCCAGCTCATCGCCGTCAAGATTGAGACAGGCAAACAGGGCGTCTTTGTCGAAAGTGTAATCAGCAATTAAGCCTTTCTTTTCCTCCAGCAGCCCGGGAATACCCCCCTGCTGATGGTAGCGGCTGAGCAGAAAGAAAATCTGGGTTTGAAAAGCATAAGCATCCCGGTCGGCATAAAAGTCTGCCAGAAACGGGTTCTCCTCAAATACCTCCAGAACCAGCTCTGCTTCTAAGCGGGGAGCCAGCATCCGGGAGAGAGTTGTTTTCCCAACGCCAATTGCGCCTTCTATTGCGATGTACATTGGTTGTTCGTTTTCCTTTCCTTAAAAATTCGATAATGGGTACTTAATTCATTGAATGGATGATACCAAAAAGTTTACATTCCTGTCATAAACTATTGACAAAAAGGGAGTCTCTCGGCTACACTGAAAGCAGCCAAGCCTTACCAATTATATCTTATCAGGAGGGAAATATGGTGGGCCTAAATCGTGTTCAATTACTTGGACATCTGGGAAAAGATCCCGAGCTTAAAGAAGTATCTGGAGGGAAAAAAGTTTGCGAATTCAGTGTCGCTGTGAACCGGCGCTGGAAGACCAACTCTGGAGAGTACCAGGAATCCACAGAATGGTTTAATGTGGAAACTTGGGAGCGCCTGGCTGAGATCTGCAGTGAAGATCTCAAGCAGGGCAGCCTGGTGTATCTGGAAGGTCGATTCCAGACAAATACCGTAGAGTCGGATGAGGGGAACCGGTATTACACAAAGGTCGTCGCCTCCCAGATGCAGATGCTGGATCGGAAAGTCCCCCAGGAAGCCTAGGACAGAACCGGTCGATTTTCCAAACTAGAAGTATTGTTTGCTTGTCTGCCCAGTTTACAGGACAGACCGGGTCTGTTCACCTGTCTCGTTTTGAAAATGTAATGGATTTGTACCAAACTCAATGGTTTTATTTAGTATCATAGACCATGATGAACGCCTGGGTGCCCCCCTCACTCAGGCGTTTGTTGTTTAACAACACAAACATCCCCTGAATATTCAAAAAACTCTTCCCAGGCCGGAAGCGGTATAATCCCAGATAACAGATGAATTTACCCTGATCATCAAGAAAAGGAAGCGGTGATATGTTATCGAAAGAACACCAACCTTTGATTCTGATACTTGTTTTTCTGTTGGCTGCCTTGATGCTTGGGACTGCTTGCAATTTGCCGGCTGAGATCCAGGGATTATTTCCTTCTGCTGCAGCCACAGCATCCCCACCGCCACCCCCAACAGCAACCCCGCAGCCGCTACCACCTGCATTGGTAGAAACCGATCCTCCCGCTGGCAGCACCATTGGTCTCAAACAGCCGATCACGCTCTATTTTAACCAGGCGATGGATCGAGACTCAGTAGAAGCAGCTTTCAACGGCCAGCCAGGCATCACTGGAAAACTTACCTGGCAGTCAGCTTCCATTCTGGAATTTATTCCGGATCAAGAGCTCGTACCTGGCACTCAGCAAATTTTTGAGCTCGGAACCAACGCTCAAGCCGCCAATGGTCTGGGTCTGCAGGAATCCCTGAAAATAAAATTTTACACTCCGGATGAGCTGCGGGCTGTTAATTACCTCCCGGTTCCTGATGGAGAACAAATCGATCCTGCTTCGGCAGTTGCAGTTAGTTTCAATCAGCCAATGGTTCCATTGGGAAATGAGAAAATGATTCTCCCGGACGCCTTTGAGATTTCTCCTGCAGTGGTAGGGGAAGGAAGCTGGATCAATACCAGCACTTATATCTTCAAGCCTGACAGAGGTATGAACGGCGGGGCTGAATACCAGGTTGAGCTAAATCCGGATCTGGTCAGTGCAGCGGGCGCTTCTCTCGCCGATGATGTCCGGATGGCCTGGTCATTTAACACTACCAGCCCCCGGGTTGAAAATTGGGAGCCGGGCAGCAGTGACAGCAATGTTGATCTGGATGCTGTGATTAAACTATCCTTTAACCAGGCTATGGATCAGGAAAGAATAGCAAACCTGCTGAAAATTTTTACTCCCAGCGGGGAAGAAGTGGCCGGAGAGATCACCTGGTCAGATGACAGCCGTGAGCTCGAATATACACCGGTGGAATATCTGGCGCGCGGAACCCGTTATTCTGTTGTTCTCCCAGGGGAGGCCCAGTCTGCTGGAGGGTCCATCCTGGGAGAGGATCTAACCTGGTCATTTGAAACGGTAGGAGAGCTGACCTTCCAGGGTGTTCCGGGGGGACAGATGTATTCACCTTCGATCTATGAAGGAGTAACCCTGTATTTCAACAGCCCACTCAACCTGAAAAATATTCAGGAGCTGATTCAATTTTCACCCGAGGTAGAGGATGTCAGACCCTACCTGGGTGGAACTGATAATGTACTTAACATCTCGGGGGATTTCATACCCCAGACAACTTATTCTCTGGTGCTCAAGGAAGGTCTTTCGGATCGCTGGGGAAGCGTATTAACCACCCCGGTTGGGTTGAGTTTTACAACTGCACCTCTCCGACCCCAGCTGTTAGTTACTCCCGGGAATAATGACTTGTTCATCACTGCCGATGAGAACAGTATCCCGGCCGCGGCTTCCAGTCTTTATCAAGTATCTCTGAATGTCGGTACAATCCCGGAGCAAGCGTACAGCACTGTTCTCAATCCAACCTATTCCTCCCAGTTAGAGGATTATTTTCCAGGTGATGTACAGTTCTGGTCCACTGTTCTCAATGTCCCAGGGGCTGACAGTTATCAGGTGGATTTACCGCTCAATCCGGCAGGTTCCAGCCTGGATCCGGGGCTTTACCGCTATCAGGTAACCTCAAATGAGTTAAGTTACAATGCTCCTCCCTTTATCCTGGCAGTGAGTGATATCCACCTGACGATGAAGACCAGCCCAGAAGGGGTTTTGGTCTGGGCGGTGGATCTTCGCAATAACCAGCCGGTTCGGGATACAGAAGTCCGGATTTATGACCTGGCAGGAAATTTACAATTTGAGGGAGAAACAGATCAGGACGGACTCTATCAAGTTGATTTTGAAGTCAGCAGGGAAATCAGAGGCAGCACCTATTATGCTGTTTCTGGGACATCGGGTGAGGAAGATTTTGGGGTGACTGTCTCGAGCTGGGGGAATGGAATTGAGCCTTATGAATTTAATATCCGGCCGGCGTATGATGTTCCAGGCCCGACCACCCATATTTATACCGACCGCCCCATCTATCGTCCTGGACAAACGGTCTATTACCGGATCATTGAGAGAATCCCGGAAACCAGCGGATACCGTCTTCCGGACCAGGAAGATATTGATGTCAAGATCCGGACAACTTCTGGAGATACCATTGAAGAAACTCTACCGTTGTCCCAATTCGGTACGGCTCACGGCGAGATCAAATTGTCTGAATTTGCCCAGCCCGGATTGTTTGCCATCTTTGCCGGGGAAAATGTGGTGAATTTCCAGGTTGCGAATTACCGCAAGCCTGAAATTGATCTGTCCATTGAACTGGACCAGGAACAGGGAAAAGTGGAAGATCCGCTGCAGGCTGCCGTCAGGGCGGATTATTACTTCAATGCGCCTGCCTCCGGTGTGCCTGTTATTTGGAGTTTACGAGCTCTCCCGGTCCAGTTTACGTTTCCTGGATATCATGTTGGAGAGTTAAACACCGGCTGGTACCGGTACCAGGGAATAAATTACTCTAGACTGTATGGCGCGGTGGTGGCTTCTGGTGAAGTGGAAACGGATAATGAGGGTGCTTGGAATTTTTCACAAGATCTGCCGCTGGAAAGCCCTTCAGGTTGGGAAGTTCCCTTCCCGGCTCGGTATGAGCTGGAAGTAACAGCAGCGGATGAAAGTGGATTTCCGGTCAGCAATCGAGCGGGGATGCTGATTCATCCGGAGGAATTTTATATCGGTCTCCACCCATCTTCCTGGGTGGTGCTGGCCGACCAGGAAATTAATTTTGATATCAAAGTGGTCGATTGGGAAAAGAATTCTGCCGGGATCCGGAACCTTGAGGCGGAATTCTCTAAAATCAATTGGATCACTGAATACAACGAGGTTGGGATTGTGTCGCATCAGCGTGAAGCAGAATTAATCTCCAGCTCAAATGTCCGAACAGGAAGCAACGGAGAAGCACGAGCTGCCTTTACACCTACCGAACCCGGTACTTACCAGCTAACTGTCTGGGGTGGAGAAGCGGTCAGTGAAGTCCTGGTTTGGGTTGGAGGACCGGGATCAGCTGCCTGGCCGGTTCTGGAGCAGCAAAAAGTAAAACTGGTAGCAGATCAAGAAACCTATCAGCCGGGTGATACCGCCCGAATCTTTATCCCCAATCCTTTCCCGGACGGTGCGCTGGCTTTGGTGACAGTGGAACGGGAAGAGGTCAATTCAGCTCAGCTGGTTGAAATGGGCGGCAGCGGGGAAACAGTGGAGGTTCCAATCACGGAAACAGAAATCCCAAATTTGTATGTCTCGGCTACCATTATTGGCAAGGATGATCAGGGACGGTCAGATTTTAGACAGGGATATTTGAATCTGGAGGTGGATTATCAATCCCGGGTTTTAGCGGTGGAAATTGTAGGTGAACCAGAGATCCTGGAGCCCCGCCAGGAGGTGCGGTTCTGGCTCCGGGTCGAAGATCAGGATGGAAATCCAGTCCAGGGTGAGTTTTCATTGTCTGTGGTTGACAAGGCGGTTTTAGCCTTAGCGGATCCCTATGCCGATGATATTGATACGGCCTTTTTCAGCATTCGACCGCTGTCGGTCAGGATTGGCATACCGCTGGGAATCCAGGCTGGCAGGAATTTAATGGTAGCCGGTGGAATCGGAGGTGGTGGGGATGGTGCGGATATGTCAATCCGCAAAGAATTTGAAGATACAGGCTACTGGAATGCGGAGATCGTTACCAACGATCAGGGTGAAGCCGAAGTCACTTTCCTGCTGCCGGATAATTTAACTACCTGGCAGGCGGAAGCACGAGGAATCACAGAGGATACTCTGGTTGGGCAGGGTACTGCAGAAATTGTCACAACAAAGGATCTTCTGGTCCGGCCAGTCACTCCCCGCTTCCTGGTGGCCGGCGACCATCTGGCACTGGCGGCTCTAGTCCACAATAACACGGATCAGGATCTGGAGGTTGTGGTCAGCTTAACAGGATCCGGTTTTCAGCTTGATGACCCCGCGAATAGTACCCAGGAAATTGTGATTCCAGCGGGAGACCGCTCTCGAGTGGAATGGTGGGGAACAGCAGAAGATACCGGGAATGCAAATCTAACTTTCTCTGCTGAGGGAGGCGGATTGGAAGATGCGGTTAAGCCTTACCAGGGACCGCTGCCTGTGCTGCAGTACACCTCTCCCCAAACCTATGCCACAGCCGGTGTGCTTGAAGACCCCGGACAGAAGCTGGAAGTCGTCAGCCTGCCGCGGTCATTTGTGCCCGGGGAAGGGGATCTGAATGTTGAGCTATCACCATCCCTGGCTGCAGCGCTGTTGAAAGCCCTAGATGCGTTGGAGAAAGATAAGGTCTTTTCAAATATTGATGCAGTATCATACCTGGTCCCGCACGCAGTTACCTATCAAACTCTACAGCAGCTGGAACTGGATTACCCGCTTCTTGAGGATCGTCTGGGAGAGATCATTACTTATACCCTGGACAATCTTGAAACCACCCAGAACGATGATGGGGGCTGGGGCTGGTGGAAAGGGGGGGGCAGCAGCGTTGAAACAACTTCTGCCGTGCTGATGGGTTTGATCCGGGCCCAAGAATCGGGTGTTTTTGTGGATGAGGTGATGCTGGAAAATGCCCGCGGATACCTGCTGGCAGCTTTACCCTCAACCGACATGCTGACCCAGGATTACCAGTTTGACCAGCTGGCGTTCCAGTATTTTGCCCTATCTGAATCCGGGATTCAAGATCTAGGCGGATTATCGGCTTTAGCAGCTGAACAGAGCCGGATGAATCCTTACGGGAAAGCATTCCTGGCACTCACTCTGGATCAAAAGAATCCGGGTGATTCCACCGCAGTTGATTTGATTTCTGACCTGCAGTCAGCTGCCGTGCGCACAGCAACTGGTGTGCACTGGGAAAACAGCGAAAACTGCCGCTGTGGAATAAACAGCCCAACCACAACAACAGCTCTGGTTCTTTATGCCGTCCAGGTTCTGGATCCCGATTCTACCCTGATCCCGGATGCAGTTCGCTACCTGGTCTCAGCGCGCAGCGAACGGGGGAATTGGAGGTCTTACTACGAAACAGGCTGGTCGGTTCTGGCTCTGAATCAGGTTTTAGTGGAGAGCGGAGAACTGGAAAGTGATTATTCTTACTCAGCCCGGGTCAATGATACGGATTTAATCAGCGGTCAGACCCAGGGAGGCGAACAGCTGGAAGCTGCAGCAGCTTCAATACCATTGGATGATTTGTACCCGGAGGATCCCAATGCCCTGACTATTCAGCATGGAGAGGGAGAAGGGAATCTGTACTACACTGCCCATCTTAAGGTTTCCCAACCTGCCTCAGAGGTAGAAGCGTTTGGAAGGGAAATCAGTCTGTCCCGGCTCTACTTGGCTCCCGGAGTTGAAAATCAATCGATCTTGACCCAGGAGGGCCAGGTTGGAGATTTGCTTCAGGTTCAGCTTACCCTGACCCTGGAGCAGGACAGCTATTATCTGACCCTGGATGATTATTTCCCGGCCGGGGCAGAGGTGCTGGATACCCGGTTAAAAACTACCCAGCAGGTTACTCCCGAGTTTGATTCCAGAGCGCCTTTCAGTGGAGGCTGGGGCTGGTGGTATTTCTTCAGTCCGGAGGTGTACGATGATCATCTTTCCTGGTCAGCGGATTACCTTCCGGCGGGGACTTATCAGATAAATTACACGATTTCACTGGTTCACCCCGGCGAGTATCAGGTGCTGCCGGCCCGGGCGGCTGAAGTATTCTTCCCGGAAACTCAGGCAGTCAGTGCCGGGGATCGGTTTGTGATTGCGGAATAAAGAGTTGTTAAGCTGACAAAAAGCGCACCAAAGCTGGTGCGCTTTTTGCGTCTGAGAAGAAGGTTTGATTAAAACCCAAGCTGAAGCCAGTTGGTGTTCATAATTACCTGGCAGCTGAGGGCGATAAAAACAATCAGCAGGATAAAACCACAGCCGCAGCCGGTGCAGCTTGCACCACGACCAAACCCAAAGCGGTCCTGCAGCCAGTCAAATACCACATCAAGCATGACTAATTTAAATAAGCCGGTCAGGCATCCCTGTCTTCTATCCACGTTATACTCCTTATATACTCTCACCAGTATATACGGAAAAAGCCCAAAAAAGTTCCAAACAACCTTTCAAATTCAGATAAGATTGATGTTTGTCAGATGAAAATCCAGGATCGACTGCTTCTTTTGAGCGGAGTGCTAATGGGTGCTGCTGATCATCATAAAATCAACCAAATTTTTCAGGTCATCTGGGAGTTGTTATGGAAAGTATTTTCATCCGCCGTTTATTCAGTTACTTCAATAAATTTTTTATGACCCCCATCTTTCGTTTGGGATTGGGGAGCTTAATAGGAAATCCGTTTACCGGATATATGGTTGTTGTAAAAACCATCGGAAATAAAACTGGAAAAACCCGTTACACACCGGTAAATTACACGATCTGGAAAGGCTCTGTTTATTGTCTGGTTGGAGCAGGAAAGGCCGCTGATTGGTACCGCAATATAGCAGCCAATCCCACTGTGGATCTCCTGCTTCCGCGCGGAGCGGTGGCAGCGGAAGCCCGTGAGGTTGAGGAGCATGAAGAGAAAATTCAGGCCGTGCGCCAGATATTGAAGAAGGGCGGCTTCGCCGGCTTCTTCCTTGGTTTTAATCCTTACCGGGCTGGGGATGAACAAATTTACGCTGCGGTAGAAGGATTTCCTGTCATCCGATTTCAAACCACCGGGTTGGCAAGCGGGCCGACAGATGGGGGCGGCTGGTTCTGGGTTCCGGTCTGGGGGATTTTGATCTGGCTAATTTTCCGCTGAGTCAGGATGCGGTTGAAGGAAGCTCCTTGTCTGGGGGAGCGGGCTGGAAGCGGTCCCTGTTTCCCAGACGGAGGTGGAGCCCGTAAAAGCTAAGCACAGCTGCTGCACACAATCCGGCCCCGATGTACCACAGCAGATCTGGATTGTAGTTATCAAGAATCAATCCGGCTGCGGTGGGACCGACAGTGGCGGGCAGAGCCCAGGATAAGCCGAAAACGGCCATATAGCGCCCGCGCATTTTCTCCGGGGCAAAATTCGCTGCCAGAGCGGAGGCGGTTGGCATGATCACCATTTCTCCCACAGTGATGATCACAATCGCTGCCGCAAACAGCCAGTAGGTACTCACAAATCCGAACATCCCGAACCCGATCATGTAGAAAAAGGTCCCCAAGCCCATCATCAGGAAAGCAGGGTACTTCTTGATAATCCGGGTAGTGGAAAATTGGAAAAGGATGACGGTGATTGCGCTCGAGGTTAACAGAAAACCATAGCCCTGAGGAGTGATCCCGTGGCTGTCTCTGAGGTAGACCGAAAGGCTGTTGTACATTTGCTGGTACACCAGACCCATCAGAATCGAAGCCACCAGGAAAGCGACATAGGCGTAATCCCGGAGAACTTTTCCGTATCCGGCAAAGGTCCGCAGCATGCTTTCCGGTTTTTCATGGGTCTCAGGTTTAGTTTCTGGAACATAAAGGAAGAAGATCACGGCAACAATTGAGCTGATAATTGCATCCAGGATAAACAGCACAAGGAAGCTCCGATTGGCGATAAAACCGCCGATGGTAGGTCCGATGATCCAGGACATGTTGGCAACTACCCGCAGGATTCCAAATCCCTCCTGTCTTTTGCTCTCCGGCAGTAAATCGGCAATCATCGCCTGGTGAGCTGGGCCTGCCATATCCGACAGCAGGCCGATCACCATCGCCAGGGGATACAACACAGCGAGCTCATTGACAAAGCCCAGGGTCAGGGTGCTCAACGCGCTGAAAATCAGGCCGAATAAAATTAAATTTTTCCGGCCGAATTTGTCCGTCAGAGCCCCGCCGATCATCGAGCCGATTAATCCAAAGGCGGAAAAGATTCCCAGCACCACACCGGCCTGGGTCATTCCCACGTTGAACTTCTGGGTGATATAGAGCGAAAAGAACGGGAACAGCAGTGTCCCGCCAACCCGATCGATAAATGAAGCCCCGACCACCACCCAGAACTTGGATGGGAAATCATAGTAAATATCCTGCAGCCGTTTCAGCATAGAATCCTCAGCGGTAAGATAAGACTTGGGATTATAGCATAATTTGGTTGGTTTGCAGGCTGCAGGTTCAGGCCCTAAAAAATTACAGCTTTAGAGCCTGGGAGAACAAACTGATCCACTCAGAAAAAAATATCTTTAACCTGATAACAATCAGAAAATTTCCAGAAACCCTCTAAATCAAGCTTGGACAGATTCTTCCAGTTCCCTGGCTAATTTGCGAGATGTATAGTACTGGAGTGTGAGAAACCCGATTATCATGATCAACGAACCGATCAGGTACGGGAGAGAAACCCGGATATCAAACAGGAATCCGGCCAGCAGCGGTCCGATAAAGCGCCCCAGACTCATGAAGGAGTTGTTCAGCCCCAGGGCCATGCCCTGATCAGATGTGGCTTCTTTGGAGATTAAGGAAGCAATCGAGGGCCGGAGCATGGCGTTTGAAAAAGCAAAGATACCGGTTGTCAGCATCAAGGTCGGCAGATCGACTGCGGTCAGCATTAATAAAAAAGCACCTCCTACTCCCAGCAGGGCAGCTTTAATCACAGTCCATTCTCCAAAACGTTTTGTAGCCGGTCCAGTTAAGGTCATCTGTACCAGGGCGACCACCGTTCCGACCACCATCAGCACAGTCCCAACCTGGGAAGGTCCGAAACCAAACCTCTCCAGGGCAAACAAACCAAAAATACCTTCCATATTACTTAACCCGAAGCTGACCAGAAAACCCATCCCAAATAGAATACCAAGTGGTCCGGCTAGTCCCTGCCGCATGGCTTTCCCACGGCCGGCCAAATCTATTTTGACCCGATCCGACCTTTTATCAGGAGCCAGTGATTCCGGCAGGATTAGGAAGATCAGCAGGGCTGCCGCCAGGGAGAGTCCGCCTGCGACGAGAAAAGGCAGCGAAAGCGACTCTTTTCCCAACCACCCGCCCAAACCGGGACCTAACACCATTCCGGTACCCATCGCGGCTCCGATTACCCCCATCCCGCCTCCCCGGTCTTCTTTGGAGGTGCTGTCACTGATGAAAGCCATCGCTGTTGGCAATGTGGCTGCCGAAAACAAACCATTCAAGGCTCTTGCTGCAAACAGCATCCAGAGCTTTGTCGCAAATCCGAACATCAGCAGGGCCAGTGCGTTTCCCAGCGCGCCTACAATCAGGAGCGGTTTACGGCCGAATTGATCTGATAAGGCCCCCCAGATCGGAGCAAAGATCAGCTGGAAAAGAGCAAATAGTGAGATCAGTAAACCGAGCTCCTGCCCGCTTGCTCCAAATTGATCCACCAGGAATGCTTCCAGGGGAATGACCACACCGAATCCCAGCAGGATGACTGCCAGGGTGAAGTAAAGCAGCACTAAATTTCTACGTTGATTGTTCATTGCTATCCTTGTCATTGTTAGTCTGCAGGTTGAGATAGATTTTCTGCAGGGTGCGGTAGGTCGCTTCCAGGTCTGAAGCAGGGATTCCTTCAGCAGCTTCGCGGACCACTTCCTCTATGATCGGCTGCAGGGTAAGGACCAGGTTTCTCCCGGAGTCTGTCAGATAAACCCGGTAGGAGCGCAGATCTTCGGGGTCTTTCCGCCGCAGAATTAAAATTTCCTCTTCGAGTGCTGCCAGGATGCGGGCCACATTGGTTTTATCTTTGAAAGCCCGGGCTGCAATCTCATTCTGAGTCAGCCCATCCCGGTGGACCAGGACATGCAGTAAAACATACTGGGGAAGGGTGACAGCCGGTGAGATATTCTGAAAGCGTTCTTCCAGCCGGGACTTGAAAGAAAACCCGGCCCGGGTTAGAAATCTCGGCAGTGTGCCCGGTTTGAGGATCATGGTCCCTCCTAATATAGTTGCTCCAGCAACTATATTACCAGAAGACCGAGTTCCGTCAAGACCCAGAGGTCTGCGGAAGGTATTTTGAGGCTTGCCAGCTCCGATTTCGTGGGATAAACTGCAGTCAGAATAGTGGCAATTTATTGAGAGTCGAGATGAAATTAGTGCGTTTTTCAGACCCCCGGCAGTTTCAAGACCGGGTTTCCCCCTTTCTTGTACAGCTTGAAGCGGAGAACAACCTGCCCCTAGGAATTATTGCCAACCTGGTTGGCGGTGAGTTCCGGGAGCAGTCCCCCTATCTGGCTGCGGTCGAAGATGGCGGAGAGATCCAGTTTGTGGTGCTCAGAACACCGCCCTTTCCGGCCCTTTTTTCTCATTCTGATCCGGTCCCCGGGCAAGAAATCACCCAGCTGGTTTTGGATGACCTCCGGGATGTTTTTGGAGCTAATCTATCCGGTGTCACCGCCAACAAGCCTCTGGCAGCAGTTCTCCGTCAATCCTGGGTCCAGCGGACAGGATTGAACTCGGAGCTGGATATGGCGATGCGGATTTACAAATTGGAAGAGGTCAGGACCCCGGAGGGCGTTCCGGGCCGGCTTCAAAAGGCTGGTCCCGGGGATCGAGAGCTGCTGGAGGAATGGTACGCTGGTTTTCACCGGGAAGCACTGGGGGAGGAACAGAGCCCGGAGAAGGTCCGAAAGCAGGTTGAAAAATTTTTAACTTCCGATCCCGGACAGCGCGGTCTTCGGGTCTGGAAAGTGAAAGACCAACTGGTGTCGATGGCTGGCTACAGCGGCCCCACTCCCCATGGGATCCGGGTTGGGGCTGTTTTCACACCTCACCAACACCGCAAAAACGGATTCGCCAGCGCCTGTGTGGCCTCTCTCAGCCAGGAACTGCTGGATGAGGGTTTTTCCTTCTGCTTTCTATTTACCGATTTGCAGAATCCAACATCCAATCAGATTTACCAGGAAATTGGCTACCAGCCGGTTGGGGATGTCGATACCTATCGATTTTTTCCACTGGACAGGGAAGTGGATAAGTGAGAAATTCTTACGCCAAGGACCACGAATTCAAGGATAATTTAAAATGAATGTTGAGCAAATAGATTATCAAGGCTGGAAGGACTGCCTTCGGATTTCAAATGGGGCGGTGGAGCTGATTGGCACAGCTGAGATCGGTCCCCGTTTGATTTATTTTGGAGTCCCGGATCAAGAAAATGTTTTTGCGGAGATCGAAGGAGATCTAGGAAAGACCGGGGGAGAGAAATGGAGGGTGTACGGCGGTCACAGGCTGTGGCATGCTCCAGAAGACCCGGTCCGAACCTATCAACCGGATAATGCTCCAATCGAAATCCAGGAATCAGAAACGAGCATCCAGTTTATCCAGCCCGTGGAGGAAAACACCGGGATCCAGAAAGAGATTGAGCTGAGGCTGGATTCCAGCCAGCCCAGGGTGGAATTAATCCACCGCCTGTTTAACCGGGGAGAGGAAGATGTTGAACTGGCACCCTGGGCATTGAGTGTGATGGCTCCTGGCGGAAAAGCATTCCTTCCGGTTCCCCTGCGCGGCTCCCATCAAAAAAATCTTCTACCCACCAGCTCGCTGGCTATCTGGGCCTATACGGATCTCTCGGATCCTAGACTGGAGTGGGGGGATGATTTCATCAGAATTTTCCAGGAAGAGGATCAAAAAGATCCGCTCAAAATTGGCATGAACAACCCGGGAGGGTGGATGGGCTATCTCAATGGTGAGCAGCTCTTCTTGAAATATGCACCGTATCAACCCTCAGGTGAGTATCCGGATCGGGGATCAAATCTGGAAATCTACACCGACCACCGCTTCTTAGAGCTGGAAACCCTCGGCCCGCTTACTTCCCTGAGTCCCGGTCAGAAGGTCGAGCATCGAGAGAATTGGATCCTGATGGACGGGATCCAGAAATTCCCGGCGGAAGAAATCAAAGGGCGAAAGCTGTCTGAAGTAATAGAAACACTGATTGGATAAATACGATTTGGAATGAATATCAAAACCTAAGGAGCAAGGAAGTTGAGGGTTGATCTGCAGTATATTAATGATGTTTGTTCCGAGCTGGTGCAGATTGACTCCCGCAATCCCGCGCTGACGCTGGATGGACCCGGGGAAGAAGAAATCGGACAGCAGGTTGGATCATATCTGCAGGATCTGGGTTGTCAGGTGGCTGTGCAGCAGCTCGCCCCCGGCCGGGTTAATGTGGTTGGTGTAATTCCCGGCGCGGAGGAGGGTCCGTCACTGCTCTGGAATGGACATCTGGATACG
Organism: uncultured Anaerolineales bacterium; assembly: GCA_964618295.1. Taxonomy (GTDB): domain Bacteria; phylum Chloroflexota; class Anaerolineae; order Anaerolineales; family UBA11858; genus B10-G9. The sequence goes on along the minus strand of CAZTWV010000049.1, from coordinate 5,639 downwards.
GTCGGTGTGGAAGGAATGAAAGAGCCTTTTTCGGGGCGAACAGAGGAGGGGCGGCTTTACGGGCGCGGAAGCCAGGATATGAAAGGCAGCCTGGCAGCCATGCTGGGTGCTGTCAAGGCATTGGTAGATCAAGAAGTCCGCTTGAAAGGAGATTTGATCCTGGCTTTTGTAGCCGATGAAGAGGCCAGCAGTCTGGGAACTGAAAATTTGGTCCACCGGTATAAGGCAGACGCGGCAATAGTCACGGAACCAACGGATTTGAATCTGGTCCTGGCTCACCGCGGTTTGTCCTGGTACCGGGTTACTACCCACGGCAGGGCTGCACACGGCAGCCGCTTTGAGGAAGGGGTGGATGCCATTATCCATATGGGGCGTTTGCTGGCGAAGCTGGATGATCTGGAACATGAAGTTCGAAATCGTTCTCCCCATCCCTTGACCGGTCCGCCCTCCCTCCACACATCAACAATTGAAGGGGGAACGGATATCTGCACCTATCCGGCTCACTGCCGGCTTGAATTGGAACACAGGATCATTCCCGGAGAAAAAGAAAATGAAATCCGATCCGAACTGGAAAGTTTACTCAAGCAGCTTGAGGTGGAGGATCCGGATTTTCAAGCGGAGTTGGAACTGCTGCTGCACCGGCCGGTGCTGGAAACTACCGCGGAAAGCCCTTTCTGCCAGGTGGTCCAATCCAGTTATGAACAGGTGCTGGGCTGTCCGCCGGTTCTGACCGGGGCAGCCTACTGGTCTGACGCGGCTCTGCTGGCTGAAGCTGGGATGGAGGCCCTGCTGCTTGGACCGGTAGGAGGTGGACTGCACGGGGCTAAGGAATGGGTCGATCTGAAATCACTGGCTCAGCTGGCGGCTGTGCTGGCGGAAACCGCCCGTTCCTACTGCGGAACGGTTTGATATCATATCTGTATTTTTGGATAGGGAGGAACGATGAAGACGATTGGTTTTATTGGAGGGATGAGCTGGGAATCCTCCATTGAGTATTACCGGATCTCCAATCAGGTGGTTCGTGAAAAATTGGGAGGTCTGCATTCTGCAAAAAGTCTGATGGTCTCTCTAGATTTTGCTGAGGTGGAGGAGCTTCAGGCAGCTGGAGATTGGGAAGCGGCAACCCGGATGATGGTATCAGCCGCCCGGCAGCTGGAAGCTGGAGGGGCGGATTTCGTGGTGATCTGCACCAACACAATGCACTTGATGGCTCAAGATGTGGAAGATGCAATCGGGATTCCGCTCCTGCACATCGCAGATGCGGCGGCCGTTGAAATCAAAGAATCCGGCCTGGATACCGTGGGATTGCTGGGCACACAGTTCACAATGGAAAAAGATTTCTACCGGGTCCGTCTGGCACAAAAACACGGTCTGCAGGTACTGATCCCGGACCGGGCCCAGCGGGAAGAGGTTCACAGGATCATTTATGACGAACTGGTGGTGGGGAAAATCCGGGATGATTCCCGGGAAATTTATCTGGATGTGATCCGCCAGCTGGAGGAGAGAGGGGCGCTGGGCATCATTCTGGGCTGCACGGAAATCGGTTTGCTGGTCAAGCAGGAGGATCTGGCGCTGCCTGTTTTTGACACGGCGGAGATCCAGGCCCGGATCGCGGTTGAGGTCGCCCTTGGAGAGCGGAAGCTAGATTGAGATCTTGAATTGTCGTATAATCAATAAAAGGAAGTTTGGGATTATTAGAGAAGATAAGGAGATCGGTCTATGCACGAAAAAAGTATTGGCTTGTTGAATAAAGCTGTCGCGGATGAACTCTCAGCAGTTCATCAATATATGTATTTTCATTTTCACGCCGAAGACCAGGGCTATGAGCTGTTGGCCGGGCTGTTTTTCCGGACCGCGATTGAGGAGATGGATCACATTGAACGCTGTGCGGAGCGGATCATCTTCCTGGGCGGAGATGTGGAAATGGTCGCCAGTATGGAAGTTGAACCCATCCAGGATCCCGAAAAGATGCTGGCTAAAGCCCGTCAGATGGAAGAAGAAAGCGTTCAGGATTACAACGTCTGGGCTAATGAATGCTCCCAGAATAATGATGCGGGCAGCCGGAAAGTGTTTGAGGGCCTGGTTGCGGATGAGGAGCGGCACTTTGACCAGTACGATGTGGAGATGAACAATATCAGCAAATTTGGAGATTCGTACCTGGCGCTGCAGTCCATCGAGCACAGCAAGAATATGGCAGCCGGGACGGAAGAAGAATAGGAAAGTTATTTCTCTGGAGTTTAATTTAAAAAAGGCTGTTGATTTTCAACAGCCTTTTGCTATTAACAGATCTAGTTTTCAAGTGACGTTGATCTGATCACCTTCCACCACGTCTCCGATCACCCACAGGGGCTGGCCCTGTTTCTCTGCCTGCCGGCGCATATCCGGTAGTTGATTGGGATGAACGGCCATCAGCAGCCCGCCGCTGGTCTGAGCGTCAAACAGCAGAAGCTGCTCTTCCTCGCTGATATTTTTTGAGAAGCGGATGTGCTCTTCAAAATAAGCTTTATTATCATACGTACCGCCGGGGAAGGTGTAATCCTTGGCGAACTTTTTAGCACAGCTGATCAGGGGAATCATCTCCCAGTGGATATTAAATCCAACCCCGGAATGAAAAGCCATCTCCCAGGCGTGCCCCAGCAGGCTGAAGCCGGTAATATCGGTTGCGGCCCGGACCCCGTGAGTTTTCGCCAGCTCCGAGGCCTCATTGTTAAGCCGCTTCATCCAGATCACAACTTCTGCGATATCTTTGTTGTGGGCTTTGCCCTGTTTGATCGCTGTGGTGGTCACGCCGAACCCTAAGGGTTTGCTGATCACCAGTGCGTCCCCGGGTCGGGCTGCAGTTTTGGTCATCAGTAGTTCCGGATGCACAAAACCAAGGCAGATCATTCCGTACTTGGGTTCCTCATCCTGAATTGTATGACCGCCAGCCACCACTACTCCTGCTTCTTTGGCTTTCTCAGCCCCACCCCGGAGAATTTCTGTGGGGATTGATGGAGGAAGCTGGGGAGGGAAGGCAGCGACATTTAATGCTAGGAAAGGGGTACCGCCCATGGCGTAAATATCCGACAGGCTGTTAGCAGCGGCAATAGCGCCGTAATCATAAGGATCATCTACTACCGGGGTGAAAAAATCGGTGGTGACGATCAGAGCCCGGTCTTTGTCGAGCCGCCAGACAGCAGCATCATCCGGCTCACCCAGACCAACCAGTAGGTCCGGAAAATCAGCAGATTTGTAAAGATCATGGAGAGGGCGCAGGACCTGCGCCAGCGTTTCCGCGCTGAGTTTGGATGCTCAACCTGCACAGCTGGAAAAGCTGGTCAGGCGGATTTCTTTGCCGCTCTGGGCGGTGTCGTCAGGGCTCATGAACTTGTACCTTTGAGATAAATTATGCTTATTTCTACCTGATGGATTGTAACATAGATGGGAGACGGGAAAGCTGACAGAGAGACGGGAGACGGGGAGACGAAAAAACAGACTAGGAGACAAGGTGATGATGAGATGGGGAGAATTCCTGGCAGAATGAAATCCCAGATGTTGCAGTTAACCCACCGCAGACGATCACCTCGTCACCCCCTCACCAAGTCAGTAGTTTGTCCCCCGTCAGCATTTCACCCCGGTCCCCTGTCCGCGGTCGGGAGCGTAGCGAGCAGACGGTCCTTCGCGTCCGGTCCTTCCCGCAGCGAAGAATTCCTGACCAGAGAAGGAAAATTTCTGATAAAAAAAGGGCCGGCAGCACGCCAGCCCCTTCTTTGTTTTCGATGGAACGGAAAGTAATAAGTTACTAAGTTACTGCTGTGGGACAGTTGTACCACCGCCTTCCGTGGCCAGCTCGGGGAGCGGCAGCAGGTAGGGGTTGTCGTTGGGGACCAGCATGACCTGGATGCCGGGTGCCAATTTTTCAATGTAGCGGTAGTTCAGCAGATCGGGGTTAGTTTCCAGGACGTTGGCGATCAATTCCAGGGCTTCAGCTTCGGCCTCGGCTTCAATCACTGTCGATTCGGCCCGTCCCTGGGCTTCAAGAATTGCGGCATCTTTGGTGCCTTTCGCTACCTGGCGGGCCTGTTCTGCTTCCTGTATCCGCTGATCGACCACAAATCTGGCTTCCTGGGCCCGCTGTTCGGCGATCTGCTTCTGCTCGATCGAGGCTGCGTATTCCTGGGTAAAGGTGATATTCCGGAGCACAAAGTCCGAGAGCAGGATGCCGTTATCATTAAAGCGCGTGGATAAATCAGCCCGCATTTGCTCGATCAGATCTGTTCTCTTGGTGCTGTAAACCTCACTGATCTCGTACTGAGACACAGCGTCGCGAATCACACCCCGTACGGTGGGCCGAACCAGGCCGTTGATATAGCGGTCCTGCCAGATGATGTGCAAGTCCAGGATTTCATTGGGGTCCAGGGAGAAGATGATTGAGGCATCTATGAAAACCTCCTGGCCGTCCGCGGTGCGGGCAGCAATTGAATCATCGCCCTGGATCTCTCCTTCCTGATGGGCAATCGACATCGTGTAGGTGCTTTTCGAGATCGAATACCGAACTACGTTCTCAGCATAGGGAATCACCCAGTGCAGCCCTGGCTGGATCACATCTTCCCGATAGCCTTCGGGGGCGATGGCGCTGATCACTACACCCCGTTCCTGGGGCTGGATAAAGACCAGGCCGGCGCTGACCGTGTTGAGAATTACTGCCAGGACCAGGGCCAGGATCACACCGGTAACCGTTCCCTTGCTTGATTTACCCTGCCGGGCTCGCAGCACGGTGAGGGCGATAAAACCGACCACCACCAGCCAGGAAAATCCGGCCAAAGCAGATATTAATACCGTAATTTGCATTAGAATCCTCCGTTTGGAAAAAAGTATTTACACTTATATTCTTTTATTCTTTGGAATTTACTTTAAATTATATACGTACAAAGTCCGATTTTTGCTGCCGGGGCAGGTTCTTATACCGTATTAACAGAGGCTGTGGTACCCTTGAAACCGGCACTGATAAGGCGGAATTTTATGAAAGTACTGGCATTTTTTGCGCATCCGGATGATGAGACCATGTTCCTGGGGGGCACCCTGGCCTACCTGGCGGCGGCCGGGGCTGAGATTGATTTTCTGTGCGCCACCCGGGGGGAAGGGGGGGAAATGGACACCCCGCCGGTCTGCACCCGGGATCAACTGGGCGCTGTCCGGGAGGGGGAGCTGCGCTGCGCGGTTCAAGCGCTGGGCGGACGCTCCACCCGTTTTCTGGACTACCGGGATCCGCTGGTGGGAGCGGACAATCAACTTTACCCGTACACCGAACTCAATCCCGAATTTATTAAGGTTGTCAGCGGTGTCCTGCAAGAAACTGCGGCGGAGATCATCCTCACCCATGGTCCCGGCGGGGAATACGGTCATCCCGGGCATATCCTGACCCACCTGGGGGTGATGAAAGCTCTCTCCACAATTCAAAATTACCAGCCAGAAATCTATGCTCCCTGCTGGCTGTCGAGAGAAACTGGTGAGTTCAAGCCGGTTCCGGATTATGATCTGGATGTTTCGAATTACCGGGATCAAAAAACTGCAGCGGCTCTGTGCCACCGCTCCCAGCACGGTTTGTTCACCCGGCACGGGGAAGCCCGCTTCGGCCGGCCGGTTACGGTTTCGGAATT
>CAZTWV010000048.1:0-23842 GCA_964618295.1 uncultured Anaerolineales bacterium | reverse complement strand
AAAAACCGCACAAGGGGGTCATTCTTTTACGGCTGGAAGACGAGCGAGCAAACAATAAAATCTTAGTGATCCAACAACTGCTAAAAAGATATTCTGACAGTCTTGATGGAAATTTTTTGGTCGCAACAGAAGAACAGGTTCGAATAGCCCGAAGCTAAGCCAAATCAAAGCTGGAAAAAGGGTACCATTACCATGCATATTCGCGCAGAAATATACGCTAATAGTGGTATAAAGCCGCTCTAAACCTGAATTAAACTGCGATTCAAAATGTATTCTCCATAAAGAATCACGTTGTCCCACCCAATAGGACTGATGTGCTTCAGCAAACTTATGTCTATTTTATCGTCTTGAAGGCTGCACTCCTGAACAATTCGATTTATTTCTTTTGCTTGCCAGTAGATGATACAGGCCATAATAAGAGTAAGGCAGCTGCTGGTGTTGCGCTGGGCTTGTAGATCACGCGCTGTGACTTTCCCCTGTTTTCCGTATGCGATCTGGCGAGCAAGAGCATTCATTTCTTCACTCTTGAGTAGCCCTCGCCGGGTTTTCTGCCTGGCCACAGGGTCAGACATAATCCGTAATATATGTTCTGTTTTGAAGATCCGCCCAAGTTCACGGTTAGCCCGATAGAAATGGTTCTTGCCAGTGAACCCAGCCAGCCGTTTGAGTGCGGTTGAAGCTGTGGTATGCCCGCTTTCTAATGAGGCATAAAAATGTCCCATCCGATCCCATTCCTCAGCAATCCAATTAAGGTGTATTAGCCTATCCTTGCGGGCAATCAAAGGAGCTAATGCACCATAATCTTTTTCCCGATCAATCCGGTAGATACGCTGCTTTTGAATTCCCCTGATCCGCGGCGAGAAACGTCGGTCCAGCATGGTAAAAGCGGCAAAGTTAATCTCAGTGTAGCCATGAGTATCCGTGTAATGTTCTTGCAAAGCAAGGTCGCTTTCATTATATAAAAGGCCGTCCAGGACATAAGCAGCGTCACGATCAGTGCATTCAATGGGTATGCTGTAAAAGGGGGCATAATTGTCCGCCACAAAAGAATAAAACTTGAGTGCATAATCTTAAAACCGGGGACTCCATGTTTGCTGCAGCACCTTCTGTTTGTATCGAAATCGCTGGCCGTCGCTGCTAGAAGTTTTACCTTTCCCCCAATAATTAGTGACACCAAGATGGCTGATTGCATTAACCAGCTGGGCCAATGCCTGGCGCTGTGCTTCTTCGGATAATTGCCAATCCGAAATGCGCTTTATTTGATGATAGGTGATTCCATTTGTCAGACGAGCCATTGTGTAAGGCCCAATAAGGCAACCATGCGCCATAATGGTGGCAATGATGTGGCAAACTGATTCTGCATCACGCACTATTGGTTGAGCAGGCGATAGAAAAGGATGAGTAAATTGCAGTTCGTTATCGACCTCAATCAGCAGTTCCGGAAGCTTGATCTGTCGCAAATTATCATCCAGCCAGATCGTCAAGTTATCAAGCTTCTCTTCGGTTTCTTTGTTCAACTTTTCGGCCTTATCAGTAGATAGCGTCCAGCCACTTTCGTTCACGGACGCATATGTGTTTTCTGGCAGGTTGGCCAAAAAACTATCGTATGCCTGGTTCAATCTGTTTGTAAGATACGCTGTTGCTTCCTCCGGAACAACTGGTAAGCCAGCTCGATCGAAAAATGCATCACGGCGGGTGGTCCACAGGTCGTTGGAGATGAAAAAATTATCAAATCGACCAAACCGCTTACTGGATTGAGCCGCGACATTACCAGCCCGAATTTCGTCTCGAATAGCCGTTAACAAGGAGCATTCCCAGTCACGCTTGCTGATAATGCCCTCATTTTCAACCAATTTACGCACTTTCTTGGGTATAAATCCCAGCGGCGCATCATCTGGCAGTTTCCGTTTTCCTTCTTTGTTTATTTCCCGCAACAGGGCGGCTGCTTTAATAACTGGCGACTCAGTTTTGGCATCATTTTTCAGATCAATCGCCTCAATAAACGCTGGAGAATACTGTCGCAGGTAACTGTACCGCTGAGATACCTGGTGAAAAACATGGCTATGTTTATCGGCTAGCCATCTATCTATCTATCTATCTATCTATCTATCTATCTATCTATCTGACTTACTTGCTTTACCAACTTTTTTCTATCTATTTGCTGAAAGAGCTTTTGGCGAAGCTGCCTGATATCAAGATAACCACAAGCTGCTTACTGCCGTAAAACATGCCTTGAGCCAGCGGGCCAGTCAGCTCCAAAAGCACCAATATCTTGAGCAGGTAAAATACCTGCTGGCCAGAATAGAGGGCATGGAAAGGGCAAATGTCAAATCTGCAGAGCTGGATGAGCTACATGAGGGTCGGTATTTTGCCATCAACCGGACGACCATGGTCGATTTTGAGCAGCAGGCGGTGCTTTACAAAGACCAAACCATCCCTTTGTCTCAAGGGGATTTAGGGCTTTTATTTGTGTTTCTAAATAACCGGCAGCAGGTCCTGTCATTCCAGGACATCATCCTGCAAAAGGAAAATGTGAAACTGCCAGAAGATAGAGCCAGGGCGAGAGTGAGAGCCATGGTCCACAGATTACGCTCCAGGCTGGCGGATGTTCCTGGTGGTGATCAATGGATCGAAAGCGTCCGGGGCAGGGGATATATCTTCAATGTGTAGGGGGTTGAGGTAGCTGTTTCCTGGAGACAGGATTTGTGGGGAATATCCCGGTCAGATGGGGGATCAGGCTTAGAGAGCCGCAGAGAGCGCCTTGAGCGCAATCATGCATCTGGGTAAAGCCCGAAATACCAGCGGGAACGTGGTAAAATTTAATAATTTCGTATAGGCAATACTATATAATTAAACCAAATACCTTTCACCACAAAATTATGAAAGCAAATTTGCTTATTGCAGATCCTAAAAACAATGACTGGGACATGGTATCTGAAACTCTTGTAGGGAAGGGGAGTTCAATATACTTTTCAGGTACCGCAGATGGGACTGAAAAGCTGCTAGCAGAAAAAACAATCTTCCTTGTACTTCTGGAATTGGAACTTCCCGGGGGTGGGGGAGTGGCATTGCTTCGGAAGATCAAACGGTTCTATCCTGATCTGGCCGTGGCCTTAGTTTCCACAAAAAAAACTTTTGAAGTCGCTGTCAAGGCAGTAGGAGCCGGAGCAGAGAAATCTATTCAAGCCGTTCTTGCAGGAGCAATTGATTTATTTTGCTGTAACTGTTCCATTAAGAAAAATTGATCTAAAGTTTTCCTAAAATACTTATTGATTCAGAATAACCATGTGAGACATAGCTCGGGTTTGTTGTTGTGCGGTTAAAAAGTGATTATGCTTGAATATTAACAGGATTGATTAAGGCAATAGAAATATCGTTTACATTTGTTCCAGTTGGCCCGGTGTTTAGAAGGGAACCGAGCGTTCTAAAAAAATTCCAGCTATCATTATTTTCAAGATAGAGCAATGGATCCATACCGTGAACATGAGCCTGCTGGCAGGAATAGCCTGTTGCATACGCACCTGCGGCTGACGTTGGCCCATCCATACCGTCTGTCGCAAAACTGGCAATCAGAATATCATTCAAACCTTGAATTTCTATTGAGGCAGCTAGGACCAGTTCTTGATTTCGCCCCCCCCGTCCCTCTCCTTGCACGGTAACAGTTGTTTCCCCGCCCATGACAATGGCTGTTGCCCGCTTTGTCTTCTTTGCAAGCTGACCAGCCAGCCTTCCTAATCTTCTTCCAACTTCTCTGGCCTCACCTGCGACATTAGTTTCATAATGAGCGATTAAATATCCCCACTTATGAAGGATTGCCCTGATGGCTTGAGCTGCGAGATAATTATTTCCGATAATTTGGTAACTTGCCAACTTGAGAAGCGGATTTCCTTCTTTAATTGTTTCTGGAACCAATCCATTTCTTCCTCTTTGTATGTATTTTTCTGCAGCTGCAGGTACCCGGATTCTGTATTTTTTTAATATTTGCCAGCTCTGCTCGAATGTTGTGGGGTCTGCTGCCGTGGGGCCGGATGCAATCACGTCAAGCGGATCTCCAATCACATCTGAAAGGATGCACGTGTGAACTTGAGCAGGAGAGATTTTTCGTAACAACCCACCCCCTTTTAGTTGTTCTAGATGTTTTCTGACAATATTAATCTCCTGGATGGGTGCCCCAGCTTTCAACAAATTTTCAATAAGTGATTGATATGCTGGGAGTGAGAGGCCCGAAACTGGCAAGCAAAAGTGTGCTGACCCGCCCCCTGATAGCAACAGGAGGACAAGGTCATTCCTATCTGCTTGCTCGGCTGCCGTTGAAATCTTGTTTGCAGCCAGCAGGTTTCGGTGATCTGGAAGCGGGTGGGTAGCTGGATAAACATCGAATTGAAGATTCCTTGATACCTGATGAGGTAATGAATTTAACCTAGAGGGAACACAAGCGATTGCTCCCATAAAAATTTTATCTCCCATTTCTTCATAAACAGCCTGAGTCATCTCTAGAGCTGCCTTGCCTGCTCCAAGAAGAAAAACCTTATTTACGCGTTTTATTCTTTCTGACAGTGAAGGAAACTCATTCTGCATCAATCGAGCTGGATCGGCAGATTGACGAGCAGTATCAAAGAGTTCTTGAATGATATTTTTGTCTTTTTCCATCTGGCTAGGATAACCCGAATTGAAAATTAATTTTTCTTGAATTAGAATTTCAAGATATTTTTTTGGATATTGTGGTTATAGGACGAGGATGAATTACGGATCTGGAAACCTTGCCCACAGTTTTTTGGTTAATAATCAAGGTATGGTATGGTTTGAGGACCTTGGGGAAGAGCGCAGATTCTTGCTTTGGAGCCATACTTATTTAACAAAATAGAAATAGTCTTTTCTATGTCGTGGCAGGGTAATAATAGGCATTGTGTGATTTGTTCATCGGACAGTCCTTCGCTGTACACAAAGATGTCGGCTCTATCTTGAACCTTAAGCTGTTTAATCACCTGCCACTGCTCCTGAATAATCTGTTTGGAGACCGAGAGTTTCTCCAGCAGCGAGGTTGGAGAACTGGAATTTGCTAGTAGCCTGGAATAGTTTCCGTTTTCTGGCAAACCATCACAACAGGCAGTAGCGATAATGATGGTACCGCCATTTTTTGTTATCTGATCCGCAGCGCTAATTCCTTTTACTGATTGGTAAAGATTCTGATCGAGTGGATACCCGCTATTTGATGTAATGACAATGTCATAGGGTTCATTGACCTTAATCATCGCATTATCCCTAACGAACTGGCAGCCTTGTTGGTGGGCTTGTTCAAGATCACCAGCAAATACACCGGTAATCTGGTGATCAGAATTTAACGCCACATTGAGCAAGAAAGTTGGTCTGGTGGCCAGGGCTATGTCCAGCATATTTTCCCAGACTGGATTACCATGGGTAACTCCCCAGGTGGCCTGAGGATCAGAAAGCATTCTGGAGCTATGGTTATGGTGGATGGCTTCTGTCCCGGCAATGGCTGGAAGGACTGATTTTGGGCCCCCGCTGAAACCGGCAAAAAAGTGTGGTTCAATGAAACCGGTCAAGATCCTTACGTCCGCGTCAAGGTAAACCTTTTGGATCAAAGCTTGATTTCCCCCTTCGGTCAGGACCGGTTCGAGAAATTGCTTATTATCCGGATCATGTTGCAGGCATTGATAGTTTTCAACAATTTTCTTACCTAACAGTTCAATCATCTCTGAATGATTTTGTTTTCGATGAGTGCCCAATCCATTGATTAGGGTAATTTGGCTTTGCGGTATGCCGATCTGCTCTAATTCATTCAGAATAATTGGCAGGATTGTTTTGTTTGGGGTTGCTCTGGTGATATCTGTATGCACAATCACAACCTTATCCTCTTTTTTTGCTAGGCTGTGAAGAGGCTGAGAGGAGATCGGTTGACGCAAAGAATGTAGTATTCGTTCCTTAATTCGCGGGAGCTCGGGAATAAATCTTGGTGCAATAACATCACAATTATCAGGCAGATTGATTGTTAATCCAGACAGCCCATAGGCAAGTTTCAGTTTCATGAAAAGAGATTAGCCCTTAGTATTATTTTGTTTTTGCCCAGTATTTTTCTACAGGAAATATTCAGGACAGACGAACCCCTTGTTTCTGCAAGGACTCCTGTAATTTCTGGGTATTTACGTCAGCAGACTTAACGCCGTCTTTGATAGAAAGAGCCGAGGCTACTCCAACACCTTGACCGGTGACTGTACAGGCCATCATGTTACGCATAGCAGCGTGGGAGATTCGATCTCCAGCAACACACCGCCCGGCAACTAAAAGGTTTTCAATTTTTTGGGGAACGGTAATTCCGAAAGGTACCTGAAAATACCTGCCTGTAGTGGGTAACAGCAAGACCCCATATCCGTCGATGAATTCTGGAAAGATACCAATTGAATCTTCAAACGAGGCTTGATTTCTAACGTCTTGTTCAGTCAGATTGTAGCGCCCCATGATTTTTCTGGAATCCCTTGTTCCCAATGTCATCCCAAAATTTCTCAACCTGGCATTTTCAAACCCGGGAGTGTATTTTCTTAAGGCTTCAATTGCCAAGATGGCGTGATGGCGTCCGGTCATTTCAGCCCGGGTGAGGTCCCAGACATCAGTGCAGTCAAATCCAGCCAGCTGGACCATATTCAAATTGGTCGCATCCCCGTCCTCGGTAATAGTGCTCCAAGAACCCCGGATTCCAACGTATTCTTTCGGGATGAGACCGCTCTCTCTGGCTTTGTTGAACGGCTCCTCCAGGTAGGTGCTGAATAGTTGATCTTCTTTTTGGGTGGTTTCTTTTTCCCAGTCCCCCCCCCAATCCGCATAAGTGGATGGATTATCATAGATGTAGTCAAGAAATCTCCGCTTATCAACCCCGGCGCAGGAAAACATTACCGTTACGCTCATCACTTCATTTTTTGGAGTCTTTCTGTGTGGTGCACCTGCTAGATGAGCGATATCCGCATCGCCGGTGGCATCAATGGTTCGCTTAGCAAGAACAGCCTGTCTACCAGATTTACTTTCGGTGATCACGCCCTTTAGAATATTTCCTTCCAAGATTGCTTCGACGCCATAACAATGAAGTAGGGGAATTACATTGGATTCTCTAATCAAGTTATCTGCTACCACTTTGAACATATCCGCATTGATTTCTTCCCCCAGCGATTCTGGATCTTTGGTGGTGCCACCTAGACGCTTGGCTGTTTGTTCGAATTCTATGCCGATTCCTTCTACATCGGTTGTGCCTTCGTGGCGGTACCAGGCGATCCCTTCCACGCCAACCTGAGTAAGGACTCCACCAAAACATCCATACCGCTCCAACAAAATTGTTTTAACTCCCTCGCGGGCCGCGCTGATGGCTGCGGCCAGGCCAGCGGGACCACTACCTACAACCAGTACATCTGTCTCAGCCAGAATTGAGATTTCTTTTGATGCTTCCAGGATTTCCTTCATTTAAAAAATCCCTCCGTGTTATATGTTTAGTCTCTTCTTTGGCCTTTAATTAGGGTGTTGGCTAAAAAATCATTTTTCAGGGAAGTCGTTAATCTGTGTTAGCTGAAGGAGCATTGCGGTTATCTTTTCCAGGTCTTCACCTTGCGGAGGGGCGTAGCGGTTGATTAAAGAAAACCAGATTCCATCTACAGCCAAGCGGAGAAAGGTTGCCCAGCTGGGGTCTAATCCGCTTTTTTCCACCGCTGTTTGCCAACGATCATATTTTTCCCGCATCAACCGATGAGCCCCGGAATATTTTTCTTCCGCAGCAAACAGGCTAGCGTAAAGGTCGGCGTTTTTTGTGTTGGCGGCTTCTTCAATTGAAGCTTTTGTATAAGCTCTCAAGTAAGCGCCTGGTTTTCCGTCCTCATCTTCTAAAATTTCCTGGAGTCTCTGTTCAAACAGGTTATTGTGGTATTCAAACAGCGCCTGAATTAAGGATGATTTGTTGGGGAAGTGGTATAACAAGCCCCCTTTACTGATGCCCGCTTCATCTGCTACTGCTTTCAGTGTCAGACTGGTGAAGCCTTTTGTGCGAAGAATCCGGCTACAGGCTTTAAATATCGATTCCCGTGTCTTTTGTGATTTTTTTCTTTTAGAACTCATAATAGTTTCCTGTGATTAAATACTGCCAGATGCAATTCATTTCTGCAATCATACCATGCGACTTATTTGAACCGCGAAAGTAACTTGGAGTCTAAAAGCTCTGGGGGGTAGAAATATTCTTGACAAAAAATTAAACATACGCTACGATCATTTTACTATACCGTCTGGTTGGTATAGTAATTATACCCAATAAAGAATACAAATCAATAAGAGAGGCAGGTTCAGATGATGACTTCTGCACACTATGACACCATTATTGTCGGAGGGGGATCGGCAGGATGTGTGGTGGCAAACCGACTTAGCAAGGATTCGAACCGTTCAGTTTTGGTCCTGGAGGCAGGAAGGCCGGACCGATGGTGGGATTTATTCATCCAAATGCCTGCCGCGCTGACATATCCAATTGGCAGTAAATATTATGATTGGTGTTATGTGTCTGAACCAGAACCATTCATGAACAATCGTCGGATTACCCAGGGGCGGGGAAAAATACTGGGGGGGTCGAGCACCATCAATGGAATGATATTCCAGAGAGCAAATCCAATGGATTACCAGCGATGGGCTAGTGATCCAGGTATGGATAATTGGGATTACGCCCATTGTCTGCCTTATTTTAAACGCATGGAAAACTGTCTTGACAAAGGGGACAGCCAATACCGGGGAACAGAAGGACCATTGGTTCTTGAGACAGGTCCGGCAACCAATCCTTTATTTCAAGCATTCTTCGAGGCTGTTCAACAGGCAGGTTACTCCCTGACTGATGACGTTAATGGATACAGGCAGGAAGGGTTTGGTCCCTTTGATCGAAATATTCACAAGGGTATGCGCGTGAGTGCTTCCGATGCATACCTTCACCCGGTTATGGATCGGAAAAATCTGACGATTCAGACACGAACCTTGGTAACGAAGGTGTTGTTTGAGGGTAAAAAAGCAAATGGAGTAGAAGTCTTACGGAAAAATGGTTCAGTGGAAAAAATTTCTGCAGGGGAGATTATACTCTGTGGTGGAGCAATCAACTCTCCCCAGCTGCTGCAGCTTTCTGGTATTGGGAACGGAGAAGAACTCCAAGAGCTGGGAATTGACGTAGTCCATGATTTGCCCGGGGTGGGGGAGAATCTGCAGGATCACTTGGAAGTTTATGTCCAGTATTCCTGTAAAAAACCGGTATCTGTCTATCCTTCCCTTAAGTGGTATGTTAAGCCCTTTATTGGATTGCAGTGGTTGTTGTTCAAGACGGGGCCGGTTGCCTCAAATCATTTTGAAGGTGGAGGATTTTTGAGAAGCAATGATAAGGTTGCTTATCCTAATCTAATGATACACTTCCTGCCTGTAGCTATCCGTTATGATGGTACCTCACCTGGAGGGGGACATGGTTATCAAGCCCATATCGGACCGATGTATTCTGATGCTCGCGGATCTATTAAGATCAAGTCAGCAGATCCTACAGAACACCCAGCCATTCGCTTGAATTATTTGTCCACAGATCAGGATCGAAGGGAATGGGTTGAAGCTATCCAGTCTGCACGCGAAATTTTGGGTCAACAGGCATTTGATCCGTATAATGGAGGCGAGATTTCACCCGGGCCCGCCGTGGTTGACGATCAAGAAATTTTAGACTGGGTAAGGAGAGAAGGGGAAACTGCTTACCATCCCTCCTGTACATGCAAAATGGGGATTGATGATATGGCAGTTGTTGATCCTGAGACCATGTCTGTCCACGGAGTAGAAGGGTTGAGAGTTGTAGACTCATCCGTGATGCCGTATGTGCCCAACGCGAATAATTATGCTCCCACGATGATGCTTGCGGAAAAAGCAGCAGACTTGATCCTTGGAAACCCGCAGTTAAAAGAAGATATTGATTACTACATTCATCAACCATCGTCATAGATAAAAAAAGACGTACCACTTATCGGTTTAACTAGGCGGTTTCGAGGAAAGAAATCAGTTTCCAGTTAAACACCGTGTTCGACGGTATCAATGGTTTGGTGCCTTAATCTGGAACGATATCTGGAGAGAGTAAGAACTAAATATTATTTGATTCAATGTGATTGAAAAATTAAAGGAGGGAATATGGGATAGTGAGTTTCATCTACTTGCTCAAAAACACATTTTATCCTATTTAGGAGGAGCTATGTTTCGAAGCAAAGGTAAATGGATTGTATTAGCCTTGATTCTCTCGCTGGTTTTCACCGTTACGGCCTGCCAACCAGAGGTTGTTGAGGTGGTAAAGACCGTTGAGGTGGAGACAGTTGTTGAAAAAACAGTAGAGGTTGAGGTTTTACCGACACCAGTTGGGCCACAGGGAATACTGACTGTGGCACTCACAGGCGCACCAAATTCTCTGACTCCAGGATTGGGAGACGATCAGAATTCCGACAATGCAGCTTCACAACTGTTCGACAGTTTGGTGTACCTTAATCCTGACGGAGAACTTGAACCTGCCTTAGCCGAGTCCTGGGACATTTCAGATGAGGGTACAGAATATACATTTAAACTAAGAGAAGGGGTAACCTTTCACAACGGCGAAGTATTCAATGCCGATGATGTTGTCGCTTCCTGGGAATTTGGTAAAAGTGATGTCACCAAATGGGCTCAGGATTGGGAAAAAGCTGAAAATGTTGAAAAGGTGGACGATTATACTGTTCTGATCACTACCGCAGCACCTGATCCACTGTTGCTGAAGACCATAGCAATTTCCTGGAGCATGCTTCCGAATGAATATATGGCTGAAGTCGGGTTGGAAGGATTTAACGAGCAGCCGATTGGCACAGGTCCGTTTGTTTTCCAGGAATGGATGCGAGGTGACCACATCACGCTGACTGCCAATCCCGATTACTGGCGGGAGGGATATCCAAAAGTAGAAACCTTGATCTTCCGGCCGATCCCCGAATCAGCAACAAGAGCAGCTGCTATTCAGACAGGGGAAGTTGATATTGCTCCTAGGCTGAGTGCTGATCAGGCGAAAAGCCTTGTAGGTCAGGATGTCAAAGTTCTGAAGTACCCACTCTGGCGTGTTTATTATGTGGCCTTTAACAATTTGACTTCCGGTGTTGGACTGCCTACTGAAGACGCAAAAGTTCGCCAGGCAATGAATTATGCGGTAGATGTACAAACCATCATCGATTCTATCCTTGAGGGATATGGAAAGCCATCAGCAAGTTATGCAGCTGCCACGGGGGAGTTAGGCTACGGTGCAGTTGAGCCATTTGGATATGATCCAGAGAAGGCGAAGCAACTTCTTGCTGAAGCTGGTTTCGCTGAGGGTTTCGAAATCGGCATGGCCTGCCCGATCGGCGCCTATAGTCATTTTGAGGAAATCTGTCAGGCAATTGCAGGATATCTGGGGGACGTCGGTATAACTGTTGAGCTTGAGTTGATGGAATCTGGACAATACTGGGATCAGGAAGCGAACAAAGAACTTCCGCCTCTCTTTGGTGACAGCTGGGGTAACTCTATTGGAGAATCTTATAACCGACTGACTGGCGCTCTGGGTGGTTGGGATGCGGCATACTCCTCCTGGTCAGATCCTGTGATTGATGACTATATTGAGCAGATTGGAACAACTGTAGATCAAGAGGCTCGGGAAAAGCTTTATGAGGAACTGCAAGTTTATATGAAGGAAAACCCACCCTTTATATACTTGCTGGAGCCTATTGGGTTCGAAGGTTTAACTGCGCGGGTCCAGAATTATCATCCGCTCCCTGGAGAGGATATATTCTTATTTGACACCTGGGTAACGATTGAAGAGTAGAGATTTTAGCAGGTAGAAAAATACGGGAAGGCGGAACTGTCGCCTTCCCGTAAGGAGCTGTTGATGAAAAAATATTATGATCTAAATGTATCTCCACGGATTCTGCTTGGACCAGGCCCGAGTACTGTTCATCCTCGTGTGTTACGAGCAATGGGACACCCTCTTGTGGGCCATCTTGACCCCCAATATGTTAACTTGATGAATGAGGTCCAGGAATTATTGCGTTATGTTTTTCAAACAGAAAACCAACTTACAATTCCCGTATCCGGTACTGGTAGTGCCAGTATGGAAGCTGCTTTATGCAACTTCATTGAGCCGGGTGACCCAGTGTTGGTTGGGGTAAATGGCTATTTTGGGGAACGTCTTTGTGATATGGCTGAAAGATATGGAGCAGATCTTCAGAGAATTGATCGTCCCTGGGGGGATGTGTTTACTGCAGAGGATTTCCAAAAAGCTTTGAATAAAAAACCAGCAAAAATTGTTGCTCTTGTTCACGCTGAGACATCTACTGGAGCACTTCAGCCGATGGATGGCATTGCTGAAATTGTGCATAAGCAAGGAGGGGTGCTAGTGATGGATTGTGTCACATCTCTTGGAGGTATACCTGTTGAGATAGATCAGTGGGGGGTTGATATTGCTTACAGTGGGACACAAAAATGTCTGAGCTGCCCTCCTGGGTTGGGACCGCTCACTATAAGCCCTCGGGCAGTTGATGTATTAGTAAGCCGAAAGACTAAAGTTGCTAACTGGTATCTGGATTTAACTATGATCCAAAAATATTGGGGAAGCACTCGTACATACCATCACACTGCACCGATCAGCATGAATTATGCTCTTCGAGAAGCTCTCCGATTGGTCTATGAGGAAGGGCTGGCAGAAAGATTCGCCAGGCATCAAGCAAATGCAGAACTGCTTTGGGAAGGACTGGAAGCGATGGGTTTGGAGCTCCAAGTACCAAGCGATCATCGATTACCATCGCTGACAACCGTGAAGATCCCAGAAGGGGTGGATGGTCAGGAGATAAGGAAACAGCTATTGGATATCTACAATATTGAAATCGCTGGAGGATTGGGGGCATTCAAAGGTAAAGTATGGAGAATCGGTTTGATGGGCTACTCCTCTCGGCAAGAAAATATTTTGATGTTGCTATCCTGTTTGGAAAAACTTCTCAACCAGCATTGATAGTACTTGCTGCAGGTAAGGGTCTCTACCGAGGTGAAAGTCTATGAAGAAAATTGAAGAGAAAGCGCGTCAAGTACCGATGATAGCTGAAACGGATGTCCTGGTTATTGGTGGCGGACCAGCTGGATTGGCAGCGGCAATTGGTTCGGCACGGGCCGGTGTTGAAACCATGCTTTTAGAAAGGTATGGTAGTTTTGGTGGAGTGATTTCTCATGTTGGGATAGGTGGGGTTTCCTGGTATCGGTATGAAGGAACTACCGATATTGAAGGGATTGGGATTGAGTTTGAGGATCGCGCTCGGTCTATGGGGGCGACTTATAATTCACCAAAGAAAAATAGTTCAGTCCTTCACCCGGAAATGTTCAAGTACGTGGCTGATGTCTTGATTCGAGAATCAAGTGTGGAACCGCTATTACACAGTTTTGTGGTTGATGCGGTTTTCAGAGACAGTACAATCCGAGGGGTGATTATCGAAAGTAAATCTGGCCGTCAGGCAATACTTGCAAAACGGGTAATTGATGCGACTGGTGATGCAGATATCGCTTACAGGGCAGGCGTTCCATGTCATAAAACACCCAAAGAAGAAATGTTGGGTGTAACCGTGGTTTTTTCTTGCGCCGATGTTGATAAAGAAAAATTTTTAGCTTATGTCAAGGAGAATCCACCAACTTATGCAGACTGGGCGGATAATTGGCAGATTGAAACATCTGGGAAGGAAGATAACTTATTTAGCCCCTATCTTGAGGAGCCATTCAATCTAGCACGAGCCGAGGGGCTTATTCCCGAAGAGCTTAAAAGCATCGGTGGAACCTGGAGTACTTTGACCGATGAGGGCGTGGTCCGGTTTAATGCGAATTACATGCTTGGTTATGACTGCACAGATGTTTGGGATCTCACGCGGGGGGAGATGGATGGACGTCAGCAGGCGATGTTGGCGATCGAAGCTTTACGAAAATTTACTCCTGGCTTTGAAAATGCTCGGCTGCGTAATTTTGGAGCCACATTAGGTACCCGAGATTCCAGGCAAATCATTGGACGATACAACTTGACCGGAGAGGAAGTTCGGAACCAAGCAAAATTTGAGGATTCTATCGGGATCTTCCCGGAATTTTTGGATGGATATGGTGTTCTTCTTTTACCGACTACAGGTAGATATTTCCAGATTCCGCTGGGAGTATCAATACCGCAAGGGATCAGTAACTTGCTGGTGGCGGGGCGTTGTGTAGGCGGAGACCAACTATCTCATGCAGCATTACGGAATATGATGGCCTGTACCGTTACGGGGCAGGGAGCCGGAGTAGCTGCCGCAGTTTCAATAAAGGAAAATCGGAATAGCGAAAATGTAGACGTGACAAAAGTGCAGAAGGAGCTTAAAAGACAAGGTGTGAGGCTAAAATAAGCTAGGCGATCTCTGTAAAGTTCTGATGATAATTATGTGTCTGGAGGATGGATGCTTGCTAGAGAGAAACTTGAAGAACTAATTCCGGAGAGTGGGGGGAAATTTGATGTTATTGTATGCGGTGGTGGCCCAGCAGGGATCGGTGCTGCCCTGGCAGCTGCTGACCAAGGTGCTAAGACGCTTCTGTTGGAATCGCAAAGCTATTTTGGTGGTGTTGCAGCAGTTACATTTTGGATGCCCATCAACAGACTACTTCTGAATGGCGACAACCGGGGTGGCGTAATTGATTCTTTTGTAGCCGCAGTAAAAAAATTTGGACCTGACGCTTCTATACCAGGAAAAGAGGATTTTATCTGTGGCGATGGGTTAGACGTACATCCCGACTATATGAAATTGGCGATTCTTGAGGTGCTGGAAGAGGCAGGAGTTCATTATCGATTGTATAGCCCGGTAACTGATGCAATATTGCATGGGGATATCCTTGCTGGCGTGGTAACTTCCTGTCGTTTTGAAAAACAAAGCTTTTTCGCTGATGTTATAGTGGATGCTACAGGGGATGGAGACGTGGCTTATAAAGCGGGCGCGGAAATGGTTATTGGAAGGGAGGAAGACGGGTTGCATATGCCTGTCTCTTTAGTTTTTGCTTTGACCAATCTGGATGAAGAAGCTTTTTTGAACTATTTTGAGAATTCACAAGAACAATTTGAGGAGCAAATCAGGGAAGCAGGCCTGGAGGGGTACTGTGTCGCAGAGTGGTATGATTTTGATCGAACTACCATTCCCAACACGCTCAGTGTCAATAATGGCGCGGCTGTAAACATTGGAAACATCAACGCAATCAAAGCCAGGGATCTAACGATTGCAGAGAGGATGGGACTTAGGGTAGCTGTAGATTTCGTGAAAATTGCAAGAGAAAAGAGATTTCCGGGATTGGAGAATTGCTGCTTAATGTCAACAGGTCCTCAGGTGGGAGTTCGAGACACACGGCGATTAGTAGGGGAATATGTGCTGACTGTGGAGGATGCTCGGACAGGCCCGGAATTTCCAGATGCGATCGCCAGGAGGTATGGCAACATTGATGCTTGCCAGATTTTTATAGGCGAGATGAAGTCAGGGTATGGATACCCGTATCGCTGTATGTTGCCAAAGAAAGTAGAAAATCTATTGGTGGCAGGGCGCTGTGGTTCAGCGACTTTTATGGGGCATGCAGCAGGTAAAAGCATGGGAAATATTATGGAGATAGGTCAGGCTGCTGGTGTAGCTGCTGCGATGAGTAGCGCCAAGAATATTGCGCCCAGAAATTTAGATGTTGAAGATATTCAACAAATCTTGATTTCGATGGGTGTTGCATTAGACTGACAGAAACTGGTTAGATAGCTGGCAAGGGATAGCTTAATTACCTGCAAGCGTTAGAGTTGGCAGCGTCGATTTCTGAGATGTTCTAGATTTTAAGCATGGGAGGTGGCAATGCTTCGGTATTTTCTATCGAAAATATTCCAATCAGCATTGATATTTTTGGGTATTTTGCTGTTAGTTTTTGCGATGGTGAGGGTGACGGGTGATCCTGCGGCTTTAATGCTTTCACGGCAGGTTTCCCAGGATGATATTGAAGAATTTAGGGAGAGGATGGGGTTTAATGATCCCTTGATTGTTCAGTTTGGGAGATTTATGTCTGGAGCGGTAGTGGGTGATTTTGGTAACTCCCTGCATTATAAAACACCGGCTATGCCATTAGTAGTGGAAAGAATGCCAGCGACGGTTCAACTGGCAGTGACGGGGTTGCTGATGGCTGTGGTGATTGGAATACCACTGGGGATACTGGGTGGATTTAAACCCGGTAGTATTTTTGATAACCTGGGACGGTTGGTTGCTTTACTTGGCCAAAGTGTACCGAACTTTTGGCTGGCCTTGATAATGATATTATTCTTTGCCGTTCGCTTGGGGTGGTTTCCCTCATTTGGAAGGGATACCTGGAAATCCGTAATCATGCCTGCTTTCGTTCTAGGCTTGCCTATCTTGGGTAGAATTGTTAGATTGACGAGATCTGCCGTTTTGGAAATAAGGGATGAGGATTTTATTCTTACAGCTCACAGTAAAGGTTTGGAGCTTCAAACCATATATAGGAAACACGTTTTTCCTAATGTGGCGATAATTCTGGTCAGTGTGATTGGGGTCTCATTTGGTTATATGTTAGGGGGATCAATTTACATCGAAGCAATATTTGCTTGGCCGGGTATGGGGGGACTTCTGGAGCAGGCGGTTGGCTGGCGCGATTTCCCACTAGTTCAAGCTATTGCGGTTTTTACCAGTGTGGTCGTTCTAGGATTGAATTTGTTAACCGACATTATTTATGCGGTAGTAGATCCAAGGATTCGTTATGACAGATAAACAAATAACTGGGTCCTCTAAGGCTCATCGGAATGGAATTGAAGCGCTTTCCCAGAATAGGAATATCTCAGTTCGACTTCGATATATATGGAAATTGCTTTGGAATGATAAAAGTGGATTAATTGGACTAATACTTTTTTTGATTGTGGTATTTGCTGCAGTTTTTTCACCCATGATTTCTACAGCAGACCCTCTTGACCAGAATCTAAAGATTAGTAAGATGCCTCCCGCTTGGCACGAGGGGGGAAGTTGGGAACACCCCTTTGGAACAGATCCTTTGGGCAGAGATTTATTCAGTCGAGTTATTTATGGTTCTCGGGTATCGTTGACTGTAGGATTTTTTGGAGTTCTGATCGCAGGTGGGTTAGGAATGATGGTAGGTGCGATTGCGGGGTATTTTGGAGGACGGGTAGATGACCTTGTCATGGGTATCATTAATATGATTCTATCCTTACCATACTTACTCTTTGTGGTTTTCATCGCTGCTGTGCTTGGCCGAAGCTTGGTAAATATAATATTAATTTTTGGGATCACTGATGCACCAATTTTTGCCAGGGTAACTCGAGGGGAAGTACTAAGAATCAAAGAGCTTGGGTATATCGAATCCGCTGTTTGTGCAGGTGCTCGGTGGCCTCGGATAGTATTTGATCATATTCTTCCAAACTTGATAGGCCCGCTGATTGTCCTTTCAACTTTTGAAATGTCAGCGATGATTTTTTACGAGGCTGGACTTGGATTTTTGGGGTTAAGCGTCCCTCCCTCAGTTCCCAGTTGGGGAAACATGCTTTCTGATGGTCGATTGTATTTGCAGCAGCATCCTTGGATTGCCACCTATGCTGGGTTAGCGATCATGTTTACCTCCCTTGGGATGAACTTATTGGGAGATTGGCTGCGCGATGTTCTGGATCCGCGTAGAAGGAGAGCGCGAAAATGAGGAGAGCGTTATGACTGCTGTTTTAGAAGTACATGATCTAGTAACAAAATTTTATACTTTGGAGGGGATTGTACATGCTGTCAACGGTGTTAGCTTCAGCGTAAACAAAGGGGAAATTCTGGCAGTTGTTGGAGAAAGCGGTAGTGGGAAAAGCGTTACAATGAAGTCCCTTCTGGGATTAATTTCCTCACCTCCTGGAAGGATCGAGTCTGGCAAAGCTATATTTAATGGACCAAATAAATTGGGGGATCTCTTAGAGTATTCTCCTCAACAATTGAGAGATATTCGCGGAGGAGATATAGGGTATGTTTTTCAGGATCCAGGATCAACATTAAATCCGATCATGACTGTAGGAGAGCAAATAGCAGAAACTATTCTTCGACATCAGGTAGTTTCCCGAGAAGAGGCATATAAAAAAACCCTGAATTTGTTGGAGAAGGTTGGTATAGCAGACCCTGTATCCCGTTACAAAAATTACCCATTTCAATTTTCAGGCGGTATGCGTCAGCGGGTTATGATAGCAATTGCAATTGCCTGCGATCCACAGATGATCATTGCGGATGAACCGACTACGGCTCTTGATGTGACTATTCAAGCTCAGATTATCGATCTCTTTAAAAAATTTCAAAAGGAGTTGAATATTGCTGTAATCTGGATAACCCATGACCTTGGTGTTGTTGCCGGGATAGCAGATCGCGTGCTGGTTATGTATGGCGGCAGAATTATGGAAACAGCCCCGGTGAATAAGCTCTACGAGACCCCCAAGCATCCTTACACGATTGGGTTATTGGGCTCTCTTCCTCGATTGAATGAGGATGGGTACAAACGTTTGGTTGGCATTGAGGGGGTGCCTTTGGATGCCTCTAAGGAGATCAATCACTGTCCGTTTGCAGCTCGGTGTGATTATGCATTTGAACGTTGCTGGAATGAAAAACCTAAATTAGCTGAGGTTGATCCTGAACATAAAGTTTCCTGCTTTTACAGGGTTGAAAAAGGAGGATCTCAGTATGACAGATAGAGAGTTATTTCTGCAGGTTGAAAACCTAAAGAAATATTATAAAACTTCCTCTGGAATCCTTGGACGAAAAGATAATATAGTAAAAGCAGTTGATGGGATTTCATTTAAGATATTAAAGGGCGAGACACTGGGATTAGTAGGAGAAAGTGGTTGTGGAAAATCAACTACTGGGAGAACGATTCTGCATCTTCAAAGACCTACTGATGGGAACATTATCTTTGATGGAACCGATATTACGAAGTTGAGCAGTAAGGAATTACGAAGCTTACGACCCGAGATGCAAATGATATTTCAAGATCCTTTTGCTACCCTAAACCCAAGACATTCTGTTGGAAAAATTATCGCAGAACCACTCATAATCAATGGGATTTATAATCGGGGGAACCAGTTATTAGGTGATAGGGTTAGAACGCTGATGGAGATGGTTGGTTTAAACCCATCCTGCGCTAACCGATTTCCTCACGAGTTTTCTGGAGGGCAGCGACAGCGGATCGGAATTGCTAGAGCCCTTTCACTGAATCCTTCATTTATTGTTTGCGATGAACCAATTTCATCCTTAGACGTGTCCATTCAAGCGCAGATAGTGAATCTCCTTTATGACTTACAAGAAAAAATGGATTTGACTTATCTTTTCATAGCACATGATCTAAGCATGGTAAAACATATATCTCACCGGATAGCGGTGATGTATCTGGGTAAGCTGATGGAAGTTACTGATAAAAACTCCTTGTTTGATGATCCCATTCACCCTTATACTCAATCTTTATGTTCTGCAGTTCCTATTCCCAATCCGAAACTAGAACGGGAAAGGACCCAAATTATTTTAGAGGGGGATCCCCCGAACCCTTCTAACCCACCTAAAGGGTGCGTGTTTCACACCCGATGTCCCCTTGTAAAAAATATCTGTAAAGAAAGTGAACCAGTGTTAAAAGAGCTTTCTGAAGACCATTTTGTCGCCTGCCACTTGGCAGATGAGACTGGTGGAAGTTATATTTTGTAATTTAACTTCCTTTATGAGATAGTTGAAGAAGACATTAGGTTGTTTATCACTATAGAGGAATAATAAATTTGGTTTACGGATTTCATCGAAAAATATTGCATGTTTTTCTTGATCACCATAGTTTTGACGTGGAAACCCCCTCAGAGGGATTTTACAGGAAATATCTGGGAGGAAGTGCTCTTGGTACTTATTACTCGCTGAAACATACTCCTCCAGATGTCGATCCTTTAAGCGGTGATAATACACTTACTCTTGCTGTAGGTGTTGTGACTGGTGCACCAGTTCCTGGGCAGAGTCGTATAAACGCTACGGCAAAATCACCGTTGACGGGGGGGATTGGAGATTCTCAATCAGGAGGATATTTTCCGGCTGAGTTCAAATTTGCTGGCTATGACGCTATGATCATCCATGGGAGATCCCCTGAGCCAGTTTATCTTTGGATCAACAATGGAAAAATTGAGTTTAGAGTAGCATCGCACTTGATGGGTAGAACTACTCTCGAAGTTGAGAGGGTGATCAAAGAAGAATTAGGGGATTCTAGAATCCAGATATTGCAGACAGGAGTTGCTGGAGAGAATCAGGTCCGATATGCCAGTATAATCAGTATGGCTAACCGAGCTAACGGGAGAACAGGCTTGGGAGCGGTAATGGGGGCGAAAAATTTGAAAGCGATAGCTGTCAGGGGGTCAATGAAACCAGAGATATTTGATGGACATTCCCTAAAGGAGCTTGCTCGTTGGGGTGCTAAGGAATTCCCAAATTCGGATGTTTATGCCATGGGACTATACGGAACGGCAGAAGTAATCGCGTATCAAAATTCTGTCGGTGGTTTACCAACTAAAAACTGGGACAGTGGGGCTTTTGAGGGGTGGGAATCTCTGGATGGACAAGTAATGTCAAAAACAATTCTCAAGAGACGAGATACTTGTTATGCCTGCTCCATCCGCTGTAAGAGAATGGTTGAGAATGAAGAAGACCCTTATCAACTAAATCCAAAATACGGGGGGCCAGAATATGAAACGCTTTCAACGTTCGGATCCTACTGTGGGATCTCTGACCTGGAGGCGGTAGCATATGCCAATCAGTTGTGTAATATGTGCGGCATGGATACCATATCTTGTGGAGCGACTATTGCCTGGGCAATGGATGCCTATGAAAAAGGCATATTGACAAAAAGAGATACTGGGGGGATTGACCTGCGATTTGGAAATGGGGCTGCGATGGTCCAACTTGTTGAGCTGATCGCACGCCGGGAGGGTATTGGAGATCTGCTGGCCGAAGGTTCGGCAAGAGCCGCTCAAGAGGTGGGGAAAGGCAGTGAGGACCTGGTAGTTGCAGTGAAACAACAAGAAGTTCCGGCTCATATGCCGCAAGTCAAGCCATCCCTTGGAGTTATCTATGCCGTCAATCCTTTTGGAGCCGACCACCAGTCCAGCGAGCACGACCCATCATTCCAGGGGTATCCGGAGCGGATGGCTCAATTGGGGCTCGATGAGGGCAAAAACATAGATGGTCTAAACGAAGAGGCAATACGTTTTGCATTAAATACCCAGTATCTTTATTCGGCTCTTGATTCTGTTAGCGTCTGCCAGTTTGTTTACGGTCCGGCTTGGCAATTATATGATACCCAACAGCTAATCAGGGTTATTGAGGCTGTTACTGGTTGGAAGATGGATGTCGAAGAGTTGTTATGCGTTGGAAAAAGAAGGTTGAATCTTATGCGGGTTTATAATGTTCGGGAAGGTTTTTCTAGTAAAGAAGACAGACTCCCGAAAAAATTTTTCAAAGCTCTCACAGGCGGAGCTTCTGACGGTGTCTCGCTTTCTAAGAAAGAAATAAAAACAGCAATTAGCAGATATTATCGGCAGGCAGGGTGGGATCAAGATTCTGGATCTCCTTTGAACAAAACGTTAATTGAATTAGGATTAGATTGGCTGGTAGATACCTAGAAAAAACGTCCGATGTGGAGTCAGACCAGCTACGTTTTGAGTCAACGTCAGTTACAACTTACTTTACCTAAGATTGAGAAAATTGTTTTAGTCCATCTACAAAACTTCGCATAGGCAAAATCAGATAATTAAACAAAATATCAACTCCCAATACTTATAAACATACCAATCGAAATTCTCCGATAAAACTATCCTGGTTGTGGCAGCTTAAACACTTTTAGAGGAAGGCGGTGTTTTCTCTGGTACCTTCGGCCAAAGCTAAAATTTCGGCCAGCTCTTTGATCCCCAGCAGCATGCCGAGCTCCATAATAAACGCGCCGGGGTTGATGAGCGACCAGACGCCCCCGACCATGTTAGAGCGTGTCCGCAGCACCAGGCGAGAGCTGCCGTCTTCCTGGGGCAGGATCACAAACTGATAAAGATCCACCCATTCTCCCTGATCCTTATGGCCCATGACGAGGGCTTGATCGGGATGGATCTGAGCCACAATGTAGGGGGGTGGGGCGGGTTCATCTGGACACATATGAATAAGGTCACCGATCTCTAAATCCTGCCATTCCGGATGGATGCGGTAGGCGTTTTCCATCGGGCAGTTGATCAGTCCTTCCAGCCAGGTGTAGCTGGACTAGCGGGGGCAAACGAACAGAAAGTTACGGTTTTGGACGTTTTTTCACTTTCAAACCGTAACTTTCTGCGCAACCCCCCCCTAGCTAGTTTTCAATAGAGCTCTGAATAAACTTTTGAAGAAATACCCATGTTTTGAATGTGTTACTATCCATAGGGCCCGTCATCGCGTCTAAAGAGTCTTTAACAACTTACATATCCTTGTTCCTATAAAGGGGACACATCAAGTTGCACTTATCAATTGAATCTAGCGGTTCATACTAAAATAATAGGATGTTGACACTGATCGCAGACCCTTAAAATGCCGACTTGGAAACAGTCTCTGATACCCTTGTAGGAGAGGGAAGTTCAGTATACTTTTCAAGATCCACAGGTTAAACTGAAGAGCTGCTAACAGAAAATAATCTTCCTTGTACTTCTGGAATTGGAACTTCCGGGGGGTGGGGGAGTACCATTGCTTCTAAGGCTCAAACGGTTATATCCTGATCTGACCGTGGCTTTCGTTTCCTCACAAAAATCTTTCGAGGTCGCTATCGAAGCAGTAGGGGCGGGGGCAGAGGACTATCTGTTCAAACCCTTCCAACAGGAAGCCTTTGGGAAGGCTATCTTATCCCAGATTCAATCATACTCTCGTCTTCGTCCTTCCTGGACAATTTTCACAATTTCCTCAGTCGTGACACCCAATTCGACGCCCTCCACATCCAACGGAGAGCCACTCCCTGCATCAGGCTTTATGACAAAGATTTGGCCATCTCTGCGTTTGATCCTCACTTCACCCTCTTCTGTGGCGCGGTCCAGGAGCGATGCAAATTTTCTCCTGGCCTCTGAATACGTATAGGTTCTCATTGTTCCACCTCTTGTAATTTTACATTCATTTCTTTTGCCACCTCCGCCAGCCCTTGATCCAGGGTGAGCAGCGGAGACTTATATTTAATCGCACATCGAATCAGATAAGCATCATAGGCATAGATGCTCAATTTGTCCACAATCTCTAAAGTATCCTCAAGCTCCACCTCGACAAAACGAATAGGGATCTTTTGATATATTTCTATCGCCCGTGTGGCCTGCGGCAAAACAATCCGCTGGCGTTTCATCATCGCCGACAAGGCATTGCCGATCTCCCAGTGAACCGATTGCGGCGCAATCAATTCAGCACCGGATGTCACCCGAATCAGCTTCTCTTTTACCGGTTCACCTGCAATGACCGCAATCAGCGCCGAAGTGTCTATCACAACATCCATACAAGGCCCCTTCTTGTAATTGTACAATTGTACATATAATAGTATCATGAAATTCCCAGGAGATCAATAACGATCCGGAAACGAAATTGGCTTCTATTTAATGAGGGTCAAGGAGACGCTTTCCTCAAAACAGCTTCCATCAAAGCCTGTAATGTTTCAGAAAAACCGGAGGAGAAACAACGCATGATCACGCACTGGGGAAGGGCTCATTTATCTCCAAAAGGAATGGATATTTTGAATCACTTAA
>CAZTWV010000047.1:9584-24085 GCA_964618295.1 uncultured Anaerolineales bacterium | reverse complement strand
CCAGCTTGAAAACCCTCCCTGGAAAACGGTTTCAGGTATTTCTAGTAAAATAGATATCGATCCGGAAATAATCTTTAAAAATAAAGCAGGAAAACATGACCAGAATTTTCAAGTTCTCTTCCAGAAATGAGCTGATTAAGCAAACAGCTGATTATTTCATAAAAACCCTAAATTCCTGTCTTGAAAAGCAAACCACTTGCCGGATTGCTCTTTCGGGCGGCAGCACTCCAGAACCCCTCTACCGGATGCTGGGAAATTCCCCTCTTGCCGACTGCCTGGATTGGGACCGAATCCATTTCTTCTGGAGCGATGAGCGGATGGTCCCACCGGATCATCCGGAAAGCAATTACCGGCTTGCTTATCACACCCTTCTCCAACCCCGAAATATTAAAGAAACAAACCTTCACAGATTGCCTGGGGAGCTGGAGCCCGATCAAGCCGCATTGATCTCATCCCGTAATTTGGAGAAGCATTTTCATCCAGATCAACCGCAATTTGACCTGATCCTGCTGGGAATCGGGTCAGACGGCCACACAGCATCCCTATTTCCGGATACAGAAGCAGTAATCCCACCCCTGCCCCAGAGCTGGATCACAGCAAATTACATTCCGAAATTTGACAGCTGGCGCTTAACTTTTACAGAAAGATTGATCAATCTAGGGCAGAAGATTTTATTTTTGGCCGCAGGGAAAGCTAAAGCCCAGGCGGCAGCTGAAATTATTGAAGGTGAAGAGAATCCAGCGCTGTTTCCAGCCCAGCTTGTTCAACCAGTAAATGGATCGGTTACCTGGTTTCTGGATCAGGAAGCCGCCAGCGAACTTACTCCATGAAAAGAAACAGAAGAAAAATACTCTTCGTGCTCTCACAGCGAAGATACCCAATCAGCCATATTATCTATCCGAAAAGACTCAGCTTGCAAATCGAGACAGCCTGATGCTTGAAAAGAAAAAACAAATCAAATATCCCCGCAGAAGACTACCCAGAATCACCTCCCGGATCCTAGGAAGAACACTTTTGCCGGCTCTCTTCCGGGTGGAAATCCAGGGCCGGGAAAACTTCCCCGAGCGGGGCCCACTGCTGGTTGTTGGTAATCACACCGCAGCTATGGAGGCAGTCTTGTTAAATGTGTACTCTCCCTGGCAAATTGAAATGCTCAGTGCGGCGGATATTCCAGCTGAAAAAATCACGGAATGGATCAGCAGCTTTTACGGTGTGATCCCTATTCAGCGCGGTTCGTACGATCGGTCTGCCCTTTCCTCCGCACTCAGCGTGCTGCAGCAAAAGGGTGTGATCGGTCTCTTTCCAGAAGGCGGCATCTGGCAGCCGGGGAAGATGGAAGCCCACCCGGGCATTGCCTGGTTAAGCTACCGCTCCGGTGCTCCGGTGCTGCCAATTGGTTTCAATGACACCACGGGCGCACTAAACGCCGCTCATTCCTGGAAACGTCCTCCGCTGAAAATGTATATCGGAGAACTCCTCTCTCCAGCATCTCTTCCCGCAAATACACCCAAGAAGATTTATTTGCAGTCCTATGCAAACCAGGTCATGGATGCGGTTCACAGCTTGATTCCAGCTGATGATGCACCCATCAAACCGGGGATAGAAAATGAATCTTTTGAATTGATCCTCCAGGTCCGGGATTCATCCGGATCAGAGATCCACCTCCCAGAAGAGATCTCTATTGACCAACCAGAACTGCTGGCAAAATTTTTCCACCGCCCCGCGATTTTAAAAATTTTCAAGGTAAATTTAGATCTGCCGATTGACGTCCTGCAGCAGCTCGATACAAATCCAGATCCAGATCAGATTGCGGCTGCTTCAGATTTGATCCTCGAATATCTGGAAAAAGAAAATCCGCACCTGCTCACTTATCGTTTTGGGATTCAGGAGGGGATCGGGATGCAGCGCAGCCTGAAACAGCTTCTCCGGCTCTGCCGCTGGGCGGTAGAGCGTGGTGTTCAGATCAAACTCCAACCCATTCGGCGATATTTTTCAACCCAGGAAAACCAGGAAGTCACTCAAATCCACCAAGGGAAGTTCCAGGCCTGGATGTAAACAGAATACCCGCCGCTCTACAAAGTGCATTATTCTTCGTGTGATAAAATGAGTCTCAGTTGGTTTTGTTAAAGCACAGGAGAAAATAATTGGCAAGATCAAAAGCAAAAGTGATTCAGGCTGCAGGGGGAATTCTCTGGCGGGAGATGGATGGACAGGATCAGATTATGATCGTCCACCGCCACAAACACAAGGATTGGTCCCTACCAAAAGGAAAGCTTAACCCGGGTGAAACCTGGAAGCAGGCTGCTGTTCGTGAAGTACAGGAAGAAACTGGATTTGAGCCAAAAGTGCTCAACTATGCCGGCAGCATTTCCTATCTCAATAAAGGAAAACCGAAAATCGTTCTTTTCTGGAATATGGAAATCAAAAAAGAAGACCTCTCCCTGATGAATGGAGAAGTCGATGACTGGCGGTGGCTGACAATCCAAGATGCGTTAAATATCCTGGATTACCGCGATGAGAAAGATTTACTGGTCAAAGATGTGAGAGTCAGGAAAAAGGGAACCTGATCCATGCCAGAAGCCCTCATCCTAGGGGCCACCGGTTTTATCGGCGGTCAGATAGCCAGAAAAGCTGCTGCTGAGGGTTGGTCCATCAGCGGGCTCCGGCGCAGAAAGGACGCGGTGGGATCCATTCAAGATCTGGCGATGACCTGGTACAACGGGGACCTCTCCGATCAGAAATCCCTGGAAAAAGCCCTGGACGGCAAAGAAATTGTATTTCATGCAGCCGGGTTTTATCCTCCTAATAATGATTTCAAGAAAACACCCCACTATCTAAAGCAAGCTGAAAATCAAATCAATACCATCCTCGATGCCATCCACAACACCAGTATTAATAAACTGATCTATACCTCCAGCCTGACCACAATCGGCCATCCTCCCGCCGGCGAGTCCCGGCTTGCCGACGAAAGGGATCGGTATCAACCCGGCACGCTTCCGGACAATGCCTATTATGAATCGAAAATACTGATGGAAGACAGGGTTCTTCAGGCAGCGGAAGAAGGGTTATCCGCGGTTGTTTTAAATCCAACAACCGTCTTCGGTCCGGGAGATGTCCACCTCAGCACGGGAGGAATCCTCACTTTACTCGCTGGCGGAAAAGTTTTTGCGGTCCCGGAGGGCATAGTTAACAGCATAGATGTTCGGGATGTCGCACAAGCCCACCTATCAGCTGCGATACAAGGAAAGTCCGGGGAACGCTACATCCTGGGCGGGGAAAATTATCAAATCCTGGAAGCAGCTGAGGTTGTCGCCCAGGCTGCCGGGGTGGCTCCTCCCAAAATTACAATTCCGGATTGGATGATTAAGTTGTATACTTACACTGCTGACAGGACAGCAGTAATTCCCCCCGCCCCATTCCATCTCAAAGCTTTTGAACGCTGGCAGGGGTATAATACTGGAAAAGCTGAGCGGGAGCTGAACCTTTCCACCCGACCTCTCAAAACAACGATCAAAGACAGTCTCGGCTGGTTTGAAGATCAAGGAATTCTCTAATGGCTCAAAATATTCTCGTGGTAGAAGACGAACCCGCCCTGCAGGACACGCTCCGCTACAATCTGGAACGAGCCGGGTACCAGGTTCAAGTAATCGGGGATGGGATCCAGGCTTTAGAATCTGCCCGGAATGATCCTCCAGATTTAATCTTGATGGATATCATGCTCCCCGGTTTGGATGGAGTTGAAATTACCAGAATCCTCAGGCATGAAATCAGCACCCCGATTATTATGCTGACCGCCAAGGATGATGAAATCGACCGCGTAATTGGCCTGGAAATTGGCGCAGATGATTATCTGACAAAGCCATTTTCAATGCGGGAGTTGATGGCCCGGGTCAAAGCCCAATTCCGCCGGGTGCGATTGGTAAAAAACGAAATCCAGGAGAACAACTCCCCAGCTGATAACAAGATCATCCTGGACAATTTGACCATTGACACCGGGAGACGGGAAATTCAGCTGGATGACCAATTGCTTTCTTTGAAACCTAAAGAGTATGAACTCCTCCACTACCTGGCGATTCATAAAGGTCAGGTGCTGTCCAGGGACAGCATCCTCGAGAAAGTCTGGGGCTGGGATTTCAGCGGGGGAAGTCGAACAGTTGATGTTCACATCCGCTGGCTGCGGGAGAAAATTGAAAGCAATCCTTCCAATCCCGAGAGAATCATCACCATCCGAGGCGTAGGCTACCGGTTTGAGGGCTAGATGCTGAATCGGAGCAGCTGGAGATTGTCTATACCCCTGTCCGTCTTGGTTTTGATCGCATCCTTGATTGCTGGAACAAATCTCAGAAATTACAGCTACGAAACAAGTCTCGAAAAAACCC
The DNA here is from genome assembly GCA_964618295.1 of uncultured Anaerolineales bacterium. Lineage (GTDB taxonomy): Bacteria > Chloroflexota > Anaerolineae > Anaerolineales > UBA11858 > B10-G9. Next base: position 19,706 of record CAZTWV010000047.1, on the reverse strand, counting down.
AAATTAATGATCAAACCTCTTTAGAGATTATGGAAAAGGATTTTCCAATCTCTGCTCTCAGCAGTCAGACAAATGAAGTCCTGACTGATTTTGTCACCTACTGGGCGGAAACTATCTCCTCCAGGGTAAACGTGATTTCCGCTGAAGGCACGATTCTGGCTGATTCTTCGGGAAATTCTCTACCCACCGGCAGCCAGCTATTCAGAGCTGAAATTCAGCAAGCTCTTAGATCTGGAAAGGGTTCCAGCGTGCGCAATCCGGGTGAAAACACCCCGCTGCTGTTTACGGCTGCCCCCATTCTCGAAAATGGGGAGGCAATCGCATTTTTGCGGATCGAAAGATCTCTGGGTGATGCCGTTCAGGAATCTCGGGAGATCCGCCGGCGCGTGGTTTTCTTAGGGGTGATTCTGGCTGCTGCAGTCCTTGTATTTTCTTATCTCCATAATTCCCGGATGCTTCAACCGATCCAAAGAATCACTCAATCAGCCGAAGAAATCGAAGAGGGCAGCCGGAAGTTTCTGCCCGTGATTCCAGATCAGGAACTTTTGGGGAAGCTGCCTGGCCTTCTGAATCGGGTTCTGCGAAATTTCCAGGATGAAATCCAAACCCTGAAAACCGAGAGCGTTACCCTGCGCACCGTGCTGGATCAAATGACGGACGGGGTGGTGATGGTCAATGATGAGGGTGAAATCACATTGATGAACCCTGCCGCGGAGGAGATATTCCAGATATCCAGCGAAAACGCTTTTGGTCATTCTGTTGCAGAAGTCCTGCGCCAGCACCAATGGATTGAGCTCTGGCGCTCGAGTATCGAAAACCAGAGAGAACAATCCACCTCCCTCGAGCTGCCGACCCAGAACACTTTTCTGCAGGGAATTGCCATCCCCCTCCAGGATACCCTTCCGGACCACACTTTGCTGTTATTCCAGGATCTTTCTAAAATTCGGAGATTAGAAACCACCCGGCAGGACTTTATCAGCAACATCTCCCATGAACTCCGGACCCCCCTGGCCTCGCTGAAAGCCCTGACAGAAACCCTGCAGGACGGCGCCCTGGAGGATCCGCCAGCAGCAAACCGCTTTCTGTCCAGAATTGATACAGAAATTGACGCTCTGGCTCAAATGGTCACGGAGCTGTTAGAATTATCGCGGATCGAATCCGGACAGGTTCCACTCAATATCCACCCAGTTAACCCAAACTCGCTTCTGAGCAAGGCCACCGACCGGATGCAGGAGCAAGCAAAACGAAAATCAATTACTGTGGAGGTTATTACTGATACTGATTTACCCCAAATTCAGGCGGACTTCCGGCGGGTGGAGCAGGTGATCGTCAACCTGCTTCATAATGCAATTAAATTTTCGCCCCGGAATGGAAAGATTCGCCTGGAGGCATTCCGCGATCAGGACCAGGTAGTTTTCTCCGTTCAAGATCAGGGCCCCGGGATCCCGGAGTATGATCTGGAGCGTATTTTTGAACGCTTCTACAAAGCCGATCGGGCCCGGACCGGGGGTGGGACTGGGTTGGGACTTTCAATTTCCAAACATCTAATTGAAGCTCACGAAGGTATGATCTGGGCCGAAAGCGTGCTGAACGAGGGCAGCACTTTTTACTTCTCCCTGCCTCATAACAATCAGGCTGCCTCTGTTTAGATTAATATCCTAAATCGATATCCACCTGGTTTGGAAGCCCATCTCCCCGCTTGGCTGCATTCAATGAAGCTGCAAGAGCTTCCATCCGGGCGCTCTCCACTTCAGGACTTTTTCCCCCCCGATGCGGACTCATCACTACATTATTCAGCTCATGGAACGGAAAATCCCCCGGAAAAGTCTGGAGCCTTTCTTCTTTTGTTTTCGGGTAGTTGTACCAGACGTCCAAACCAGCCCCATGGATTCTCTCATTTTTCAAAGCGTGGTAAAGTGCTTCCTGATCAATTATTGGACCGCGGGAAACATTGACGATTATCGAATTTTCTGGAAGCATTTTCAGCTCTTCCGCCCCGATTAAACCCCGGGTTTCCGGGGTTAACGGCAAAGTCAGGATAAGAATATCCGCCCCGGGCAGCAGACCTTTTAATTGAGAAGGGGCCAATATCGGAATTCTTCCGGTTTCTGCTCGCAAAGGATTTCTTCGGAATCCTGTCACCTGCAGACCCAGAGCCAGCAGCACATCTCCCACCCGGCGGCCGATAGCACCATAACCAACAATTAAAGCCTGCCTTCCTTCCAACAGAACAGATTGATCCGCTTTGTATCTCAGTTCCCAATTTCCTTTCCTGAGTTTTTGATCGTAAACTCGAATTCTTTTCGCCGCAGCGAGCATCAGTGCCACAGCTAATTCTGCCGTTGGCACAGCATTGTGGTGTAAATTATGGACTGTTATCTGGGGATAGTCAGCCATCAAATTTTGGGTTTTGGTTGGGATCCCAGCCCAGGGAATGATTAATGACTGCAGCTGATCACAGCTTTCAATCATCTCCCGCTCAGGACGGCCTGCTACCAGGATTTCGACCGCAGAATCCTCGATTTCGGAACCATAAGACATCTCGATACCAGGATCAAGCTTTTCCTGAAAGATTTTGAGTGCCTTTCCTTCCGGCTTGTAGACAAGATGTACTTTCATAGCAATCTCACTGATCCTTTCTCTCTAATGGCTGTGACCAGCATGACCATCATGCTCCCTGGTCAGCGGACCCAAAAGATCCCGAATTGGACCGCTTTCCGGAGATCGGATGGCAATCAAACTCGCTAAAATTGTGGTTAAGGGGACCGCGGCAATCAAACCCAGGGATCCCACCATGGTTCTGACAATCTCTTCCGCGACATATTCAAGGTTGATAAGATTCTGGAGCTGCTCCCCGGATAAATAAAAGAGCAGAAACATGGGCAAAGCCGCCCCGGCGTAAGCCAGCACCAGGGTGTTGACCGTTGCTGCTACATGATCCTGTCCAACCCGCATCGCCCTCCTGTACAGATCCCGGACTGAGAGATTTGGATTTAGCATAAAAAGCTCAAAAACAACTGATGACTGAGTAATCACCAGATCATCCAGTACGCCCAGCGCTCCAATCAGCATCCCGCCCAGAACCAGGCCCTGCATATTGATCTCTATGGTCGACTGCTGCATCAGGAACAGGGCTTCTTCACTCCCAAATCCCGTTAATCGGGTCAAATTGACAAAGTAATTCGCCAGGAGCGCAGTTAAGACCAGGGAAAGCAGTGTCCCGAGAACTGCCGAGTGAGTTTTCAAAGACCAACCGTAAACAAGATAAAGGGAAACCGCCAGCAGGAAAAAAGCCCCGGTCACACTGACCAGGACCGGGTCCCGGCCCTGGATGATCTGGGGAATGATGTAGTACGTAATTACCAATATGCTGATCCCCATCCCGATCAAACCCCGGACCCCTTTCCAACCGCTGATCAGGACACTGAAAAGGATAAAGGTTAACAGCAGCAGGAGCACAGGTCTGAGCCGAACATAATCCAGGAACCTGGCACTGAGGATATTCTCAGGACCCCGTGAAATATTGATAATGACCTGATCTCCAGTTTCTAAATTCAAACCCTCGGGTCTGAGCTGACGCTGGCCGTAGTCCACTTCAAAGCGGATACCCTCGTATTCCCCTTCTAGCACCACAACTTCCAGCAGCTGGTATTTCTGGCTCGTCTCTCCCAGCTGGATTTCTCCTTCCTCCAGGACTGCTGTAACTTCCGCCCGGGCAGAGTCTGTCCCGAAACCAAGCTGCGATGCTGAATCACCTCGATCCGATAGCGTTAAGAATTCCGGGAGAATAAAGTAAATCATCCACCCGATAACCAGAACAATTACAGCAGTAATTGCTAAATAACCAAGTTTTGTCTTGTTTTTCATAATCTCCTTTATTTGTGGATCATACTCTCCCTATTAAAACACACCTTATCGACTCTTGAAGAATCTTCTTTCCGACTAGAACCAGAGTCCCTGTCTGGTCTGATTAAGATCCCTTAAACAGATCATTACAAAGAATTAACATCGAGTTAACCGTGCGATACATACCTTTTAATAGAGAAAGTCTACACTCAGATAAAAGGAATACCAAGGAAAACCAATGAGACCAAAGATCCTTGTCACAAATGATGATGGCGTAACCGCTCCAGGGTTATTAGCCCTGGTTGAAGAAATACGAAAACTAGGTTTGGTAACCATCCTGGCTCCGGATCGTAACTGGTCCGGAATGGGACATGTCAAAACAATTAATCGGCCTCTCCGCGTTCGAGAAGTCATTCTTGAAGATGGAACCACCGCTTACGCCAGCGATGGAGCGCCTTCAGATTGTGTCGCACTGGGGGTGCTGGGATATTTCGGGACCCAATTCGATCTGGTTGTTTCCGGGATTAATCCCCTCCCAAATTTCGGACATGACGTCACTTACAGCGGAACGGTAACAGCCGCAATGGAAGCAATTATCAACGGCGTTCCAGGTATCGCGGTTTCGCTAGGATCCAAAAAGAACCACCTGGATGTCCTGGATTACCAACCAGCAGCCAAAACTTCTTACCAAATAGTAAAAAGAACATTAAAGCACGGTTTACCGGATGGGATTTTGTTAAACGTCAATGTACCTTATCTACCGGAAGGGCAGATTAAGGGAATCCGAATCACCAAACAGGGCCAGCGTGTGTATCACAGCCGGCTTGATCAGCGGATAGACCCCCGGGGAAAACCTTATTACTGGATCAGCGGAGATGCTCCAACCGGTATCCCAAAAGACGGCACTGATATTGGGGCTCTAGAAAACGGGTATGTATCGATCACTCCCCTCCAGCTGGATCTGACTGCCTATCCAGCTCAAATGGCACTCAAACGCTGGGAATGGGAAATGGTCCCCCAAACTCAAAGTTTGTTTGTGTGATAACATGGATGAAATCAAAGGATCACAGCTGGAAAAGGCTCCGGCATTAAAAGAAAAAACAGCCTCTGGAAATCCGCAAACTTTGATCCAAAAGCAGGTGACCGCTCATCAGCATCCCGATTTTGTCGCCTGCCAAAACCTCGCGGATCATCTCGATGACGATCAGATGTATTACCAGGAATTGATGCTCCTGGACTGATTTCCTTACCGCACAAAACCAGATTCTTCCAAGATCCCGGATAATGCCTTCCGGCTGTCTACCACAGCTTTTTCCCGCCAGGCAGGAGACTCCGGATAATACAGCTCCCTGAATCTATTTTCAATCTTCCTGCGGATTTTCCCATTTTGAGTTCCGTGCCAGTACACCTGGTTCTCTGCCACCATAATCCATAAACTGATCAATTCCGCAATAAATCCTTCACCCAGCGTTCCAAATTCGAGCGCGGTTCCGAAATAACCAGAATCCGGTCGGGTTTCATGCCAGCAGTAAGCCCAATCCAGCAAGTCCCCATTGATCTGGAAAAAATCATCTCCATCCGCCGCTACCACCGCTGGATACTGAAACAGATCAGCAAACTCATCGGGGGGCCGTTTCTCCAGGGGCGAGTTGACCAGAACCATCTGGCGGTCAGGACCGTAGCCTGTGTGCACATCAAGATGAACCACATTTGCACTGGATCTGAAACAGCTGGACAGCAAGTCCATAACCACCCTGGTCTCTGGCTGGTATGCCGTTCCGGAATAATAAAATCCTTTCTTATTCTCAGATTGCCCCAATAAAGCAGCCCGCCTTAAAGGTGCTGTACCTCTTTTCATCACAGCACCTGCAATCCGGGTCAAAAAGCGAATTTGAGCCGGAAGCAGTGCACCTAGAGGTAGTTCTGGTGTCAGGATTTCCCTGACCAGCTCATAATCCGGATTTTCACTAGATTTAAGATCAGTTTCAGAGGACGTAAAATTTCGGTTCAAGTCAACATTGTTGGGATTGACTTTCCTGCCCCGCTCCATACCCCAGGGATTGATCCCATGGAACAGCAGAAGTCCCATCTCCGGCTGAAGAACCGGCAGAAATTCCCGGACAAACAAATCCAGAAAAGCCCCTCCAAATAAACCTTCGATCCCATGCAGGCCAGTAGTAATTACCAGACAATCCCGGGTCTGATTAACCCCAGCATGTATCCAATCCATTTGGAATTCTGATCCTGCGGGAACACTCGCTTCCTCCAGGACAGCATCCGGAAAAACTGCGCGAGCCTTCGGGTAATTGTCCCGAAACAACTTTCGGGATTCATAATATGTGGCAGGAAATTGGACACCTTTGATATTCTTCATAATAGATTACGACCTACATTAATATGGACCATATCCAACAGCAACAGCAATCCCCAGGAATAGAATGGCAATCGTCAGCACAACCATCCAGAGCGGCGCTGTCCAGCGCAGCCATTTAGGCAGACTGACTGGAGTCAGACCGAGGGAGATCAAAAGCACAGCGCTGGTCGGGTAAAACATATTGGAAAATCCATCTCCAAAACAATAAGCTGTAACAGCGATCTGCCTGGTCACCCCAACCAGATCCGCAAGCGGCAGCAGAATGGGCATCAACAAAAAGGCTTTAGCTGAGCCGGACGAGATAAAAAACTCAATTACCAGGGCCAGGACAAATATCAGAACAGCAGATAGAAAAGGAGAAGCCTCATCAAACATACCGGACATCCGGTATAAAATTGTATCCATAATCTGACCGTTCTCGACAATCACTTTAACACTGACAGCCATCAAGATCAGGATCACACCGGGAGCAATTCCGCTAATCCCTTCCCGAAGAGCTTTCCAGACTCGATCCGACCCAATCCCGGTCAGCAAACCAGCCCCCACACCTCCAACCAAAAACAGCAAGCCAACCAGGGGTAAGGCATAATCAGACAAAAATTCGCTGAAGGGGGCTCCTAACAGAACAGAAATAATCCCGAGCAAAAAAACGCCAAACCAAATCATGGCTCCCCGGTGTTTCAAATTTTGTGTTTGATTCAGATCCAATTTAAATTCAGCTCGTTTCGCCCGCATCCCCTGATCCAGCTCGAAAACCAATGACCGTTCCGGAGCCTTTTCAATGCGTCTGGCATAGCGTATCAGGAAATACACCAGCACGGAATAGATAATAATGAAAAAAGGAACTCGAAACCAGCTCCCAGAAAAAAGAGGAAGCCCGGCCAATTCCTGGGCTACTCCAATCGTAAATGGATTGGTAATTGCAGCAGAAAAACCCATATTGGTAGCCAGGATGCTCATTCCCAGACCCACCAGAGCGTCCCAACCCAGGTAGTATGACAAAGCCAGGATAATTGGCACCAGGGGAACGACTTCCTCAAAAATCCCAAAAAAGGCTCCCAGCATCATAAAGAACAATGTAATCAACATCAGCAGCAGGTATTTTCGGTCCTGGTAGCGGTTGACGATCCACTCTAACCCGGTTTGAAGAATCCCGCTCATCTCCAGAACCGCAAAGGCACCGCCCACCATCAATATAAATAAGGAAATCACGATCACCAGCAGATTATCATCTCCCCACAAAACCTCAATGGGAGCTGTAAACCAGCGCCAAACCGGATAGTTTGGGGCATCAACAAATGAAAAACTATCCGGCTGGATCAGCTCTCTTTCACCCTGGATTATCCGGTCGAACCTCCCAGCTGGAATGACCTTTGTTAACACCCCTGCCAGGATCATAATCACCAAGAGAATGATGAGCGATTGGAAAAATGCTTTTCTGCCAATCTGTGCTCCAGCCTTTGTTTCCATCCGAGTCTCCTTATCAGACTGTAGAATGTTCCAGGTAGACTAAAAATTTTTGTTTTCTTAGTCTAACATAGAACTTTACAACAAAATCAGAATATTCTCGTATATACTTAACAGGAAATCAGGAATCGTTATGAAAGACAAAAACTGGAAAAAGCGGATAACATGGATCGGGATCATTGTTGGACTGATCGTAATCCTGGGCTTGACCATCAATCGATCAATCGGAATCTATCTCCCCCTCAGAATTCCAGCTTTCTGGATTCTGATCCTGCTTCTTTCAGGGATTGGTCTGACTTTACTGGCCGGGGTGCTGGATGCTCCTTACCTGGTGATTCCAGCTGTAATTTTTGGATCAATCGGCAGCTTCATACTCTTTCTGGGTTTTTCCCGTTTTGTCTGGCGGTTTTCTATTCTCGTCCTGGCTGGCTCTGGGATCGCTGGAATGATCTGGATGTTCTGGAACCAGCTCAAAAATCGAGAAAGAAAGAAGCAGGGACCGATTCTGCCCCTGTCAGTGACCGCTATGAGTCTGATGGGTATTTTTGCTGTGTTAATCGGTTTTGGAAGGAGCTGGATTGTTCTCTTGCCTCTGCTGCTGCTTCCTGCAGGATTTCTGGCCTTCCTGATAATTAAGAACAGGTCGTTTTTCGATCCAAAAAGGAGTGATCATGACGGAGATTAATCAAAACAAACCAAATCACACCAGAAAAAGCCGGTCCTTTTTCTGGCCAATTATGCTGATCTCAATCGGTAGCTTATTACTGCTTTCTAATCTCGGGATTGTACCCTGGACATCCTGGAGTTTGCTCTGGCGTTTCTGGCCCTTAATTCTGGTGGCTGTCGGGATTGATGTTTTGATCGGACAGCGTTCCACGGCCGGCGCAGTGATCAGTGCCATGATCCTGCTGGCATTAATCGGCTCTGCGGCCGGGATGGCGTTTTTTGCCCAGCAAATTCCGATCCTCGCGGATGCAGCAAGTCCGGGTGAATGGCAAACAACCACAGTTGAACAGTCAATCAACGGCTTCCAGGAAGCGGAAATCTACATCGACTGGACCAGCCTGCCGGGGGAGGTGTATGCTCTAACCCGGGGAGAAAACATCATCGATGGTGAAATCACATATCTCGGTGAAATGATTTTCGATGTAGAAGACCGGGGAAGTCAAGTAAAAATCTCTCTCGACACCAGAAACACAAACAGCTGGCCGATGATTTCAACTGGATCAAGCCGTGAAACCTGGCGGATCGGTCTCTCACCGGATATCCCACTCGACCTGACCCTGGACAGCGGGTCCGGCAGCTGTGATTTTGACCTGCGTGAGCTTCAGCTTCTCGAGTTATTCATCGACAGTGGCTCTGGTTCTATCCGGATTGATCTTCCGGACGACCAGTCCTTTCCATTTTTCCTGGACAGCGGATCCGGTAGTGTATCGATTACGATTCCGGATGAGGTCGGGGTCCGGATCGACCTGGATGGTGGATCTGGATCGTTCAACGTGCCCAACCGCTTCCAGCTGGTGAGCGGGGACCGGGACGATGGTAGCTTCGAAACCGATAATTATGATACCGCGGATGATAAAATTGAAATGGAAATTGATCAAGGATCAGGATCCATTTCGATCCGCTGAAAAAAAATTCAGATTCAGAGAGGATTTACAAATTTATGGCAAGAATATCCTTAATCCTGGCCCATGTCTTCCTCGGCCTGGGTGGGATCGGTGGGGGTTTATTCATGATAATTGACCCAAGCGGACAGTTAATGGGTTTACCTTCCGATCTACTTGAGCCGTTGTTTATCTCTAGTTTTATTCTACCTGGACTGTTCTTAATCCTTGTAATGGGAATACTTCCCCTTTTGACAGCCTACGGCTTCTGGAAATACCCTGATTGGAAAATCCTGTCCAGGTTGAATCCATTTTCAAAATATCCCTGGTACTGGGTTTTATCTCTGACACTTGGAATCCTACTGATTGGTTGGATTCTTTTTCAGCTTATCCTGTGGGGAAGCCCGATATTTATCCAGACTTTGTACTTGATTGTCGGGGCAGCAGTTACTTTTTTCACCCTGATTTCCAAATCGACATATGAATACTCAGCCTAAGCTACTCCCAGGACACTTGGGACTTTTCATTCTGCTCGCGTACCTGTTCAGCTGGTCCTTTTTCATTCCTCTTGCTCTTCAGGAGCTGGGATGGATCACAGGAATTCCCAACCAGCTTCATTTCCTGGGAGCATTTGGTCCCCTGCTGAGTGCTGTCCTGGTTACTGGAGTCACGGAAGGCGTCCCGGGGTTGAAACAGTGGTCAGATCAGCTGATACGCTGGAAAACTGGCTGGAAATGGTGGCTGCCAACCGCTCTAAGTCCGGCGCTGATCTTTATTTTGACCTGCATCGTGATGGGACTCTTTTCCGGAGATTGGCAGCCCATCAAC
>CAZTWV010000047.1:7219-9574 GCA_964618295.1 uncultured Anaerolineales bacterium | reverse complement strand
ATTCCTTCTGCACCCTGGTATCTGGGCTGGCTGCTGATGCTGGTGACTTTTGGTCTGGGAGAAGAATCCGGCTGGCGCGGTTTTGCGCTGCCCAGATTACAGCGAAAATACGATGCCAGAATTTCATCACTGATCCTGGGTTTGGTGTGGGCATTCTGGCATTTTCCGGTCTTCTTTTACGGCTATCCAGCAAGCCTGCTTGGAGTTGGAATCTTCCTTATCAGTATTCTATCCGGTTCCGCTTTTCTAACCTGGCTTTATAATACAACCGGAGGATCTATCCTGGCGGCGGCTATCTGGCACGGGACTTATAATGCCGCCGTTGCAGGAGCGGATGGTCCAATCTCAGCAGTCGTGACCGGTGCAGTGATTCTAACCGTAATCATCATTGCCAGAATTCACGGTCCGGACAGCTTTTCCTTTCGGTCACGGTACACCCTGGGAGGCAATCAATGAGTAATCCGGCCACAACAGAAATTGTCTGGGAAGCAATTGAAAAAGAGTTATTTGCAGTATTAGGTATGGTAACAGACCAGGCTGAAGCCAGAACCGTGGGAATTGTTTATCTGGTTAAAGATAGAAAATTTTACATCGGAACAGGGATCAAGACCTGGAAAGCCCGTCATATAGCTGCCAATCCCAGGGTCTCGCTGACAATCCCGATTGCAAAAAAAATCCCTTTTTTGCCGTGGATAAAAATCCCCCAGGCGACCATAACCCTGCAGGGATCCGCGGAAATCATCCCCGCCCGGGATGCTCGACCAGATTTATTGAAAGCGGTTTTCAGGCATAAAGCTGATGACCGTGAATTCCTTCAGGATACCTGCCTGATCAAAATCCAACCCGAGGGAGATTTCGTCACCTATGGAATTGGCGTACCGCTGATGAAAATGCGTAACCCGGAATTAGCCCGCGGAAGAGCACCGGTCCAATCAGGGTAAAATTAATCAATTCCCAAAAAAGTACTGCATCATCGAAAAGGCTTATTTATAATGAGAAAATCAATTCTACTGAACATACTTGTGCTCGGGCTGCTGCTGACGGCTGGCTGTGGATTACTCCCGGCATCCAATCCCCCATCACCCCCGCAGCCCACTGCTACAGACTCACCATATCAAGCAACCCCCCTCTCGGAGCTTCCCCCCACCTGGACCCCGGCACCCACCTTCACTCCAACGATCACTTTTACCCCGAGTCCGACCACCCCGCCCCCCACTGCTACCCCAAACTGGAACAATTTTGACATCCAGGCGATGATGACGCCTGTCAGCGTTTCCGTTTCCTCCCAAAACCCGGGAACAGAGGGTTGGCAAACTATCGCAGGTTCCACTTTCAGAATGAAAATCCCTCCAGATTATCAGGTCATAGATCTGGGTGAAGGTTTCGGGGAATTGATGTCCGCGTTTTTCAGCGCCTTTATGGAAGGTTTTTCGGAATTTGCAGCCGAAATGGGAGCAGAGCTGAGTGAAACCGCAGTCCCAACTCAGGAATCTCCCGAACTGGCAGAGTTTCCTGAGTTTGACTTCCAGATCGCGATCGATTCAAATGGATTGAGTGCCTTTATCATCACCGGCAGTGAGTACACCGAAGGTATCACGACAGAGGAGCTTATCAACCAATCCCTGACCAACTTTGATGGCGAGTTTTTACTGCTCTCGCGAGAAGTAATCACCGATACAGAATATCAAATAGAGCGGGTGGTAATTGAGATTGATGATCCTGACCTGGGGATCGGCAACCAGGCAATCTATGCTGTGCTCGATGATCAGAATGCCTGGACTGTGATGTTTGCCGCACCTCTTGAGCAATTTAAATCTGAGCAGTTTGGAGCCGAAGCAGCCGTATTAAGTCTCTCACCCTTGGAATGAATTAGAGTAAGCTAATCTAAGATTGAAATTTTCCTGCCGGACACATCCGGCAGGTTTTTTTGTTCCCACCTGAGGGGTTTCTACCTTTTTTCTAGAGTTATCCACAGAAATCGAGCATTAACTTATTGTTAACAGATTCTTGACCCTATGTTAAAGGAGTTTCCGATCTCCGTTAAATTACCCGTGTTAAACTTTCGCAGTATGATCGTCCACCTTATTAAAGTACCAGGAGGAAAAAGAATGAAAAAAACCCTATTTTCTGCAATAGCCTTGCTAATGATAGCAACTATTGCACTCACCGCCTGTGGAGGGCAAGAAACAGTAGCACCCCCGCAGGTTGATCCCACCGAGGCTCCTCAAACCTCAGAAGGGGAAGCAGAAGAGACTGAAGAAGAAAGCCTGGAAAGTGATGGAACCATGCTTCCTGCCGTAGATCCGCTCGCTCTGGAAGGTGACGTAGTCACCGCCGGCAGCTCCACGGTCTTCC
>CAZTWV010000047.1:0-7119 GCA_964618295.1 uncultured Anaerolineales bacterium | reverse complement strand
TCAATTTCTTCCTGACCTTCGTCAACGAAGAGATCACCGATGTCGGCTACTTCCCCGCCAGCGACACCGCCTTAGGTCTGTCCAAGCTTCGCTTCTTGGAAGCTACCCAGTAAAAGTTTTATTGTGGGAAAGTCGCTCTCCCCTTCATACCCAAAGGTCCCTGAAGGGGAGAGTGCTAATTGCAATTATTCAGTTAACTTTTTTTTTATGTGATTTTCACCTTATAATGTTTTCGAGAAACAAACTCTTAGCTGAGGTAATGTCCATGACCGAACAAACCCACCCTCACTCAACTCTCGCAGCCGAAGATTCCCCAACGTTTGCTTTCAAACGATCTGATGATTTATCAAAAAAACACCGGTGGGGTGAATTCTTTATTCAAACTTTGCTGTTTATCAGCGCCGTAATCTCGATCCTGACCACAGTCGGCATTGTGTATGAATTAGGTAAAGAATCCATAACTTTCTTCACCGTCCAGAACTGGGAACAAAGTAATCGCACCTTGAAATCTTCAATAAAATTAGATCAGACCCAATTTGATGTGGGAACCAGTGGATTTTCGCTGGAGCCTGGAGACGTAATCCGGGTCGATGAAGAATCCATGATCATTGAAACTATTGCGGAAGGTGTAGTGACTGTCGAGCGAGGGGCAAAAAAGACAGCCGTAACAGAACATCGGCTTGGCACTGAATTATACCTTTCCTCCAATGTGACCTTGAGGGAATTTTTTACCAGTACCAAATGGAACCCTCAAATCGGCCAATTCGGGATCTGGCCGCTGCTGAATGCCACTTTGATGGTTTCCGTGATAGCTATGCTGGTCTCTTTACCGCTGGGATTGAGTATCGCCATCTTTCTCAGTGAATATGCCAGCTCCAGGGCCAGAAATATCATTAAACCCGTTCTGGAAGTCCTGTCCGGGATCCCCACTGTGGTCTACGGGTATTTTGCACTGACGTTTATGACACCTCTCTTAAAAATCATCCTGGGAAGTAATGTAGTGGAAGTCTATAATGTAGCCTCCGCTGGAATAGTAGTTGGCATTCTGATTATCCCCCTGGTCAGCTCAATGAGTGAGGATGCGCTCAGCGCGGTACCGACCTCTCTCCGCGAAGCATCATACGGCATGGGAGCCACCAAACTGGAAACCGCCATCCGGGTGGTTGTACCAGCGGCCACATCTGGAATTGTCGCAGCTTTTATTGTAGCGATTTCCCGGGCTATTGGCGAGACCATGGTAGTAGCCCTGGCGGCTGGTGCAGGTCCAAACTTTACCTTTAACCCCTTTAGACCCGCTGAAACGATGACCGGGCATATTGTCCGGATCAGCGCAGGCGATATCAGTTACGATTCTATTGACTACAATAGTATTTTTGCTATCGGTTTATTCCTGTTTTTCATTACTCTGGGGTTGAATATCATCAGCCAGCGGGTTGTCCGGCGCTTCCGGGAGGTGTATGAATGAATAACCGAAATAATAATGAAAATACTCTTCAGGGTATTGATTATCAATCTAATTTACCCCAGCGTCACCGCAAGGGAAAAGTCTGGCAGGCTGTTTTTCAGACCTCAACCTGGGTGGGTGTCATCGCCTTAATTGTATTAATTCTGAATGTGATCAACTCGACCTTTGGCATGATCGCTGTCGAGAATAAGATTCCCCCTCAGGACTTGGCCATAAACGGTATCTCCATCGAGAATCTCCACAAAATTGACCTGGTCTACATTCTTAAGAACAACGTCTCTGAGGGGTTGATTCGAAGGTGGGATAGTGAAATGGCCCTGGAGGACCGGGAGCGAGATGAAATCTATGATCTGGTAGTTGCCCGGGTAGTTGAACCAACCGTGGTTGACACCTGGTCATTATTTGACTCATTGTTTCACCGCGCATCAATCATTCAAGAAGCAGAAGTCGATCACCCGCGGGCAACTCTGGAGTTTCATTCCTGGCTGAGTAAAGAGTTCCTGGTCAACCCGCAGTCCCCTGAACCAGAACAGGCCGGCGTAAGAACTGCCATCCTGGGTTCGCTGTGGACGGTTGCCATTACCATTTTATTTGCATTCCCTCTGGGCGTCGGGGCTGCCATTTATCTGGAAGAATATGCCATCGATACCCCGCTGAATCGTTTGATCCAAACCAATATCAACAATCTGGCCGGCGTGCCATCGATCATTTACGGTATGCTCGGTTTAGCAATCTTTGTTCGAGTATTGGAGAGTTTCACCAGCGGTGCTATTTTTGGAACTGTTGATCCCACCACAGCAAATGGAAGGACCGTTATCTCCGCCGGGATGACTTTAGGTTTATTAATTCTGCCATTAATAATCATCAATGCCCAGGAAGCAATTAAAGCCGTTCCAGGTTCACTTCGAAACGCCAGCTATGGGATGGGGGCTACCCGCTGGCAGACAATTTGGCATCACGTTCTTCCCAACGCTCTCCCGGGTATTTTAACAGGGGCAATTCTAGCTGTGTCCCGGGCGATCGGAGAAACCGCTCCTCTTGTTGTGGTGGGTGCTTCAACCTTCATCACCTTTGATCCCACCTCACCTTTTTCAAAGTTTACCACCCTGCCTATCCAAATCTGGCAGTGGACTTCCCGGCCCCAGGATGAATTTAGAAACATTGCCGGAGCAGCTATCCTGGTCCTGTTGGGATTATTAATTACATTAAATTCCCTGGCCATATTCTTGCGAAATAGATTCAGCACCAGATTCTAAGCATTCAACCATCAGGAGTACTGCAAAAGTATTCAGTGAAGAGGACAAAATTATGATCACCCAGCAAACTTCCGAAAATTCCTATGCCATCCAGGCCCGGGATCTGAGCATTTTTTATGGAAACTTTGAGGCAGTCAAAGATGTCGACCTGGATATCCATTTGAATCAGATTACTGCCATTATTGGTCCTTCCGGCTGCGGGAAAAGCACGGTTCTGCGGGCTTTTAACCGCATGAATGAATTGATCCCTGTTGCGAGAACCACAGGAAAAGTCATCTATCAAGGAAAAAACATCTACGACCCTGAAGTGGATGCGGTAGAAATTCGTCGACGCGTTGGAATGGTTTTTCAAAAACCAAACCCCTTCCCAAAGACCATTTTCGATAACGTGGCCTGGGGAGCCCGGATCAATGGTTATCAGGGCAATATGGATGAGCTGGTTGAGGAATCCCTGAGAGGAGCTGCTCTCTGGGAAGAAGTTAAAGATAAACTTGACCAAAATGGTCTCAGCCTCTCCGGAGGTCAGCAGCAGCGCTTGTGTATCGCCCGGGCCATTGCTGTCAAGCCCTCAATCATCTTAATGGATGAACCGGCATCAGCCCTGGATCCCATTGCCACTTTAAAAATTGAACAATTAATGCGAGAGCTATCCATTAAATACACGATCATCGTTGTCACCCACAACATGCAGCAGGCTGCCAGAGTTTCTGATTTTACAGCCTTTTTCAATCTGGGCGAAAACCGGGCCGGGATCCTGGAAGAATTCGGCGAGACAGAAACAATCTTTACTAACCCCAAAAAACAAAGCACCGAGGATTACATCACTGGACGCTTCGGCTAATCAGATTCAAATGGGTAACTTATGGCCAGGGATGCACTTGATCGCAAGATCAAAGACCTCAAAGACGAACTGCTTGTTCAGGGAAGTATGGTCGAGCAGATGACCTATCAGGCTGTTGAGGCTTTGGTGAACCGGAATATCCCGGCGGCAGAAAAGATCTACAAGTATGACAGCCGGGTCAATAAAAAACATCTGGATATTGAACGCCAGTGCCTGACCCTGTTGGCCACCTACCCTCCCATCCTGAGAACCGATCTGCGCTTACTGGCATCTATTTTGGAAGTAAACACCAGCCTGGAAAGGTTTGGTGATTTTTCGAAAGGCATCGCCCAAACCTGTTTGCTGATTGGGACTGAGTCTCCTTTATCTGAAACGAATAAAATTGCAAATATCATAGATCTAGTTGTTGATATGCTTCATCAAGCTCTGGGGGCTTTTATTCAGGAAGATCTCTCCCAGGCGGAGGACATTCAATGCCAAGAAGAAAAAATCAAATCTTTCGTGGAGGAAGTTAATCGGGATTTGTTTTCCAGAATGATTGGTAACCCGTCCATCAGTCAACAAATCAACAATTTATTGTACGTAACTCACAACCTGGAGCTTATGGCTGAACTGGTCAAAAACATCTGCGAGCGAACTGTTTACATCTCTACCGGTCATTTAAGAACCATCTCATAACTATTTGATGAGTAGAATAAAAAGGATTAGAACTTGATGGATACAAGAAAAACCAAAGTTTTGTTTCTATGCACAGGTAACTCAGCCCGGAGTCAGATCAGCCAGGCTTATTTAAACCATCTGGCCGGCGATCATTTTACTGCTTTCAGCGCTGGTTTAGAACCCTCCGAAATCCACCCTTTAACCAGGGCTGTAATGGAAGAAGAGGGTCTCTCTCTGGAGGGTCACTCCTCCAAACACCTAAAAGAGTATATGGGCAAAGTCCATTTCGGATACTTAATTACTGTTTGCAGCGAGGCAGATGATAACTGCCCTTCTACCTTTCCTGGGATGGGAAAACGGCTGCATTGGGATCTGGAAGACCCGGCCGCATTCGAGGGAACCAAACAAGAAAAACTGACCAAGTTCCGGGAGATCAGGGATGAAATTCACTCTCGAATACTTACCTGGCTGTCAGATCAGGAAATTCATCCGCAGGAAAAATAAGGAAAACCTATGTCCAAATTATCTGTTTTGTTTTTATGCACAGGAAACTCCTGCCGCTCCCAGATAGCTGAAGCTCTGACTAACTATTTTCGATCTGAAAAATGGCAGGCTTTCAGCGCCGGCACCGAACCAGCTGGTTATGTTCACCCCAAAGCCCTCCAGGTGCTGGAAGAAATTGGTGTGGAGCATTTTGGGATCTCAAAGCATGTTGATCAATTTCAAGACCAGAATTTTGATCTGGTGATCACAGTTTGCGATCAGGCCTCAGAAACATGTCCTATTTGGCTTGGAAAAGGTCTCAAACTACACCTTGGATTTGAAGATCCGGCAGAAGCAAAAGGATCAGAAAATGATATCCTTGATGCATTTCGAACAGTCCGGAACCAAATTAAAGCAAATATCATTGATGAACTGGACAATCTCTACAATAAACTGACCTGATCAAACCAAAGAGAGGAATTTTATGAATCCAGAACCGCGCGGCCCCAGAGAAACCCTGGAAAGAAAATTAAAACAACATTACGATGACATCCTGATTCTCAGCAACATGGTAGAACAATCTATCGTCAAAGCAGTTGAAACTCTGCAGAAACAGGATCTCAAGCAGGCAAAACTGGTTTATGAATTTGATGAAATCATAAACGAAAAACGATATGACATAGAGCTAGCCGCCCTGACCACGGTAGCCACCCAGCAGCCCATGGCCAGTGATCTCAGAAAATTATCCTCAGTGATTGATATCGCCGGTGAACTTGAAAGAATAGGCGATTATGCCAAAGGGATTGCCCGGATTTCCATCCGAATTGGAAAAAAACCTCACCTCACATCATTCGATATCATACCCCGGATGGCGGAGATCACTGCCGATATGCTGCACCGAGCGATTGAAGCTTTCCTGAATTTGAACGAAGAAAGCGCTCTGGCCATCGCTGACGAAGATGATCAGGTGGATGAACTTTACAACCAGCTCTATACTAATCTGCTGGAGATTATGTTCAAGGATCAGGATACCATTGATCAAGCTACTTTCCATCTCTGGGTAGCTCATAATCTGGAAAGAGCCGCAGATCGTGTGACCAATATCTGTGAGCGGGTAGTCTTCACCACATCAGGAAAACTGGTTGAATTTGACCGTTCTGATGATGAAATCAACATAGAAGATTTTTAACTGATCTGCCGATTTGTTTTCTTCTGTACCGTCCCCCGGACAAACAGTGGGGACGGTTTATTATTTGCCTGAAATCCTTCCATCAAGGATGATACTTTTCCTCGTTTTGTATTTTTTGTAGTTGGATTTGAGGTATACTTTCATAATCCAGTGCTTAGATTGATATTCCAGACAATTTGAATGAATGAATTAAGTTGATATCAAAAGGAACCACTTATGCAAGATACTCGGCTAACACTAGACAACCGTATCAAGGAACTCAATACAAGAATTATCGAATTGGGCTCAATGGTGGAGCAGGCTATTACCCAATCCGTTAACTCATTACGGTCTCGAGATTCTGAATTAGCCAAAGAAACATATAAGCAAGATCAAATAATCAATCAAACTCGCTCTGAAATTGAAACAAATGCTTTAATCACAGTAGCAACCCAGGGTCCCATGGCTTCTGATTTGAGGTTGCTAGCGTCAGTAATAGACATTTCAGGAGAACTGGAGCGTATTGGTGACTATGCGAAAGGCATTGCCCGGATCACCCTCCGCTTGGAAAATTCACCACCTTTGCAAGATTTTCCCCAGATTCCAAAGATGGCTGAACGCACGGCTGACATGCTCCACCGGGCTATCGATGCGTTTATCCAGCTGGATGAGGACTCGGCCCGGGCCATCCCCCGCGAAGACGACCAGGTGGATGAGCTCTATAACCAGCTTTACGGCGAGCTGCTCGATACCATGTTTCACGACCGGAATACCATTGACAGGGCCACTTTTTATCTCTGGGTGGCTCATAACCTGGAACGGGCTGCAGATCGGGTCACCAACATCTGCGAGAGAACGGTCTTCACCACTTCCGCGGAATTGATCGAATTCGACCGCTCCGATGACCAGGATGAGGATTTTTAATCCAACCATCTCCAGACGATAAAACGTGATCCCCAGCGGATCACGTTTTCTTTTTCTCAATCAGGAGTTTTCTTGTGACAGATCTTCAGATCCCTATTTTTGACGGCCATAATGACATCCTCGATAAAATCTTTCAAACAGAACAGCCCACTGATCCCTCTCCATTTCTGGACGGAGGACCGGGCCATCTCGACCTGCCGCGGGCCTTCAAGAGCGGATTCCAGGGCGGGATGTTTGCGGTATATCCCCCCAACCCTCCCCATATCCCACCCGCCAAAGAGCGGATCGTGCTGACCGACGAGGGCTATCACGTCCCCTTACC
>CAZTWV010000046.1:0-24263 GCA_964618295.1 uncultured Anaerolineales bacterium | reverse complement strand
GACCGCTTGCGGGCGGAAACCGCGGCTTTGCGGGCCGCCGGGGAAGTCAGCTGCACATCCAGCTGCTCCCGTCCGAAGTAGCGCTCTCCCGCGACCGAGAACAAACCGATGATCAGCACCCGCAGGAGCCAGACCATCAGGGCCACAAAGATCGGCACCACCTGGAGCAGCGTCTGGCGGGCGATCACCGCGTTCCCCAGCGTTTCATGGTTAATGATGGCGATCGATACCCCCCACCAGGTCAGCAGGGCATTCATGGTCGCTGCCAGGAGCCAAGCCCCAAACAGATACCAGATCTCCCGACTTTCCTCCCGGCTGTCTTCCGGGGTGAACAGCCGGGCTATCCCGGCAAAATCAATCCCGCAGAAAGCCACCGCCAGGATGGTGGACCAGCGCACCCCCCAGAACCGCAGATCCCCGAGCAGGTCGGTCAGGGCAAAATCCGTGGTGCTGTAGTTGAAAATTTCAAAAGCAATCAAGGCGGACACCAGCAGCAGGCCGAAGGCTACGCCGCGCTTGATCTGAATCCGCTGCGGGATAAAAGGAATACTGTTGACAGACATTGGAACCTCCCCGGTTAGAAACTGAATTAGAACGTATGTTCTGAGTATAGAACGCATGTTCTGATTTGTCAAGCGCCACAGGTGGGGGATATGATCTATACAGCTCCAAATCTGGGGGAAAGATTTCCAATAAATCCACACTATCAGGAAAGATAAACTCTGGTAGAATTAGCCTGTGTAAATCATCAAATCCCAAGGAAAATTTCCGTTCTATGAAAGACTTACAACCTTATCCCACCTGGGTGGAGGTGGATTTAGCAGCCATCCGTCAAAATTTGAGACGGATAAAAGACCTGACAAAGAGCAAAGTGATGGCTGTCGTTAAAGCCAATGCCTACGGCCACGGTTATTTGCCGGTGGCTAAAGCTGCAGCTGCAGCAGGCGCCTCCTGGTTTGGGATTGCCCGACCCCGGATGGCCATTGCAATGCGCCAATCAGGAATTGACGCAAAAATGCTCATTCTCGGATTTATCTCGCCAGAAAGAGTTCAGGAAATGCTGCAGCATGAGGTCTCGCTGACTGCCTGGACTGCGGAACATATCCACCAAATTTCCCAAGAGGCAGAAAAAACAGGAAAAACTGCCCGGGTTCACATTTTGACGGATACCGGGATGGGACGTTTAGGCTGTCATCCCGAGCAGACAAGAGATCTATTAAAACTGGTAGAGAATACCCAACACATCACTGCTGAGGGCTTGTTTTCTCATCTTGCGAAAGCTGATGAAGCCAATCACTCCACCACACTTGAGCAGGAAAAAGTTTTTCGACAGGTAATTACGGATTTGGAAGACCACGATCTGCTTCCGTCGATTCTTCATCTTGCAAACTCGGCCGGCAGTCTGGTTTTCCCTTCAGCCCATTACAATCTGATCCGGGTCGGAATAGCGATGTACGGTCTTCCCCCTTCCCGGGACGTCGCTCTCCCGGATGGAATCAAACCAGCCCTCGAGTGGAAGTCTGTTCTCGCCAGCATCAAAACATTACCCCCGGGACATGGCGTCAGCTATGGGCACCAATATTTCACATCCGGTTCTGAAAAAATCGGGGTGGTTCCGCTTGGTTATGCAGATGGTTACCGCCGTGTTCCCGGGAATCATGTCCTGATCCAGGGCCAAAAAGTTCCCGTGGTCGGCAGGGTTTGCATGGACCAGTGTATGGTTCAATTGGACGGCATATCCAATCCCCAGGTGGGAGAAGAAGTAATCCTGATTGGCTCCCAGGGAGACCAGGCAATTACTGCGGATGATCTGGCCCGGACCTGGGAGACTATTAACTATGAAGTCACCTGCGGGATCGGATCCCGCGTTCCGCGATTATTTAAAAACTGACTTGAAATCCAGGGAAAAAAAGTATCAAGCCGGAGGGGTGGTATACTCCGGCTTTTCGCTATCTTCCCTTTACTTTCTGAGTCGGATAGCTCTGCTGTTCAAGCGGAAGGACTACATGAAACTCACTGCCTGGCAGATGTTCGGTATCTTTTTCAGTTCTTTCGACCCAGACCCGACCGTTATGGGCTTCGATCACACCCCGGACAATTGCCAGCTGGTCCGCTGGAGCACCTTCGACATCAGGATGCTCTTCCGAGAGATAGTGCTCCAATTCATCCCCCAGACTTTGTTCCTGGAAGAACGCTCCCTGATCATCAGGATTGATCCCAATGCCTGTGTCACAGACCACAACCTCAGCGCCTTCCCATTTCAGGACCTCTGAACGAGGCGGGATATGTCTGCCAGTGATCCTGATCTTCCCTCCTGATGGGGTGTGTGTCATCGCATAGAGTATTAAAATCCGAAAAACTTTCCGGAGGGCGGCTGCATCTCCGTAGACCGGAGGGATTTCCGCCAAACTATCATGGGAAAGGGTGATTTTCCTAGCCTGGACATTTTCCTGCAGATCCCTGCAGATCCCATCAACGATGGAATATAGGGAAATTGGCCTGGTTCCGATATCCAGGCTGCTGGGTTTGACATTTGCGGAGTACAACATGCTGTCAATTACAGCTTGCAGCTTATCCAGCCCGCCCAACAATCCCTGGATCAATTCTGCGTATTCAGGGTTTTCCATCAATTCTTCCGTATTCGCCATCAGCTGTCCGTACCCGCTCATCACTGTTAATGCAGAACGGAGCTCATGCGCTTTGATGCTGATAATATCTGAGGCTGATTTCTTGATTCGTTCAATTTTATCCAGTGCGGTATTTTTTGATGCCTTAACCCGTCTGAGCTGATTGTCAATATTTGTCAGACTTTCTACCAAGCGTGCATTTTGAAGGGCAACGGAGGTTTGATCACCGATTGTAGCCAGGAATTCAAGTTCCTTATCCGTAAATGAAGCGCCATTTTTTTTCTGGGAGAGAGCAAACAAACCTATCCATTCATCATCGGTATGGATCGGCACCAAGGCTTCCACTTCGAGGGAATTAATCCAGACCAGAATATTCTCTGGAATCGTTTGGAAGCGGGGAATAAATTCGAGCTCGGATTGGGTCAAGGGACGCTTATCCTGGACCAGGACCCGGGTGATTGGATTGTTAACAGGAAGAAAATCAAGATCAGGATAAGAATTCTCACTAACCTCAACAGACCGTAAACGGAAATTTCCTGCTCCTTGTTCACTTTCGAGCGGGTCGACCAAATACAACACCCCATCATTGATATCCAGGGTTTTACAGATCATTTCAATCGTAACCTTTGAGAGCAGTTCAATATCCAGAATACTGCTCAAGGTTTTACTGTAATTTCGGATTTCAAGAGTTCTGTCCGGTTCTCTGATAATCAGCTTTTCCAAGATGGACTTAACCAGGTGATTGAAAGGATTGTAGAGAACCAACCCCAGGAGCAAATTGAAAGCTCCATTATAAACAGACCGGTACCAGCCCAACTCTCCAAAAATCCGCTCCAGAGAGAGAAATACCACTGCAAAAACCAGCACAATAGTGATTCCCGTCAAACCGTGCGACACTGACAGCATTATGACTACACGCAAATCCGGTAGTCGATATGTGATCACAAGGTAATTCATGATCAAGCTGGCCAGGGCCAGCAAAAATATTCCCCCTAAATGCTTTCCCAGCAGAAGCAGAATTGAACTGCCTACAAATAAGATCAATGAAGAGGTCCAAAACAAGCACCGAAGCCTGATGGTCTGGCGCTCTGTTTGCCGGTAAGCACGCAGTAAATTTAGAACCACAGCAGCTTGATAGCCCCCCCATCCTGCAACCAGCAGGATGGTCGAGATCGAAACTCTGGAAATCCCCTTTAGAATGTCAGATGTATCCAGAAAAACTGCTGCTCCAATCAAAGCTAGACAAGGAATTACCCAGCTCCATCCCAGCCGTTTTTTTGTAAAGACAGTGATCGTCAGAGCATAAAACACTGAACTCATCAAGATAACTGTAATCAAGGGCAGATGATACTGGAGCTCTGGGTCCAGACCTTCCAGCCACCCGAGTTCTCTTCCTCCAAAAATTCCAGTAAGCAGAAAAAAAAGACCTGAAAATATCACCAGCAGGTAATCGGTAAATTTGTAGACCCGGAGATTTCGAACTGCATTGATCATTAAACTCAGAGCAAACACAGCCGTGATCAGAAACAGCAGGGAAGAAATTGTCAGACCATTCTCCATAGCAACCTCTCACTTAAAACAGCATTACATCCACAACCAAACCTGCTTCCAATCCGCCATGATCTGGTGGAATTTTCACCAATCCATCTGCCTGAACCAGTACAAAAATCAAGTTGCTCTTCCCAAATACCGGATCTGCGATCAATTTTCCGGACCGATCGACATTTAGGGCAACAGGAACAAAGTCCATTCTTCCTGTTTGGGAGGAGACATTGATGCTCAATTCAGCCTGCACCCGGGACCGCTGGCGTTCTGTTTTTAATCCCTGGATTTTTCTCAAAACCGGGATCACAAGCTGGTCTGCGATCACGTAAGCGCTGACCGGGTTTCCTGGCAATCCAATCAAAGGTTTGCCGTCAGCGACCGCAAAGATGGTTGGTTTCCCGGGTTTCACGTTGACACCATGAACCAGCAAACCCGGTTCTCCCATTTCATCCATCAGCTCAGCAGTCAAATCCCGACTGCTGGCTGAAGAACCGGCCGTGACAATCACCATATCCGTTTCCTGATGGGCTTTACGAATTGCCTCTTTCATTTCTCGGCGGTTGTCGGGTATGATCCCATAGGTTACAGCCTGCCCCCCGGCTTCTGAAATCAGACCTGAAAGAGTATAGCTGTTAATATCCCGAACCTGGCCCGGCACCGGTAACTGCTCCGGAGGGATAACCTCGTCCCCACTGGACAGGATTCCAACCACAGGTTTCTTCACAACCTGGAGATCGGTAATTCCAAGGGCCATTAATGCTCCAATTTCAGGCACCCGCAGCTGGATCCCAGCAGGTACAATCACCTCTTCCTGCTGGATATCTTCCCCAATTTCAATCACATTTTCACCTACAGCAGCGGCCCGGTAAACCTCCAGCTGTTCATCGTCCAAAACCTGAGTGTATTCCATCATCACCACAGCGTCTGCCCCCTCAGGAAGCATCCCTCCGGTGTGGATCACAGCTGACTGCCCCTGATCAATCTTGAAGCCCGGTTCACCGCCCATTGGCACTTCTCCAATCAATTGGAGATAGGCCGGCAGGGTCTCTCCTGCTCCATATGTTGATACAGCCCTGACAGCAAAACCATCCACCGTCGACCTTCGGAAATCAGGTAGGGACTGAGGGGACCGCACATCCGTTTTGGTGATTCGCCCCAGAGCTTCCCGGGCAGCAATCAATTCCCCTTCTGGTTTGCTCTCCAGGTGGGAGAAAAGCAATTCAAGGGCTTTTTCAGGTTCTACCAGCTTTAAGAATTCAGGCATCGAATCACCATTTGATCAAAATTAAATCCTAAGTTAAATCCAGAAGGAGTAAGCCATGATATAGACCGGTAAAAAGAAAGTGCTGATCGAAAGAATAGTAAATTCCGGCCAGCGTGTGGGAGCTCCGCGCTCCAGTCTTGATAAATACCATACCAGAAAGAATGCCAGGGGCATTGAGGACAAAACAATCAATGTGATCCGGGATGGAAAGCCAAACAAGGTTGAGAGGCCTAAAAGAACATAACCTGTAGCAATCAGCATATTGTGTATAAACACACCTCTCACCCACCCGGCCCGGGTCAAAAAATTAACATTTCCAAGTCTCAAGTCTGCTCCAAAACCAGGAAGCTGGAGAAAAATAAGCATCCCTAAATGCAGTGGGAAAATCGGGAAAACGCTCAATGCCAGCAGGTTGTGAAATTCGCCCTGCTGGAGCCAAAAACCAAAAGCTGGAGGTAACAAAATCAGCACAATGCTGCTGATCAACTCTCCAAATCCAGAAGCTGCCAGATTAACTCCGGGTATCACCAGGCAGGCAGCCAGGAAAAAGATCAAAAACATAATCAACACCACAGCAAGAGCTAAACCCGGCTGTTGAAGGATGAAAATGCTGATCACAGCAGCGGAGATTAATAAAGCTGCTCCAAGATATAGCTCCAGATTTTCTATCGGATCAGAATCTGGCCGGCTTGATTCATCCGCTGCAATATACCCGGAAAGTCCGCGGTCAAATGGCGTATGGAAATGATCCCCGATTAAAAAGAACCCCAGCAAAAGACTGGCCAACCACAAAAAACCCAACCAGAACAAACGGGGTTGTAATGGCTTTCCCAAAAAATGAGTAATCCCCGTCCCGAGCATATACATCGAAATCCAGGTGATGAAATGGAGGGGACGGAAAACAGCTGCTAATTTTTCAATTTTAAACTCGGGCATATAAAACTGATTATAACGTTCTTTTCCACCCTGCAGACAATAGTTCAGCTGGATTATGGATTGTATCCTGCTTCAAAATATTTATTTCCTTCGGATAAAGTGAGAGAGGAAAAACCAGAGGTTGGCCGGGCGTTCTGCCAGACGCCGGACATAATAGGGGTACCATTCTGTTCCATAAGGGACGTAGACCCGAACCGGATATCCTTGTTTTACTA
The DNA here is from genome assembly GCA_964618295.1 of uncultured Anaerolineales bacterium. Classification (GTDB taxonomy): domain Bacteria; phylum Chloroflexota; class Anaerolineae; order Anaerolineales; family UBA11858; genus B10-G9. The sequence goes on along the minus strand of CAZTWV010000046.1, from coordinate 17,676 downwards.
AAGATTCCTGCAAGTCAGTTCGGATCCCGTAAAGCATTTGAAATTCCAGTCCGCGTTTATCCAGATCAATTTCTTCAGCATAATTAAGAGCAAACTCAATTCGTTCCTGATCGTGTGTGGCAATCGCCGGAATCGGCGGCCTGCCCCCATCCGCTGAAATAGATGAACCCCCAGCCTGAGATGTATCAAGCATTATTCGGGTCAGTTTATCAAAATTTTTATCAACATCCTTTTTGCTCGGAAAAGCCACATCCTGTGTTTCCTTATAAGCACCTTTGCAAAGTCGGATTTTCGCACCAACCTGCATCAAATCTAAAAGATCATCTACTGTCCGGTAAAGGTAGGATTGAAGAACGACTCCTACCTGATTCGCCCCAAATTTCGCCAGCACCTGACGGAAAATTTCCAGAGTTTGATCAGTAACTTCGGATTCTTCCATATCAATCCGGACAAAGGTTCCCAATTTTTCTGCCTGTTGTAAAATCTGGACCAAATTTTCTAAACAAAAATCGGGGTCAAGAACCAGACCGATCTGACTTAATTTGATAGAAATTCCGGAGTTAACTTCCTGCTCAGCAAGAAAATCCAACAGGGTCAAAATTTCCAGGACCGCGGACGCTGCTTCGCGTCGGTTTGTGACATGTTCACCCAAATGATCCAGCGTGCTATCAATCCCACGTTTTTTCAAAGCCTTAACTGCCTCGACTGCATCCTTCATTGTTTCACCCGAAACAAAGCGGGACGCCATTCTCCGGGCAAGGCTCCAATTTTTGACAAGATTTCTTGCCCAATCCGCCCGGGATAAGTAGATCAACACAGTCCGAATCATGTAATTTCCTCCCAGCAGTATCCGTTCCCTGTTAGATATTGATTAAACTATAAATGAATCGCAATCCTCTGTCAGGGTCAAAGATAATTCTTTCCCATGAGTAAAGTCAGGAAGAAAAGCTATCGGGGTCCTGATCTTCAATCCAAATTCCTTGAACCAGAATAGATTTTGACCCTTAATTTCACCCAAACATATGATAAAATTAACCCAGAAAACGGACGAATGTCATACTGAGGGAGAATATGCTAAAAAAACAATATGTCAAAAGCCGAGATGTCTACAAAGTAACCTTCCGCCTTGCCAAACATGAACAGCCGGACTATGCAGTTGAAACAGTTCATCTCGTGGGAGATTTTAATGATTGGAGCCGAACAAACACCCCAATGAAAGCCTTGAAAAACGGGGATTTCAAAACTGTTATGGAGCTTGAGCCCGGTTATAACTACGAATTCCGATATTTGATTAACTCAGAAATCTGGTACAACGAGTGGGAAGCTGACGAATATATTCTCGGTCATTTTGGGAAAGATAACTGCGTGATTGAACTTCCCGCAGTTTAACAGCAACTTAGCTCTTAGAGCATTTTAATTTTGCAGCTGGGATCTGCTGCAAAGTATGTTTTCAACCCCCTATCTGACTTCCCATTCATTTAAGATTTTTAATGGCACCTTCATTTGGCAGAGGGTAATCCTTGTGTTACACTGCCCCTGAGAACTTTGGGCCAGAAGAGGAGTGATTTTGATTAGACGGAGAACATTTTCCGCATTAAGCTGGATGGGCGTTTTTTTTCTAATAGCAGCTGTGCTGCTTACCACTCTCCAATTTATTCGATTCAGCCGGCTCCGCACCACATATCCAGCCGGAATGGAGATAGCTGAAGTTCCCGTAGGTGGATTAGACAGGCAGCAAGCAGCCCAGCGACTGCTTGAAGCCTATTCAAAGCCAGTTGAATTGGATTACGGGGATCAATTAATCCAGCTGGATCCATCTGTGACCGGCTTCGAACTGGATCTTGAAAGTATGCTGGCAGCAGCTGACCTGGAGCGGACCAAAGAGTCATTTTGGGCTGGATTCTGGGATTACCTCTGGGGCCGCCAGCTGTCCGGTAACACCATTCCCCTCCGGGCTAATTTTTCTGAAACCCGCCTTGTGACCTATCTCAACGACGAGATTGCCTCACGCTATGATCAACCTCCAATCCCGGCGGTACCCCAAACTGGAACAGTTAAGTTCACCTCCGGAACTTTTGGGACTGTTCTCGACACAGACCAGGCGGTGCTGGCTATTGAAAACGCCTTGTATTCAGTCGAAAATCGGACTGTGAATTTACCGCGCAGAGAAACAGCTCCTTCCCGACCCTCCTTGAAAAACCTGGAAACTTTACTAAAGCAGACCATTGACCTGGCTGAATTTGAGGGGATTGCCGGGTTGTATATGTTCAACATGACCAACCGGCAAGGGATTCACTTCGCATACCAGAACGGAGCCGACATTCCCACAAACCCGGATGTTGCTTTCACTACAGCCAGCATTGTTAAAATCCCGATCATGGTCTCGGTTTTTAACAGGATCGATGAAGATGAAGATCCAGAAACATTAAATCTGCTTCAAAAGATGATCATTGAGTCTGGCAATGATCCGGCTGACTGGGTGATGGAACGGGTAATTCATCCTGATCTTGCCCCCCTTGAGGTCACAGAGGATATGCAAAAACTCGGATTGGAAAACACCTTTCTGGCCGGTGAGTTCGCCCTCTTTTCCCCTCTTCTCAAAAAATACAATACCCCTGCCAACCAGCGGGAGGATATCTCTACCGATCCAGACCTGTATAACCAATCCACTCCATCAGATATTGGAATGCTGTTAGAGGATATTTACCAGTGTGCTGAAAATGGTCAGGGCACATTTAAAGCAGTCTTCAATGATCAAATCACCCAGACAGAATGTCAGATCATGATTGATTACCTTGCCCAGAACAAAATGCCTTTTCTTCTAGAAGCCGGGGTTCCTGACGTAACTGAGGTTGCCCATAAGCACGGCTGGGTAACTTATAATGGAATTATGCAAACTTTAGGAGATGCCGGAATCATTTACTCCCCTGGAGGGGATTATGTCCTGGTTATTTTTCTCAACCATCCTGACCAGTTGATCTGGGACAATGCCTCGATACTGGTTGGGCAGCTTTCTGAAGCGATCTATAATTTTTATAACCAGACCTCATCTTGAGACTTTTACATTTTTCATATCAAACCAAAAAACCTGCGGATCAGTCCGCAGGTTTTTTTATTGCTGAATTTGGAGCATGTTTTTAATTAGAAGTCACGATCAACGATGTAACCAGTTAGCTTCTGTAATGAATCTCGCACTGGACTATCAGGAAAATCCTCTAAAAAGCCATCTGCCTGTTGGACACTCTGGAGGGCAGCCTCATGAGCTTGTTTTACACAGCCGCTTTCAATAACTTTCCGGACCAATCTCTCGATCTTTTTCTGGTCTTTACTGCCAGATAAAATTGCCTTCATATCAGGGTCATCCGGATAAAGCTCCAGAAAATATAGAGCTGGCAAGGTAATCACACCCTGTCGCAAATCGTTTCCAACCGGTTTTCCAACCCGTGACTCATCACCTGAAAAATCAAGGATATCATCCACAATTTGAAACGCATTGCCAATTTCCTGCCCAAACTTTTCAGCTGAACTCACCTGCTTGTCGGTTGCGGTGCCGAGAATCGCCGCAGCTTTGGAAGCAAGTACAAACATGGATCCCGTTTTCTCATATATCCGCTTGTAATAACTCTCCAGATCCGGTGAATGATTGCGATTGAAGAGCTGGGTAATTTCACCGTTAACAATGGTGATTAAAGTTTCCGCAAAAAGGCAGGTTACATCAGCAGAACCAACATCTGCAGCTAACAAGGCGGCCCGGGCAAAAATATAATCTCCAGTCAAAACGGTCGCAGCCGGGGACCAATCTGAATTCAGGGTCGGAATACCTCTCCTGAGCAAAGCGCCATCGATTAAATCATCATGTACCAGAGTTGCGGTGTGAAGCATTTCTATAGCGGCACAGAGGGATGTTAATCTCGTTTCTTCCGACGAAAAAATATCTCCCACCAAGAGGGCTACTTTCGGACGGATCCGCTTCCCTCCAGAGGATAGAATGTGCTCTACAGCAGCCCGTAAATCCGGGTGATAGCGATCGGCATCTGACAGCATCCGCTGTTCAACTTTTTTAATTTTGTGGTCTAAAAATGATAAGAATTCAAGGTCCTTCACGAGCTTTCACTCCATCGAAACAAATTTTCCGCATTGGCTGTAGTTTGAATTGAAATTTCCTCAAATTCCTGCTGGCGGAGTTCGCTGATCTTTCTGGCTACAAACTTGACATATGCTGGTTCATTGCGTTTGCCGCGGTGCGGTTGGGGACTCAGAAACGGTCCGTCAGTTTCAATCAGCAGCCTGTCCAGGGGAGCAGCTTGAACCACAGCATGCAAGTTTGCCGCATTCTGATATGTAACCGGACCGGTTATCCCAATAAAAAAGCCCTCTTCAATCACCAGCCGGCTCTCAGCAAGATTCCCCGAAAATGAATGCACAACTCCCCGAGGTTTCCAGCTTTCTGGAGGCCTTTTGCCAACCCAATCCTGAATCATACAGATCAAATCTTCAATACAAACCCGGTTCTGTTCATTTTTATTTCTAACATGAAGCACAACCGGCTTCTTAACATATTCTGCAATTTCTAACATTTGCTCCAAGACCCGCCTCTGCCGGTCTGGAGTTGAATGCTCCCGATAATAATCCAATCCAATTTCACCGACTGCAGCAACTTCCGGGTGAGAAGCGAGCTCACGTACCGCAGATTGATCCATGTCCCAGCGTCCGGCGCTGTTTGGATGAATACCCACCGCAGCCTTGACCGAAGGGTATTTTTGTGCCAGTTGGACGGCAGCCAGGTTGGTCTCTGGGTCAATCCCTGGAACTAGTATCTTCCTGACACCCGATTCAGCAGCCCGTTCCAGGACATCTTCAAGATCCTTTTGATAACTGTCAAAATACAGGTGACAGTGCGTGTCAACAAGGCTCACAGCTATTCTTCAATACCAGCGATTTTCAGACCAGCTTGAAGGATCTCTGGGACTTTCTCCTGGTGGGTGGTCTCACAGTAAACCCGGATAATCGGTTCTGTCCCGGAGAATCTGATCAGCAGCCAGCCCCCGTCCTCAAGAATGAATTGGTAGCCATCAACTGTCACCAGGTCTTTGACTTTCAGCCCAGCAATCTTTTCCGGGCTAGCCGATTCAATCCGGTTAATTTTTTCCTGGCGATCCCCCTCAAAGGGGGTATCGATCCGATCATAGTAATGAGCTCCAACTTTCTCAAAAAGAATATCAAGGAGCTGGGAAGGTTTCTTACCCATCCGGACCATGAAATCAAGGAAAAATAAACCTGCCAGTATTCCATCTCTTTCCGGAACATTGCCGCGGAAGGCATACCCGCCTGATTCTTCACCTCCAATCAATGCATCTGTTTCGAGCATCTTAGGCGCCACATACTTAAAACCAACACCTGTCTTGTGAACGGGCACATTATAAATTTCTCCCAATTTTTCCAGCATTGTGGTGGTCGAAAGTGTTTTAACAATCGGCCCCCGCAGGCCCTTGACTTCCAGAAGATAATACGCCATCAAGCCGTAAACGCGAAGCTGATCAATAAATTCTCCATTTTCATCGCCAATTCCGACCCGATCTGCGTCTCCATCATTGATGATCAAGACATCTGCGTTAACCTCGCGGGTTTTCTCCAGCCCGACATCGACATTGGGTGGAATTGGTTCAGGGCGGGACATCTCGGGAAAGATTGGATTCCTTTCGTTGTGAATTTCTATCACCTCAGTCTTTCCACCGCCGATCAAACGCGGGAACCAGCCCGCACCATTTCCCCACATCGGATCGACAAGAACCCGCAACCCCGCATCCCTGATTGGCTGTAAATCAATTAAATCCTCCAGATGCTTGATATATCCCGGAGCTGCATCAAACATCGCTACCAGGCCCTCATCCAGAGCTTCCTCTAGCGGTTTTCTGAGACACTGGCTTTCATCCTCAGGAATCCCAGCTTCAATCTCTTTCAATCCATCCGGATCAATTGCCCCGCCATTTTTATCCCGGACCTTAAATCCATTATCTGTAAAAGGGTTGTGAGAAGCAGTTACATTTACCGCAGCCACTCCACCTTTATCTACCACAGCATATGAGATCACTGGAGTGGGAGTTGGTCCCTCAGTAAGTAATACCTTCAATTTGTTACCCGCCAGAACTTCCGCAACAGCCGCTGCAAATAATTCTCCCTGATAACGCCGGTCATGTCCCACGATTACTGTTTTTCCCTCGTACCCCTGATCGAGCAAATAGGACGCAAAACCCTGGGTGCAGCGGCGGACATTCGCAAACGTGTAATCTTCGGCAATATGACCGCGCCAACCATCGGTTCCGAATTTAATTTGATGAGTCATCTTCCCTCCAATAAAAAAAGGATTACGCCGTGATTATTATAACAAAGAGCAGTTGAAATGGGAGCTATCCCACCGGGATTCCAGCTCAAATGATGATCGAGCGGGGATCCCATTCAAAAATCCGGAAGGATGTAAATTTAATCCAACCTTAACTGGTCCTAAAACGAACATGCTATAATCGCTTTCGGAAGAAAATAGCTATGATTTATCTCGACTACGCAGCAACAACACCGGTGGATTCAAGGGTACTTAAAGTAATGGAGCCTTACTTTCGGGAGACTTTTGGCAACCCATCATCCACCCATCAATATGGATTAAAAGCAGAAGCTGCCCTGGAAGCCGCCCGACGCCAGATGGCTGAAGCAATAAACGCTGAGCCGGAAGAAATCATATTCACTTCCTGTGGATCAGAAAGTGACAATCTGGCAATTCGGGGAGCTGCCCTGGCGGAAAGAATAAAACGGGGTGCAAATCATTTAATCTCATCCCCTCTTGAGCATTCTGCTGTAATTAAAACTGTGGAGCAGCTGGAAAAATACGAAAATTTTCAGGTCACCTGGTTAATACCAGATCAATTTGGGAGAATCTCTCCGGAATCGGTCAAGGTCAGCCTCCGCCCTGAAACCGCTCTGGTAACACTAATGCACGCCAATAATGAAATCGGGACCATAAACCCAATCCTGGAGATTGGTAAGGTGCTGGAAGATTCCAAAACACTCCTCCACAGCGATGCGGTCCAGGGAGCAGCCCATTATCCGCTGGATGTTGAACAACTAGGTGTGGATTTGCTCTCAATTGGGGCTCACAAATTTTATGGGCCAAAAGGGATCGGGGTGCTGTACCGCAGGAAGGGCACCAAGCTGATTTCCCGCCAAACAGGGGGTTCCCAGGAATTCTCTCTCCGGGCTGGAACTGAAAATGTCCCCTTGATTGTGGGTATGGCAAAAGCATTCACCCTGGTTCAGGAAGAATTTGATCACCGCTATCAGCACTGCCGAAAGCTTCGGGATCAGCTTATTGAAAAAGTCCTGGAGACAATACCCGGGTCCGAGTTAACCGGGCATCCAGAGCAGCGCCTTCCAAATCATGCCAGCTTTATCTTTGACAAAGTGGATGGAAACTTACTGGTTTCCCTCCTGGATCAAGCAGGTTTTGCTGTATCCTCGGGCTCCGCCTGCAAAACAGGAAATCCCCGCCCATCTGCTGGCCTGCTGGCCCTGGGATATCCACCGGAAACAGCTTCCGGTTCATTGAGAATTACAGTTGGCAGCCTGACTTCAAAACAGGATCTGGATCAATTTATCCCGGTTCTGCAGGACACCATCAGGCGGATCCGGACTCATTATGAACAAGATTGAAATCGCCGGAAAACGGGTAGTTGTCGGTCTGAGCGGCGGGGTGGACAGTTCTGCTGCAGCTGCCCTGCTTCAGGAAAATGGGATGGATGTGGTGGGTGTTATGCTCCGGCTCTGGAGCGAGCCCGGGAAGGAAAATATCTGCTGTGATGATGATGGACTGCGAAGCGCCCGGCAAATTGCCGGAAAGCTCGGGATCCCATTCCAGGCAGTCAATGCTGAAAAAGAATTTTTCGAGCATGTTGTCCAACCCTTTATTAATGGCTATACGAATGGCATCACCCCGAACCCATGCCTGTGGTGCAACCGATTTATCCGCTGGGGATTTCTGCTGAACCAATTGAAGCTCTTTGAGGCGGATTACGTCGCAACCGGTCATTATGCCCGGTTGGTGTGCTCTGAATCTGGGAACGTCCAACTGCTGAAAGGCAAAGACCCGGGCAAAGACCAGTCCTACGTGCTGCATGGTTTAACCCAGACTGACCTACAGAAAACCCTTCTTCCACTCGGCGACCTGACCAAAACCGAGGTCCGTCAGCTTGCCGCAGATTATGAGCTGCCGGCTGCCCAGCGCCCGGACAGCCAGGATCTGTGTTTTGTAGCAGGAGGTGATTATCGGGAATTTTTGGAGAATCAAAATCCGGGCGCAATCAAACCCGGCCCCATCCAGAACGCAGATGGTAAGCTCTTAGGACAGCACTCCGGGCTGGCATATTTCACTATCGGCCAGAGGAAAGGTCTTGGAATATTCCCTTCTGAGCCCTACTATGTGCTGGAAAAAATCCCCGATACCAATACACTGGTTGTGGGCCCCAAAGAAAAGCTTGGTAAAAAATATCTGACCGCCGAAAATATGAACTGGATTTCCGGAAAGGCTCCAGAACGCCCCTTCCGGGCAGAAGTCAAAATCCGCTACCAATCCAGTTTTGAGCCGGCCCGGATTCAGCCGGGGGAGAATCAATCAGTATTAATCCAGTTTGACAAGCCGCTTCCGGATATCACACCCGGACAAGCCGCCGTGATCTACCAGGGAGATATTTGCCTGGGCGGCGGCACAATTGGAGTTGAGTAGCATGACCAATCCTGCTTTCATCTATGCCTTTTTGCTGGCATCTTTTTTCGGGACCGCATTCCATTTTTGGAAAGGCGGAGGATTTGGACGTTTGGTTGCAAACTTGATTCTGTCCTGGATTGGTTTTGCTCTTCTGCAGTATATCGGTCAGAAAGCTAATTTTTCACTCCTGACAATTGGCTCCATTCAGGCTGGATTGGGAAGCCTTGGAAGTTTGACTATGTTGTTTCTAGGTCAATGGTTTTCAAAAATTGACAGTGTATGAAGCTCACTGAAGTCCAAATTCGAGATGCAGTTCAACAAGCTCAAAAACCCGGTGGTAGAAGCCAACCTTTGAAACCCGCACAAGTTCCCCTTGCGGCAGCTGCAGTTCTTCTTCCTCTTTTCAACAATCAAGAAAAATGGCATCTGCTTTTTATCAAAAGGGCCCATTATAAAGGGGATCGTCACAGCGGGCAAATAGCCTTCCCCGGAGGCAGGATGGAACCTGAGGACGCCTCGCTGCTGGATACCGCGCTGCGGGAAACCAGAGAAGAAATTGGTCTAAACCCTACCATGGTTCAAATCCTGGGAAAACTCCCGGACTTAGTCACAGTCTCTGACTACAGGGTTACTCCTTTCATTGGTTTGATTCCTTACCCGCAGGACTTGATTCTCTCACCGACCGAGGTGGAGAGGACAATTTCTATTCCACTTAATTGGCTTTCAGATCAGGAAAATTTCGAGGTTAAAAAATGGACACCGGATCCAAACCGGTTTTCCCCCCAGGAAGTTATCTTTTACAGCCGGTTTGAAAATGAAATATTGTGGGGAGCGACTGCCCGGATGGTACATGATTTGCTCCAGCTTCTCCCCCCTTTTAACTGAAACTCAATCCGGAAGCACACCTACCAACTCAACCGCATCAATTTCATTCCATCCCAACCCCAGCTGGGATTGGTCTACAGTAATCCGGACCTGATCCGTCTGGAAATCAATCTCACTGACAGGAACCGAAAGCGGGTAGGGGCAGGGACGATCTACTGTCTCAGGATTTTTCTGTAGAACTGAAAAATAAACCTCCCTCTCGAGGTTGTACACTTCAACCTTAACAACCTGATCGGGATTAAAACTTTGATGGATGTTAATTTCAACTGGCAGGACCGGCACAGAAAAGTATACCGTCAGCTGGTCAATCCCATCGCTGGCAGCGGAAGCCCAGGCGAATTGATAATCTCCACATCCCGGAGAATCCGGGGGACCAAGGGCTTTCTCCGGACCCCACTCGGGCTCAGCAAAAACTGAGCTGGCCTCCGCATCAACTGCCCACTGGCTGATGGTTGGCTGACTGGTCTCCTGAGAAACAATCCCTGTCTCCGTCGGAACCAGATCTGTTTCACTGGAAACCTGCTTGGGGTTTCCATTATTCGAACAGGCGCCGATAAAAATCGCGGTCAGGACGATTACCAAAAGAATTTGAGTTTGAAAACTTTGTTTATTCAAAAGGATCACAGCTTTTTTTATTTAATTGAAAAACCATCCTGCTGAGTCTGGTTCAGCAGGATGGTTTCTTGACAGTAGAAAAATTTATTCTGTGTCCGGGAGCTCTTCAAGTTCTTCGCCAAGCTCGCCTTCATCTTCTCCTTCCAGAAGTTCAGCCTCAGGCAGCTCTTCAAGAAGTTCGTCATCGATCTCTTCTTCGATTTCCAGTTCCAGAACAGTCGGGGTTGCGACAACAACGACAATTTCATCTGGATCATTCAAGATTTTAATTTCCCCGGCAACGACCAGATCGCTGATCAAAATGTTATCACCGATTTCAGTCAGACCTGTCACATCAACCACAATCATATCCGGCAGATCTTTGGCTTTCGCTTCAATTTCCAGTTCTTCCAGCTCAGTGACCAGCAGAGCATTATACTCGCTTACAGCCGGAGCATCCCCTTCAATTGCAATTGGTACCGTAGTTGAGATCATTTCTTCCAGAGCCACAGCCTGGAAATCGACGTGGAGCAGATCCCGGCTGATCACTTCCCGCTGTAAGTCACGAACCAAGGCAAGGTGTTCCTTTTTCCCAACTTTCACAGTTATCAGGGTGTTGGCCCCAATCAAATCCAGGGTCTGGCGCATCTCTTTTGTTTGCAGCGTAATTGGCAGCGGTTCAAGCTCACTGCCGTAAATCACTGCTGGGAGCATTCCTTCCCGCCGCAGCGCTTTAACTTTTTTTCCCACAACAGCACGTTCTTCCGCATTAATAAGAAATTTTTCCATTTTATCCATCCTTGGAGTGCCTCTCACCGCTGTTCAAAACAGGGTTACCCTCACTCCTCTAGAATTGTTTTTTCCCGGGAGGATTTCCCGGCACATTTATTACCAGACTTTGCGCCAAAAAAAACCGCCACCTTGATGGTGACGATCCCTCACAGGCAGAGAAAATTGTAACGTGGCGTCCCGTATTCGTCAATACCAGGAACAATCTGACCCCGGTTTATCTTTTGGCCAGCATCTTGCAATACATACCTTGAACCAATAGGATTTTCTGCAAGCCAGGCCGCTGCTGGTAATGAGCCGGAATCAACAACCAGCTTCCTATCAGGTACGGCATGCATCTTGCACAAAGTATAGAAATCGAAAAAAGGAGCTTAATCATGTCCATGACAATTTTTGAAATCGCTCGAGTGTTATCCGCTATGGCTTCCGGCCTTTTTCTGATCGGTCTGGTGACATTTGCAACTGGAGTCGCTGTTCTGGTCATCCGATCAATTGGTCACGATACCAGGGCAATCAGCAAATCGGTTGTTCAGCTGACAGAAAAAGGGATCACGGATGAAATTTCGGGGCTGGTTGGAAGTGCTTCTTCCCTGCTGACTGCGACCCGGGAACTGATCCAGACCACAAAAGGGATTGGTGTATTTCTGATCATCAGTGGAGCTGCTTTCATGCTGATGGGAATCACGCTAACGCTTTACATTGGCTTGAGCTGAATCGACCTTCTTACACGGAGCAGACATGGCAGACCAGGAACGAAGTTTAATCACCTCCCTGCAAAAAACATTTCCCGAATCCAGTTGGTCCTGGGTTATCCCAGCCCTGCGGTCCCATCCGCTGATCTGGGGGGAGCTATCCAAACCTGATTTTTTCAAGAACGTCCAGAAGCGGTTGGGCAGCCAACCGGAAAATTGGACACCTTCGCGGATTGCTCTCTCAGCCCTGGAAGATTACTTAAGTTTTGAAATACCCTACCCATTAACTGGATTTCACTCCCTGCCGCCAGAATTGAGTGAAATGGTTTTTGAAAAATTCCACGGAAGCGGCACCCGCAGCAGTGAACTCAGCCTGCTGGCAAACGCTGCCCTTTCCGGATTAGGGATCTGGGGCGAAACCGCATCCGGTAAATCCTGGGGAGAAATACTCGGTGAACAGCTCGATCCCAAAGATGAAGCGCTTATCCTGGCTGTCCTCTCAGATTTAGTTGAAAATCAAATTGATCTTCTGGAAGTTTTACCACCTGATACAGCTATCCAGATCCTGTTCAGCTATCCGGTAAATCCTCAAACCCGGCGGGAAAGACTGCTTGATTTATTAAAGAAATTCAAACCTGAACTGGCCTTGAATTGGCTGAAATCCCTGCTTTTGAGCCTGCCGAAAATTGCGGCTGACCTGGCTTCCGACCTGCTCCAGGATCGAACCAACAAACCAAAAGACACCCAGGAAGCCCTGATAGCGGCAGAGCTGTATCAAATAGCCGGTGATAATCAGTCTTCACTGGAATATCTAAAAAAGGCTGAAGACTTAAACCAACAATTGATCCGAAAACTTGCTACAGACCATAATACAGTTTCTATCAGTGTCTCTCCTCCCCGGGAGTCGGATCCGCACTGGAAAAGCTTTCTGGAAATCACAAAGAATCCCGGAGCCGTTCAGGAGCAGTCAGACGATATTGCACAGGTACTTTTTTCCCTGCTGAAATTCGGCCACCTGCAGGCTGCAGAACTAATTATTGAAAATTTCGGCGGAAACTTATCAGATTCGCCTCGAATCCTGGCAGCCATGGCGGCAATCTCGATTCAAAAGGACTCAATTTCAAGTGCAGTGCAATTTGCACAGCTTGCCCTCGAAAAGAGCCGGCAGTCCGGGACATTTCCTTCAGAACTTCCCGGCCTCCTGCTTGACGCAGGCTTGTACGATGAATGCATTTCAGCTGCCGATCAGGTTCTGACAAAACACCCCAATGATACCTCAGCGCTGCTGGCAAAATCCAGCGCACTCTCCAAAACTGGATCCTATCAAAAAGCAGCTAATCAGGTCCGTTTGTTGACAATTCTGGAACCGGAAAGCCTTTCCCTGCAAAGAAAGTTGGCCGAATATCTGGAAAATTCCGATGAATGGGATGAAGCGCTAAACATCCGCTCCACCATTTTAACCCGCATTCAGGAACAAAATCAGGAAAAATCCCCCCTCGGGTATCACTTACCCGCAGCGGATTTGTTAGATTTTTCAGCCTGTGCGTACCGGGGAAAGCATTATCAAAGATCTGCCTCAGCTGCCCGGCAGCTGTTAAACAATTCCCCTCAAAACGGGTTGGCTCATGCAGCTCTTGGAAAAGCGCTCGCTGCCCAGGAAAACCAACCTGAAGCTCTCCAACATCTAGAAAAAGGAATCCAGCTGGGGCCCGAGGAAGAGGAAAGCTGGCTTGCGATGGCGGAACATCAGAATCGGATCGGCGATTCTGCAGCAGCAGTAAAAACTCTTCTCCGCGGAAGCAACTCAGCCCGTACTCAGGCCAAAATATATTCTACTCTGGGGCATTTGCAGTTTGAAAATCAGTCTTACTCGCGGGCTCTGGATGCATTCCAAAAAGCCGCAGACCGCATCCCGTCCGAAAAGTTAGATGCAAAAACCGCCGGTGAGATTATCTGCCAGCTGGGTGAAACTTATTTCCGGCTCGGTCATCTGGATCAAGCCAAAAGAACCCTGCGCCAGCTGCAAACCCATTATCCCGGATTTCCGAAAGGCAGTTTCGTGTACGGTCAGGTTCTGCTCGATCTGGATGAACCCCGAGCAGCACTTCCCTACCTGACAAAAGCCATCGAAACTGAACCCGGAGATGAAAACCCCTATGTTTATTATGCGGATGCTCAGCTCCGAATCGGACAGAACTACAAAGCCGCCAGAACAGCACTTGAAAAAGCAATTGAAATCAACCCTCAGCACCCGAAAGCAGCTGCCCTGTTAGGTGAAGCGCAAGCAGCTTCAGGTGAACAGGAAAAAGCTCTGGGATCTTACCAGCAGGCGCTAGAAACCCCACTCCGAATGGATTCATACTGGGGCCCCAGAATCACACTTGGACTCGGGAAAACCGCCCTCGATTTAGGTCAGGTAGATACAGCCTTGGCCACTTTGAAAGAAGGTTATGAAAAAGACCCCGATCACATCGGTTTGATCCAGGGCCTGGCTGAAGCTTACCGGTCCGCAAATCTACTCGGTGATGCACGGGGATTGCTGAAGAAAACCCTCGAAGATTTTTCAGGGAATTCAGAAATTATTGATTGGCTGACCGACTTTTCACTCGAGATTTCCTTCCCGGATCTGGCAATTCAAGCTTTAGAAACCTTGATTAAGAATAATCCTCAGGATCATGTTAATTACTTACGCCTGGGGAAATCCCATCTCGAGGCAGGGAACAAACAACAGGCAATTGGAAGTTTTTCTTCCCTGGTCGGGATTGAGGATGTCGATCCCGCTCTTCTGCTGGAATCCGGAAGCAGTCTGATCAACCTGGGCGAAATTGAGACCGGACTGAAATCTCTCAGTACAGCTGCTCAGGTTTGCGAATCAAATCCCGATTGTGGAACCCTGCTGGGCAGAATATACGCCCGTCAAGCAGAAGCCTATCACTTGAATGGAGAAACTCCCCGGGCGCTGGATTTACTCGACCAGGCGATTGAAATTGACTTAAATGATCCAACCTGGCGAATTCAAAAAGCAGATTTACTTCTGGAATCAGAGCAGCATCAAGCTGCCAGAGCCAGTCTAAAAAATGCCCTAGACCTCAGCCCGGAAAATCCGGATCTGCATCTGAAGACCGCCCAGGTGCTCAAACGTCTGGACCTGTATCAAGAGGCTCTGTTCCACAGCAAAGAAGCTCTCTCCGGCTATCTTGCTGATGGGAAAAGCGAAGATATTGTTCAAGCCGGAGCTTTGGCTGCTGATCTTGCAGCCGGTGAAATTCAAAAAGAAGAAGCGAAAGAAATACTGTCTATAATCACCCCTGATTTAGAAATCAAACCTGACAACACGGAAGTGGAACAAGATTTGATCTCTGCCTTATGCTTGAAAGCAGAGCTTGACCTCGATGCAGGTGAAGAGATCGAAGCAGCCGATCTGTGCAACCAGCTGGTTTCTTCTTCTGGAGGTCATCCAAGAGTTCAGGCTCTTCAGGCCAGGATTCTGGCCGTGCAAGGTGGATCGGACGAGAGCAGAAAAACACTGGAGAAAGCTGTAAATTCACATCAAGCTCAGCAGTATCATCAGGTCAAGTATCAGACTGCTGTTGAAATCGCCCTGGGCTCAGCAGCCCTCCAGATCCAATCCTGGGATGAAGCAATCAGACACTTCCAGCACGCACTTCAGAAATCCCCCCGGGAAAAACGAACACTGGTAAACCTGGTGGAAACCCTGATCAACCGGGCCCAGGCCCACCGCTTCACCGGATCACTGCAGGTCACAAAACGTGCCCCAGGAAGTGAAGCTGTTTCAGCGGATTCCTGGAAGCAGTGTCAGAATGTCCTGGAAACTCTCCAGGAGCTGGATTATGATCCCGGCCGGACAGCTCAACTGGAAAAACTGGGGCGAGCTGTATTCACACCAAGCCTGGAAAGTGCTCAGGCCCTCCAAACCTCTGCCGCTGATCCAGAAGAAAAAGCAGCTTTGATCGGAGCTTTCCGGAGCTGCCGACAATTCAATCTGGCTGCTGAAGTTGCCCTTGATCAGGAAAAGAATCTCGGTAAGGCATCTTTCCTGGACGCCCAAATCGCCCTTGCCCTGATGAAGATTAAACCTGAAACAGCTCTAAAAGCAGCTGCTTCAGCTCTGGAAAATGCCCGGAAAACAGATCCTTTGAATATCCCCATGTATCTTGTTCTCCAGGCAATGCTTGACCACCAGCAGAACCGTCCTGCAGCTGCTTTGAAACAAATTCAAAATGCCCTCGAAGTCTGGGATGATGAGCCGCGCTGGCAGTCCCTCGCTGCTGTAATTACCCCAGATTTTGAACAAGCTGCGAACTATTATCAGAAAGCAATCCAACTGGAGCCCGGTTTCGCCGGCCACTATTACGCTCTTGGAGATACCCTGCTGGCCAGCAACCAACCTGAACGGGCGGCGGAATCCCTCGAGAAAGCCCTGGAAATAAATCCGGAGTATCTGGAAGCCTGGCTGGCCCTTGCAGACAGCTACACCGTAATGGAAAAACTCCCCGATGCCAGAGCCTGTGCTGCAAAAGCTCTTGACCTCGCTCCGGATCACTTTTCCGGGCGAAAGATCATGGCCCGTATTGCGTACTTACAGGGAGATTATCCGGGGGCTGAAACCCAGCTGATTGGTGTGCTGAGTCAAAATCCAAACGACATCGAAGCCATTGCCCTGCTGGCTAAAACCTTATCCGCCGAACGTCAGCCGGAACAAGCTTTGAAATTAATTGATAAAGCCATCAACCTTGATGAAGGAAACCTGGAACTGGAGCTTCAAAAAATTGACCTGATCCAGCAAGTGGAAGGTTATCATGCAGCTATTGATGCCCTTCGTTTGGTAAGCAGTCAGTATCCGGATCAGTATCCGGTTGCGCTGACTCTGGTAAAAACACTTGCAGAGGCGGGTGAGTCCGATCAAGCTATCCGGACAGCCCAGGATATCCTCCACAACGGGGAATTAAGCCACACCAGGGATCAAAAAGCAGAACTTCACCTGATTGCCGGACGGCTGCTTCGCAGCACAGGACAGCTGGACCAGGCCGTGCATCATCTCCACCAGGCCAAGAACATCAACGGTTATGCCTACCAGGCTGCCCTGGAACTCGGACAGGCCCACTACGACCGCCGGCAGTACGAGCAAGCCTTGAAACAAATTCAAAACGCAATAAAAACTTCTCCAGAGGAAGCCGAGGGATATTACCTGGCCGGCAAGGTCCTGAAAGAACTAAAAAAGTATGCTCAGGCAGAGAAAATGCTGCGCAGGGCTGCCAAACTGGCACCCAACGATCTCAAGATTCACCGCCAGCTAGGTGTTCTGGTAACACTCAACCTTGTGCACGGTGATCCAAGAAGCAAAGAATATGTCTAAACAATCCAAGCCGATCATTGGCCAACATTATATTGGAAGAGATATATGAAAACATCATTTCTGAAACCCTCTCCGGGGGAAGCCTGGAACCGAGCTCAGCTGCTCGATCTGCTGGCAGTTTCAGCGGTAATTCGCGAAAATGCATTCATCCGCAAAACTACCACCCACTGGCTCAGTGTTTACCCGGGCGACCTTCCTGTACAGCTCTATCAGGTCCGTGCAAAACTGGGAGAAGGAAAACCGAAGGAAGCATTAGCTCTTCTGGACAAAATTTGTCGGATTGACCCGGAATATCTCCAAGCGCAGCAGCTCCGGGTCGAAGCAGCAAAAGCCGCTGGCTCTGATCAGCGTCCTGCCTGGGGTAACCGGTTTGCTCGCTCGGATTATCCGGTAATGTAATCACGGGTTGGCTGACATTCTGCTCGTTCACGATCACTTGCCCCGGCGCGTGGCCGGGGACGATGAGCAGCCAGCTACCCAACCCAGCAAAGACAATCAACAGCAAAAGCACAACCGAAATTGTAACCTTCTTAATCATGTCCGGTTTGTTCTTTCCTTATGTTGATTAAATTTAGGATAGTATTTTT
>CAZTWV010000045.1:0-24265 GCA_964618295.1 uncultured Anaerolineales bacterium | reverse complement strand
ATTTTACCGGCATTCTGCTTTTGACGTAAGTTGCTAGTTATGCAACAGCCTCAATAAAATGAAAAAATTGGCTTTGGCTCCCATAATTCTCCTCGTCGGATCCCTGCTTGTACTCATTGTGATGTTTATCCTGCGGGGATTTAACACCAGAAGAGAAGAAACTGCATTGGAGACTACCTCAGCCGCCACGATTTCCGCCAGGCAAACCCAGGATGCTCCGCCCACAGCAACCTTCACTCCCAGCGCCACTTTTACCTATACCCCTGAATCCAGCCCCACCATAATTCAAGCAACCGATGCTCCAGAAGCCACAAAAACTGAAACAGTGCTGGAGCTTATCCCTGGATGTGATGTTGCCGCTTTTGTGGCAGATGTGACGGCCCCGGATGGAAAGAAATATGATCCTGGCAAAAAATTCACCAAAACATGGCGAATCCTGAATGACGGCAGCTGCACCTGGAATAACATGTACCGGCTTACTTTTGTTTCAGGTGACCAAATGTCCGGCCCTGAAAACCAACCTCTGACTGTCCTTGAAGTTGAGCCCGGCAAGATTATCGATATATCCGTGGACCTCGTTGCCCCAGAAGAACCAGGAAAGTACCGCGGATACTGGGCCTTTAAAAATACCAATGGTGTTGAGTTTGGAATTGGATCCCAAAATAACCCGATCTATGTAGAAATTGTGGTTCCGGAATCGTAAAGGAATCAGGTTTCTGAAGAGAAATTTTCCAGATTAACATTTAATAAATGAGATTTTATGATCTTAGAGGTTTACCTTTAACCGCAAACCTTTTCTCTTCTTTTCAAATTACCAATAAAGATTTGATTTTTCCACCTTACTGTAAATCAACGATATATAATATTGATAGCATGTTCTACGGATTATATTTCATCTGTCTAAAGCAGAATATCTATGGATTTACCAATCACAAAAACAAAAATCACCATCCCCAGGCGCCTTTCCTGGACCTGGACCCGCCAGCGGTTAATCTCTTACCTGGATGATTTACTTGAATACAGGCTAACCCTGATCGCCGCCCCTGCTGGCTATGGAAAAACCACGCTCCTTGTGGACCTTGCCCACCAGGTAGAGTATCCTGTAGCCTGGCTTGCTCTGGATCCTCTGGATCAGGATTTTCACCGCTTTTTACTATATTTTATCGCGGCAATCAACAACCAATTTCCCGATTTTGGTATGGCAAGCGCTTCTCTGATCACCAGCCTGGGGAAAAGCGAGAAATTTACTCAGCAAATTCTTCAGACAATTGTGAATGATATTTACGAGAATATCCATGAACATTTTGCGCTTGTTTTAGACGATTACCACCTTGTGGATCAAAATCAGGAGATCAACAATTTTATTAATCAATTTGCGCGTGAGATGGATGAGAACTCTCATCTGGTAATTGCCTCGCGCTCCTTGCTCAGTCTTCCGGATTTACCTCTGCTAGTCGGCAGATCCCAGGTCAAAGGAGTCAGCTTTGAAGAACTGGCATTTCGTTCCGAAGAAATCGAAGCACTTCTTAACCAGAAATACAGTCTGGATATAACACAAAAAGATGCCATTCGGCTGTTGGAGGAAACTGAAGGTTGGGTCACTGGATTACTGCTATCCGCAAAAACAACTGGGATCGGACTTGAAGAACATGGAAGATCATCGAGAACCACCGGTGTAGATCTGTATGACTATCTTGCCCAGCAGGTATTAGATCAGCAGGATCCCAAGATGAAAGCTTTCCTGCTCCAAACCTCTGTAATGGAAGAATTTAATGAAAAATTACTTTTTGACACACTCGGTCACCCTCCTGACGGATCTCGGTGGCAAACACTGATCAACAAGATTCAAGACTATAACTTGTTTGTTCAACCAGTTGAAAACGAAGGAACCTGGTTGAGATATCACCATCTTTTCCGGGATTTTCTTCAACATCAATTCCATCAACTTCATCCGGATCAAGAATTAGAGCTGTTTCACCAACTATTGAAAACATACAAAAAGTACGGATGGTGGGAAAAAGCGTACGAAATCTGCCGCATAATTGGGGATCCAAAGTTAACAGAAGAATTTATTCAATCCACCAGCTCTATTCTATTTCACAACGGACAAATCAACCTTCTAAACTCTTGGATTGAAGAACTCCCCCGGGAATTGATCGAATCCAGTCCGGGCTTGCTTGGAATTCACGGCAGTCTGACCAGTGTCCTGGGTTCTCCAAAAGATGGACTTCAGATATTAAACCGGGCTCTCAGGGTCCAGAAAAAAGACGGGGAAATAAATTCTGAATTAATTTCAACAATCCTGCTCCGGAGAGCAACTTGCCATCGCTTGCTCGGGGACTATCCAGCTGGCAAAGATGATGTCCTAGCAGCCCTCAATAACATCCAGAATCCTGTTCTAGAAGCAGAAGCCGAAAGGGAATTGGGGCTTTTAGCCCGCAGAATGGGAGATTTAGAAACCGCAAATAAACATTTAAACAAATCCCTGGACCTTTATCAGCAGCAAAGAGATCACAGAAACACCGCTTTTGTTGAAATGGATCTGGGTTCAGTTGTTATGAATCAAGGGGATTACTCTGCAGCCCGGGAGCTTTACAAAAATTCCTTCCAAATTTGGAGTGATATTGGAAATATCACACAGATGGTTGAAATCTGCAATAATCTGGGGGTGCTCGATCATCTGAGTGGAAATTATAAAGAATCATATTTCTGGCTAAATAAAGCTTTAAATCATTCTAGAATGACCGCTAGTTTACGCGGAGAAGCCTTCACCCTGGCCAGTCTGGGAGATCTTGCCGCAGATCTTGGAGCTTTTACCCAGGCTTTAGAATATTATTCAAAATCAAAAGATATTGCTGAGACAATCGATGAGAGTTTTCTCACATCATATTTGGAAGTAACCACTGCAGCTCTTGAAATCAGGAGAGGGAACCTGAAGCAGGCAGAGAATATTTTAAGCGCAATGAAATCTGACATTGATGATTTTAGCGAGCTAGTTCAGGGTCGGTATCATCTGGAGTCAGGAAAATTACAATATACACAGGATCAGCTGGATTCTGCCTATAAAGCATTTGAGACAGCACAGGAAGTTTTCAGAGATGTCGGTATGCCGGTAGAGTATACCGAAAGCAAACTTTTCCAGTACCTAATTCTCTCTCAAACAGGTCAAAATTCAAAAGCACGCCAAAAATTTCACCAATCCGACCTGGCTGTCTCCCACCTGGATACAATTTCACCTCTTGTACCCAAATTCCTGAACCATCTGGATAAATTGAAAAAAAACAGCGAAATTCTGTTTGAAAACATTTCTATCACTGACCTCGTTCAAGAGATTGAAAATTTTAAAAATAACCTGCCGGAAATCCTGGATTTAATCGAACTTAACCCGCCTGTAAAACCTGTTCAGGAAAGATACAATTTGGAGATTCAAGCCCTTGGCAGGATTGAGATAAAACGAGATGGCAAAAAAGTTTCTGCATCTGAATGGGTACATCAAAAGACTGTTCGGGAGCTTTTTTTCTATCTGATAAGTCAACCCAGCGGTGCAAGCAAAGAAGAAATTTGTACAGTTTTCTGGCCTAACAGCAACCCGGAACAGTTAAAAAAACAATTCAAGAATGCGCTGTACCGGTTGAGACGCTCTCTTGGAAAAGAGACTGTCATTTTCCATAAGCCCACACGCCTTTATCACTTTAATCAAAACCTTTATTATTGGTATGACGTTGAAAAATTCCTTGAGGAAGCAGCTCGAGCAGAAAGCGCAGGATCAATCACCAGTAAAATTGACCGACTCAAAATTGCCTCAGATCTTTATCAACACCCCTTTGCACCAACCCTGGAAGGAATCTGGGTGGAACCAGAGCGTTACAAGCTTCAAAGAACCTTTGAAAGATTGATGGTAACCAGAATTGAGCTTCTTCTTTCACAGGAATTATTCAATGAGGCTCTGGAAACCAGCCGGAAATTATTGGCCGTCACTCCAGGACATGAGGCCGTCTGGAGATTTGCCATGCAAGCCCAAGCAGGGAAAGGAAACCGCAGCGGGGTCAAGCGGGAGTTTGAAAGCTGCAAAAGAGCATTAGAAAAATACCTCGATCTCAAACCGGCTCCGGAAACTACAAATCTTTACCAAAATTTATTGGGCTGACCAACCATTACGTCCTGCAATATTCTCATTATACAAATATCACACTTAAGAGACTCATTAAGAGACCCTTCAAGAGACATCCAGGGTTGATAATTCTTCTTGTAAATTCCACTCTACTCTGGAAGGTGAAACATGAAGAAAGTTTTCAACAATATCTCTCTAACAGCATCAAAAATCAATCGCCGCCACTTACAGACTATTTTGATCCTGGTCACATTGAGCCTGCTGATACTCGGTGCTGGTGCGCCGGCAATTGATGGGGGAACAGGCGGCTGGTAGATGATCCTGCTTTTAGCCATCATCTCTGGATGGCTGCTTGGATTAGCATTTTCCCGGCTCAAAAACAGAAAGTATCAACTGCCAGAACTCTCCGCAGTCTGGATTGTTCTGGCAGCTGTCTTTCCACAGCTGCTAATATTTCACATCCCAGCCACCGCGGTGTGGTTCTCTGATTTTTCAGCAAAGATTGTCCTTGTTATTTCTCAGGGATTACTGCTTTATTTTGTCTGGATCAATCGTAAGCAAGCCGGTTTTCCGATCCTCGGAATAGGCCTGGCATTAAACCTTTTGGTGATCGCTCTAAACCGGGGATTGATGCCTCTTGCACCTGAAACTGCCCAAGTTATATTTCCGGAAACCACGCTAGAATCCTGGGTTCTTGGCAGCCGACCTGGTAGAAGCAAAAATATCATTCTCCTGCCAAACGCCACACGGCTTCCCTGGCTTTCGGATTCAATCCTGCTCCCTTCAATTTTCCCAATCAGGCGGGCGCTCAGCCCAGGAGATATATTAATCAGTCTGGGGATTATCTGTTTTTTGATAAACGGCAATCAAAAAGAAATGCGGAGCTGATAAATTTTAACCTAACAATTTACAAAATTAAGAACATCTTTTACACAGGACGGTTTAGATGATGAGAACAATCACATATCCTGATACTGCTGAACCTTTGCTCAATAACCAAACCGACACAGCCATCAGTCATCTCTTATCTGCAGCTGTTATCAACCAAAATTTCAGAGAAACACTGCTTTCAGATCCAGATCGGGCCCTGGCGGAGGGATTTTCTGGATTTGAATTTAATCTAGATGACAAGCAAAGGGAATTAATTCTTTCCATCCAAGCCCGAAGCCTGCAGGATTTCGCCGTTCAACTGGTATCAGTCTGAAGCAAGATTCTAATAAACTCTATGGAAATTGGATTTCACTTGAACAAGGCCCCGTGGCCAGCGATCGAAATCGAAAAACAGATTTCAAACAAACAGATCTCTGAATCTGCCCTTCTTGCAGATGGTCCTGGGCTGCTGTGGGCAATTGACAATTCCGGTAGTTTGAAATTCATAACCGGTAACTTTCCATCCGATCTAGAAGTACAAGATCAAATCAGACCCGGTATTTCAATCTATGAGTTGTACTCAAACTTCCCCAATATCATCAGCCTGATCCAGGAGGCATTACAGGGAAACGACGTAAGCATTGTGATTCAACATACAAATCATGCCTGGAAATACCAGATCTTTCCTACGAGCAACCTGAATGATTCAACTTTCGGGGCGATAGGTCTAATCCAGCAAATCATGGACAAACCCAATACGTATTGGATCCAATCTATGGTTTCAGAAACGGCATCGGAACTTAGAAAAGCAAAGACCTGGGAAGACATGCCGGACCTGATCTATAAAAAGCTGGAAAGGTCTTTGGATATTGATCGCGCAGTATTAGTGGCTAACACTAGCGGTTCTGAAAGCCCAGAGCTAACTTCAGCCTATGGAGTATGGGCTCAATCATCAGACAATAACAATATAACATCGCATCTCACAGATCTTGATGTGATCAAGGATTTCTTGCGACATAATTCATCAAATTACGATACCTTTCATTACCTGGGCTCTGCAAAAATTTACGGTTTTTCGCTCCACTTCGAAAAAAATGCTTCCAGCATCCTCTGGATTGGCCGAGAAACACCTCTTGAACCTCATGAAAAAAATTATCTGCAAGAAGTGTCCAGCATGCTGTCACGAGCTTTTCAACGTGCAAGACAGCATGAAAAAACAACCCAAAATCTATCCAGACTTGCGGCACTTCATTCTATTGACCAGGCAATTTCCGGTAATTTCAATCTAAATCTTACCCTTCATATCATTCTGGAGCAGGTGGTAAACCAGCTTCAGGTCGATGCGGCAGATATCTTTTTACTTGACGATCAATCCAAGCAGCTAATTTTTGGGCACAGTCAAGGATTCAAAAGATCCCATCAAACTGAGACTCCACCCAAGACCTGGAATGAATTAATCTGGAAAACTCTACAAAAACAAGGATTGTTAGAGATCCCGGATTTCCTGCATGAAGCCAGTGGTTTGGACCGTCCCGGGTATTTTGCGGCAGAAGGATTCCGCTCGTACTTTGCGCTGCCTCTGATCGCAAAAGGAGTAAGCCTGGGTGTTATTGAGGTTTTTCACCGAAAAAAAACAAAGATTGATCAGGATTGGATTAAATTCTTCAAAACACTGGGAACCCAAGCCGCAATTGCAATTGACAATGCGAAACTTGTTGAAAATTTACGGCGCACAAATCTCCAGCTTGACCAGGCATACCAGGCTACCCTGGAAGGTTGGGCTCGAGCTTTAAATCTTCGTGATCAATGTACAGAAAAACACACACAACGAGTAGTTGAACATACTATAAAACTCGCCCAGGCTGCTGGTATAACATCCCAGGAGACGCTGGTCCATATCCGACGCGGTGCTCTACTTCACGATATTGGAAAACTTGGAGTTCCGGATAATATCCTTAACAAGCCAGGCCCTTTGAATGAAGACGAATGGGAAATCATGAGAAAACATCCCGTTTACGCCGTTGAAATGCTCAAACCAATTGATTTTCTGAATCCTGCACTCCCGATTCCCCAAAGTCATCATGAAAAATGGGACGGTTCAGGATACCCTGAGGGCAAAGTAGGCACGAATATCCCTCTTGAAGCCCGGATTTTTTCAATTATTGATGTCTGGGATGCTTTGAACTCTCCTCGGCCATATCGGCCAGCCTGGGACCAGGAAAAGATTTTTCAATACATCAGAGAGCAATCCGGTATCCACTTTGATCCCCAGCTCGTGAAGCTATGGGAAACTGTCTTCCAAATTCCGACCTGATCAAAGAACATTGAGTTCCAAGAAAAACCCTGTCTTTCCGCTAAGACTTAATTCCAATCAGCACCAACAAATTCCCCCAGTAAGATCTTATCTCCCGCTCCAAGCAAGCCGTCTCTTGATTTGAGCTCCAGGGTAGGTGAAGGAGAGACACCCAGTAAACTTTCTTTCATTTTCCGAAACATGGATCCAGTTCGAATTTTATATGTGGTAAACAAGGCTACTTTTGAGTCCATAATTTTCGGCATCTCTGCCACAAATTTCTTCCAGACTGCGTCCGGACGCTGAAAAATGAACAGCAAACCTTTTGTCCAACTGCCTAAAAACACATAGTCTACATTTGAAAATGAAATTTGGGACCCATTTTGATCAGAAATGGAACAGAGATCTCCATCAATACCATACAAGGCAAGTTCCTGATTGATCTCTTTTGCATATTTTTTTGTGGTTCCTGTCTGGCTGTTGTATAGAATAACTGCTTTTTTCACCTCAATGCCTCCATTGTTGAAGAGTTATATTGCTGGATGCATTTTAAATAGAAACTGCTTTCCTGGAATGGGCCTGCCGTTTAGAATCCATCTCCATCTACCGAATAGTAATCCTCCTGGTCCTTTGAATAGAATCCTAACTTTTCCTGTTCTATTTAATCAATTCCAGAAAAAATGTGGCCCCTGTAGATTCAGTTCTCCCAATTTTGAAACCGATTTCTACTGCCAATTTTTGATAATACTCAGTGTTAATTTTCCTTTGGGGCCAGCAGGTACCATAGCCTGTTTCTATCGTTCTATCCGGCAAAACTACTTCCAAAAAAATAACACCTATATCTTCTTTCTGAACAACATCTGCAGGCCATTCTACATCCCAAATCATAAATTTGCCCTGCGGGGATAACACTCGATAAGATTCTCGAAAAACCTTTTTATGATCTGAACTTTCGATATACATTAAGGTGAAAAACGAGGTCACTGTTTGAAATATTTGGTCCGGGACCAGGAGCTGTCTGGCATCCATAACTACTTTCTGGGGTCCGGGTGGAGTTTCTTTCAGCTCTTCCAGGTTAGGGTCAACTGCGATCACTTGACTTCCTTTCAGCTGACCTACCACTCCTTCCCCACCGCCCCCCAGGTCCAGGATTAATCCTGAAGCATAGAAATTTTCAAGCATTACTGCCTGTCTGGCAATCACCTGGTAATCCATAAACCTTCCTCCCTGAAGCTAGCATGATTATTTTTTATGTCAAAACCAATTCTATTTTTACAGTGTGCACGTTTACAGTTTCTAATTATAATCAAGACAGAACTGTTATCAAAAATTTATCAATTTCTATCTAATATAGTCAGGACCACTCATGAAAGCAATAATCTGGAAAAAATACGGCAGCCCAGACAATCTGCAGTTGTCGGATTTCCCATATCCCCAGCCCGGACCAAATGAATTTCTAGTTATGGTTAATGCGGCTGGGGTAACTGCCGGGGATTGTGAAATCCGCCGTCTTGCTCTTCCACTTGGACTTTCTCTTCCGGTTAGAATTTACGCCGGGATCTTCCGCCCGAAACGAATCCCCATTCTCGGCCAGGAGTTTTCCGGAGAAGTAATCAAAATCGGCAGCAATCTAAATTCAGTCCAGATTGGAGAACAGGTTTATGGAACAACAGGCTTTGGCTTTGGAGCTTACGCTGAATATCTCTGCCTACCCGCCAAACCAGGTGAAGCCGAAGGGGTATTTGACAGGAAACCAGTAAACCTCAGCTACGCCGAGGCAGCGTCTCTTCCAACAGCCGGTCTTGAGGCACTTCATTACTTACAGGACAAAGCTGTGAAGCCTGGAGCCAGGTTACTTGTGATCGGCGCCGGCGGCAGCATCGGCACCGCAGTCATTCAGATGGCAAAAAATAAAGGGATGATCGTGACTGCAGTCGATACTGGCGAGAAAACAACCCTGATGCAGTCGCTAGGCGCAGACATCGTTATTGACTACACGAAAAATGATTATCATGATCAAAGTGCTGTTTACGATCTCATCATTGATGTTGTTGGGAAACGCGGCCTGCGGGAGCGGCTGAAGCTCCTCAAACCAGGTGGATCTTACTACCTGGCTTACGCCCGCCCTGGCGATCTCCTCTTAAGTTTGTTACTGCCGCTTTTCAGCAATCGGAGATTGAAAATTTCTGCATCAAACCAAACAAAAAATGAACTGCAGCAGCTCACCAAATTGCTTGAAGATGGAAAGCTAAAACCTGTTCTTGACCGGACATTCCCCCTCGAGAAATCCTCCGATGCCCACCGCTATACTGAAAGTGGAGTAAAAAAAGGCAATATCGCTTTATTGATACAGCATGCTGAATGATCAAACTCCAAAATAAATACTTATCTGGCTGATAGAATTATCAATTTTTTTCTTTCCAGCAAAACAGACATCTCTAACTCGAAATTTGCAAAGTGTTGTAGAAATCGAACAAAACTGATCCCTGGTAGATCACAACCACATTGATTCGAGCTGGATTTCTCTCCAAGTTTTCAACCGTTTCTTCCCGTCTAATAGATAGGACAGATATCTACAGATTTTTTCATGGTTAGGTAGTCTAGAGCGGATCTGATTTAAACAGTACAGATCTGATCTTTACCTCCTCTCCAGCCAGGATCCGGCGAATATTCCCCCGATGAAGGTAAAAACACAAAACGACCAGTCCAAGGCTTAACGTCAAAACAAGGGATGAATAACCACTGTACCAGGTGATAATTGGTAATGCCAGAAATGTGGTAAAAGAACCGGACACGATGTAATCTGTCAGAAATGCCGGGATTGCGACCAGAAGAACAAAAAGTAAACCCAGATACCATTGGATACCAAACATGACACCTACCAGTGCGGCTACCCCTTTTCCACCCCTGAACCTCAGGTAAAAAGGAAAGATATGCCCCACAACAGCCATTAATCCTGCCAGAAATGCCAGCTCAATTTCACCCGGGTATACCCATTTCACCGCTAAGACTGCCAAGGTTCCTTTCAAGATATCCAGCCCCCCAACGACAACACCCCACTTTATTCCCAGGGCACTGGTGATGTTAGAAGCTCCTGCATTCCCTGAACCATACTCCCGGATATCTATCCCCCCTGCAATTCTCCCCATCAAATAAGCGAATTGAATGCTTCCGAACAAATAACCAATCAAAATACTGCCTAACGTGGCAAGATTCACAATTTTCCTCCAGGTAATTTTTCTTCTTGTTCTCATTGTACAATGAAAGCTTAAAATAAGTTGTTTATCTTGGAGTACAAGATTTTATAAACGTTATCAGCATGATAGGATTAATTTATCCACAATCCCCTTGAAGATTTTCTGTCATAAAAATAGCAAATAATGTACAATTATTCTCATATTCGTCCCAGCCTTTTTCAGACGTGAGTTTTTCTCGAATTATCAGACCATTCCTCGAATTAAAGATGGAGAATTTATGAAAAAGGGAATTAAATATCTCAATCTTGATAACGAATACTTCACCCTGGAAAAATGCTTCATCACAGAAGTTTCCAATTCAAAAGATGATCCCGAGCTGTCGATTGCCAGGGCCCGGGTAGAACCCGGGGTAACAACCCGGTGGCATCGGCTTCGAAATACAGCTGAGAGATACTGCATAATAAGAGGCATTGGTCGGGTTGAGGTTGGTGATATGGAACCTGCAGATTTAAACCCCGGTGATGTCGTATTAATTCCACCTTTTGTCCGCCAACGGATCACTAACACAGGTATGGTGGATTTGGTTTTTCTGGCTATCTGCACCCCCAGGTTCTCTGAGACTGTGTATGAAAATCTTGAGGAGTAAGCTTAGTATATCTAATATAAGACTGATACCTTGTTAGTATGCAGCTTTTAAGACTATTACAAACAAGATCGCACCTGGATTCCGGTCAATCTCTTTGATTTAGACTATATAAAGACAACGAATACATTTGAAAAGGTATAATTACTGCGGTTGGTTAAATTTGCAGAATTAAAACAGTAAGGATAAGTTATGTTTAGCGAGATTATGATCGATATCTTGATTTTAACCCTTCTAGCCCTTGGGAACGGGATCTTTGCTATGGCGGAAATTGCCATGGTTTCAGCTCGCACAACAAGGCTGCAGGAGCGGGCGGATAAGGGAAGCGCAGGTGCCATTTCCGCCCTAGACACGACTAAAGATCTTAATCGTTTTCTCTCCACAATCCAGATTGGGATCTCCCTGATTGGGATTTACGCTGGTGTTTTCGGTGGCGCCACTCTGGCGCGGGTAATTGAAGACGCGCTCAATCAAATCCCCATCCTGGCACCCTACGGCCGATCAATTGGGGTGATCACTGTCGTGATTTTCACCACCTATTTGACTCTCGTAATCGGGGAGCTGGTACCTAAGCGAATCGGTCTCAGTGCCGCCGAAGATATTGCTGTCCAGGTTGCCCGTCCCATGCAGCTCCTGGCCCGGATCGCCAACCCCATGGTCAAAATTCTCAGTGTCTCGACCGAAGCAGTTATGAAAATTTTGCCCTTTAATCAATCAGATGAACCGCCGGTAACCGAGGAGGAAATCCGCTTATTAATGGAACGCGGTACCAAAGCTGGCGTCCTGGAAAAAGAAGAGCGGGATATAGTCGACCGCACGTTAAGTCTGGACGACTTCAAAGTAGAAGCAATTATGACGCCAGGTACCAAGATCGATTGGCTGGATATTGAAGAGGATCAAGAAATTATCCTCCAGAAAGCTATCTCCGGTAACCGAACCCGGTACCCTGTTTGCAGAAAGCATCTAGACAACGTGGTGGGAGCCATCCGCGTCCGAGATTTATTTGCTCAGGTCTGTGGAGTTGGAAGTGGAAGTAAAATTGATCTTGAAAATATTATGTTCAAACCGGTGTTTATTGTCGAAAGCATGCCTGCTCTGAATGTCCTTGAACTATTCCGGAAGCATCAAACTCACCTGGCGATTGTTCTGGATGAATTTGGCGCCGTGGAAGGACTGGTCACGATGCAGGATTTTCTGGAGGAGATTGTAGGAGAGGTACCTGCTCACAGGGAAAACGCCGAACCTGGAGCTGTTCAGCGCCAGGATGGCACCTGGCTGGTGGATGGTCTGATGCCAATTAAAGATTTTATTGACCAGTTCAATTTTCCTGATCTCCCGGAAGAAGAAATCGGGGACTATCACACCCTGCCAGGATTTGTGGTCACCCGGGTGGGACAGGTTCCAAGTTCATCCGATCAGTTTGAATGGAAAGGATTTCAATTCGAAGTGATGGATATGGATGCTAATAGGGTCGATAAAGTCCTCGTGGTACCGCCTGGTTCATAATCTAGAGCGGCAATCACCGATAACTATGTTTTCTGAATTGTTTTCTTCGCATCCGAAAGCCCCTGCTGAAATACTTCTTTTTGCTTTTCCAGCGTGCTTTTAGTTATTTCACGCAGCGTATTGATCCGCTGGTTGGTTTCCATCCGGAGTTTTTCAAGCTGGACAGACGCTTCCCGGATTTTTTCTACTGCCTCATCCCGGGATTGCTGAACCGTTTCTAGAGCGTTCTGTTTTACTTTTTGGCTTTCATTTACTATCTTTTGTCTCGTTTCACTACCTGCCCGAGGAGCTAAAAACAATCCCGCCGCTGTACCCATCACACTCCCCAACAAAAAACCTTTAAGAGCCCTTCTCATTTCTAACTTACCTCCATAATTCTTATCGCTTAACAAATTTATTCTGACTAAAACTAAGAATTTTTAAATTATTGGGGCATTTCTTCCTGCCTGAAGTCTGGCAGCATATTGATCACACTGCTGTTAACATACAACCTAATTTTCGCATCAGAAATATTTTCAATCCATGCAGCAGGAATCAATACCTCGCTTCTGATCAGAACACCATCAGCTGCCAGGATATGAGTAATTCTTCCTTCCGTAGGATGCAGAATGATCTCCTTCACTTTCCCGATCTTTTCCCCATCCAAAGAAACAACATCCATTCCTTCTTTCAATGATTCCAAGTTTCCTTTTAAGTTTTTACTTGTAACGGGCACACCTTCCAGCTCAATTTCTTGAGCCCGCGAGATACCGAGAGGAGAGTAATGGATCAAAGGTACAATTTTTCCACCAAGCTGATTGTTTATATAATTATCAACAGGGACAAAATCCCGCTTTCTATAGTCCTGAAAATCCTCAATATCCCCCTTAAATTCTCGCAGTTGTAGACTTTCGCCATCTCCATCCACAACCAGGCTGAAAGGGACAATTTTATCAGTGGGAAAAAGAAAACCTTTCCGGATAATCAAATCTGAGATTTGATCTTTCGCCGGGTCAATAATCACAGTTTTCAATTCTCCAACCTTTTCATTTTCGTCAGTTAATACTTCCATTCCAAATTTTAATAGCATTTTATCCTCCCGTTTTTTCACTCTAAAAGCCCTGTCAACTAACTTTATATCTAATACCGAAGTATCGCTGCCATCCCGGATGATGATTTGTCCCCAATGTCTGCTGCCGAAATCGTATAAACATCTCCCCCATTCAACAGGGTATGAATAACCGCCTGATCCAATAAATCTCTGCTTTCCGGTGCCTCAGGAGAAATTCTCTGTACCTGGCCCCGCTCCCGGTCGTATTTCCCCCAGGTTTCACGGCTCAGGTCAACAAGAAGTGTATCGATTCTGGCATGAACAGCCGCAGGGAGAATATCTTCTAAATTATTGGAAGTCATTTTTGTATCTGATGCATAATAAGTGTCCAACATATCCTGCTGCGATTCAGTAAGTTTCTTTTCCATGATTTTCCAGGCTTCGTTATGAATTTCTTTCAAATCTCCTTGATCAGAATTCTTATAAACACCTTCATCCAGCACTGCACTATAAGAGTTTGCATCTCTGTAAATCGGATGAAGGTATTTCAAACCTGCAAGTATGAGAGGGTCAGTTTCTCCTCCTATAGCCTCCATGACACCCTGATCGATCAAATGAAAGAAGCGTTTGATATTCTCATTCTGGTCACTCTCTGGATGATGGCCGTGATAAACTGCTCCACTATCTGTCGACCCTGAGGCTCCTGCTTGATACTGGAG
The DNA here is from genome assembly GCA_964618295.1 of uncultured Anaerolineales bacterium. GTDB lineage: Bacteria > Chloroflexota > Anaerolineae > Anaerolineales > UBA11858 > B10-G9. The sequence continues at coordinate 9,896 of CAZTWV010000045.1, read as the reverse complement.
TTCACTTTCCGGATCATCAAATTGAAGCGCTTCTTCCAGGCTTGTAGGAATTTCGGGCAGAGAAATCTCAGCCAAATCAAATCGGGTACCTGCAAACAAACGGATCTGTTTTCTGCTGAGAGTCAACAAGTAAAATAGTTCATTCTCAACAAAAAGTGGAATAAGAGGCTTGAGATGAAATCTTTTATCCAGCATCACACTCTCGCTTACATCCAGGGGTAAACGATAGCTCTCAAAAAAGTCTTTTGACAGAAAGACAGCTAATCCTTGTCTTTGTTTCTCCCAAAACTCTCGCCTCTCAACCAAATTCCTGACTGGTTTTAGATACTCCTTTCGATCTAAAGTGCTCATTCCGCTTTCTTCAAGCCTTTTATCAGCTTCAGAAACAAGATTTTTAAAGCGAACTGAATTTTGCCTGACTTCACTTCCAGCTGTAACTGTCGGCATGTAAAATGAAAGACTTAGTTTTGCTTGATGCTGAATAAGCTGTTGAAATTTTTCCAGCGTCAGGAAATCCATTTATAGTCTCCTCTTTCAATAAGCTAGTTATGTACTGCGTTTCTAACAAAACTTAGTTGCAACATGCTATCACTAATAAACTTGATCAATCAGCTCAAAACTAATTAGCTTTTTGATGGACGGCGAATGAAAACCAGCGCTAAAAGTGCCATACCGATCCAACCAAGCCAATAATCTAAAGGACCAAAAAACTTACTGATTTTTCCGGCAGATTCCTGCCTTGCTCGCAATTCTTCAGCAAATTTTCCGGCTGCTGGAGGATTATCAATTTCTCCCATGTCCAGGACAACAGGCGCAGCCCGTAAGCCTGCCAGCCGCTTCCAGAGAGTGATTTTAAAATTATTTTGATTTTCTCCACTCAGTCTTACACTGACATCACCTAAATGAACCGGGCCGCTGATTCCTTCCATAACTTTTAACGCTGTTGGTCCTGTTTGATCAGAGATTGTTTCTTTCAAATTTTCCTTGTTCTTATCTCCTCCAATGATCTCTGCCAGATCATCTTCCAAGCCAGTGAGATTTATTTTCAAAAAATCACCTTGCAGGGTAAAAGTAAGAACTTTATTTGGATTACCAGCATTTCTTGCAGTGTATGTATAAGTATTCATATCCTTTTCCTTTACAATTCTTTGCCAATCCAGACTTGAAAATGGGAGTTCTAAAATCATTCAAGTCTGGACAATACAGTTTTCCTGCTACTGGAATTGCTTTCTGGCCTGATTCAATGCCTGTTCTAATTCATTCCAGGCAGTATTCACGCTGTCACTCAGTTCTTCCCAGGCTGTTCCGCTTTTTTCCTTGAGGTTGGACAGCTTTTTTTCTGCTTCTGTACGCAGTGATATTACATTTTCTACCGTCTCCTGATATTCCATCTGGAGGTCAGCTTCTGCTTTCCTTGCTTTTGCCTGCATCTTATCAATTTCGGCTGACCATTCATCCAGCTGCGCTTTCATTTTCTTGATATAAACATCTTTCTTGGACATCTAAACCTCCTAATCAAATCTAATTAAATCTTCTGACTTATTACAAATATCCATAACGATCCTTTTTTCCATCTTGTATTACCAGTTTAGGAAGGAGCATAGATTTAATTAATTGGGGAAGTACCCTTTTTGTGGTAGGGAATTCCCCAATTATTCATTTTCTTCTGTAAAAAAACACCGGCCTGGATAATGCGGCCGGTGTTCTTGACTTTGCTTCTGAAAAAACTAATCAAATGTTGTTACACTCCAGGTTTTCCTGGTTCCAATCAGCAGTTCTAATAAGACCAGGAATAAGGTAGAACCAATAACTGCCCACAGGAACGGAAAGATAGTTCCTCCAATATTAAATGTAAACCAACCAGGCAGTAATAATACTCGAGAAAGCCAGGTCCCCAACAATGCTCCAACAAAACCAATCACGATTGATGTCAGGATTCCACCAGGATAGTGCCCGGCAAGCGCTCTACCTATTCCACCGGCGGCAGCAGCGACTATCAATATCAATACAAAATCAAGCAGTGTCATCTGTCCTCCTTTCTTGATTAACTTACAGTTATATTTTAAGCAACAGATTTATTTTTCATAATTGGGGAATTCCACAGCTGATGGTGATGATCTCCCTACCGTACAGCTTCAGGTCAAAATTATGGAAGGATTATTCCAACAACCGGGGATCCAATCCAATCTTTTCTTTCAGCTCATCAGCAATCCAGACTTCTTTACCCATCCCCATCAGATCTCGGGCAGCCTCCAGCAAAAATTCAGGAGCCTGTTCTTTGGTTAAATAACCCTGGGCACCATTTTCTACCATATCGATCACAAAATCAGACAGTCCATACGCGCTGAGCGCTAAAATCACGGTAGGCAAGTTTTCAGATTTTAGCCTTCGCACTATTTCCGGTCCTCTGATATCAGGAAGCTGGACATCCAATATCAACAAATCAGGAATAAGTTTCTTCACATAACTCAAGGTATCTTTGCCGTCTGCAGCTTCAGCGATAACCTCAAATTCCCCACTTTCCTCGATCATATCCCTTACACCTGATCTGATCCCGGGATGGTCATCAGCAACGATCACTTTATAAGTTTCATTCATAAGATAATTATTGGACAGCTCAATTAATCCAGATTAAAATCATAATCAGAATATGAAGCGCTGTCAGTCAGGGATTATACCTTTCGATAGTAGGGATTTCCCTACTAAGGAGAAATCATCCCTTCATCCACTGCCAGAACTGCAGCTTCCACTCGGGATCTGACGTTTAGTTTCTTGTATACATTATGGAGATGCTTTTCTACAGTTTTCTCACTGATGTCGAGATTAAACCCAATTTCCCTGTTAGTCTGTCCTTCTACAACTAATTGAAGAACTTCAATTTCCCGGGGAGTAAGTTCATCTATTCCCTGATCATCTCTCGTGAATTCCCCCAGAAGTGCAGCAACTTCCCTGCTAACCCATCCCTCTTCCCCCTGAGTTACCCCCCTGATTGCTTTGATGATATATTCAGGCACCTCGTCTTTAATTAGATATCCGCTGACACCCAGTGAGATCATCTCCTGAATATAACCCCGATCGCTGTAAGAACTTAAAACCAAAATTTTCACACCACTTTCGGTCTGATTTAACTTTTCGGTTATCTCAACCCCATCCAAAACTGGAAGTTCCATATCAAGCAGTAATAAATCAGGCTTGTATTCCTGAACCATCCGCAGTGCTTCTTCTCCATCGCCAGCCTCACCTGCTACCTCAATATCTGGAACTGAGGCCAGAATATCTTTGATTCCTTTCCGGACCACAGGGTGATCTTCAGCCAGAACAACTCGAATTTTCATTTCCCTTTCCTCATTACATCTGGTATTCTGACCGTGATGATTGTTCCTTCTCCCGGTTCGGAATCCACCTCAAATTTTCCTCCTAAATTGTTTATCCGTTCTTTCGATCCAACTAAACCGTAATGACCTTTTCGAACCAGAGAGATCCAGCGTTCCGGTAAGGAAAACCCACTGCCGTTATCCTCAATCCGGAATAGAACGTCACGATCTTCAAGGAATAAATTTATTTTTATCTCAGACGCGCCAGAGTGCTGCAGGATATTTCCAACCGCCTGCTGGTAAACTCTAAAGAGAGCCAGCCGGATTTCTTCCGGCAGCAGGTTGTCATCCTCAATCAGGTTAAATTGAAAATTAAATTCTGGATGTTTCCCTTCAAATTCCTCCGCATCTCTGCGGATGGATTTCGCAAGACCAAATCGTGACAGAGTCGGAGGTCGAAGATCATAGGAGATTCTTCTGAGTTCACTGCGTACCTTACTGACTGTTTCCATCACTAATTCAATCTCTTCTTGAAGCCCTTTTTGAAATTGTTTTTCCAGCGCAGAAAGTTGGTATTGAATGCTGTGCAAATCCTGTATGGCTCCATCATGCAGCTCTTGAGCCAGCTGGACCCGCTCCATTTCAATTCGATCGTTTAAGCAGCGGTGCAGCTCTTCCACCTCCTGTTCAATTTCTTTCTTCTCTTGAATTTCGTGAATAATCATCAGGAAAAAACCAGATTTCAGACGGGTCAGGGAAAACTCCACCCAGAAATTTGAAATTTCTGGATGTGTAATTCGGATTTCTGTCTTCCTTGAAATTTCAACCCCATCCTTCACGCATTCCAAGATATTCATAAAATCTTTTCTGAATTCAATCTCGATCAGGTCAATGAAATTACTACCCCGCAGTTCCTTTCGTCCCTTTCCCAGGATAATCAGAGCAGGAGGATTGAGGTCAAGAATCTGAGATCCCTCATCCACCAGAAGGAGGCCTTGAGGAAAGCACTCAAAAATATTATTAATTTCGTAAGGAAAATCAGCTGAAAAATCAACCATTTCTATTCAAGAGAAGCTCATTGTATGATCCATCTGAAGCTTGATTATAGCATTCTTCCTGGTAATAAATGACCCTCAGGTTTTGGATAAAATAGAAATGATATCAATCAGGGCCGGCCAAAATTAGCCGTGTAATAAGCATCCAGGTCGCCTTGGTTTCCATCGGACACATACCGAAAACCGATCCCAATATGCTTCGCATTTTCATTTAGAATGTTCTTGCGGTGCCCGGAGCTGCTCATCCAGCCCGTAACCACAGACTGCGGGGAGTACCCTCCGCTGGAGCTGGCCGCAATGTTCTCCGCAGCCCAGGAATAACTGTAGCCTGTCGCCAGAATCCTGTTTCCCATAGAAGAACCGTCGGATCCGGTATGGCTGAAAAAATCGTTGCAGGCCATATCCTGGCTGTGACCCCGGGCTGCCTGACGCAGCTGGTTATTCTGGGTCAAAGGAGATAAACCACGATTAGACCTTTCCTGGTTGATTAAATCAATCACCTGGCTTTCATATCCCGGATTTCCAGAATAACTGCACCCAGCTGGCACCGGGGTCGCTGTGGGGGGAGGAGCCTGCGTATTGTTGGCCGGTGGAACAGTTGTCGTACTGGGAGGCGGTTGAGTTTCAGTCGGCACCGGTGTTTCCAAAGCTGCCGTTGGGTCTGAAGATTTCACAGTCGGCGATGCGGCAGGCGAGGGATTTGTACTGGTTGAAGGTTGGACAGTATTGGTAAATTGCTGGCCAGAAACTACTGTAGAAGTAGGCAGTTCAGTTGAAGGAGTAGATGTAGATTTGGGAGGTAAAGTCTGACTCTCCTCCGGGGTTTCTGAAACGGCAGCTACCCCTGTTGTCTCGGATAACTCCTGGGTGGGATCCCCGACCTCCAAGATTTCAGTTTCGATCACAATTTGAGTCCTAAGCTGATCCTGATCTGTTTCATTCATTGGCGTGATGAAAGACGTAAAAGTCGCCTTTGGAAGAAACGGCGTCAAGGTGGCTGATCCGTTGATCCCGCGGGAGACCATTTTCAGCTCAGGACTGCAGGCTGCAGCAGGCCAGACACAAAAGATGATCAGGATAAGTAATGAATAGATACTTTTTTTCATAAGCTGAGTGTTTTTTTTTAGCAGATATCAGAAACCCGGAGAATTCCAAGAAGCATTTGTATTATATCCAGTGAGTCAAACTTTTAAGTGCAGCTAAAGAATCTGTAAATAACACCGGGGCATACCAATCTGGCTGTAAGCTTAATCAATTCTAATTTATTTACCTTGACCTTGAAGAGGAGGATATCACAGGTCCAGAGAAAGAGTATAATCATCAGGGGTAGATATTCTTCCGGGAGGCAGAAAAATATGAGCCAATCTGAAAGCAGGGAAATGTATCTGAAGTCCATCTACGAACTCAAGCACGGCGATGAACCTGTAGCAATCTCCGGTGTCGCCCGCCGTCTCGGTGTTTCGGTCGTTTCTGCTTCCGAGATGATCAAGATTCTTGCCGAGGATGGATTCGTTGACCACCAACCCTATAAAGGCGTCACTCTCACCAGGTCCGGCTGCGAGCGGGCCCTGCGTGTTGTTAGGCGTCAGAGACTCTGGGGGCGTTTTTTAGCTGACCACCTGAAAATCCCATGGGAGCAAATTTATGATCTAGCCTGCCGCCTGGAGCACGCCACAGACGATACTGTCACTGAAGCCATGGCGAATTTTCTGGAACACCCCAAATTCTGCCCCCACGGAAACCCCATCCCATCCGCAGCCGGAGAAGTTGAGCAGCTGCCGGCCATTCCCCTGACCGAAATCAAACTCGGACAGAAGGTAAAAATCCTGCAAATTGACCAGCCTGAAACCACGCTTTGTATCTATCTCGCCAAGCACAATCTGCTTCCAGACACAGATTTGACCTTTATCGAAGAAGCCCCCTATAACGGCCCATTAACCGTCCGGATCAAGGATCAGGAAGTCGCTGTCGGACGCGAGATTGCCTCCCGGATTCTGGTTTCCGAACCAGAAACATAATCTTTCCGGAAAGAAACGAGCAGCATTATATTTGCTGCACCTGAGGTGTTCTCTATCCTGAACTCAGGTCTAATATTGGATTAATCCATCTCCTGCAGTCTCAGATCGTAATCTTCATATTAGCAGTTGAAATCAAACAATTCCTGAATTGGGCTGGATATAGTTTTACTCCCCTTTAAGGATTCCTGCCTGATTGAATCCTCAATATTCATATATTAACATTTATCCTTGTAAGGCACAATTTGTGTCTTATATTCAAAAATAATTTTCAAATGATAAATATAAAAGACTATCATCCTGCTCAATTCCGTGCCAGGAGACAAAGTTGAAGACACGCAGGATTCTCCTAATCCTTCTAGCCATAACTCTATTAATTCCTTTCAAAACCGTCCTCGGAGTTGACGTCACAGATGACGAAAAGGAACGCGATCTGGTCAAAGCCCTGGTGTAGATGGCATCCCAGAGCGAAGCTGCCAACGGGGGGGTGCCAACGGGGGGTTGACCGTTGATGAGCTCTATGCTATTCGGGATCATGTGAGAGCTTATTAAACCGCAACATTCTCTATGCGAAACAAGACGGAGATCTCGTAAACAGCTATTTAATCATTAACTCTCTGGACAGTTCAGAAACGCCCGTTGAGGAAGAACTTGGAGAAGCATACAGCCATTCGATCGGAGTTTTGCCCGGGCTGAATACATTACCGTTTCCAAAAAGCCCGGCGAAGATGATTTCGAAATCTGGGTTACCAACCTGTAAATCAATCAGGAAACCCGGATCACAGATATTGGTACAGCAGATATTAATCCGGTCTTTTCCCCGGATGACAGCTTGCTGATTTACAGCAGCCAGGGTGATTTATGGGCCTATAACTGTCAGGACGCCACCACTACCCAGGTCACTGAAACATCAGGGTGGGGAGAATTCAGCGCCTGCTGGCTGCAATAAGCTGCCTGCGAAACCCCTTATCTGACACTGTAAAATGAAGTACAATCTACAAGTTCATCCTTTCTGATCATCTAACAACCTGGCTCTGATTCTTCAGATCTAGATTCTAGCTGATTCCAAGCTGTCGATTTGGAATCAGTCCGAAATACAGAAAACACTTAATGAATCATTGATCCAGTCAGGTGCTGTCTGGATCATAAAATAACTTGAAATTGAGAAAATCATTTTTCTAAAAAGAAAACAATTATGACACCTTTTCTGCAGTTCGCCATCGCTCTTGCCATCATTATCGCTGGCGCCAAACTGGGCGGATATCTTTCATTGAAACTCGGGCAGCCCTCGGTTATGGGCGAGCTGCTGGTCGGCATTATCCTGGGACCATCCGTGATTGATCTGTTGCATCTGGCACCCTTTACAGATAAACACCTGGGAGAGGCTGTTGCCCATATTGCCGAACTGGGCGTGCTGCTGCTGATGTTCATCGCGGGCCTGGATCTGCATTTATCTGACCTGGCCAAATCCGGTAAAGTGTCAGCCTTGGCAGGCACTCTGGGAGTATTCCTCCCTCTGGGGATGGGGTACGGTTTAACCAGTATGTTTTCATTTGATTTCCAAGAAGCTCTTTTCACCGGTTTGATCCTGTCCGCCACCAGTGTCAGCATTTCGGCCCAAACACTGATGGAATTAAATGTGCTGCGGAGCCGGGTTGGAATTGGGCTCTTAGGCGCGGCGGTCTTTGATGATATTCTGGTCGTGCTGGGGCTCTCAGTATTTATTGCTCTGACCCTCGGATCAGGTGGACTGGGAGGAATCGCCTGGATTGCAGTCCGGATGTTCCTCTACTTAGGAATTGCAGCGACCTTGGGCATGGCCTTGATCCCTAATCTCAGTCAGAGAATTGACCGGCTGCCAATCAGCCAGGGTTTACTGGCCTTTGTCGTGGTAGTGACACTTTTTTATGCCTGGTCTGCTGAGGTCCTGGGAGGTATGGCCGCAATTACAGGGTCCTTTTTAGCTGGTTTGATGTTTGCCCGATCCCCTCTCAAAGAGCGGATCGAAAGTGGAGTTTCCTCCTTAGCATACAGCTTTTTTGTTCCAATATTTTTTGTCAATGTCGGTTTAGCAGCGAATGCCCGTCTTCTGTCAGGAGACAGCCTCTGGCTCCTGTTGGGAATGAGTGCTGTAGCGATTGTGAGTAAAATTATAGGGTCCGGTCTTGGGGCCCGTTTAGCTGGCTTCACAAACCTGGAAGCCCTACAATTAGGTGCTGGAATGTCCTCCCGGGGCGAAGTCGGTTTGATTGTCGCCAGTGTGGGAATTGCGGAGGGCGTGATTTCTACCGATCTTTTTGCCGTGGTGGTTGGCGTGGTAATCATCACCACCCTCCTGACCCCGATGATGCTTCGAGCCTTATTTTCAGGGAACATATCAGCGATTGAGAAACCTTGAAGGAGACAACAATGAGCAGCTATCTGGTTGTATTTGTACTTGATAACCCGGACCTATGTCAGGATATTTTGGACGCCTGGGAGAAATCCGGGGCGAAAGGTATCACCATCCTGGAAAGCACCGGAATTGGCCGCATCCGCCAGGCGGGCATCCGTGATAATATCCCCCTGATGCCGAGCCTGAGCGACCTGTTTAAAAGCACCGAAACCCACAACCGGACCCTGTTTTCGGTGGTGGAAGACCTGGATACAGCCCATGCCATGGTGAAGTCAGCACAGAAAAATGTGGGTGGTGTTGATCGCCCCAACAGCGGACTAATTTTCATTGCACCACTGCTCGAGGTCTACGGACTGGCAAAATGAAACAATAATTTTTCCCAGAACAGCAGCTCAACCATCATTTTTGTCTGATTTTAGATTTAAACTCATTCTATCCGGATCTGATTTCCCCTCCTAGATTACTAAATCAAGAGTCAAAATCAAAATCGCTTTAACTCTTCTGGCAGTAGATTCCCCGGAAATATTTTTGTACAATCAAATAAAAGATAGAATCAAACCAGCACCCCCATCTCCGTTCCGACATTGCAATCGCTGGTTGATTGGAGGCGATTATGTCAAAAAAGTCTTTCGGATTTTTACCTGGAAGCACTGCGGGGTGGTGGTCTGTGATACTAATCGGAATCATGCTGATCCTGTTTGGGTTCGGCTCATCCTTTGCAGACACCCTGTACGAATCTACAGCACCAGGCAGCACCATCCTGGAGGATATTTCTGTCCGTCCCATTCTTGCGTTAACCATGCTGGCGGGAATGGCTTCTGTAGCAGGTGCTTTTATCAGCGGGCTAGTTGCCATCCTGAAGGTAAAAGAAAAGTCCCACTTAGTCTATCTGGCGACTGCCCTCGGAGGCCTGGTGATTATTTACCTCACTGCCGAGTTAGCTTTTCCTAATTGAGAAATACTCCCCATATTTTCTCAACCACCCTAATGCCTAAAACCTGATTTGATCATAGATCCTGGATAGAGGGAAAATATTTAGCTTTCTCCTATTGTGCGCAGTATGGAGGCTGTTGCATAACTAGCAACTTACGATAAAAGCAGAATGCCGGTAAAATAC
>CAZTWV010000044.1:0-25194 GCA_964618295.1 uncultured Anaerolineales bacterium | reverse complement strand
CAGCTAAAATAGCTGTTTTTTTTAGGCTTTATTGATTTATTGTGCAACGGACTCACAGAGGGACATTAAATTGACCCAAATATCCCCCGCAATATAATCCTACTGATTTCGGACAGTCCAGGTATACTGGAGGCGAACAGATGTTCGGTAACAGTGAGGACGTTTGATGGATACGAGAGAGATGCTTCGACCTCAACGGTTGATCCCGGGAAAAACTTACTGGCTGTTGTTAAATACAGATAAACAGAAAGATATCTGGGGGAAAAATATTCAGGCTGTGGTCTTCAGGTGTTATCGCCCGCATCCAGCTGAAGTGGTGGTCAAAAGGGGAGACAAATCTGAAGTGGTAGCCCGGAAAAATATCTTTTTTAGGATCGATCCAGGATCATCCAAAAAAGGTTAATATGATTTCAACTCAGAGCCAACAGCAGTCTCAGGTGTCAGCCCGGCAGCGTATGCTTGATGTTCTGAATAGATCCAGCTGTGAAGATCTTGAAGTGTATTAATCTGGGATTGAGTTTTCTCAAGTGTTTTTAGGCTGTTATTTTCACGTTTGATTCTTGCCTTTAAAATTTCTGAGGAGAGGCCAGTATTTGGTGTAGCGATGTACATCAACCTAAATGGTTTTTCCGGTGGGGAAAGCTGGTAGATCCAATTGAATATTGCTTTTGTGCGGGGCATGTGAAATTCAGAAGTAACCACCAGGCAGCGGGTGCAGTCGAATGGTTCCGCAAATAGAAGCCGTGAAAAATAAGCATTTCCTATTGTGTCGTAGGAGCAGATTTCTGAGCGAATATACTCAGCCGGTGTTCCAAGTTGGATCAGGTAATCAGCTGCAGCCTTTGATTCGAAAATTGGAAATCCAGTTTTGGTTCTAGGCGGTGGTTTGTGAACTGTTCCTCCTGAAAGGCAAAAGATAAAGCGTTGGAAGTTAGATTTTTGGGCTGCCTCGGCTAATCTTTCTTTAGTCCAGGGGGGAAGGGTTCCGTCTGGCAGCAAACCGCCTCCAGGGACAATCACGCAATCAAAATCTTTCATTCCTGTACACTCCGATAAATTCTCACACATTAAAACGGAAAAGGATCACATCACCATCCTGAACGCGGTAATTTTTACCCTCAATCTGAAGTTTACCGGCTTCCCGGACTGCTGTTGATGAACCATATTTAGCAAATACATCGAAGGGGATTACTTCAGCTTTGATAAAACCTCGCTGGAAATCAGAGTGAATTTTTCCTGCTGCTTCAGGTGCTGTTGCTCCAGCTTCCACAGTCCAGGCGCGGACCTCGCTTTCATTGTAAGTAAAAAAGCTGATTAGATTAAGCATACAGTAACCCGCTTGGATAACTTGATTTAATCCGCTGGAATAAATTCCAGCGAGCTCAAGATATTCCTGCTTTTCTTTGAGTTCAAGATTTGCAACTTCAGCTTCAAGGAGGGCGCTGATTTTAACCACCTGGGATCCTTCTTGATCGGCAAATTCCCGCAGCCGGGCAAGGGCGGGATTGTCATTTTGGAGATCATTCTCTGCAAGATTTGCAGCATAGATTACAGGTTTCGAGGTCAGGAATTGAAGCTCCTTGTTTAGGGTTTTGAATTCTGGTTTGCCTTTATGCTTGAAAGTTCGGAGACTGGATCCTTCCTGCAGATGATTGATACACTGCTCAGCGGTAATACCAAGTGGATTTGGTTTTTTCTGTCCTTTTTCTTCGGTTTTGATTTTTTCAAGTTTTCTTTCCAGCTGTTCCAGATCAGCTAGAAGTAATTCCGTTTGAATAACTTCAACATCCCGAACAGGTTCTGGCTTTTCACTGATGTGGGTAATGGATGGATCATCAAAACAGCGGACAACATGGATTAATGCGTCAGTAGATCGGATGTGACCTAAAAATTTATTACCCAAGCCTTCACCTCGGCTGGCCCCTTCCACAAGACCGGCGATGTCAAGAAACTCGATTGAAGTGTGAATAACATTATCTACCGCAACAAGCTTTCCCAATTGATCAAGGCGCGGATCCTGAACAGGGACCACAGCCTGGTTTGGCTCAATTGTGCAGAATGGATAATTTGCTACTTCGGCTTCCTGGGTTTGTGTCAGGGCATTGAAGAGGGTGCTTTTACCAACATTGGGTAGACCGATTATTCCGATTTGGAGCGACATGGAATCCTCCAGAGCATAAATTCAAAAAGTATCATACCAGAATCCAGGATTGTTTCCTCAGAAATTAATATGGTATGATGAGGTCATTCCCAAGTTATTCACCCCGATATCTACAAAAATTAAGATTATTTTGGTGATAATCGCTTGATATTATTTAATACAAAAAGGATTTTAATCAATGGCAATTGCAGTTGTGACGGATACTGATTCAAGTTTATCAAATCAGACCGCATCTAATTTTAATATCTATCATGTTCCAATCTCAATTCACTTTGGTGATGAAATAATGAAATCAAACGAGGATATTGATGACTCCACCCTGGTTGCCCGAATCGAAAGTGATGGAGTATTGCCATCAACTTCTGCTCCTGCACCTGGTGAGTTTTCAGCTGCGTTTGAAAAAGCCCTTCAAGATGGAGCTGATGAAATACTCTGTCTTACGGTGAGCGGTGAAGTGAGTGCAACGTACAAGGCTGCCTTGACTGCAAAGGAAATGATGGGAGATAAAAAGATAACTGTATTTGATACCTGGTCAGTGAGCATGGGACAGGGATTTATGGCAATCAAAGCAGCTCAAATGGCCCGGGAAGATTACTCGATCGAGAAAATTCTGGAAGAGATAATCAAGGTCAGGGAAAACACGCATCTATTTGCCTCTTTGGCAACCTTGAAATACATGGCAATGAGCGGGCGGGTTGGGGCGATCTCAGCTGAGATGGCCAAGATGTTGAGTATCAAGCCTATTCTGACTGTAAAAGATGGGAAGCTTGATTTGTTGGAGAAGATTAGGACCCAGAGAAAAGCCTGGCAGCGGCTGATTGAATTGTCCAAAGCACGATTGGAAGGAAAGGAGTTGGGAGATATTTATTTGATTCATGTTGCTGCTGAAAAGGAGATATTAGAATTTGAAGGACTGCTGCGGGAGCAGTTTCCTTGTCCAGAAAATTTGCCTGTTACAGGCCTTTCACCTGGCCTTGCTGTTCACACTGGCCCCGGTTTAGTTGGCCTTGCTTTTGTGACTCATGGATAAGACGAAAGTTTTCCATCCGAAAACTACTTTAAAGCTGGCGGCAGTCGTCTTTACTCTGAGCTTGCTTTCTGGATGCATGCAAGTTGTCGATCTAAAAATTCCTGTAAAAACTCAAACAAAAATCCCCACAAGTACTCTAGAAAAAGAGAGCTTACTTTCAGAAGGGATAAAAGGAACTCAAAGTCAGGCGTTGCTGGATGAGAAATCAGATCCGGAAGATTTACCGGATCTTCCTTATTACCAGATAACTGTCAATGTTGATCCTGTGGAATCTGAGTTTACTGGCGAGATGGAATTAGAATATCAAAATTTGGAAAATATCAAATTATCAGAATTGAATTTCCGCTTATTTCCAAACGGGGGAAAGAGCTATGGCAGGGGGGCATTACATGTCAACCAGGTGTATGGCCCAGATGAAATACCGCTGGAGTATAAGTTGTCTCTAGGGGACACGGTGCTGTCAGTTTTACTTCCGGAGAGCATTGATCCAGGGGAAAGCCTGAAAATCAGGATAAATTTTGAAGGCAAAATTCCTACCGAGAATGATGATCCAGGGTATGGCTTATACAGCAGCAGGGAGAATGTTATCGCGCTTTCTGGGTGGTATCCAATCCTTGCGGTTTATGATGATGAGGGTTGGAACCTGGATCCGGTCTCAGGTATTGGAGATTCTGTTTACAGTGATGCTGCATATTATGACGTCAGAGTAACAATTCCAAAAAAATTCAAAATAGCTGCAACCGGAAATTTAATAAATTCTGAGCTCCTAGAGTCAGAGAATGTTCAGAATAGATATATTTCTGGACCTTCCCGGGATTTTTTTCTGATTCTAAGTTCAAAATTCTTAACAGTAACTCGTGAGATAGATGGAACAATTGTCACTGTCTATTATCGCTCCGGTCAAAAAGAAGGCGCAGAGAAAGCAGCGGAAGTTGCTTCAGATTCCATTGAGGTTTTTAATAAAAGATTTGGAATTTATCCATATCAGGAATTAGATCTGGTAGCGGCACCGTTAAATTATGCTGCTGGTATTGAGTTTCCGGGAGTTATTCTTGTTGAGAGCGACTATTTCAGTTCTGCGGATGAACTGTTTTTTCAGATAGTTACAGCACATGAAGTTGCCCATCAGTGGTTTTATAATCTGGTAGGCAGTGATGTTATTGATGAGCCTTGGTTGGACGAAGCGCTGGTTACCTATGCCTCAAACCTCTACTTTGAAGAAATTTATGGTCGAGAACTTTACAATGATTTGATTGCATATTATGAAGAAGTTGTGGCTGAAGCGGAAGAGAACGGTTTTGAAGAGCAGATAACCCGAAGTTTGGGATACTTTGAGTCAACAGAACAGGGTCAGGCGGCATACAGCCCGATGGTATATTCCAAGGGGGCTTTATTTTTTCACGAGCTCAGAGAACAAATGGGAGATGAGTCTTTCTTTCAGGCAATCCAAAATTATTTTCGCATGAATCAATATGGAATTGGAACTCCTGAAGAATTACTGGGAAGTTTTTTGGACTTTACTGATCGTGATTTAAATCCTTTATTTCTGGAATGGCTGAGCATCTCTCTTGAATAGAATTATTTATTTAACAACCTTTATTTTTTGATCCTGTTCCTCTATAATTAGGACGGTTTATTATCTGAAATTGTTATTGGTTACCCTAGACTGAAAAGGATGGAACAAGCCTCATGGATAAGTCGAAATATAATGCAACTGTGGTTGGGAAAATCCAAGTTCGTCCTGATCTAATGGTTTTACGTGTTGATACGGATGAACCCAGAACACAGTTCAAGGCGGGACAGTACACAATCTTAGGGCTGTACGGAGCTGAAGAGAGATCTCAAAATTCAATGCCAGAAGCTGTTCCGGTGGAAGATGATAAATTGATTCAAAGGCCTTATTCGATTGCTTCAGCAACAACAGAACTTAAACAGCTTGAATTTTATATCTCCCAGGTAAAATCTGGACAGCTGACGCCACGTTTATTCAATTTGGAACCTGGAGACCGGGTTTATGTCAGCGAAAGGATCGTTGGGGTTTTCACTCTGGCTGACACGCCGGAGGGGATGGATATAGTGATGGTTGCGACCGGGACTGGAATGGCACCCTATGTGAGTTTTCTTAGGTCTTATGTTGCTTCCAGGCCCGAGTCGAATATGGTGGTAATTCAAGGCGCAGCTAAGCAATGGGATCTTGGATATTATAGTGAATTATCTTTTCTGGACAATTCATTCCAGAATTTTCATTACCTGCCAACCCTGACTGAAGCGGACGAAACCTGGTCAGGTTACGAGCTTTGGATTGAGGAAATGCTGGAGCAGAATATTTTGAAAACGGAAGCTGATATTGATGTAGATCCCGATAAAACCCATTTCTTCCTGTGTGGAAACCCAAAAATGGTTGATAATGTCTCCGCCTGGTTAATTGAACGAGGGTACATAAAGCACAGCCGTCGTGAGCCGGGCAGTCTGCATATTGAAGAATTTTGGACTGGAAAATAGCTGCAGAACAATTCAGATAGGTTGCGGATTATACTGGCCGCAGCCTTTTTTTAACTAAAAATATAGAAGCCATTTATCAGAATGCTGTCCTTCCCCACGGGCATTCTGGTAATAAGCAGTTTGCAGCATTTCTGTGATAGGACCTCTTTTCCCTGAGCCAATTTCTCGATGATCAATCTTCCGAACTGGAACAATTTCTGCGGCTGTGCCGCAAATAAATACTTCATCCGCGGCATAAAATTGATCGCGGGATAATTGTTCTTCCCTGATGGTCAGTTCTCGATCCCTGGCAAGCTGAATGATGGAGTCCCTGGTAAGTCCTTCCAGGATTGTGGCCAAGGGAGGGGTGAAAAGAACACCATCTTTGATCAGGAATATATTCTCACCACTGCATTCTGAAACATATCCTTCAGGATCAAGAAGTACGGCTTCATCATAACCGGACCGAACAGCAAGAGATTTTGCATAAGCGGAGTTCACATAATTCCCGGAGATCTTCGCTTTTGTCAGCATTACATTGATGTGGTGTCTTGTAAAGGAGGACACCATTAAATGGATCCCGTTCTCTAATGCGTCCTCTCCTAAATAAGGACCCCACTCCCAGGCTGCTATGCTGACTGAAGGCTGCCATGTATCCGGATTAATGCCGAGAGGCCCAGTCATATAAAACAGGGGGCGGATATAACAATCGGAAAGTTTATTTGCTTTCAGTGTTTTGATGACTGCTTTTTCTAATTGCTGAATTGTATAGGGAAAACCCTGGATTCCAGCAATATGGGCGGATTGTAAAAACCGCTGAAGGTGCTCCTGGAGCCTAAAAACTGCCGGGGCAGAAGGTGTTTGATAGGCCCGAATGCCTTCAAATCCACCTAAGCCGTAATGCAGGCTGGGGATTAATACATGAACCATAGCTTCCTGGTATGGAACCAAGTCTCCGTTCATCCATATATAATCAGCTTCCATGACCAGAACTCCTTTCTGAACGATGTTTACAGGTGTGATTAGTGTTTGATATTATACTCAGAAAGTGATTGGAAAAAAGTTTGTCCGAAATAACTGGTTGAGATTATAGAGACTAAAGCGAGGAAAAATGAGTATAAATGAATATCTTG
Source organism: uncultured Anaerolineales bacterium (assembly GCA_964618295.1). Taxonomy (GTDB): domain Bacteria; phylum Chloroflexota; class Anaerolineae; order Anaerolineales; family UBA11858; genus B10-G9. The sequence continues at coordinate 18,389 of CAZTWV010000044.1, read as the reverse complement.
ACATTTTTGAAAAGAAGGCATTTGCTCACCTGGCAACAATAATGCCGGATGGATCTCCCCAGGTAACGCCCGTATGGGTTAGTCATCAGGACGGTTTTATTTTGATTAACAGTGCTGAAGGAAGACAAAAAGATTTGAACATGGAAAGAGATCCTCGAGTTGCTGTTAGTATTCAGGATCCTGATGATCCGTACCGATATTTGCAAATCAGGGGCGAAGTGGTTGAAATTATCCGAAATGGAGCTGATGAACATATTGATCAGCTTGCAAAGCATTATCTGGATCTAGATAGTTATCCATCCAGAGTGGAAAACGAGGTTCGAAAGATATATATAATCAAACCATATTAATCTCAGCGCCAAGGTCATAAGTTGAAATATACTCCGGAATGGATCAGGATAAGAACTTAAGAATTAAGTTAGTTTCTGGTACAATGCAAACGTTAAAATTATCCGAGTGTCTGACTGCAGGTATACCAATGACTTCAAAGGTGCGTTCAGTTATTGATAAAATAACGGCTTTTTTGCTAGAAATTCCGGAGATTCTGAAAAAAGCCGCTGTAAGTTTTCAAAAAAGGGAAGCAGGAAAAGGGGCTGCAGGAATGGCTTACTACACCCTTTTCTCGCTTTTTCCGCTCTTGATTGTATTAATCACTGTGATCAGTTATTTTGTAGATGCTGAAGTTGCTATCACTCAGGTGACTGAGGTAGTGATGAGTGTTTTTCCCGTCTCACAAGGACTGGTAGAAAAGAATATCGAAAGAAGTTTCCAAATCCGGAATTCGATCGGCGCTATTGGATTGATCGGACTTTTATGGGCTGGTTCTAATGCATTTTCAATGATGGTTCACAATATCAATAGTGCCTGGCCCCCAACAGAAAGGAGATCATTTTTTGAAAAAAGGCTATTTGGATTAGCCATGGTTATCCTTTTAGTTATTGTTCTATTTTTGTTGATGCTTTCATCTACAATTTTTAATATTCTTCTCCGCTATCAGCAAGAATACCTTTCGGTTGATCCCCAAATCCGATACGGGCTGCTGCGCTGGGGATCCAGAATTGTTCATCTGATTGTACCTTTTCTGTTCTTTTATTTCCTGTATCGAGTGATTCCCATGGGGCGGGTTCCAATCAAGGCGGCAGGGTTTTCTGCCCTGCTAACAACTTTGTTGTGGAGGAGCGCTTCCAGCATTTTCCAATGGTACCTCCGAAGTGGTTTAGCTCGATATGAGGTCATATTCGGATCGCTGAGTGCAATTGTGGTTTTACTTTTCTGGATCTATATCAGCAGTGTTATCTTGTTTTTTGGGGCTCATATCTGTGCTGCAAGTTCGGGGAAAATACCAGAATTTAAAAATTGAGTGACCTGTGGGAAGCAGCCAGTGAAGATTTGACCGTCCTGGTTCCGGAACGATTTGGTTGGGAACCTGCATCTGAAAAAAAAGGGGGGAATGTCAGATAAGGGAGATCGCATGGCTGAGAGAATTGTTTTTTAGCAGAATTCTGAATTTAATGTGCAGTATCAATATCGGGATCCCACCCAACCGGATAGTTCAAATCTGCATACCATCCAGGGTTTGCATCAGGTAACACCATACAGTATGATGCTCTTTAGTTTGGCCAGCTGTACCGCACAGGTTGTGCTGAGCTTTGCCGAACATCATGGAATAGCTCTACAATCAATGATAATGGATTTATCCTATGAGAAAGATTTTCAAGAAGATTGTGAAAATTGTCCGGAAGAAGAGATTTTTCCGGAGGCAATCACCGGCACCATCGCGTTTATAGGGAAAATCTCTGATGCTGAAAAGACCAAATTGTTAAAAATATCCAGGCAATGTCCAATTGAAAACATCCTTGAGAAAGGTATTCCAATCAAGATTCAAATGGTGAAATGATTTTATATTTACTTAATCATCAACCCTTTCCCAGCTGAGAAATGTGCTCAGGACCGCTAGATTGATTTCAAAATCAGAATCTTGATGGTTGGTGAGCTCGATATCAACTGCTGCAATGCCTTGATCTGAAGCCCAGTCAATGAGCTGCCCTGTGTATAAGCATCCGAGGTCAATTGGGGGATAAGGATATGGGCTGATTTCAGCAATTGATTCAGCCAAGGACAAGGAGTTTGTGTCCAGCGGCTGGCCGCCAGGGAAAATTCCCAATGCGGCACTGTGATAGGAAATCAAGGAATCGATCTGATGGTTATTTATAAAGTTAATTAAAGCGCTGGTTTCAGGCTCTGAGACAGGTTCAGTGCCACCGTTAATTGGCTGATAGGACCAGCAGCCAGCAAGAGGCCATTCTGAGCGCCAGTTGTGGGGGAAATTGCGATTCAAGTCCACATTCCTGCTGTTCGCTCTTCCGTTGACTCCGGTTGAGCGAGCATATCCATCCGGGTTAAAGACGCGGAGGATGTAAAGAGAGCGATCATCAGGCACTGCTCCGGGATTATTTTTAAGAAAATCAATTAACTGATCTGCCAGGACAACGGTATTCCACTCATACCCTCCATGGATCCCGGCGACTATCATCTGCTCAAGCGGTCCGTTTCCAAAACGGTATACTACAAGAGGTCTGCCTTCCAGTGAGAGGCCGATAACTTCTTTCTCTAAGGCTGGAAGAGCTGGTGTCGGAAAAGAAGTGGGCTCAATTATAGCTAGGGATGTGACAGTAGGGGGGATGGTTGCCGTGGGGGGGGAGGATATTGAGGCCAAACTGGTTGGAGAGTTAGGGGTTGGATTGGTCTTAGATAATGATGCCGTTTTTTGTGGATTATTCGGGAAGGAAACACTGAAGTGTTGATGCAGTAACAACCCGGCTGTCAATGTGCCAGCGGCCAGGAGAGACACTATCAACAATTTATGTTTTTTCATAGCTGAAATAATCATAATTAAAAAATGATCACTCCCGGAGGATTGAGACAGATTCTACCAGGAGTGTATTGCAGCCTGCATCCTGCCAGGTTCCTAATTTCTCTCCAGCACTATTATAAGCGGAGATGGAATATATTTCCCGGCCGGTAATCCGGACAGTGTCCCAGTTCTTGATTTGTAAAAGTTGCTGGTAGATCTCCTTGTTAGCGGGAACTGTATGCAGGAGATGAATGTAGCCTGTTAATTTCTCTTGGGATTGAGTGCGCCAGATGAATTTGTGGTCGATAACAGAAGTGTTTACCAGGTCAGGGTTCGAATAATCAGCGCTTGTTACCAGGATATCATGAGTCAAGATGGGGAACTGTTTCTCACGGATTGGGCCTGCATATCTAACTGCTCCAATGAATTTTGACTCACTGCTGCCTTCGAATTGGACTTTCCAGTATTGCTGATTTAGAACAATGTCCACATAAGAATTTGATATCTCAAGCTGATCAAAATCAGTCCCAATCAGGCCAAAGAAACTGGTATTTGCCCGGAAATACAGCAGCCCTGCCGCAAATGCAAAAGCAGCAAAGAGAATTAGACCGCATGAACTTGGGAGGGAGAAGAGCCATTGGAGGGGAAGCAGTAGATAATTTGCTGCTCGTAGCTTCTCTCCAGATATTTTGTTTCCTTGGTCAGTGTTTTCAGCAAGCGGCTGTGAGGTTTTTCGCTCAAGCTGATCCAGCAGGCTTCTAGCCTGTTCTTGCTTGGGGTCAAGTTCAAGAATCTTTGACAGGATCGTTTTTCTTTCCTGGTCATTTTCGGCAACTTCCACAGCCCAAAGCCAGGCTTGCAGATTGGATGGGTTGTTCCGGAGCAGCTGCAGAATTAACCTTCTCCCGGAGTCCTTATCTCCTTCTTTTATAAATTGAATTGCCTGCTGGAGGTGTGATGAGGAGGACATATTGTTGAACTGCATCTTTATGACTGGGCTATCCTGGGACTGAATAAAATGATTTAACTGTTGAGCTAACGGTTTGCTGAAATTGTGCAGCTATTTGAGAGGTAAACTTTGATTGTATATCCGGAAAAGTTAGCTAGATTGTCAAAACGGAAGCTTAAGTATGAATTACTTGAGGGGGTAACTGTTCTACGGCCCGCATCTCCGGACCAACCTGAATTGATATCAGCTTCTGGAGGATTAACATTTCCGTTCCAGATTGATTCTCCCTGGTAATAAATCCTATCAAGGTCGTCATTAGATGATGGCCAGGAGATGGCAATTCTTGAAATGATCGGGGATGTTCCGCTGCTGTTTTGAATTCTCCACACACTGTGACGAACAATAGTTGAATAGTACGCAAGCGATATTTGACTGCAGATATTGGGTGTGCTGGTTGGAGGCGCTTGAGTGCTGGTTGGAGGTGCTGAGGTTGCTGTTGTTGGAACGGGAGTGTTGGTCGGTGGGATTTGAGTATTTGTCGGTGCTGGAGATGTCTCGGAAGCTGGGACAGATGTCAAGGTAGGAGCGGTGATCGTGTTTGTGCGGGACGGTGGTATGCTTGTTGGAGGGTTAGTCTGTGTTGAGCTTGCTGGAATAGGCGTATTCGTCTTCGTAAAAGAAGGGTTGGGCACAGCAGCCGTCTCAGTACTTTGAGTTGAATCCAGCGTGGTCGATAATTGAATTGTAATGCTTGGAGTGATTGACTCTAACGTTTGTGTGTTTGTTGCGGGAGGTTGTTCAGTGTCCGCAGTCAGAATAAGGGTAGGTGTAATTTCCGTGATATTACTTTGAGCTTGGGGCGTGATCGTTGGGACTGGTTTATCAAGATTTTCTTGGATCTGAATAATTCTTATGGATAATTCGGCAGGGCTCGGGTTATCGTCCTTGATAACTTCTTCAATAATTGCTAATTCAATTGGGGCTACTTCTCCGGGTTTCAAGACTTGTGAATAATCAGCCTCAGAAGAAGCGTGCAATACAATCTTTAGCGGATTATCTTCTGGTAAAAATTTCCATGACCTGGTGGTTAGAAACCATCCTCCAAGAGCAAAAAAGGCCATTATTAAAACAGCATAAATTATTGTTCGGATCCAGTTTGATTTCTTTGAGACAAACATGTTCCCGCCAGTCATGAATCCTCTTACAGGAATATCTACTTGGATTACAATGTCCCGAAAAGCTGGAGGAAAACGTCCACAATCTCAGGGTCAAAGTGCTTCCCTTTGTTTTCCGAGATATAGCGCAGCGCTTGATTCCTGCTCCAGGCTTTTCGGTATGGGCGATCTGTAAGTAAAGCATCGTAAACGTCAACTACGGAAAAAATTCGAGCAGATATGGGAATTTCCTTTCCTTTCAATCCGTATGGATAGCCGCTGCCGTCCCATTTTTCATGATGATAAAGTGGGATTTCAAGGGATTTTTGCAAAAAATCAATAGGTTGTAGCATCTCAAAAGCCAGAATTGGATGCTTCTTCATAATTTCCCATTCCCAGTCATCCAGCTTTCCTGGTTTCAAGAGGATATTATCCGGGATACCTACTTTACCAATATCATGAAGCAAGGCGCCGCGCTTAATCTGGATTTGCTCTTCCCGGGGGATTTTTAATTTTGAAGCCATTTCAAGAGTCATTTTTACAACACGATGGCTGTGTTCGTCGGTTTGATGATCGCGGAGAGTTAAAGCTCGAGACCAGCCTTCAAGACTGCTGTCGTAAGCATCAATAATTTGGTGATTAGATTCTCTCAATGACTGAACCATTTTGTTAAATGATTCCTTCAGTACTGTAATTTCGTCACTCCCGTCGATAGGGAATGAGACCATTAAGTTTCCCTCGGCAATTTCTTCTGATGCTTCAGCAAGTTTGGTAATTGGTTGTGAGATTCTGCGGGCTAACTGCGATCCAATCAGAATAATTAGCAGGATAAAGACTGCCAGGGCGATAAAGATCTGAGCTCTGGTGATCCAGCTGGTATTAACCAAGTAGTTTTGGGGAATGGCAGAGCCGATCAGGCCAATATCTTTTCCTCCCCGGACTTCCCATGGACCCAGAATTTCGGTATAGTCTATCCCGGCTTGAGTAAAGGTTTGATAGTAGCTGATTTGATCCTGATCATCGAGAATCTGATCGGGACTAAAATTTGTCACCTCCCGGGGACTGAAAAAGGTTGTAGCGAGCATTTCGCCAGTTGTTTGGTAAAGAGTAGTCTGAGCCAGGGTTGCTTCCCTCATCTCGCTTGTAAGCGTTTGAAGTGATTTTCCAACCAGGACTGCACCGGTTAGAGTGCTGCCGTCATACACCGGTCCAGATAAAAAGAAGTAAGTTCCAAAGGGGGTCTCGATTACCCCAGCGAACTTGTCTCCAAGTTGATCAAATTCACCATTGGTTACCGATTGGACAATTTCATGGGATGAGTATGTTGATTCGCTGCTGGAAAATTCATAATCTTCTGGATTTCCCCTCTCGGCGCGGTACATTGATAACACAGAAATTCCTTGATTATCTAGAATGATTACTGCCTCTTCTTTGTTATTGACTGCAATCGGAAGAGATAACTCTCGCAGTTTCTCGGGATTTCTTTTTTGGATATTCTCACTAACACCGGAAGTATTAGACAGAAGCCGGAGTGTATTAAGTAAGCGATTTTCTTCGGTCACCATCCATTCCGAGGAGAGTTTTCCCGCTTCAATCAGCTGGTTTGTAAACCTTTCTTCTACTGTGTCAAACACAATCCGGGTTGTTAGATAAGAAACTGCAAGCGTAAAAGCCAGAGCAAGCAGTAAAAATGGTAAAGTGAGTTTAAAACGTATTGGAAATCTTATCTTCTTCTGACTTTTAACAGATTCAGGCTCTAAGGCTGGCTCAAAACTTCTTTTTTCAAGAGCAAGACGGATGCCGTAATTTGTATAAGGACCTTTCAGAATCCTGTGCTTGCTAATTTCATTTTTTTCCTGGGTCGTAAGTGAGGGAAAATTGTAGCAGGTAAAAATAAGATCGGTTTTTCGGAAACGCTGATGAAGAATGGGAATTTTTTTTGCCCAATCCTTTCCCAGTAACACGATATCCAATAAAATCAAATCGGGCTGCATAAGCTGCAATGCAGCTGAGGCGTCTTTTAATGTAGGTACCAGTTTTACCTGATCTCCCCATTCAATAAATATGGATGATAGATCCTGGGAGGTTCTTGGATCAGGCTGTATGATCTACACTTTTCTGGTCATAGATTCCCATATAATATAACAACACTACTAGGATTTAACCATAAATCTCGCCTAAATTACTTACATAAATGTTGACCAGATCCTCGTACTACATAAAAATTTCATCCCCAAAAAACAAGTTGGGAATAAAGTACAATTAGGTAGGTTTGAAAAATAAATAAGCTGTTCCAACTGTATTTGTTTGATTGACAATCTAGGAAAATAATATTATTGGGTTTCCATTAAATGTTCAGCGCCAGTTTTGGGTATAGATAAAAGGTGTGCACCATAATTATGCTGAAAATTTCAAATATCATCCTTCCTCTTGATCATTTGGAGCAAGATCTGGAAAATGAGATCTTGAATCGGCTTCTGATTGGGAAGGAAGAGTTGGAAGCATACAAGATCCAAAAACGCAGTGTTGATGCCAGGCGGAAAGGTGTAATAAAACTGGTCTACACTATAATTGCTGAGGTGAAGGACCCTGAAAGAATTTATGGATCAATAACACGTTTCAAGTCTGTCGCAAAGATTGAGGAAAGTCAATATCAAGCTCCAAAACCTGGAACCGGAGAAATAAAAAATAGACCACTGATTGTCGGCACTGGACCAGCTGGAATATTTGCAGGGTTGATTCTGGCCGAAGCTGGATTACGGCCAATTTTACTGGAACGGGGCAAGGAAGTGGTCAGGAGAACTCAGAGTACATTTAATTTCTGGCGGAACAGCGAGTTAGACCCGGAGACCAATGTCCAGTTTGGAGAAGGGGGAGCCGGGACCTTTTCTGATGGAAAACTATATTCAAGAATTAAGGACAAGGAAAATCGCCCCAAAAAAGTTTTGGAAGAATTCGCCTCTGCAGGAGCCCCGCAAGATATCCTCTATAAAAAGAAACCTCATATTGGTTCTCTGAAATTGGTTAAAATAGTTCAAGAATTGCGAGCTAAGATCACATCGTTGGGCGGCGAATATCACTTCGAAAAAAAAGTAGTAAATTTGATTTTGAACGACGGGAAGATTACAGGGGTCGTGCTGAATGGGGGAGAAAAAATATTTTCAGATCAGGTCATATTGGCGATCGGGCATAGCGCCCGTGACACTTTTGAGATGCTGGAGACCCGCGGGGTTGTGATTGAGCCCAAACCGTTTTCGATTGGACTGCGTATTGAGCATCCCCAGACTCTAATTGACCGGAGCCAATATGGAGACGCTGCTGGACATCCAAGATTGGGCGCAGCTGATTATCAATTGGTTTATCACAGTCAATCTGGGAGAACAGTTTACAGTTTTTGTATGTGTCCTGGTGGATCCGTGCTCGCTGCTTCTTCTGAATCGGAAAGCGTTGTCACAAATGGGATGAGCCAATACTCCAGGCGGGAAAGAAATGCAAACAGCGCCCTGGTTGTTGAGGTGTTTCCCGCTGATTTTCCTCAAGGGAACCTGGGTGGAATAACATATCAACGGACCTGGGAAAAGCTGGCATATCAATTAGGGGGATCTGACTATCGAGCACCTGTGCAGCGGTTGGAAGATTTTCTGTTAGGTTTACCCTCTGAGAGGATTGGTGATGTAAAGCCGTCTTACCAGCCTGGAATTACCCCGGCTAACCTGGATTTTGCATTACCTAAATATGTGGTGAATTCGATCCGAGAAGCAGTCCCGGAATTCACGAAAAAAATTGCTGGGTTTGATCTTCCGGACGCGATGTTGACAGGAGTCGAAACCCGAACTTCATCTCCTGTCAAAATAGTCAGAGACAGCTCACTTCAAAGTGTGTCCATCAGGGGGCTTTATCCTGTAGGAGAAGGATCAGGGTATGCGGGGGGGATATTATCATCATCGGTGGATGGGATCAAGGCAGCCGAGATGGTGATTAGGAAAACAGCACTTTGATGGAATGGATTTTTTGTTAAGTGTTTGTTAATCTGTCTGATCTTGATTTGAACTGAATGCTGGAAAGGTATAATTGATACTATCAAGTAGTGATTCGATTAACTAAAAAAATTTAGATTTAAAACAGGATAATCTGATGGGCGAAAGTTTGCGCGAAAGTCATGAATTAAGTTCCGCCTCAAGGGTATTAATTTTAGCAGCTTGTTTTGTGGTGGTTGCATTTGGGATGCGGGAAGCAGCAAGCGTGATTACTCCGATCTTGATCGCTCTTGTGCTGGCAATTTTATTTGTTCCAATCCAGCGGGGACTTCAAAAACGGGGAGTTCCTGGCTGGATTTCGTTATTTCTGGTAATGCTGATTGTACTGGCAATTGTTGTGATTCTGATCAGTATCACTGTGGTTTCAGTAACAAGCTTTATAAATAGAATTCCTGATTATTCTAATCAGCTGCAGAGTCTTGTTAACAGCTTGATTGTGTTAGCTGAAGATTTACCAATTAACATTGACAACATGATCAATCCTGAGATGTTTGATGTGACCCAGATTATGAATTTAGCTGGCAATTTAATGGGGGGCTTGCTTGATGCTTTCTCAAACTGGTTTATTGTTATTCTCCTGGTAGCTTTTATGCTTGCTGATTTCGCTCGGCTGCCTGGAAAAGTAGAAAAAATGCTCCTTAAAGAAAAACAAATACAGGATATTGCAGAACTGCTGATCGCTATCCGGCGCTATGTTTCTATCACCACCCAGACAGGTATCCTGACCGGAGTTCTTAACACACTCCTGCTTGTTATTATGGGGGTTGATTTTGCGGTTCTGTGGGGGCTGCTCGGTTTCTTGATGAATTATATTCCTAATCTTGGGATCATTATTTCAATCATTCCACCAGCGCTGCTTGCACTCTTAGAGTTTGGTTGGTCCCAGATGTTGATTGTGATCATCGGCTATATAATCATCAACACATTTATTGAGAACATATTAAAGCCCAGGGTTTTGGGTGAAGATTTAAATATATCTCCTTTATTCGTTTTGTTATCATTGGTTGCCTGGGGATACGTGTTGGGGCCAGCAGGAACAATACTCGCAGTCCCGCTGACTTTGATTGCTACAAAATTGATCCTCGAAAATTCTGAGGAAACTCGGTGGATGGCAATCCTGATGACCGCAAATATTGGTCCTGAGCCAGTGATTGACACTGATCAGGACCAATAAATCCCGGTTTGTGATCGGTGGTAGATTGAAAATTGGTTAAGGGTTGGGAGGCAGACTAAAAAAGTCCAGGTTTGACTGGATTAGGTGCCAAAAACCAGATCGCCTTGAGATTACCGGGAAAGAAGTATTAACCAGCTGGGGATAAATTACCGGACGTGACATGTGCCAATCGCTCTGAAACGTCAATCGTGGTAATGGCTGGAGACAGGACCAAGAAATAGAATTAAACGATTAGCGCCCGCAGAAAATGAGTAAAGCTGCGGGCGCATGAACAAAAAGGTGGGCTACTCAAAGAAAGAAACTTTCCCGGTCCCTACATTGTACATTGCGCCGGATAATCCGATTTCACCATTTTCCACCATTTCTTTTAAGATCGGACTGCGGGACTTGATTTCCTGGATCGTTAGCAGCACATTTTCTTTGGCGATTTCGTTGATATCAAGTTCTTGCCCCTGCTCAGAATGCTCTCTGACTTTGTCGACAGCAGGTTTGATTTTCTCTAATAGACCGGTAAGATTACCAAGTTCCACGTCCTGGTAAGCGCCCTGAACTGCTCCACAGCTGGTATGCCCCAGCACCAGGAAGTGCTTTGAACCGACAACTTTCGCGGCAAACTCCATACTACCCAGGATATCTTCATTAACGAAATTTCCCGCTATTCTGATGCTGAATACATCTCCAATCCCAAGATCGAAAATTACCTCTGGTGGTACCCGGGAATCAATACACCCAAGAACAACTGCAAATGGCTGCTGACCGCCGGAGGTCGCATCTACCTGGGACAGGTAAGGATGATCTTTTCCTTGATTTTCCAGAAAGCGCAGGTTTCCATCTTTCAAGAACTGGAGAGCTTGTTCCGGTTTAATGGCTTTTAATTCATCTTTTGTTCTCGTAACCATTTTTTTTACTCCTTTGGTAAATGGGTTTTATTTTGTTTGCTCAGACTGGGAGAACTTCATCTGTCGGGATGGATTGATCTGATCCGATATTTAGCTCACTTTCCAACCAGGCAACACTTTCTTCGAAGTCCTCAAATAGCTGATTTTCGGGCAGCAAGTCAGGAATTACGTCTATCACGCGCAGCATATCCAGGGGTTGAGGATGGATGCCTGTGATCAGAACTTTTACATCCTTGCGGGTCAGTTCGAGAATAGCATCTTCCATGGCATAAAGCCCTGATTGGTCAATGTGGGGAACTCGATCCATTCGAATCACAAGGGCGCAGATGCTTTCATCCAGGTCTGAAATCAATTTTTGGAAATGCGACGTAAATCCAAAGAACATCGGACCGTAAAGATGTTTGATGTAAACACAATTTTCAAGCTCTGAATAAAACTCAGCTTCATCTTTCCAGATCTTTTCACCCTGGATTCCTGAAAGGGCAGAAACAGAAGTGCCTTGTTCAGCCATATCGCTGGACTGTTTCATGAAGAGCAGGGAGGCAAGTACCACGCCTACACCAACAGCCTGGATCAGGCTGCCGAAAGTGGTAATTGCAAAGACTGCGATCAAAACAACAGCATCAGCCCTGGGAACCCGGCCAAGATGGCGGAGTCCTTTGTAGTCGATGATATTTAATCCAATTGGAATCAGGATCCCTGCCAGGACGGAGAGGGGGATGTAGGCTGCTAACTGGCCCAATCCAAGCAAGACAGCGAGCAGGAACAAGCCATGGATAGTCCCGGAAAGTCGAGTCCTTCCTCCGGCATTGATGTTGACTACTGTGCCTTTGGTAGCTCCTGCTCCAGGAATGCCGCCAAAAAGAGCTGCAACCATGTTTCCGATACCCTGACCGATCAACTCTCTGTTGCTGTCGTGCTTCGTTTTGGTGATGTTGTCTGCAATAACTGAAGTCAAAAGAGAGTCAATTGATCCCAGTACAGCTAAGACCAGGGCGTATTCCAGGATCAATAGATAGGCAGAAAAATCGATTGGAAACATCTCGGAAAGTTGTAAGGAAGGCAGCCCTTCCGGGATTGTTCCAATTAATGGAACACTCACCGGCAGGAAAAAAGCCAAAATGCTGACCGAGATTAACGCAACCAGTGCACTGGGTACGGCTTTTGTGATCTTTGGAAAAAGATAGTAGATGGCCACGGTCAGGAGGCCAAGACCTGCTGCTGCCAGATTAATCTCTGCAAAAAAACGTGGAAGCTCGGTGATTACAGCAATGGTCGTTTTTGGAGCAGTAACACCGGCAAAAGGAAATACCTGGAGCAGGACGATGATCAAACCAACCCCGCTCATGAATCCAGAGATAACAGGATAGGGTAGGAATTTAATGTATTGGGCAATATTCAAGAATCCAAAAATGATCTGGAATGCACCAGCTAATAAAAAGGTGAGCAAAATCATTCCCAGAGCGTTATCAACACCTCCATAGCGGTTGATAGCGGCTGCAATCAATGCGGCTGATACAACTGTCATTGGTCCTGTGGGACCGCTTGCCTGTGTTGGAGTACCGCCAAAGATTGGAGCTAGGATTCCGATGGCGATCGCTCCATACAGGCCGGCAATTGCACCCAGGCCGGATTGAACACCAAAGGCCAGTGCCAGGGGAAGGGCAACAACCCCCGCAACAAGACCCCCAATCAAGTCTCCGCGAAAATTTTTATAGTCATAGATTTTTTTCAACATATTCCCTCCAAATTTATTTTAAATAATTCATTCATCTTGTTCTGGAGTATCTGCTGGCCAATACAAGGGGATTTCCAGTAAGTCAAATAGCGGGCGGATTACTTCTCTCAAGAAAAGAATCAGGGCTAATGAAATCAAGATAGCAAGCTCAACAAGCAAAGTGGCTAAAGCGTCCTCCGCTGGCCAGAGCAGGAGACCGCCACTTAAGAGCATCAGTATTGCGCCAGATTTTTTTATTAACTGATTTTCTCCATCAACGGTTTCTACAGGAAGTAATCTTCGAATCAGAAATACTCCGCCCAGAAGAATTACAAAAATAACTGGCAGCGAAGCCAGTTTGCTGACCGGGAGGTTTGTATTAGCCTGCCAACCTAAAAAAAGCCAGGCTATTGAGGATAAGTAAAAGAAGAGAGGAATTTGGATCGGAACTGGAATTTCTTTTCTTGTGGCCCACAAACCGGTGTTGTAACCATAGACAGCAACCAGGATTGCTGCAGCCAGGGTAGCAGCTATGGGAGATGTGCCAAGAATTACGCCTGCTAAGTATGTGACATAAGCCCAAAAAAAGAAATACAATTTTTTCAAGCTTTCAATCTGGATTCGACGGTAAAGGGCGAGACCTGCAAACCCGAGCCCGAATCCAATTGCAGCGCCGGAGAAAAAATTTCCGAATAGAGACCGCAAAGAAATGATTGCTAGATCAATTTCAGTCAGTAAAATAACCAGACTGATTTGACCCAGGGTTGAAAGAAAACTTCGTTCAGCAGCTGATTCCCTGAAATACCAGATCAAGGTAACAGTAAGTGTTCCAAGCAGGATGGAAGTTGATAAAGCCTGGTCACTGAGCAGCGTCAATCCAGCCGCCGTCAATCCTAACAGGACGACCCAGGCAAAAACAGACCATGTGTATTGAGGTTTGCTGCTTTGAGTTATGTTAACAGCCGCTTGCCACAAGAAAGGCGGTGTGATCAGGCCTGTAATAATGGGCCAGAATAAAGGTATTTGGTGGAACGGGGTAAAGACTGCCAGCAGGATTCCTGCAGTAACAACTGCCGGAACCCATTTTTGCAGCTTGGGACCGCGGTAGGTGAGAAGTCCGTAAAGCAGTAAAAGCATCACCAAACCGTGTTCGATATCGAGCGCGGTCGTGTTTTGCTGAAAAGATGATAATAAATCTATTCCGGCGAACATGTTTTCATCCTTATTGTAATGAATCCCGGTTAGTGTTTTGTCCTGAACCGTTTGATCAACTTTTCAATTTCAACTGCGGTGAAAACTCCCAGGCTGGCTCCCAGGCTGATCAAAAGTTCCTGGAACGGAAGCGGTTGTGTTTTGAAAACTCCATTCAACGGCTGAAAATATGTTATGAAAAGCTGTAAGATCAGGGTCAAGGAGACTGCACCGAGCATGGCATAATTTGTCCGGAGACCTTGCTGAAAGAGGGATCGTATATCGGACCGAGCGGCAAGTGCATTACCCATTTGAGAAAGCGTCAAGGTGGTGAAAATCATGGTTTGCCAGTAGGGATTTCCTGTAGCCCAACCCCAATAACCAACCCCCAGCGAGATTAAGGCCATCAGGATGCCAACCCAGATTATCTGAACGCTAATTCCATCTGAGAAAACGCCTTTTTTAGGATCAATGGGTGGCCTATTCATTGTGTTTTCTTCTGTTGGTTCAATACTCAAAGCAAGTCCGGGAAGACCATCGGTAACGAGGTTGATCCAGAGGATCTGGAGCGCTGTCAGGGGAAGCGGCATACCGAGGAAAGGTGCCAGAAGCATAACCATCACCTCTCCAGCATTGCTGGTCATGGTGTAGCGAATAAACTTCCTGATGTTCGAAAAAATTGTCCGGCCTTCTCTTACAGCGCTGACAATTGTAGCGTAATTATCATCGAGGAGCACCATATCAGCTGCCTCTTTGGAAACATCTGTGCCGGTGATCCCCATTGCAACTCCAATATCAGCTTTCCGGAGGGCGGGAGCATCATTCACACCGTCACCGGTCATTGCCACGACTTCGCCGAGTTCTTGAAGTGCGCTAACAATCCTTAGTTTATGCTCCGGAGCGACCCTGGCGTAAACATTGGTGTCTTGGACTGCTTTTTTTAATTCCTGATCGTTAAGTACGGACAATTCTTTACCTGTGAGGATTTTTCCATCCTTAGAGATCCCGAGATCTCTAGCGATTCTTTCTGCAGTTAAGGGATGGTCGCCAGTGATCATCATGGTTCGGATCCCGGCTTGCTGGCTTTCTTTAACGGCCTGGAAAGCTTCTGGCCTTGGTGGATCCATCATCCCAAATAGGCCAAGGAAAACCAGGGATTCTTCAAGTTCAGCAGGGTTGTATTTGTCTTTTGCTTCATTCAGAGTTTTGTATCCAAGACCGAGGACGCGAAGACCGTCTTTCGCCATGGAATCCATTGCGGATTGAATCCGTTTTTCCCAGGTCTCATCTAAAGGTTCAATGTGGCCGTTTGTGTAAACTTGTTGGCTGATGCTGAGAATTCCATCTCCCGCACCTTTTGTGAAGGAAATTGATTGCGTTTGATCTGGGATTCCTGGAAGTTTGGTTATGAGATCATTGTCAGTATTGAATTTATTTAGAGAATGAACTGTAGTCATCCGCTTTCTTTCCGAACTAAATGGCACCTCAGAAGTTCTTGGATATTGTGAGTCGAGCTGAGATTTATCGAGGCCTAAATTATTTCCTGCAGAAACAAGTGCGCCTTCAGTAGGATCGCCAAGAATAAGGTAAGCTTCTGGCTCAGTGTTATCCTGGACCAGCTGGGCGTCATTATTTAACACCCCACCAAGAATCAAAAGTCTCGCTGCTGGATTGAGGTCCTGATAACTATCCAGGACATGATCAGGACCGGGAATTGGATCCAGGTGAAAAGTGTTCCCGGCTACATCCAGCATTTTTAATTCCATCTGGTTTGCAGTCAGGGTCCCTGTCTTATCTGAACTGATGACTGTAACAGATCCCAGGGTTTCAACAGCCGGCAGTTTGCGGATTAAGGATTTTCGTTTCAGCATCCTCTGGGCCCCAAGAGCTAAAGCGATAGCTACAACTGCCGGGAGGCCTTCGGGAACAGCAGCAACCGCCATCGCAACCGCGGTCAGGAACATTTCTCCGGGATCTTCACCCCGTAGCAGACCGAGAACAAAAACCAGCGCCACAATGACAAGAGCAACAAGGGCAAGATTTTTCCCCATTTGATTCATGCGTTTTTGAAGTGGGGTTTGTTCCTCTTCCACTCCTTGAATCATTTCGGCAATCTGTCCCAACTCTGTTTTCATGCCTGTCGAGACCACAATTGCTGAGCCGCGGCCGTAAGTTACCGTGGTCCCCATAAACAGCATATTGGTTTGATCTCCAAGCGTGATATTCTCACCCGGAATGGGATTCAGAGTTTTATCGACCGGCTCAGACTCACCTGTTAATGAGGCTTCTTCCACTCTCAGATTAGCAGAGTCCAGCAGGCGGGCATCCGCTGGCACCTTGCTTCCAGCTTCCAGAAAAATCACATCTCCTGGAACAAGCATCTTGGCATTAATCTCCTCAAGTTTTCCGTTCCGGCGCAATTTTACATTGGGTGACGCCATTTGTTTCAAGGCGGCCATGGCCTGCTCGGCTCTGTACTCCTGTACAAGGCCAATAATGGTGTTGAGGAGAACAATTGCAAAAATAGCTACAGCGTCTTTCCAGTCACTTACCAGAAGAGAAATCAGGGCAGCTGCAAATAAGACAAGCACCATAACATCGGTGAGTTGGGCCCAAAGGATGCTCCAAATACTTCTTCCGCCCCGATCAATTAATTCATTGAGGCCGAATTTTTCGATTCTTTGCGCAGCTTTAAGTTCACTTAAACCTTTTTGAGGATTAACTTGAAGTTCTTCACTGGTATCACCAACAGACAGCTGATACCAATTATCTGAATTATGGATTTTGTTTTCAGACATTATGCTTGTCCTCCCTTGAAATTTCTGGCGATCCAAGTTTGTAAAGAGCAGTGATCCAACCAGCTTCCAAATCGATCAAGGGGATGATTTTGGTGACCGATCGATTGCTGTATTTCTCAATAAGAGGGATGGCTTCTTCAGCTACTGATTCCAGCAAGGTGCGGATATATTGATTGAGAATTCTGGTGCTGCTGGTTGCGTTTGCACTGTTGAAGAGTTTCTTTTCTGCCTGATAAAATGCCCGGGGAATCATCAGGGAAATAACATTTTCGCCCTGCAAAAAATGAATTTGATCAGGATCACCGCCGTGGCCTGTTTGCCAGGCATCAAGTAAGAAGCGCTTGATTTTATCAGGTGAGATTGAGTAATTTTTTATGTTGTTCATAGATGGTCTCCAAAAAAAAATACACCGGCAGAATCCCTTGAAGGATGCGCCGGCGTACTTGGTAACTGGTTTTCTGTCATGAAGACCCTTTACTGGGTCAGCCGCTTCTGTTGTTGAATATACAATTTAGCTGCATTGTTGACAAGACTGTCCCAGCTTTTCTTACACCAAATTTACAAAAATGATCGAAGCTCTTATTTATTTTGTGAATTGGAAAAAGTGAGGACAATAACTCTTTCACTTGATAGAAGGCAGATATCGGAAAATAAACTTTCCAGTTGCCGATCTAGGACATCCTCTACGATTTCTTCCAGGATTTCACGCGAAGTCTCAAAGAGCTGCCGGCGGGCATCTTTTACAAGCGTACGACCCTCCCTGTTTTCAACAAGTTTTTCTTCTGCAGGGGTTAAAACGCCGCGGAGACGGATAATGGCCAGATCATCCATCAGATAACTTTTCGCCTCCAGAGGTCCCCGACCGAGGTATTCTTTTTCATATTGAATAATTCTTTAATAGCATTAAGTTGTTTTGACATTTGAGTTTGAATACACCATCTCCGCCTGAACTTTAACAGAGAATTTGAACGAATATTTTTCTTTGGGTTGGTCCCAAATCTCCTGCCAATCTTCCGTATTATAACGTCGAGCCATATCCAGGCCCACCATATTTCTCACACCGGAGATACTCCAACGGGAGCCGTTGTCTGTCCGCCGGTTGACCTCTCTCATCTCTCTTTCCAGTGGGCTGGTGGCCAGGGCTGCATCCGTATCTTCAGGCTCCGGTCGTTCAGAGAACACACCCTGGGGATGCTCCCTGAACGTGAACACGTTCTCTTGAGCTCTCTGGAGATGTTCAGCCCCGTGATCCAAATCGGCTTGACAAAGCACATCCACCAGCTCTTGATAGGCTTCCTGGGCCTGGTCGATTTCCTGCTTCTCATAGATCAGATATTTCAGCCGCGATCGGATGGGATCACTCTCTTCCTTTTTCAACCCATCTTTCCACAGATGATAATACATCTGGTGTGGTAGATGCCATAAACAGCGCTGTTTTTTGGTTTCAGGCCACTGGGTCTCTACCTGCTCCTCCACCCCCTTTTCGCCATCGAACACCACACGCTCGGGCTGGATCTCTTCCAGGGGAGCCAGGACCTTTTCCCAACTTTCCCCCACACCGAAGGCCACGGGCTGCTTGTCTAACTGGGGCCGAGAGCCCTCTGTGGAACGTCCTA
>CAZTWV010000043.1:0-25274 GCA_964618295.1 uncultured Anaerolineales bacterium | reverse complement strand
TGGTGGTTTTTTGTTTCGGGCGCTTCGCGCCCTCAACTCACTAAAGTGTTAATAACAGACAGGACGCATTGAGAATGCGCCCTGTCACAAATAACCACCAATCCAATTTAAGGTTTTAGTTTCCGCTTCCCGACCATAACGGTCGACCCGTTTTATCCCTCAAAACCCAGACCTGTCCGGACTGCTCCTCCATGATAGAACCCACCTCAAATTCATTGGCTTCAAAAAAACCAGCCAGAACAATTTCATCCCCAACTCCTGGTGAATACCCAAGTTCTGCAGCAAAACGATAAGCCCGACGGGAAATCTCAATAAATATTTCGTTTCCAGTATCAACAACTATTGCGATATCATCCACCTCAACAACTACTCCCCTCAACTCCAACCAGTCATGACCTTCTTCACCTGCGGCGTACTCGCCAGTGAGATCATGATCGCTTTTGGCTTCACCCACCTGTTCTCCAGCATCACTTTCCGGGTTCGCCCTCTCTCGACCTGATCAATTCCTCTCTCCAGAGCCAGAATGAATTTCTTCATTATTCCTGTCTCCTGCCGCCAGCGGCTGTTCCCGTTCAGGCCCCTCTGATTTTGCAGTAGTCCGGTTAACTGCTCCAAAAATCAGTACCGCCACAAATCCCAGGTAGATACCCCACAAGAATACTTTCTTCATTTTTTCCTCCAGGCACAGATCAAGATCAACAATTATCTTCTCAATTTTTAGAAAACTTGCGGGAAAGATCCCGTCCAGCAAAAAAGGGCAAAACTGCCTGCCAATATTTCCGGTAAATCTTATAAAACCACTTCCAATGGATCCAAAAGTGGAGGACAGCCGCGGCAATCATCACAACGCCGCTCCAAGTGTGAATTAAATCCCAGCCCAGCTGGCTGAAGAACCAGACCGGATCCGAAACCAACGACTCATGGCTGGCTCCAGGGACCAGTAAAAAGTACAGACCGCTGAGCGCTGTCAACACTCCACTTAACCCCAGCACCACATTAACTCCCAGGTTAAATTGGCTGTAAATATTGAGTTTGGATTTCTTTGTAAAAGCAGCTGCCCCCCGCCGGGTCATGTTGACAATCCAGTTCCAATGCAGCGGGATGTGTACTGCAGCGACAGCAATCATCACCACACTGGCCCAGGTGTGAATATTTCCCCAGGTGTGCCTCTCAAAGAAAATCCGAATCCCATACATCGGGTTCCGACCTCCCTGATATCCGCCTACCGGTAAAAACAAAAAGTAGATACCCGATAAAGCAGATAGCAGCCCGCCAATCAACAATACGCTGTCCAGCACCAGGTTGTTTCTGGTTTGTTTCGATACTATCCGTTTGCTATCAACCATCTCTCAGCTCCTCACTCCAAAAACATTTTACCTGCAATTGTTACTATACCGATTTCCAGTGTACTTATTAGATATCAAGATATTGTTAAGACCCTGTCAAGAGCTGATTAAGACTCAACAACTGAATATTCAGGGGATAGGACCCAGGTTGGCCGATTTTCCCAAACAAACCCCTTCCCCGCAAAACCATTTCAAGTTCTGTAACTTTAATCACAGACAAGATTCTCTCAAAAAGAGATAATCCATATTAGATATCAACTATCCATGATAAGGAGAGAACCATGACAATTCTAGATCGATTCATTCTGCTTTTAACGGGTCTGATTGCTGTATATTTAATCTGGAAATTTTACACCCGCTACTCCAAGACAAAATCCCTGCCTGATATCTATTATCTGGTGGGGTTTGGGGTGCTCTTGATATCAGGACTGCTATTGATTGTCTTTGGATGGAACATCCTCTCTTCTCCCCTTGTTTTAACGGTCGCAAGCTTGATTCCACTGGGCATTTCCCTGGGAATCGCAAATCAATTTTATCCTTCGTGGAAAAAGCTGTATGCCTGGTTCACATTAATCGGATTTACCGCCATTGCTTTGACCAGCATCACCGGTATGTCTCTCAAGGCTTTAGCCGTTCCAGTATTCCACGGTGCGGCAGGTTTGGTTATATTCCTGGGCCCAATTTTCGCAGAACGCAAACAGCGAGCACCGCAGGGTTTTTTCTGGGTGGGTATTGGAGGGGCATTAATTGGGATTGGCGGAATCGCCCTGGCATTTCTCTCCAGCGGATCTCAGCTGCTTTTCTTCAGTCAGCAATTTGTCCTCAGTATTCTTGCACCTCTTCTGCTGCTGATGACAGCAGCCTTTGCAGCGGGATTCAACAAAGATCTAAAACGTTCAAAATAAAATTATTCACCAAAGATTCGTTTAGATAAAAGTCCAGGGAGAAATTGATCATGAAAAAAATCGTTCGGTTTTTGGCAATTCTGCTGTTAGGTTTGACGGCTGCCCTGACCCTGTTGAGTGGGATCGGTACGACCTGCGTCGCACTGGATGCTGCCCAGTATGACAGCATGAAAGCCCTGGCTGAATACCAGTGGCTCTACATTCTTTATGTGCTAGCTGCCGTAGCTACAGGCATCCTGGGAATCCGGGCTACGATTAGACTTTCAAAATCCCGAAAAAATGCTTTACGCAGCAGCCTCTGGATCCTTGTTTTTGGGACAGCACTGGGGGTCACCCATATGGTCACCTCCCGCTGGCTGCGAGGGTCTTCCATGCCGCTGGACTTTATCGTTTACTTCACAATTTTGACCCTGATCTTCTTTATTATCCTCCAGATTCCTTCAGTAAAGGATTGGGCAGAGCTTGAAAAACCCGCTGGCACCCAGGCAGGGACTGCCGGTGGGATGACAGCTATCGTCTCCGGTATGCTCTTTCTCAGTGTCCAAATGTGGGCTGGTCCATCCCATTTCATGGATGGTGTAAACTATGCAGATGCCTTCCATCTCCTGATGCAAATCAGCGGAGGATTGCTCACCTTGATCGGGATCGCTTTGATAGTGCGAGCTAATCTGAGTCCTGCCACAAGCTCATCTACGGAAAGACCAATCAGTCTGGAAAGCTGACCCCAAAAGAGTGATCCAGGTTAATGCATTCTCCGGTGCGATCCGCTCCTTATTCCCACTGGAGCAGCAACTCAGGAGCTGTAATTAACACTTTCCCCCGGGAAACCTGGATCGCTCCTGAATCTTCCAATTCCTTCAACGAGCGGGAGACAACTTCCCGCACTGTCCCGATTCGGCTTGCTAACTCATCCTGGGTGATCATTAAAGATTGATCCCCATATCTGATACTGTCCGGCTGGTTCACTAAAAAATTTACCAGGCGGGATGTTACCGTATTAAATGATAACTCTGCTGTCAAATCAATCAACATTCTGAGGTTTCCAGCCAGATTGAGAATGATCTTCTGAGAAGCTTCCGGGTGCATTTCAGTCAAGGTGCGAATGGTTTCTGCCCGGACAACCCAGATCAGACAGATTTCGATCGCAGTAACGTTGACGGGGTTTCCCAGACCGTCAAGGACTGGCACTTCGTTAAATGTGTCCCCAGGCCCCATAATTTTGACGATCATCTCTCGACCTGTCTCAGAACAACGAAACAGTTTCACCCGCCCTTCTTTGATAATATATAACCCTTGACAGGGTTCCTCCTCCCACAGAACTGGATCTCCAGTCCCAAACTGATACAGGTGCATATCCTCAGCCAAATGCTCGATCAAATCAGCACCCAATCCCTGAAAGTAGCGGTTCCGCTGCAGGGCATTGATTTTTTCATTAGGACATTCATGTACTCTGTTCATGTCATTTTTGCCAATTTTTCAATTCTGAGCTGAGTGAGATTTAGATCCCTTCCACCAGATCCTGCAATGCAGCTCTATCCTGAAGAGTAATCTGGGTCCGGTTCACCTTGAGAATCTCGTCCGCTTGGAACTGGTACAGCAGCCGGCAGACTACCTCTGGGGAAGTTGCTAAAACTGCTGCAATATCTTCCAGGGTCATCTCTCGTTCAAATGTATCCTGTTCTGCATCCCGCAGATTATCTAACAAATACCCTGCCAATCGGCTGGCGACGGGTTGAAATGCCAGACCATAAATTATTTCCCGGGCCCGCCTCATAATCCGCGTCAGCAAACCAGTTACTTCCCACATCACATCCGGATAGCGTTTAAGGTATGGGAGGATGATTTCCCGGGGCCAGACCAGTGCTTCCACCTGCTTATCTGCCACTAGAGAAGCAGGCATAGGCTGATCATCAAATAGGGAATGGGCCCAAAACACCTCTCCGGATTCGAGCGCAAAAAGCTGATGCTCTTTACCAGAAGCAGAGAGCATCAACCACCGCAGCCGACCATCGGTTACCAGAACGACACAGGGCCAGGTTTCCCCCTGGTGGCAGAGATATTCTCCGGGCAGGAGTTTTCTGGAGATCCCGCGCTGCATGACCTCTCTCAACACCTCCGGAGGGAACTGATTAAATACCTGTTTCTCGGACAAACCAAATTCAAGCGATGCTGACATGCAACCTCCAGGAACAATCTCCGCTTGCTGATTGACTTAGGTCAAGGTGATACACAACACAGTCATGTATAGTCAATTATAAAGCACTAGCAAACCAAATTTTTTATTCTGGTCTTGACATTCGTTATCGAGGAGGAAAACACATGTCACCCTATGCAAAACCCCGTACCAAAACTATCGTACTGACTTTGATTATCGTGGCAGCTGTCCTGATGATCGCCCTGGTCCCCTTTATCTCCTTTGATATGGTGAATCCGATCGTCACCCGCCAAATTGAGCGAATTGACAAATTCACTGCCGAAGGCAACCCCAGCGCGCCCCTGCTGGAACTGACCACCTGGCTGGTAAGCTTTTTCTACCCCTTCTGGGGCACAATGAGCTTCATCGCCGGCGTTGTCCTGCTGGTGATTGCCAAAGAGTTTTATAACGGCAAACCCTGGACCCGCGGCCTGGCTCTGCTTTGTCTGGCAATGCCCTCCATGGGCGGTGCATACATGATTGTTCCCTGGATGAACTTTGTGGGCAGCAAAGATGGTGGATTCCCTCCGGCGATGATCATCATGCTGATCGGCTTGATCCCCTATTTCACCCTGCTCCTGGCCGAAAAAGGAGATGCTAAGCAGAAATTAGTGGATTTCTTTGTTTTCCTGATGCTGGGTGTCTCCGCAGCTGAAAATTTTGCCAACGGACACGCTGCCTTTCGGATCCTTTACGGTCATCCGAAAAGACCCCTGTTTGGGGAAGGAATCGCCATCACGTTTTTCACCTGGTGGGGACTGTGGGTGGCTTTCGTCCTGCTATCACTAGCAATTTACTTCCTGGGTGTAAGGAAGAAATCCGGCTGGTACATGGCCATCATCGGCGGAGCACTTGCTATGATAATCAGCGGCGCCACGCATTATGTCCGGCACGCAACGCTGGATTACCTATACGGATCTCTCATGGGACTTAGCATCGTGGTCATGATGCTGATTCCTTTCTTCAAGAAACGGCTGCTGAGTCCATATACGGAATAAATCGTTTCGATCTAAACTCATCAATTTTCCGTTTGAAGTTAGAGCCCCAGGATTGATCGGATCCCGGGGCTCATTTCATTTTTAATAAGATTGCAGTTGGAAAAATGCGTTATTTGCGTTAAAGCAAAGATTTTCCGAACTGGATCCGGTATGATTTTTCTGTCAAATTTTCCAGTGAAATTTTTTAATTAATGATTCAAACACAGGAGGCTCTCATGAATGAAACTTCCCAAAAGAACCGGACTGCCATGTCCGTGATTGCCATTGTGATCGGGCTGCTAATGGCCTACTTAATCCCCTTCCTGGTCCAGACATCTCTGGAGCGGGTGCTGATCAACCTGATGGATCATATTGAGAAAGGGAACCCGGCTTTTACAAGCGGATTGACGCTGTTCGATACTTTCTATCCCATCTGGAGAGCAGTCATCTTTGTCGCCGGGGCAGCCTTGATTGTCATCTCACAGGAAATCAAAAAAGGTGCTGAATGGACCTTCCCGCTCTCAATGACACTCTTTGCTCTGCCTTCCATCGGCGGGATGTTCATGTTTCTGCCCTACGTAAGCTGGGTGGATGGATTTCCGCTGCCGCTGACGATAGCCGCAATCGGATTGACCGGTTACTTTGCATTCCTATTCCTGCGCAAGGAGGAAATTTCGCACAAGCTGACCCGCTTTGGAGCGTTAACTTTTCTGGGGATGCTTGCCACGCATGCCTTTACGATCGGAATTGGCGCCCAGCGCACAATGTGGACCCGACCAGGCCATCCCCTCTACAAAGATTTCACCTGGTGGCTGTTCAACTGGGTGGGAGAGGCTAACTGGGTAGCTGTGGTGCTGATCTTTGCCGCCATCCCTCTGCTGGCTGTCGGAAAAAAGAAAGGCTGGTGGTTTGCAGTCACCGGATCCATCGCCATTTTGATGATCAATGTTCCCACCCAGTTTTTCCGGACGAAAACGTTGGATTATCTCTACGGCTCACTGCTGGCTGCCGGCGTTTTGATCTTCATGCTGATACCTTACTTTAAGAAACGCCTGCTAAATGAGCTTAACCAACAAGAATTCACTGAATAAACAGATTTATTGAGGAGGGCATCTTGCTCTCCTCTGACTTCAATCCAAGATAAGGAGAAAAGAATGAAAAAACTAAAAAACAATCACAAGCTGGGAGCGGTGCTCTCCGTGCTTGGCATCCTGATCGGGCTTCTAGCCCTTTATCTAATTGCGGTGACCTACATACCCACAGTTGAAGGGAAAATTCTCGACGGTCGTCCTGATGAAGCCATTACAGTCCGGATTGTCCATGCCCTGATGGGATGGGTAGGAATGGCCGGCGGGGCATTGTGGGCGGTAGTTCTCTACGGCTTTCTAAAGGAAGAGGACTGGGCCTGGGGTTGGGGAATATTAGCTGCCAACTTGCAAATTCTGGCCGGATTTTTTCCTATGATCCCTCCTGCCAGTATCGGGATGCCCACTCCGACCATCTGGGTTTTTCTGTCTGCATTTGTGCTCTGGTTCGGGATGCTGTTTATCGGCGGGGTCAAGAATCGCGTCACCATTCTTGCTTTCGTCAGCGGCCTGGCTTATGTGATGGTCTTTATTGACGGCGTGGGAGCAATTTCCCGCTATCAAACTGTGACAGAAAGCTTTCCAATCGGGATGTATGCTATGGGTCAGATGGTTAACTGGTGGGCTGCTGCTGCCTGGTCAGCCTTTATCTTCGCCCTGGTGACAGGCAAACCCTGGACAATGAAAATTGGTATTTTTGCCTCTTCACTGGCTGTGTTTGGTGGAATCCCGGTCGGACTGACGGACGTCATCCGTTTAGGGCGCTTTTCTATGTTCCTGCCCGGACCGGTGCTCAGCGCTGTATTGCTGGTAGTTTTCCTGCTGCCGGGCACGCAAAAGTTGATCGGGGAATGGATCACTGAGCAGCAAGGGACTGCCGGATGAAGATCGGCCCCGGACAGTATCCTGTGATTATCATTACAGCTCTGGTGCTGTTCACCCTGCTGGGCCTGGTATTGGGTTTCCGGCCCGATCATGGGGGCGGACATGGTTTCCAGATAATTTTTTCTATCTGAAATTTCTTCGAAGATTTCCATCTTCTCTCCTTGGATAAGGGATGCCACCCGGGAATTTTTTCCGGGTGGTATCCTGGGAGACAATTATTTTCGCAAGTTGTTTATGGCAAAAACAAATCCAAAATCTGAAAAAAACCTCCAAACCCGCAGGATTCTGCAGCTGACAGCCCTGATCCTGACCCTGCTTGTTGGCTTGCGGCACATTTTCCCCGGAGAATCATCCCGGGGGGGGTGCTTTTGATTCTTTTTGCCCCTTTGGTGGTGTAGAAACCCTCTGGTCCTATTTGAGCACTGGCGGCACACTGCACACAACAAGTTTGCTTAATTTTTCGATTCTGCTGGGCGTGCTGGGCATGGCTTTACTGTCCGGACGATCTTTCTGCGGATGGGTCTGTCCGCTGGGGACAGTACAGGATTATATCCATAACCTCAAGCACCGGCTGATACCCGCGCAACAGGAACGGCTGTCATTGCCAAAGCAGCAGCCAGGGAAATTCAATCTTAACCCTGTTCAGGAACAGAAGCTGCGGTACTTGAAATATTTTATTCTGGCTGCAGTTATCGGATTCAGCGTTTGGACAGTATATCCACCTCTGCATTCGATCTGTCCGGCCCGGGCTTTGTTCAGTTTCCAACTGACCACCCCACTGCTGTGGTTGGTACTGGCGCTCTTTGTAATCAGCTCCCTGTTGGTGGAAAGATTTTCCTGCCGATACCTCTGTCCATTGGGCGCTGTCCTGGCTCCCTTTAACAAAATATCTCCTTTGAGGCTAACAGCAAATAGAGAAAAATGCAGCGGCTGCGGTCAGTGCTCATCTGAGTGTCCCATGAATATTCAGGAAATTCCTTCAAACCTCCGAAGTTCAGAATGCATTCAATGCTTGAACTGTCAGGATTCCTGTCCTGTCGATGATCTGCTCATTCTCCGGTTAGGATAAAAATCAAATCTTCCTGTTAGTCAATTTTCTGGTTTTGACTTTCCTGATGGATCACCTGCTGAGTGAATCACCTATCAATTTGATCACCAGGGCAGATTCTTGTCTCCCCGGAGCTGGTCTTAGAAACATGTTGGAAAAAATAAAATTAATTCGCTTTTAAAAGGGACGGTTTCTCATGTTTAGTAAAACAATCATTTTCGGAATAGTAACTTTTCTCCATGATCTCTTTACTGCAATCTGGATCGGTGGTTTATTCACTCTCGCCCTGAGTGTATTTCCTGCTGTCAGGAATAATTTTGGGAAATCACCCCAAACCCAACAGCTGTCAGAATCCATCCAGAAACGACACAGCGTTTGGGTCTATATCAGTCTGGTTGGATTGATTATCACCGGACTCTTACTTTCCAAACAGTCACCTGATTTTCTCGGATTATTCCAGTTTGGTGATACCTACTCAATGCTGCTTTCGAGCAAGCATATCCTGGTAATTTTTATGATTGCAGCCAGTTTATACCGAAGTCTGGCGATTGGAAAGAAAGAGCAGCTAACTCCCCGCCAGCAAAAAACCAGTTTTTTACTGCTGATTTCTAATCTAACAGCGGGATTGCTAGTGCTGTTAATGAGTGGGTTTCTCACTGCAATTTCTTGAGTCAACGATCCAGGAGGAAGATTGAACGAAACGAATAAAGTACCGAAATAGGTCATAAATCTTACACGTCATAAGTATAGTTTGTTGACTGGAGTCCAACATAAGTCACAGACAGATACCGTTATTGAGGATAGCATTTAATTTGAAAAGAATCAGATCCACCACTGATAACCTTTCCTGCTCATCTATTTTCAGCTGTCTGCAGTAAATTGATCGGTGAGTCTAAAAAGCAAAAACACTGCCGGCACCTTAGACAATTTGCTATTTATCAAAGACTTCAATCTGTGATTGTGCTATTGTTGGAGCAGAGTTGATTACCATTATCCGCTGCAGCCAGACTGGAATCTCAGTTAGCGGAAAATGCTAACCGGCAGGAAAGGAAAACAGACCCGGAGGGGATCCAGGCTGCCATCAAGTTATATCAGGAGAAGGACGTTATGAATTCACTTAAGAAACGTTGGGAATACCTCTTCACCTCGACCCGGGGTTTGGTTTTAGTTGCCTTTGCGATGATTGCCCTGATCACTGCAGTTTGGGGCACACTCTCCGGACCAATGGTGGAATGGGGCGTGCGGGATATCACAGTCCGGGTATTAGGAATGGATCTGGTCCAGGCTGAGCGCGAGGGACGGATCATCATGCTTTATCACACCATAGCTATGACCGTGATCGCCGCCGAAGTTTATATGATTACCGATATCGTCCGCATGCGGCGCCACCAGCAGGTAACAATCAATGCCACAATCACGGTGGGCTACCTGACTGCGTTGATCTTCGGTCTCTGGTTTGGATATTTTGGCCATAACTTTATATTTCACGGGCTGTTTATTTTCGGGCAGTCTCTGGTTTTTTTCGGAGGCATTCTGCTGGCCGCCGCCCTCTGGCCCTGGCGAGAGGAATACCGGCTGCCCCTGGATTCACCTTTAGCCCATACCAGAAAAGGGCTGGACCTAGAACGAACAGCTTTTTTTGTCATGGCTGTGGCAACCCTGGTTTCTTCGACTTTTGGAGCCGTGACCGGTTCCTACTGGGGCAATGGCCATGAGACCTTCCTGGCTGAGGATTTGATCCGCAACCCCAATAAAACCATGCTCCAGAAAGCGATTATCGGACACCTGCACATCATGCTGACCCTGATTGCGGTAGCGATCACATTGATTGTCGGTCGCTGGATGAAGTTTAAGGGCATTTTTCATAAAATTGCCATGCCCCTGATGATCATAGGAACGATCGGTACCACGATTGGAGCCCTTTCAGTGGTCTGGGTGGAATGGGCCCATACCACAATATATGTTGGATCCACATTCATCATGCTGGCAGCTCTGATGTATGTGATCTTCTCCTGGGACAAGCTGATCCGAACCGGTGATGAAGAAATAGAAGGTCAAAAAATTGGCGGTTGGCAAAAAATTAAAGCCCTGCTGCGTGATCCGCTCAAATTTGGGACGGGCTGGCAGATGGTCTTTATGAACTTCACTGTCAGCGGGATTGGGATTTTTATGGCGGTCAAACTGGATGAGATCTTCCGGGTCTGGCCTCACCGCGAAGAACGGATTATTCTCACAGGCCACTGGCATATTCTCTCTGGATTAATTGCTACCATTCTGCTCTTTTACTACGCTGACCTGGCTGGATTAAAGGGCAAATCACGCCAATGGTTTGGCTGGCTAATCATTATTGGATCGGATTTGGCATTCGGAGCTGTAACGATTTTTTCCATGAAGCGCCTTTTTGTGGAACAGGCTTCCCAGCAGTCCTTGGTAAATTGGACCATGCTGCTGACAGATATCGGGTTGGCCGGGGTGCTGGTCGTACTGGCAGTATTCATGCTCTGGCGGTTATATGATTTGTTCCTGAAAAACGGGCGCTGGTCAGAAGAGCTGGCTGAAGAAAATGCAGCAGCCCGGGAACTGGAAATTGCCGATAAAAAACGCCGTCTGGAAGAACTGTCTTCGGACTTGAAGGAGATTTCCTGATGAAAAAATTTATCCTGCCTTTGTTATTTGTAACTCTAATACTCTCAACCTGCGGACCAACCCCGGATATTGGGGCAGTCACACTGCCGTATTACATCGACACAGGTGTAAATCCAGACGCCTGGGCTTTGGTCCCGGCCGGGACATATCCCAGCGGACAGCATGAACACCCGACAGAAATCCCCTATGATTATCAAATTATGGTCACCAATGTCACCAACCAGCAGTATGCTGAGTTTCTAAATCAGGCACGGACGGATGGGACAGTGCAGGTCGGTCAGGTAGAGGTTCAGGAAAGCGAGAACGTGCGTCAGGTCGAAGGCGTCCACGGTTATTACCCCGGAGATCCTTTTGATGGATATGAACATGAAGAGCGCATTGAAGATGGCCAAAAGCTGCATTACCCCTACCAGGAAAACGGAGCCCGGATTCTCTTTGACGGATCAGTATTTACCAACATCCCGGAATATGCCAACCATCCAGTCACGATGGTGACCTGGTTCGGAGCCCAGGCTTACTGTCAGTACAACGGCTGGCGCCTGCCTCTTGAGGTGGAATGGGAAAAAGCCGCCCGGGGATCCGGATCAGATGCTGAATATGCCCGGCCGTTTCCCTGGGGAGATGAGATTGAAGGCAACTATGCCAACTACTACTCATCGTTTGATCTCTTTGAAAAGATTTCTGGCAAGCTGGGCAATACCACCCCGGTGGGATTTTACAACGGCCAGACTTACGATGGTTATCAAACTTATGATCAAGCCAGTCCCTACGGCTTGTATGATATGGCGGGGAACGTCTGGCAGTGGACGGGGGATGACTATCCCAAACAGCACTACCGCTACCTGCGCGGGGGAAGCTTCTACTCCTATGAAGTCGACCTCCGGGTCTGGAAGCAAAACAGCGCTGGTCCGACTTACTACGCTCCGGATGTCGGTTTCCGGTGCCTGCGGGATATTGAAAACTGAGAGAACTTTTACTAGCTGCCGTCGTGGACAGGAGAAAGCCCAATGTTTACAAAAGTTTTGAGCGGCATGAAACAAGCCTGGAAAAAATACTTTCCCTTAATTAAATCGCTTCAAACCGGTCTGCTGCTGATTACCGGGATTGCAGGATATATGAGCACCAGCTGTCCGGTAACCCACCTATCCACCCTGCTGGCTGTAGTGGGGAGCCTCTTTTTGTCAATCAGCGGCAGCACCGTGCTCAATATGTGGTACGACCGGGATCTGGATTCCAAAATGAACCGCACCTGCCTGCGTCCAATTCCCAGCGGACAGGTAGCTCCGGCGGAAGCATTCCGCCTGGGTATACTGCTTTCTGTTCTGGGTGTAGGATGGGCCCTCACCATCGATTTGCTCTATGGCGCAGTTGTTTTTGCTGGTTTGTTCTTTGATGTGATTGTCTACACTGTTCTTCTAAAACGCCGCAGCGCCTGGTCGATTATCTGAGGTGGGGTCTCCGGCGGGATGCCCATTCTCGCTGGCCGTGTGCTCGGTGCCGGTGGAATAGACTGGATCGGGATTGCTTTAGCGCTGGGCGTTCTGTTTTGGATTCCCACTCACATCATGACTTTCAACATGCGCTACTTTGACGACTACCAGCGGGCCGGAATCCCCACCTTCCCCTTGGTTTACGGGGAGAGCGTGACCCGGATCACAATTGCGCTCTCCAGTGTTCTGGCAGCTCTGGCTATGGGACTGGCAGCTTACGGGATTGGAATGTCAGTCGGATTTCTGCGGATTCTGGCCGTGCTGTCTTCCGGACTGCTGTTCCTGGCAGTCAGCAGCACTACACGGCCTTCCGAGAGACTGAACTTCGGGCTCTTCAAATACGCTTCTCTTTACATGCTCAGCGCCATGATGCTGATGATCGCCGATATGCTCTAGGAGGAGGAATGAAAAAAATTTCTGTTTTGGATCGGATTCTGCTGCTCTTCACCGGTCTGCTTTCAGCCTATCAAATCATCAGCGGTGTGGCCGGAAAACCCCCTGCTGCGCTGGCATCTTACACGGTTGCTTTCGGAGTTTTGCTGGTAGCTGGACTGTTGATTATCATCATAGGTTTCGAAGTGCTTGATTACCCTTCGGTTGCTGTAATCTCATCCTTGATACCTCTGACGCTCTCCCTTGGATTGGTGGCCGAAACCCTACCGACTTACACTGGAGTATATTTTGCCTTTGTGCTTGTAGGATTTGGGAGGATTTTCCTGACCCGAATTTTTAAACCGGACCAAGGAGACCGTTATGTCCTGGCTGTGGTGCACGGTATTGCCGGGCTGGTGATCTTCGCCCTGCCGCTCCTGCTCAGCCTGCAGAGCGCTGCCCCCCCCCGATTCGCCTTGGTCGGAATTGGTGGAGGTCTGATTGGAATTGGCGGAATACTACTGGCGTTCTTAAAGGCCGGGAAACCAATTCTAAAAAAACGAACTGTCTTTTCCCTGCTGCCGGGACTGCTACTGGTGATGACCGCCTGTTTTGTGATCGGCCTTTCCGCGGTATGACAGACAAAAGTGTTTGGAGTTCTAGAAGTGTATCCCTGATGGATTGGATTCAGGTGCCAAAAAACAGCTTACACATCACGGCGGGATTAATGTGGTCAGCTGTGGGTTTGGTTTTATTTTCCTACATACCTGAATGGTTGGCTCCTCTCCCAAAAAGTGAGTCTCTCTGGCATATCGCCTGCGGTCTTGTACTGGCCGGGTTGATCGCTGTTTTTGGATTTTCACGTTTGGCAGCGAAAAACATTCACCGGATACACAATTTGCCGGGAACCAAACAATCTTTACTCCTGTTTCAAAAATGGACCAGCTATCCACTGATCCTGGTAATGATTTCCATGGGTATCTACTTGAGAAAATATTCTCCCATTCCCGGGTCGTATCTGGCCGTAATCTACCTTGGAATTGGGGGAGGATTATTTGTTTCCAGCTTTCAATATTATCTTTTCATCTGGAAAAGATCGCCTGAATAAATATGGGGCTGGATCATTGGATCTAACCGGAGTCTTCTTGAAGGGGTATCTAAGTAAAATTGACTCTCTAGCAGTAGAGGAAAATGTGTCTGTCATCAAATTTGGTGTGACCCCGAGCGGGAATTCAAAGAACCCACCGTAAATGCTATGTGATCTGAATGCTGGGAGAAAATCATGTCAAAGCTTCAAATGACAAATATTCTTTCTGAAGTCCCTTATTTTTCCGGGCTGGATGAAAAAGCCCTGACCTGGGTGGAGCAAGCTACTCTCCGGAAACGCTATCAGCAAGGAGAATTGGTCTTCCTGGAAGAAGAATCCTGTTTGGGGCTGTACATTGTGGAAAGCGGCTGGGCCAGGGCGGTCAAGATCTCACCCGAAGGACGGGAGCAGGTGATTCGCTTTGTTGGTCCCGGAGATGTATTCAACGAGGTTGGCGTGCTGACCGGAGGCGTTAACGTCATCACTGTGGAAGCCCTGGAAGCGCTATCCTTGTTGATTGTAGAGCGGGCAACCCTTTTAAGTCTGGTCGATCATTATCCTTCTCTGGCACGAGCCCTGATCGAAAATCTGGCCGGGCGGGTGCTATACGCCATGCATCTGGTAACTGACCTCTCCCTGCGCTCTGTGGAAAGCCGATTAGCTTGCTATTTGATAAAACAGGCTGATGAAAATAATGTAATCAACAGGCAGAGCTGGGCCACCCAGGCCGTGATCGCCTCCCGGATCGGCACCGTCCCCGTAGTGGTGAACCGGGCTTTTCGCACTTTTGTGGAAGAGGGACTGATCGAACTCGGGCGGGGGGAGATCAAGATTCTTAATCCAAAAGGTTTGTATGAAACCGCATCTATATCCTCCACCCGGGAAATAGACTCCCGGATCGGTGCATAGTAAGATTGCATATTTCGGTCAGCAACAGAACCGACTAACTTGATTCAGCATTTTTCCAGAGAATTAATTTCTTCTTCTTTCGAAGAGGAACCTCACTCAAAGCAGACCGGGGAGGCAATCTCCCCGGTCTAAGGCTGCGATGAAGGATCCTGCACTTTATGATCTAACGAATCTCATGCTATTCATAGACTGTGACAGTAAAGAACCCGTCCATGTCAGCATTCTCGAGCACAAACCGGGCCCGGTCATTCCAGTATTGATAGTATTCAGCGGCTTCTTCCGGTGTGGCTTCACCGGCTGCCATCTTTTTCCCCAGCGCTACCTTGCCCGGGGTAGGAATCGGGGTTATCACAACTAGATTGAACTTGACACCGACCTTTTGACCGGTGTCCAGGCGGGTGAAGATCCACTCCCGGAAGGGAGGCAGCTGGCCGGTAGGTTCTTCTGCATAGACCATTTTATTCCGGCGCACATAGATTTCGTCCACCTCTCCGAATTCAGCGCCTGAAAAACCGGTGTGGGGCGCCGCGCCGGTGAGATAGGTGATAATCTCGCCAAAGACCCCCACAAACCACTCATCTTCCGCACCGGGCGCTTCCACAGCGATCTGACCCCGGACCGGGATCTCGCCATCCGGGTAGAGTACTTCCAGCGCCTTGCGGGTAATTGTCCATGCACCTGTTGTCGCTCCGCAGGAATGACCGGCCAGGCGGACGGCTTCCTCGTAAAAGTACGGCACCGGCTCCTGAGCTTGACCAAAAATTTCAAAATAGGGCTCACGCATCAAAAGCGGGGGGACATCGCTGATATAGTCCTGTTCCCAGGTGAAACTCTCTGCATCAACATCTGGTTCAATTTTCTGGATTGCTTCACTGGTTGTCAGCGGGGGTTCCTCGTATACCGTGACCGTGAAAAAACCTTCCATATCTGCATTGTCAAAAACAAATCTGGCACGGTCGTTCCAGTATTGATAGTAATCTTCAGTTTCTTGTGGGGAAGCTTCTCCCCTGACCATCTTTCTGCCCGCTTCCTGACGCTCGGGTGTTGCAATTGGTGTGATCACAGCCAGATTGAACTTAACTCCCACTTTAGCACCCGTATCCAAGCGGGTGAAAACCCACTCTCTCTGAGGAGGCAT
Organism: uncultured Anaerolineales bacterium; assembly: GCA_964618295.1. GTDB lineage: Bacteria > Chloroflexota > Anaerolineae > Anaerolineales > UBA11858 > B10-G9. Next base: position 9,192 of record CAZTWV010000043.1, on the reverse strand, counting down.
CTGTCCGGTGGGTTCTTCGGCATAGTTCATTTTGTTTTGGCGAACGAACTTGTCATCAGTTTGACCAAATTCTGCTCCAATAAACCCTGTTTTGGGGGAAGCGCCGGTGAGATAGGTAATCACTTCGCCAAATACACCAACATGCCACTCGTCTTCAGCTCCTGGTGCTTCTACAGCAATCTGGCCCCGGACAGGCACTTCACCGTTGGGATAAAGAACTTCCAGTGCTTTGCTGGTAATCATCCAGGCGCCGGCAGTGGCTCCGCAGGAATGTCCGGCCAGCTTGACTGCGTCTTCATAATAGTAAGGGACCGGGACTTCCGATTGGCCAAATATTTCAAAATAAGGATCGATGATCATCAAAGGGGGAACGGCATCGATGTAATCCTGATCCCAGGTAAATTTTTTCCCAGGTAGTTCCTCTGCTTCAGCTTCAGCTGATACCTCATCTGCCTCTGGAGTTGGATTCAGGCTTGTACCTTCAGCCTCCTCACTTGCATCAGCGGCCTCACTATCTGCTTTTTGTAGATTTTCAGCAGGTGGAGCTTCAACCGCAGCACATCCGTAAATTGGAACCAACAGAATTACAATCATTGTTAACAACAAGAAGAATTTTTTCATGATACCTCCTGGGTACTTATGAATAGACTGTGAATCAAAACCAGCGTAACAAAAACCGCACATCATGTCCTCAACTTAAGTTGATTTTGTTTGTCAATCTACCTGGATTTCTCACAAGGCCCCGTCCCCGCCGGCCGCTAAGTACTCTTATGTATCAACTGAAACTTACCCTCGTCAGGCCAGAAATCTAATGGGATAATATTCAGGTGATGGGCAAAAATAGAAATTGGACTTCACTGTTTTGTGAGAAAATTTTCCCCCTGTTAAAAGCTCCCCAAACTCTGCTTTTGCTCTTAACCGGGTTGGCGGGCTATATGACTGCCCGCTGTCCAATCCTGGACCTGCCTCTCTTATTAGGAGCCGCCGGGAGTTTGTTCCTGGCCATCTCAGGCAGCACTGTACTCAATATGTGGTACGACCGGGACATTGATGCCCAGATGGGCCGGACCTGTGAACGGCCTCTTGCATCCCGGCAAATGCTGCCGGAAGCAGGTCTGCGGTTTGGATTGATCATTTCCATCCTCGGAATTGGCTGGGCCCTTTTCCTGGATCCGCTGTTCGGGCTGCTGGTTTTCGGAGGTTTATTCTTTGATGTTGTGATTTACACCATGTGGCTCAAACGCCGGACCGCGTGGGCCATCCTCTGGGGGGGAATTTCGGGCGGGATGCCGGTCCTGGCCGGCAGGGCATTAGGGATGGGGCGAGTAGACTGGATTGGAATCTGCCTGGCTCTGGCAATTCTTTTCTGGATTCCAACCCACATCCTGACCATCAGCATTCGCTACCATGAGGAATACCTAACAGCCGGGATCCCGACCTTCCCCTCGGAATACGGCTTCAAGCGCACACGCCAGGTAATCGCATTTTCCAGTATCTTAGCTGCCCTCGCTATGGGATTGAGTGCTTTTGGAGTTGGACTGAGTCCCGGTTTACTGGGTATTCTGACTTTCTTATCTCTGCTTTTGTTTACCTTTGCGGTCAACAGCCTGGCGCGTCCTTCCGAAAAAGCAACATTTAATTTATTCAAGTTTGCCTCCCTGTATATGATGGCAGCCATGCTTATATTAATTATCGGCGTCAGTTAAGTCTAAAAAATATCCGTTATAGACTCGCAAAGATTAATATTTGCCGTTTTCCCGGGATTTTCTTCGGGTTTGAGGTATATTAAACATAATCCGTTAGCTGTAAACCAGGAGAAAAAATGAAAACTTTGAAAGTAGCCCTCCCCCTGCTTCTAGTGATCGCCTTGGTGGGAACAGCCTGTGCGGCACCGGCTGCAGAGCAGGAAGAAACCGCCCCCGCAGCGGAAGAACAGGTCATCGAAGAAGCGCCGGCGGAAGAAGAACCTGCAGCTGAGGCACAAACCGGGGAAGAGACTCAAACAGAAGACGTCCAGGAAGCTGAAGAACCATCCGAAGAAGAAGAGGAAATCGTCCAGTCTGCAGTCGACGGAGCAGAAATATACGCCTCGAATTGTGCGGGGTGCCACGCCCCGGATCGTTCTGGACGGAATGGTCCTCCCCTGCTTCCCGCAAACCTGACCAGTGATCCTTCTTCCTATGTTCAGTTGATCACAGATGGACTGGGTGGGATGCCGAGTTTTGGAAACCGTTTAAGTGCAGATGAAATCAACGCTGTAGTAAATTTTATCCTCAGCGAGCCAGAATAAACCAGAAGATCGTCACAAAATATCTGATGATTTGTTATACTTAAAACAGAAACTAGATCAAACTACAAGGAGTTTCCATATGACAGAAGAGATTGTAAACACCACCCCGGAAGGGGAAGAACTATCCAGCGACGATAAACTCTGGGCAGCCCTGTCCTGGATTCCCTGGGTGGGCTGGATTTTAGCCGTGGTTGCCCTCTTGATTGAACCCCAGAAAAACCGTCCCTTTGTTCGTTTCCACGCAGTACAAGCGATTGGTGCCAATATCATTCTCGGCATCCTGAGCATGATCCTGGGTGTGACAGTTATCCTGGCCTGTATTGCACCTCTGCTCTGGCTGATCACTATCTATCCTGCCATTAAAGCCTACCAGGGTGAGTATCTCGAAATTCCCTGGCTGACCGATTTCTGCCGCGGACAGGATTGGATCTAAACCAACTGCTTTCTACATTTCAAGAACAAAAAAGCCTTCCCTGATTGTCGGGAAGGCTTTTGGATACTGCACTTGGTTTTGCAGTTTATCATCCACCCATCAACAGAAAAGTCTGATCTCCAAAACGCAGCTGATCACCATTTTCCAGCAGATGGGCTTTATTGACCTCAAGGGGGTACTCGTTGACCATTGTCCCATTTTTACTGCCCAGGTCGGTCAAAATCAAATCGGATCCTTCCAATTTAATCAGGGCATGAGTCCGGGAGGCTTTGGTACTCATCAGCTGAATATCCGATTCCCTGCTTCTGCCGATCATGGTAATCTCTTGAGCAATTGGGAATCTTTCACCACTTTCATCTTCCAAAAACCAACCTGAGGGATCTGTATCAGTCGGAGTTTCCGGAATTTCCACCGTGAATTTCCAGTTCAGCACCTCGGTGGCAAATGTCAAGCCGATTCCCCGGACAACAATCTCTTCAGGATGCTCCGGCAGGATCACTTTGTGGGTTCCAAACCGATTTCGGATCCCCTCAATTACCCCCGGCATATTCACACCACCGCCTATCAGGATCACCCGACCAATATCATCTTCCTCAAAATCCATTGCGCTGATCCCCCGGGACAGCACCTCCTGGAAATTATCATCCAGCGGTTGGCAGACTTTTGAGAATTTATGAGGAGACAAGTCCGGCTGACTGCGAAATACTTGATTATCCTTGGTTACCAGAGTGATCGTGTTATCGAAACCGCCTTCTGCATCCATCCCGTTAACATTGATCATTTGACTGATCCCTTCTTTCAAATCCTGGGCCTTTAACCGCAGGGTTACAAAAGCGGAGGGATCACCCCGCAGCGCTCCGGTTGAAACCTCAAGCCGATCACTAATGTACTTCGCGATCACTGCATCGTAGAGTCCGCCTCCAAATGGTTCTTGATAGCGATCAACTTGCAGCAAATTTCCGGTTCCAGCATGATATTTCTTGGCATACAGCTTGGTTGTGCTGCCGCCAATGTCAATCACAAGGTTTATCTCCCGGGAATCAAGCTGGTCCAAAACACCCTGCTGCTGCAGCCCGAAGACCACACCTTCAGATTCCGGAACAAAATGAACCTGATCACATAATTCAGGAGGAAAGCAGTCCAGGGCAATGGTGGAAAAATCATCAAAAACCCGGCCCTCATCATCCAGCTTCCAGCTGTCTGGGTAAGCAATTGAAAAATGAATCTGCTCGTCAAAGGGTCGGTTGATATATTTTTCCCGTTGAATTTGCTGGATCAAAGTCTTCAAAAGCAAACGGGAATAAAGCAGACCCTGGAAATGTGTAAATCGTTTTTGATGAGGCAGGGGATCAGAAAGCAAATGGTTGCCTATTGATGGTTTGAAAAAATCACGGACCCTGTTGCGGATCGAGTGATCCTCGATATGCGCCAGAGCCTGTTCTCCAATCGCCTCCGCGTCGGATCCATCCTCATTTAAAGTCAGCACAGCAGGAAGCTTGCGGTCCTTGAAGCTGGACAGCGGGGAAGAAAGTGGACTGGTAACATGTTTGGCATCCCCTTCTTCAAAATGATATTCCATCCGGTACAGCCGCCAGTTAACCGCACCGCAGTCCAAGGCATACAGAGTTATTTTTCCTGTAGAATCCATTGCTTTGTATTATATCCGCCTTTCAAAAGACTGAAAATGTTACTTTCCGCAATCTTATGATTATTTTTTCAGGTAAATTCAGTTAACCAGGATCTATACCGAACTTAATCATCAAACATTTTTGTTAATACGGTCTGATCCTGTATAATGGGAAAATGTAATTAAAATAATTTGAGGATATATTCTTGACAAATCAAAAAAACACTTCCCCCAAAATTAGTATCCCAGAAACTGCCTCTCTGGATCCAAAACGGCAGGAAAAAGCCCAGCAATACGCCCGCATCCAGCGCCGCTTTCTGCTCGCAGACCTGGGCCTGGGCTTGCTGCTTCTTGTCCTCTGGCTGGTCCTGGGCTGGTCCACCGCTCTTCGGGATTGGATCCAGACCTGGACGGAAAATCCCTGGCTGGCGGTTGCGGTCTATGGGGCGATTTTCGGCGGTGTTTTTTACCTGATTGACCTTCCTTTATCCTATTACACGGGATTTATCCTGCCCCACCGTTTCGAACAGTCAAACCAAACTCTGCGGGGATGGATCGCAGACCAGGGCAAAAACCTCCTGATCTCCCTCCTGATTGGAGGAGCGATTCTGGAAGTGATCTATTTCGTTCTGCGAACAGCTCCGGATGTCTGGTGGTTGTGGACCGGGGTATTTCTGCTGGTCTTTAACATCCTGCTGGCGAATCTGGCCCCCATTCTGATCTTACCGCTTTTTTATCAATTGAATCACCTCTTTGAGGAGCACCAGGATCTGGAGCAGAGACTGCTGCAGTTAGCCCATCAAGCGGGGACAAATGTTCGCGGGGTTTTCACCTTCGATCTCAGCCAGCGCACAAAGTCCGCAAATGCTGCTTTGACAGGATTGGGAAACACCCGGCGGATTTTACTGGGTGATACTTTGATCTCCGATTTTCCTCCTGACGAGATAGAAACTGTGTTGGCCCACGAACTCGGCCATCATGCCCATCACGATATCCCGCTGGGTATCCTTGTCCAAACCCTGACCACATTCGGGGGGCTTTATCTCGCCTCCCTGGTCCTCCAAATCGGAATCAGGTTTTTGGGTTTTGAATCAGCTGCTGACCTGGCCGCACTGCCGCTATTTGGTCTGGCAATTGGCCTCTATGGACTGCTCACAATGCCGCTGGGAAACGCATACAGCCGCTGGCGGGAGCGAATGGCTGATCGTTTTGCATTAGATCTGACCGGGAAAAACACGGCCTATGCCTCTGCTTTGACCCGCCTTGCCAACCAGAACCTGGCCGAAATCAACCCTGAACCCTGGGTCGAATTTCTGCTGTACTCCCATCCCGCTCTTGGAAAACGGATCCAGATGGCCGAAGAATACAAATAGCGCTGATCTTAACTCAAGACTTAGGCATCTCAGGCCCAGGAAAAGAATCAGCTCACAATAGTCCTGATTACAATTGTTATTAGTGAATGATGATTTCTATCGAAACAGTCTAATTATCTCAATACAGATAGACTAAACCACCCCAGGAGGAAATGATGGTATTGAAAGCAGGAAACGAAGCTCCGGATTTTGAACTGCAGGATGAAAACGGGAAATTACAGCGTTTATCAGATTACCGGGGGGATACTGTCTTGCTGTATTTTTACCCCAAGGATGACACCCCGGGCTGCACCAAGGAAGCCTGCAATTTTCGGGATGACTACAGTGCCTACCAGGACGCTGGAGTAACCATTTTAGGGGTCAGCCCCGACACCCCGGAATCCCACACGAAATTCAAAGAAAAATATGCGCTGCCGTTCACATTGCTGGCGGATGTAGATCATCAAGTTGCTGAGCAGTACGGCGTTTGGGGTTTAAAAAAGAATTTCGGAAGGGAATATGAGGGTATTTTTCGAACCACTTTTTTGATTGATCCGGATGGAATGATCAAAGAAGTCTTTGAAAAAGTTAAACCCGCAGATCACAGTGCCGAGGTCCTGGCTTTAATCTAAAGATCCTGGTCTTCAATCCAAAAAAGCCCCCGCGGAAAAAAACTGCGGGGGCTTTTAATTTATCAATATCACTCATCCTACCGGGATGGGTTCTTCATGATCTTCCGGATCAAAATCATTTTCGAACTCAGACGGCTCTCCTTTGCGGAGTGCGATTTCCGAGTCTTCGTCATCCGGGGAACCATCCACATCGACCACAACGATATCTCCTTCACCGAAATCTCCAGCCAGCACCGCATCGGACAGCGGATTTTCAATCTGCTGCTGGATGACCCGCTTCAGAGGACGGGCTCCCATCTCCGGGTTATAACCCAGATTAGCAAGTTTCTCAACGCCGGCTTCCGTGATTTCCAATCGGAGCTGTTTTTCCTTCAAACGATCCCGGACTTTATCCAATTCCAGCTCAACAATGTCCGTGATGTTTTCCTTGCTGAGAGAGTGGAAGACAACAACTGAATCAACCCGGTTGATAAACTCAGGTCGGAAGGTATTCTTCAAGGATTTCAAGAGCTTGGACCGCATATCTTCATAGTCTCGCTGGCGGGCAGCTTCTTCATCCTGGGTCAATTCAAAGCCAATCGTGGCATTGTTCTGGATCAAATCGGCCCCGATATTGGAAGTCATGATCACCAGAGCATTCCGGAAATCAACCGTTCGACCGCGGGCATCTGTGATGTGGCCTTCTTCCATGATCTGCAGCAGCATGTTATGTGCTTCAGGATGGGCTTTTTCAATTTCATCAAAGACCACTATCGAGTAAGGCCGGCGCCGGATGGCTTCCGTCAGCTGACCGGCATCATCATAACCAACATATCCGGGAGGAGCCCCGACCAGGCGGCTGACGCTGTGGCGCTCCATGAATTCAGACATATCCAGATGGATCAAAGCCTGTTCACTGCCAAAGATAAACTTCGCCAGAGCCTTGGTGAGCTCAGTTTTCCCAACACCTGTCGGTCCCAGGAAAATAAAGGAGCCAACCGGCCGTTTAGGATCTTTCAACCCTGCGCGTGAACGACGTACCGCCTTGGAAATCTTTTCGATCGCTTCTTCCTGGCCGATAATGTGCTCATGAAGTTCCTCTTCCATATGCAGCAGCCGGTCAGATTCTTCCTCGGCAAGCTCTGTCACCGGAATCCCGGTCCACATTGAGACAATCTCAGCAATGTCCTCCACAGACACGGTAGGACTGCTGTCTCGATCCCAGGCCGCCTTCAGCTCTTCAAGCTCATCTTCCAGATCTGCTTCCTGGGATTCAAGAGCTTCTGAGGATGCCGGGTCTTCGTCATCCAGACCCTTAATTTCTTTCCGGATATCCCTGAGCTTTCGGACTACTTCCTTGGCAGATTCTCCAATCGGATTTTTATACATCCGGACCCGGGAGGAAGCTTCATCGATCAGGTCAATAGCTTTGTCTGGTAAAAAGCGGTCTGATACATACCGGGCAGAGAGATCCGTTGCGGCTTCGAGGGCCTGGTTCGAGATCTTCAACTGATGGTGATCTTCATAAGCAGAGCGGATGCCTTTTAAGATCTCAATGGTCTCATCCTGGGAAGGTTCATCGACCGTAATTGGCTGGAAACGCCGTTCCAGCGCTGCATCACTTTCAATATGCTTCCGGTATTCGTCCAGTGTTGTGGCACCCACCACCTGCAGTTCACCCCTCGAGAGGGCCGGTTTGAGAATATTCGCCGCGTCCATTGCTGATCCAGCCGACCCGGCTCCGACCAGCATATGCACCTCATCAATGAAAAGAATCGCATCTGATTTCTTCAATTCAGAAATCACGCGTTTTAAGCGTTCTTCAAACTGACCGCGGTACATGGTTCCTGCTACTACGGACCCCAGGTCCAACTGCAAAACACGTTTTCCAAGCAGCGGAGCTGGCACTTCACCATCGGCAATTCGCTGGGTGAGACCTTCCACAATGGCAGTTTTCCCAACCCCGGGTTCCCCGATCAAAGCCGGATTGTTCTTCGTTCGCCGGGCCAGAATCTGAACTACCCGTTCAATTTCTTTTTTTCGACCAATCACCGGATCCAGCTTTCCGTCTTCCGCCAATTCGGTCAGGTTAACTGCCAGCTGATCGACCATTGGCGTTGCGCTTTTTCCTTTCGATTTGCGGGACTGCCGGGAGCGGCCTCGATCCCGCTGAAGTTTATTCTGGTCCTTTGTCTCTTCAATCACCCGAAGTGTTTGACGGCGGATTTGCTCCTCGGTCAAACCAAGCTGACTGAGCACATCCATCGCAATCCCTTTGCCGTGAGAAACGAGCCCTAACAAAATATGCTCAACCCCAATATAGGGATGACCGAGTTTTCGGGCTTCTTCCACCGCCAATTCCAGCACACGCTGTGTACCGGGGGATAACGCCAGGGCATCTCCCTGATATTCTCCATACCCAGTGATACTTTCTGTCACTGTAAGTACGGATTCCACATCTAATCCTAATTCCCGCAGAACGCGTCCTGCAATCCCACCTTGATCCCGCAGCAAACCAACTAATAAATGCTCGGTCCCAATTTGAGCATGATGCATGCGCTCTGCTTCTTTATGCGCTAAACTCAAGACTCTGCGCGCTCGTTGGGTAAACCGTTCCATGCTAGCCAAAACATTTCCTCCTGCAGCCTATCTGTTACCGATATTGTACGCGGACTTCAGCTGCGTCAAATAAAGAGATTGTATTGCCCCCTGATTTTCTCTGAGCTAAACCCATTCTACCAAATTTCATTCCTAATTCAAAATCAGGGTTTACTTTTAATAAAAGTATAATAAACAAACAGTTTTTCGTGAATTACCGCCTTAAAAGTCAAGACCACCCGCATAGCGGGTGGCTTGACCTGAGGCTATAAGCCTCTTTT
>CAZTWV010000042.1:0-25371 GCA_964618295.1 uncultured Anaerolineales bacterium | reverse complement strand
TCAGTGTCCACTTTTGAACTTTATAGGTGTCCAGTTTTCATCTTTGCCTAACAGTCTAGAGCAAAAACCCCTTATCCTTCAGTTCAAATTCTGCCAGATTTTCCGGGCAGATTCTTCCTGCAAAGTTTCTTCCATCATCCGGATCACAAATGATGTAAAATGGGCTATCAACTGCAAGATCTCCAGATCTGATTCACTAAATGCCTTATCCTTGAGAGAATTAACCACCTCAATCACTCCCAGATTTCGGCGGCCGCTTCGAAGAGGAACAGCTATGATCCCGCTGGTATGAAAACCAATCGACTGATCTACAGCTGAGAGCCAGCGGCGATCCTGACGGACATCCGGCACAAGAGCTGGCTTTTGATGGGTTGAAACCCAGCCAGCAATTCCCTCGTCAGCAGGGATCCTGTATCCAGCCAGTTCTGTTTTCCGGTCCCCAATCACAGTGACGAAAACCAGCTGATTCTTTTCCTGATCAAAAAGCAAAACGGATCCATTACTGGATGAAACTGCTTCCAGACTCACGGAAAGAATTTCATGCATTAAATTCCGGATACCATTGGAGGAGTACCGATAACGATCTTCACAACTAAATTTATTCAACTGTCGAATTACCTTCCAGAGATGACCGTTTTCCAGAACAAGATCCTGGTTTTTCCTCTTCAGGTCAGCAAGCTCATCCTTAATTGCCCGCAGCAAATGATGATCAACCATATCGAATCACCTCCCCGGCAAACCAGATCCCGGATTTCAGACCAGTCCCTTCTAAGTAATTATCTTCTTTGTGAATTATACCTTCATTGTTCGCAGGTATAAAACCCATACTCAGAATAATAGGTTGCGATTATAATCTACCCATATGATTCCTGTTAACTACCATCGACGCCTGCTCCCCCTTTTGATTTTATTTTCGATAGTAATTACTTCATGCGGGGGAGTGGGGAACCAAACTCCAACCGGAACAGCAACGACCGTTCCTCCAACCCGGACTCCTTTTCCCCCCTCACCCACTCCAATTCCAACCGCTGCAGTAGTCAACGATGAGGCGATTACTCTGGCAGAATTCCAGGAAGAGTTAGCACGCTATCAAGCAGCTGTTGGCCGTGATTTAACAGATGAAGATTCAGAAATCGTCATTCAAAACCTGATTGATTTAACCCTGCTGGCACAAGCGGCCAGGACAGAAGGATTTCAGGTCAGTGATCAGGAACTTGAAAACCGAATTGAAGCCCTGAATGGTACAGACGGCTCCCTCCAAGATTGGCTTGCAGAATACGGCTATACAGAAAATAGTTTCAGGGCTGCTCTTAAAAAATCAATTGCCGCGGCCTGGATGCGGGATGAGATTCTCAATGATGTCCCACTTGAAATTGAGCAAATTCGAGCCCAGCAAATCCTGTTTTACGAGCAGGCCCAGGCGCAATCAGTGCTGGACACATTAAACAGCGGTGCTGCTTTTGGGACCCAGGCTGCCCAGTATGATCCTCAGACAAAAGGAGAATTAGGTTGGTTTCCAAGGGGATATTTGATCCTTTCAGAATTAGATGATATTCTCTTTGAGCTGGAAGCAGGTGAAATGACTGGAATTATAGAAACAGAAATCGGTTATCATATCATCAAGGTCATTGATAAATCCGAAAATCGGCCTCTGGATCCTGCTGTGTATCAGGTTATCCAGCAGCAGTCTCTGGAAGACTGGCTTGCTCGCCGTCGAAAATTGAGTACAATCACCATTACACTCCCTCAATGATTTTTCCCAGGAGTTGTTTATGTCCAATTCACTCTTAGATTTTCCCGAAGACGATCAAGATTTCGAATTTGAAGAGCAGCCCAAACAGAACTCAGGTCTGCTGTGTAACGTCTTATCCGGTTGTCTGGTAGCAGGTGTGTTGATCATAGTACTTGTATTTGCGGTGATATTCATCAATCCCCAAAGCGGTCTCAATCCGCTGCCGCCCACTACCGTCCCGGCTCTGGTGCTGACCAATACCCCAACTCCTACACCAAAGGGAGTTCTGCCACCAACCTGGACCCCAACCGTTTCAACAACCCCCACTACCGAACCGACAGACACTCCAACAGCAACCCCGCTTCCGCCCACGGAAACACCAGGTCCTGAGAATTTACCCACTGCATCTGTTGACTCCAGCGCATCTTTTGCACCGGCAGAAGGTTTCCCTGTTTATTCAGCAAACGACTATAAACCAGAGGAAGCCTGCAGCTGGTTTGGAGTAATCGGGCAGGTAATTGATCAAAACGGGGATCCGGTCAGCAGTCTGGTTGTTGAAGCCGGAGGTACTCTTGATGATCAACCGGTCGAACTGCTCACTCTCTCTGGAATGGCTCAGGACGTTGGGGAAGGTGGATTTGAACTGTATTTTGGTGATCAACCCCTTGACTCAGAAGGCACAGTATACATCCAACTCTCAGATCAATCCGACTTACCTCTTTCAGAAGAAATCTATATTGATACATTCTCCAGCTGTGAACAAAACCTGATCAGGATCAACTTCCTGCAGGAACCAAAAGAAGAGTAAACAAACCAGCAATGGTCGAATAAGAAACGGGCGGCCCCGAGAAGGAGCCGCCCATTATTTTCGCTCTGATAATCAAAAAACTACAGCATTGATGCATCCCGGAAAATCAATCAGAAAACAGTTCCTGGAAATGTTCCTGAATCAGGGAAATCGCTCCATTAATCAACACCCTGTTGGCTTCTGATTGGTGCCAGCGGCTGGCTCCGGATGAATGCGGGAGGGGGACAACCCAACGGCCGTCAATTTCTTTTTGTCTCCCAATAATCTCCGTTAGTTTCAGCTTCCGCGGAAAAAAGAGGTTGATTGCCAGACGGCCGATTGGGATGATCAGCTTTGGATCCACGAATTCAATTTCTGCATCCAGATAAGGCCTGCATAATTTTTGTTCTGTTCGAGTTGGAACCCGGTCTCCACTCCCGGAAGACTGCCTTCCCGGATAACATTTCGTGACCGAGGTCATATACTGCGTTTCGCGAAACCAATCTTCTTCAATCCCAGCCTCAGCCAGCCAGCCAAACAAACGGGTTCCGCTGCCGGCATTAAACGGGCGGCCTACCTCCATTTCTGTTATCCCCGGCGCCTGACCTATGGTCATCAGCTCTGCCTCATCCCTCCCGGAGAAAACAGCCGGAGGGTAGATTTCGTATCCTGCTTCCCGGCACTGTCGACAGGATTTCAGAGACCGGTGTACTTCTTCAAGTGAACGGTAGTTGTTTTCAGTCATCATTTCCTCTCGGGAGAGTTATTCTTTTTCGCCGCTGAATTCTATCCAGGCCTCTTTGATATATTGGGCATCTTCTTCCAGGGTTGGGCTTTCGCACAGAATTCTCCCCTGAGCGCCAACCTCAAGCAAAGCCTGGAACAAACCCTCAAGATTGAAGTCGGACTCCGCAAGAACCAGATGATTCTGCTCACCCTTTTCTGTGTACTCAATTCCAGAAAGATGGCAGTGCAGTCTTTGAAGGCTTTCCTGACCGAGTGCCTCGGCGTAACGCTTAAAAACCTGGATCCATTCCGGGTATGAATTCATTGTTCCATCTCCAGGACGGGCGTGCAGATGGGCAAAATCGAGACAGGGTTCTACGCAGTTAAGTTTGCTCATTTCCAGGGTATCTTCCAGAGAACCAAGCATGGCTCCTTTCCCCATGGTTTCCGGCCGCAGTACAACATCATTACCTTGATTTTGAAGTTCAGCTGCACAGCCTTCCAGCCGGGGAAGAATAATTTCGAGGACCTCCTGCGGTGGTCTTTCAAAATAAGAACCTGGATGAAAAACAATATCCGTTGCACCTGAGATAAATCCAGCTCTGGCCGCATCCATTAATCGCTTGCGTGATTTCGGCCATTCTTCAGCGTCAGCGTTGAGATTAATATAATAAGGGGCATGGACACTGAGCGCGACATCCGATTCCTCTCCTGCCTGCTTGATCTTTTCCGCCGTCTTTTCCGAGACTCGAACTGAGCGGACCCAGCCAAGCTCCATGGCGGATAAACCAATTTCTTCCAGGTACTGCACACCTCCAACACTCCCCCCGGGGCTGGATGGTTTATTTTTTGGTGTTCCCACTGTTCCAAATCGAAACGATAAATTCTGAGTCATTCTTCCTCCAAACGGCAAAACGGTTAATTAACAATGGCAGCAGCAGAGCGATATAACTTGGGTCCAAAAATCAGCAAACCCACGACAATGGATATCAAAGCACTGAGAATCACACCGGCCGCGCTGATGTCTTTACAAATGCCCGCTTCTTCACCCCATTCTGGATGAACAAGATTGATCAGTCTTTCAAGCGCGGTGTTGAATATTTCAGTAATCCAGACCATTGCAATGGTCAGAATTAGAACCAGCCATTCCAGGTTTGAAATTCGAAACAAAACCCCCGCAGCGGCAACCAGCCCGGAGAACAGCAGGTGAATCCGGGCGTTCCGTTCATTCCGAATCACAAATAATAACCCCCGGAAGGCATCCCGGAAAGAATCCAGCAAACGCGGAGAACGGTCGGGCTCAATCTTCATCTTATTCTTGCACTGCAATATCCAGACCCAGCAAATCCAGGATTCTTTGCTGTTCCCGCCACATGATCTCTTTTTCAGCTTGCTCCAGGTGATCAAATCCAACAAGATGTAAAATTCCGTGGATCACCAACAGCTGCAGCTCTGCATCCACAGCATGTCCTGCTGTATCTGCCTGCTGTTGAGCGGTTGGATAAGAAATCACAATATCCCCCAAGTAAGTTGCCCGCAGGTCCGGATCAAGGTAATCAGCTGGAAAAGAAAGCACATCTGTTTCCCGGTCCAGGTCCCGATATTGACGGTTCAAATCGCGCAGCAGTTTTCGATCTCCAATAAGAATTGTCAGAGAATCGGTTGGTTCTCTTCCCAGCGCATCCAAGGCAGTTTCAGCAGCCTGCTGCACAGGACCGGCCGCACATTGATCAACAAATTCCGGTCGGATATCAATCTTGATCAATTTTCAACTGGCTCCTCTGCTCGCCTCTCCACCATGGTGATTTCACCTGGATCAGAATCCCCGTTTACCTCAGAATTCTCATCGGGATAATCCACCCGGGCATGGTAGGTCCCTTTCAGTGTTGCAGTAAATGATTCAATGATAATCCTGATATCCTTCAAAGTGATCTCAGTGTCATCAAGCTGCCCGGAGTCAACCCGTTTTTTGACCATTTCTGTAATTAAAGCCTTGAGCTCTTCATCCGTTTCCGGCTCCATTGCCCGAACATATGCTTCGCAGCCATCTGCCAGCATCACCAGTGCAGTTTCTACTGACTGAGGGCGGGGACCTGGATACCGAAATTGATTGATGTCCACTTGACCGTCATCTCCTCCAGCCTCTTCCACAGCCTGAGAGTACTGGTAGCGGGCCACCAGGGTTCCATGATGTTCAGGAATGAAATTACGAATCCTGCGCGGCAGGCGGTATTTCTTGGCTAATTCCAACCCATGGTTGACATGGTCAATAATTACAGCCGCACTTTCAGTTGGCTTCATATCCTCGTGGGTATTAATTCGGGTGGTACCCTGGTTTTCAATAAAAAAGGCAGGCTCGTTCATTTTGCCAATATCGTGATACAAAGCCCCAACCCGGGCCAACATACTGTTTGCCTGGATTCTCTCTGCCGCCTGTTCGGCTAAATTTGCAACCTGGAGAGTGTGTTGATAAGTTCCCGGAACTTCCCGCAGGAATCGCTGCAGAAGAGGATGATCCGGTCGTGAAAGTTCAACCAATTGCAGAGTCGTGGTCAGGTCCAGGACCGGGGCCAGAATATATTCCAGCAGCACGGTCAATCCGGCCGATGCGACCCCGTAAAAAACAGCTGCTCCAACCAGGGTTGTCAAACCTACCAGGTCAGTGGCTGGTTCAATGATTCGGTAGCCAACCACGATGACCGCTCCCGTTAGAGAGATTATCGCTGCAACAGACCCATACGCTGAGAGCCGCTGGGGACGACGCAGAATCAGCAAACCCAGCATGCCGCTCAGGCTGTAATAAAGTGTTAAATCCAGGGCATTGGGCATCCCATAAGCAGCTAAGATTGCCAGGGGGACTGTGGTGAACAAACCTGTCCGTCTGTCAATTAAGGCAGCAACAATCAAAGGATAGGTCGCCATCGGATAGAGATACGGGATCACCAGATGACCGGGATTGACGTAGCGGGAGACACCCAGAAAAACCAGGAAAAATATAAAAAACAGGATCATTTTCTTGGTTTGGCGCAGCAGGGCGGGGTAAGCCCGGAAGTAAAGCAGAATAAATACAGCAGAGAGGGCGACGACAGCCAGGGTTCCAGCCTTGTTCTGCCAGCCTGAGTAAGTGGTCAGCAAGCCCACTTCCTGAAGCGCCTCAATATCTGCTTCCTGGACAATTTCACCCCGCCTGACGATAGTTTCCCCAGCCGCAATACTGCGGGTGACCGGTGATACGGTTTCCATTGCTTCCTGCTGGGCTGCCAGGGTTTCTTCTTCACTATACATGCTGTTGGGGGCCACGAATGCTGAGGCTAACTCCACAACAAGGTCTACCTGATCCTCTGCAAGAGAAAGGCTGACCAGCGACGGCAGACGCTGACGGGCTTGATCCAATTCAAACTCGCGGATTCTGCTGCGCATGACCTGTTCCAGGGTAATCACCGTTTCCTGTTTTACAGTCTGCCAGCGGACATCGCTCATTTCAAGGATTTTTTCTTCGGTGTCACGAGAGAGGTTAATCCCCTCCAGGGCGGCCAGGTCATTGAGTTTCTCTTCCTTCGTAGCCAGCTCATCCCCCCGGACGATATCAATAAACTCAAGAGCATCCGTCAGCCGACCCCGCTGTCTGCGGGCAACAATCGGATCCGGATTGGTATAGATCGGATCTACAGCCTCCGCAGCGTTTTCCTTGCGCTGATCAGTCAGCACCTCACTCTGATAAGTCACCGCATAAGGTGCCATGATGTCCTGGGAGGCAACGCTTCCGGCTGTGACTGATACCGTGGAAAGCGCCCCGGTCAAAGACCAGGTGATCAACCACCAGATCCCCGCCATAGAGGCAATCAGAATCAAAGTGGCAATCAACAATCTTAGAAATGACAGCTTTTCATTGTCAGCTTTCATAAAAATCTCATTCCCGAAATGGCGGTACAACAAACTAAATTATGATCCAAACCCAATGCCTGATCTGGGAAAATCAGCTGCCCAAGGCCTCTTTCACCAGCTGATTAGCTGTTTTTCCATCCGCTTTTCCGCGGATCTTGGGCATCAAAGCTCCCATTACCTGCCCCATATCGGCCATTGATTCCGCTCCAAGCTCTGAAATTGTCTCCAGAACAATTTCCCGGAGCTCATCCTCGCTCAGGGGTTGAGGGAGAAACTCATTAAGGATCTCAATCTCGGCCTCGGCTTTATCAATTAAATCCTGACGGTCTGCCTGCTGGGCTCCTTCGATGGTTTCCTGACGGGCTTTTACCTCTTTCTGCAAAATGCCTAAAACTCGACCTTCTTCGAGCTCACCTTTCTCTTCAATTTCGGCATTCTTTACCTCGGCTAAAGCCAGGCGGAGGGTGGCTTTTTTGCGAGAATCACCCGCCTTCATAGCCTCTTTTAATGCTTGATTAAGTTTGTCTTTTAGTGTCATAGTTTCCATTATACCCTTTCCTAAACTCAGCCCATAGGATGCTTCATTCTAGCTCCACCCAGCAAATGCATATGAATGTGAAATACTTCCTGGCCGCCATCAGGCCCGGTATTGACAATCAACCGGTAACCAGACTCAGAGATATCCAGTTTTTGGGCCAGAGAGCGAGCCGTGGTAAATAGATGGCCCAGCAGTTTCTCATCTTCCCCGGTTACCGAATTCACAGAAGGAATGTGTCGGTTGGGGATAATCAGGATATGAACTGGCGCTGCGGGATTGATATCTTTAAATGCTGTTACCAGATCATCCTGATAAATGATCTCAGCGGGAATTTCATCAGCCAGAATTTTACAAAAAATACAATCTTTCATTCCTTGCCTCCTTGCTCATTCACAAATCAGCCTATAGCTATACTTCTGTTATAACTTCACCAATGATTCTCGAATCCTCAATTTTCACAAGTCTTGCCGGTGTGATTTCGTTCCACAAATCCCGATCTGTTTTTCCCGAAACGCGAAGGTAATTTTCAGTAAATCCGCTTGCGTGCCAGATGCCGGGGGCAGCTTCTAATGCGGTTTCCCAAAGGACTTCCAGCTTCCTGTCCAGGAACTCGCTCTGGTAAGCAAGTTCGCTTTTTCTGATTTCTTCCCGCATCCGGGCATTGCGTTCCTTTCGGACTGGATGGGGTACCTGGTCAGGGAAATCTGCCGCAGAAGTTCCCACCCGGGCTGAGTACGTAAAAACATGACCCCCGGAAAATTTCATCTCCCGAACAAAATCTAGACTTTCCTGAAACTCCTGATCAGACTCTCCCGGAAACCCGGTAATCAGATCTGTGGTCAGAGCGATCTCTGGAAGCCGGCTGCGGATCATTTGCAAAAGAGCGGCAAAGTGTTTCGGTGTGATCGCCCGGGCCATCCGACGCAAAGTTTCTTTTGAGCCGGACTGGAGCGGTAAATGCAGATGCTGCAATACACGTCTTTCACCCACCAAATCGATCAAAGCTGGACTGACATCCCAGGGTTCGATGGACGATAAACGCAGCCGGGGAACACTTGTCTGCGTCAGGATCTTTTCTACCAGATCCGAGAGGTGCCTCGACTGAGTGAAATCTTTTCCCCAGGATCCAAGCTGAACACCGGTCAATACCACTTCCTTGATCCCTGCATCTTCCGCCTGCTGAATCTGATGAATAATTATCTCTGCAGAGGTGCTAACCGAACAGCCCCTGGCAACAGTTGTGACGCAAAATGCACAATGATGACTGCAGCCATCCTGGGTTTTTATGAAAGCCCGGGTTCTTTCCCGCCTGCCTGGAATCCTCTCAAAGCTATCCGAAACCAATTCTTTCTCAGGTAAAGATAAAATTCTGGAGACCAGATTCGATTTTTCAGCGTTTTCCACTACATGAGTTACTCCAAGAAGCTGTCGGGCCTGGTCAGGTTCCATAGTTACCCAGCAGCCGGTCGCCGCAATTTGTTCCACACCGCTTCGGGCTATCCGGCGGATAATTTTTCGGGAATCTGCTGCGGCAGCAACTGTAACAGTGCAGGTATTGACCACTGCCAAATCGGCTTCTGCCATTTCTCCAGTCAGATCATGACCAGCTGCTGTGAACTGCCTAGCCATTTCTTCCAGCTCACTTTGGTTCAACCGGCAGCCAACCATATCAAGATAAATTTTCATATTTCTTACCAACTTCACGGCAGAAAAATAGCAAGGAGAAAATCAAGGGACTTTGACACTGAAATTGTCAAAGAGAATATCCACACCCGGCTCTGAAAAAGTACCAACGATCAATCCCACATCCCCCTCTGAAAATGTGTCATCCCGGGCTTCTGCTATCAACTGGTTGTTCACTGCCAGTGTCAGTTCTGCTCCCTTGCAGCGGGCTGTGAGATGATTGGTGGTGTTTCCAGTCAAAATAACCTCAGAATAATACATCTGGGGAGGATCCAGGAGGGATTGCTCCCCCCCTTCCACTTTTCCAATTCCATAGTACCCATCACTGCTGATGATTAAAAAATAAAAATTTTCAATATCTTGGTAGCGGCAGAGAACCCCAAAATCGTTATCATCCGGCCCGGCGACTTTTTCCGCGTCTACATCAATCACGACATCCCGGAAATCCAAATCTGGATTGGCCCAGAAATCGGCATTCTGGTCATTTACCAGGATCCGGTACCTTCCATTTTCATAATCAGTCAGACCCTGTTGATCATGAACCCGATCCCATCCGCTGCTGGGATCATCAAAGCCATCCTGAAACAATAGTGCTCCGCTTTGAGCGGGGTAAGCCCCGAAAAAATCCGCCAGATCGGTCAGAGAACAGGCAGCAGAAAACAGGGCAAAGAAAAAAAATATTTGAAAAACGGATCTGGATTGATTTCTGATCATTTCGTTACCTTACCTGAAACCAAATTACTAATCCCGGTGTTTAATAGAAATCATTCTAGCACAGGGACTTAAAAATCTGCTTATTGGTTAATGGTTTTCTTAAGTCTTTCAGCTCGATCAAGTAAAACCTGGTTTTGGGATGTTTCAAAAATACGCTCCAGATGGTATGCGGCGACCTCCTGATCTCCACTCTCTGAATAAATTAAACTCAGCTGAAAATGAGCTGGAGCATAGTCAGGATCTGCATCTACAGCTTTCGAAAACATTCGAACCGCATTTAGATCATCTTCCAGATCCAGCAGCACCTCGCCCAATGCAGTCAAAGCTTCCGGGTTATCCTCGGATTGAACTACCGCCTGTCGGGCAGCACTTAGTCCGATATCTTTGACCCGATAGCTAAACTCAACACAAAATGCAGCTAACCGGCTGAGATAAATTGTGCTCTCCCCACTGAGATCTACCGCCTGCTGGTAATACACCAAGGCATTTTCCAGGTCACCGCTGGCAGCTGTTGAGCGCCCTAAATCAAGGACAACATCCGGCTGATCCGGCCAGGACTTTCGGGCCTGTTGAAAATAGTCAATTGCGGTGAGATGAGATCCTCTCCGCTGATGATAAAGTCCCAGAAACATCTGGATCAACGGGGAACCATTGTCCAGCTCTTGTGCCCGCTGGAGTGTTTCCAACGGATCCGCCTCAGGATTTGGAACATGCTGCAAAGATTCTCCCCAGTAAGCCCAGGCCTCTGGATAATCAGGCCGCAGATCAGCTGCCCTTGCAAAGGCTTCTTCTGCCAGAACCCATTCATTCCCTCCGGCCAGAACCTGGCCGACCGATACCAGCTGAAATGCAGGCTCCTCCTCCAGGACCTGTTCGATGATTTCATTCATCTTCTCAGCTAAAGGATAGGATGCTTGCGCAAGATTTAAATAAGGTATAGCTTGTTCCGGATCCTGCAAAGAATATAACAAACCGAGGCGGAAATACACATCAATCTGAGACCCTCCACCCACGGATTTCAAATAAGATTCCCAATCCGATATGGCCAGGTGATACTCCCCAGACCTGTCATGGATTTCTGCCATTTCCCGGTACGCCTGGGCTGACCCGGAAAGCGATTCCCAGATTTCCAAAGCAGATTTCTGGTCTCCCAACTCACGATAAGCATCTGCCAGAATAAGCTGGCCGGGATCCGATATTACTCCTAATTCTTTTGAGGTTTCCAAACCTTCCACGGCCAGATCAAAGGATCCGGATCGGTGAGCCAGTCTGCCACCAGTTTCCCATAAATCATGCTGCCAGGGCTGGAGAGCTGCAATTTCCAGCAGTGCTTCCGCCTGTTGAATCCGATCTCCAGCTTCGAAGGCAGACTGCACGTTCTGATAATTTTCGGTTACACTAATATTGTGAGGTCTAAAACTCAACAATCCTCCTGCCAGAAAAACAACAGTCAGACGGAGGGCAATTTTCTGAATCTCATTCATAACAGAAATTATATTGCATTTCCTGGTGAAATGAAACATATGACTTGAAGCAGGTAAAACCAGGTAATAATCAATCTCACTCAACTTGTAGCAAGGAGAAACTGAGATGGACTTTGGTTTATCTGATGAACATACCATGGTTGAACGCATGGTACGAGATTTTGCAGCAAAAGAGGCAGCGCCTACCATCCAGGAACAAGACCGCCTGGGGGAGATGGCCCCCCATATTCTGCCCCGGATGGCAGAACTGGGAATTCTAGGTATCAATGTTCCCGTCAAGTGGGGCGGCCAGGGTATGGATTACATCTCTCTCGGACTGGTATCTGAAGAACTGGAAGCAGTAGATACCACCCTCCGGGTGGTGATGTCCGTTCATGCCGGATTAGCCTGCCTGACTTTACTGCAGTGGGGAACAGATCTGCAAAAGGAGAAATTTCTGATCCCATTAGCCCAGGGGAAAAAAATCGGCTGCGGGGCGTTCACAGAACCAGACGCCGGCTCTGATTTTGCGAATATTCAGGCCACTGGAGCTAAGGATGGGGATTCATATCTCATCAATGGTGAAAAAATGTGGATTTCACTGGCGACAATGGCAGATTATGCTGTAGTAACAGTCCGGACAAATAAAGACACGGATCATGCCTACCAGGGCTTGAGCACTTTCCTGATCGATTTAAATTCTCCCGGTGTGACCCGGGATGATATTCATGGCAAATTAGGAGTACGGGCAGGTTCTACTGGATGGATTGCCTTCCAGGATGTCCGGGTTTCCGCTGAAAATATGATTGGTAAAGAAGGTGAAGGATTTAAGGTGACCATGTCTTCCTTTGACAACGGCCGGTATACAGTTGCGGCGGGGGCTGCCGGATTGATCCGGGCTGCTCTGAAGGAAAGTGTATCCTACGCCAATGATCGGGAGGTATTTGGAGGAAAAATCCGTGATTTGCAGCTGATTAAAGCCAAAATTGCCAGGATGTCCCTGGACTATCAGGCTGCCCGTCTGCTGTACCTGAAAGCAGGCTGGATGAAAAATCAGGGTCTGCGGAATACACGGGAAACATCTGCCGCAAAATGGTATGCCACCCAGGCGAGTTTTGAAGCCGCAGCAGAAGCAGTCCAGCTGCACGGGGCATATGGTTTCAGCGATGAATACAACGTAGAACGTTATCTTCGCAATGCAAAAGGTGCGATGATCTATGAAGGCAGCAATGAAATCCAGCAGCTAATTCAAGCGGATTATGCCCTTGGTCTTCGTCAGGATAAACCCCTTCGGCAGGAAACGCCGCCGTACGATCTCGAAACCTGGACTTAAATTGGAGATAAATCTTAACCAAGCCGGAAAATCAAAGGAGGGTAAGAGCGTGAAAATTGTTGTCTGCGTCAAACAAGTCCCGGATACAGCTGCATCGATGACAGTTGTAGACGGAAAGATCAGCTGGGGAGATGCACCACTGATTATCAATCCCTGGGATGAATTTGCTGTTGAAGCTGCATTAAATCTAAGTGATGAGCACGGGGGTGAAATCACTGCACTAAGCATGGGGAGGGAAGATGAAAGAGAGGCAGTCAAACACGCCCTGGCTATGGGCGTAAATCAAGCTGTCTTGATCTCAGACCCGGCCTTGAAAGGCGCGGATAATGTCGCGGCAGCAGCAGCCCTGGCTGCTGGCATTCGCAAGCTGGGGGATGTCGACCTGGTGCTGTTCGGGCAGCAGTCCGTCGATACCGATACCGGTTTACTGCCTGTTCAGGTTGCCCGCAAGCTGGGCTGGCCGTCCCTGACGCTGGTTTCTTCATTTGACGAAGTAATTCCTGCAGAGGGAAAAATCCAGGTCCAGCGATCTATGGAAGAAGGAACCCAGATTGTAGAAAGCAGACTCCCGGCTGTGCTCAGCATCACCAAGGATTATGGTGAACCCCGGTACCCGTCTTTCATGGGAATCCGGAAGGCTTCCAAAGCAGAAATTCCTGTCTGGACTCTTGCAGAACTGGATGCAGAAATCCCGGAATCGGCAGTCTCCTGGCCGTCAATCTTTTCTCCTCCAGAACGGGAGATCATTACCGAGATTATTGAAGGTGACAGCCCTTCAGAAAAAGCGGCAAATTTAGTTGAAAAACTAAAAGAAGAGAAGGTGCTCTGATGACCAAAAAAATTCTTGCATATATCGATCATCATCAGGGGGTAGTTCAACCTTCATCCTGGGAGGTACTGGGAGTTGCGGCGAAAATAGCCAATGATACCAGCGGGGAAACAGGAGCTGTACTGCTTGGTCAAAATCTGGAATCACATGCCGAGGAAGCAATCCACCAGGGAGCGGATCAGGTCCTGCTTGGTGAGGATCCCGCCCTGGTAGATTTCAGGCCCGAACTTTTTGCAGATGCAATGATTACCATCGCAGCGGAATTCAAACCAGACATCATTCTGTTTCCCACCACTACCCGCGGAAGAATACTGGCCGGGATGGCAGCAGTCGATCTGAACAGCGGGGTCATGGTGGATGCAGTCGATCTGGATTGGTCCGGAGAACAGCTGGTTGCAACCCGACCAATTTATGCTGGAAAACTTCTGTCCACCTTGATCTGTTCAACCACACCCGAAATTGCCACTCTGAGAACAAGAGCGTTTGACCGGCCCGAACCGGATCCGGGAAGAACCGGTGAGATCACTAAGATAAGCCTATCATTGAACCCGGAAGATCAGGTAACTACCATTGTAGACTTGCAAGAAAAAGACGGGGGCGTCAGCCTGGGGGATGCTTCAATCATTGTCTCCGGGGGGCGGGGAACGGCGAACAACCCCTCCCTTTCCGCACCAGATGATTTGAGCGACGAGGAAGCAGAAATCTGGTTAGCACAGCAAGGGTTTAAATTGATTGAAGATCTTGCAGATGTGCTGGGGGCTGCGGTGGGCGCCAGCCGGGCTGCAGTAGATGCCGGTTATATTGATTATGATCATCAAGTGGGGCAAACCGGAAAAGTAGTATCACCGGATCTATATATCGCCTGCGGGCTCTCCGGCGCCATTCAGCATCTGGCCGGGATGCGGAGCAGCAAAGTGATCGTTGCCATCAACAAAGACCCCGATGCCCCGATCTTCAAACTCGCTCGTTTCGGCCTGGTCGGAGATCTGCACCAAATCCTTCCCCCGCTGACCACCGAACTCCAATCTTACCTGGAAGGTTAAATTTAAAAAAAAAAAAGCTCCCGGTGATGAACCTTTACCGGGAGCTGGTTTAGTATCAGGATCTACCTGTTGTTGCGGGAAGGTATCATCAGCACACAGCGTTCTGTGTTTCCGACCACTCGCTCGGAATCCGCCCCCATCATCATCCGATCAAAACCACCCCGGCCGTTGGCCGTAAGCAGGATCAGGTCATAGTTCCCTTCCTGAGCTGTTTCCACAATTGTGGTTGCCGGACGGGATCCCCTGACAAGGGTAGACACTTCCAGGCCATCTTCCCGCAAACTGCGGGCGACAGCGTCCAGAAAATCCTGCATTTTTACTTCTGCCTCGGCCCGGAGGTATTCCACCACATCGGCCGGAGCCCGGTAATTATCTGTTTCTGGAATAGCTGGAACAGTCAGTAAAGTCAGCTCACTTTGGAATGTCTGGGCCAGCGATCGAGCATAAGGCAGCACCCGCTCAGAGGCAATCGATCCATCCAGCGCAACCAGCATTTTCTTTGGCTGTCCGGCGATATCAGCAGGTTGATCACCCTGAACCAGGTAAACCGGGATATTGAGCCGCTTCATCAATTTGGAAGATACCCCTCCGCTCATCCAGTGTTTTTCACCGGATTTTCCGCGGATGGTAGTAACCACCAGATCAATCTTGGCAACTTTTACGAAAGCCTGCGTCACTTCCGCAATCGATCCCCGGCGGACAGATTTATATACCTGGAAATCTTCCTGCTCAAGCTGATCCATTAAGGAGTCCAGATACTGCTCCTGGGCAGCCAGATCAGCATTGTACTGCTCCTGGGGTCCGTGAGAATAGGATTTCACTCCCGAAAGAAGGGTCAATGATGCTCCAGTATCCCGGCAAATTCGTTTGGCAACCGGCAGAGCTTGAGCTGCATATCCAGAACCATCCATCAGAACAGCAACGCGCTCAATGGACTTATACTCTGTTCTCCAGCTACTTTGCTCAATCGGCTCCGGTTCCCAGGTAACATCGGGTTTCGATGAAACAGAACTGCTGGTAACCGGTGTTGGAGCCATCTGCCCAAATCCAAAACCTGCTAAGAGAGCTGTATCCAACCCACCCAGGTAATCCAGAACTGGATCCGGTTCCCCCAGACGGGTGCGGGAAATACTAAAGCCAATGTACAAAATCGGGATGAAGAGCAAGAAAGTCCAGGCCCCCTCCAGGAAGCGTTCCTCAAAGATGATTGCCGTTGCCGCGGTTGTTAACACGGCCGCTATAATCGTACCCGGAATAAGAAATAATCTACCTACGCTGAACCCGGACTTTATCTGACGAATCAGGCGTTTGGTAACCGCCCAACCGGTCATACTCAGGAGTATGAACACCCCGGCAGCATAGATGGCCAAATAGGTTTCTTCATTCGTTCCAAACAAAAGGAAAGCCAGGCTGACTATTCCCACCTCAATCCAGACCGGTTTATCCGCCACGTCAAAATCATTTTGCTGACCGAGATTAGGCGGGATATAGTTACGTTTTTTCAAACCTAAAGCTAAATTCTGAAGTCCCTGGGCAGAGGCTGCCGAGGCGGACATCAGGACTGCAATTCCTACCAGTGTACCCAGGTAAGGGAGCGGGTTGGGGAGCAGTACATCCATGGTTTGAGTAAATACAGAGACTTCCAGATTATTTGGATCTGAAATCTCCAGGATAGCCGGCCCAACAATCAGCATGGTAGCGGCCGTGGTGCCCATGATAATTAACAGACTTTTAAACGCCATCCGGCTTCTTTTCTCATCATCCCCCTCATAGGCAGCAACCAGGTTGGCGAATACTTCAATCCCGGTCATAACTGCCAGAATCCGAACATAACCGCCAATCGTAAAATGAAAATATTCTCCGCTGAAAGCCGCAAGGTTGAAATCCGGGAGCTGTAGTCCGCGCTGCCAGAGGGTAGACAGGATCATGGTCCAGAGCAATATCAGCACACCCAGTGTTGCCGGACCGAAAGTTCTGGCAGCCATCTTGGGTCCCCGGTTAACCAGCCAGCCGGTTAAGATACTAAGGGCGATAGCTACAAAAGTTCGGTACTGGATTCCCAGAACAGCTTGATTAAGCATCGGTAAGCGGTCGGCAATAAAAGTCACCATGGCAGCCATACTCACCAGGAAGGTCAGTGTGTACTCCACAAAGGTGATGGCAGCATTAACTTTGACAGCCCAGCTGCCAAATTCCTCCTCACTAAGTCCACTGCCCCCGCTCCCATCCGTGACCCATTTCATCACCAGCCGGTACATAGCCGAAACCACGGCAATGGTGAGAATCACCAACCAGATAGAAGCCCCAAAAGTTACCCGGGCGACTCCTCCGGCCACGATCAATTTTAAGAAAGGGCCAAAAACATACAGGGGAGAGGTTGCTGGATCACCGCCGCCAGCGAGTGCCCCTTCAAACGCGTTATTAAGTTTATTCGATACTTTAACAGCCATGTTTTCACTTTCCGTTATTCAACATACAATTTATATTAATAAATTCACCCGAGCAAATCGGGGGATTTTCTGAATAAAATACGGAAGTGGTCACCCATCCGGCGGCACACTTCCTTGTCTGTATCCCTGAAAGGGAAAACTGGATCATATTCAATGATCCAGTCATACTGAGATAAAATTATACCGTAATTAGTTACCCCTTCCAATCCACTGCGAGGAAAGAGAATGAATCAGCTGACAACACAATTTTTACTGGACCCAGGAGTTGTTTTTCTCAATCATGGATCTTTCGGGGCCTGCCCCCGACCGGTTTTTGAGGAGTACCAGCGTTTTCAAAGGAGATTGGAGTACCAGCCGGTGCTCTTTTTAGGCCGAGAGATTCTTGATGAGATGCGCAATGCAAGACAGCGCCTGGCTGAATTTGTTCACAGTGACCCTCAGGATATTGTGTTTGTACCGAATGCAACCTTCGGGGTCAACATCATTGCTCGATCTTTAAACCTTACAGCTGGAGATGAAGTACTGATCACAGATCACGAATACGGAGCCTGTGAAAACATCTGGGAATTTTTAAGTCAGTCAGAGGGGTTTTCAATTCAGCGGGCCCGCATTCCTCTGCCTTTACCGGATCCAGATCAAATTGTGGACCGACTGCTTGAACGGACCAGCAGCCGGACCCGTTTGATATTTGTCAGCCAGATCACCTCCCCGACAGCTGTGCAAATGCCGGTAAAAGCCCTCTGTACTGAAGCCCGGTCCAGGGGAATCATGACATTGATTGATGGAGCTCATGGGCCCGGTCAGCTTCCGCTTGATCTAAATGCCCTGGGCGCTGATTATTACACCGGAAACTGCCACAAATGGCTCCTCTCCCCCAAAGGAGCTGGATTTTTATACGTTCGGAAAGCACACCAGGAAGGAATTAAACCCCTGGTCGTAAGCTGGGGTTGGGGAAAAAATTGTCCTTACTCGAGCGACACCAGAATGCTGGACCTGCTGGAGTTCTGGGGTACAAAAGACCCGGCCGCCTACCTGAGTGTTCCGCGGGCGATCGATTTTCAAATCGAAAACAAATGGGATGTGGTTAGAAAAAGATGTCAAAACCTGCTGGGGGACGCGCTTTCCGAAATCCGCAAACTGACCGGGATGCCCTCGATCTACGGGAAATCCGGTCTAAATGACTATGCGCAAATGGCTGCTGCTGAGCTGCCCAGTCGCTGGCAGCCCCACGAGCTCCAGGCCTGGCTCTATGACCACCGCCGGATTGAAATCCCGGTCATTGAGTGGAATCAACGCTGGCTGATGCGGATTTCCGTCCAGGGCTACAACACCCGGGAGGACCTGGATGAACTGATCTCCGCTCTCAAGGACTGGAAGAAAATCAAAAATGCTTAGCGGGAAACCTCGAAACCAATCGTAGGGGCGACCTGGTAGGTCGCCCGCCGTCCCTTGCTTCAGCGCGGCAGCTGGTACAGTTCAAGCAGCACGCCGCCGGTCCCCCGGGGATGAATAAACGCCAGCTGCCGTCCATCTTCCATCACCACCGGTTGTTCATCAATCAGCTTCACCCCTTCTTTTTTGAGACTTTGCAGCTTTCCAGATAAGTCATCCACCTCAATACAGATATGATGCAGCCCCGGTCCCCTCTTTTTCAGGAATCGGGCGACCCCGGATTCTTCCCCCGTTGGCTGCACCAGCTCCAACTGGGAATCGCCCATCGGAAGAAAGGCGATCCTGACCTGCATACTCTCCACAGTATCAACATGGTCCACTTCCAACCCCAGCTGATCCCGCCAGAAAACCAGGGACTGCTCCAGATCCTCCACAACCATCGCGATATGATCGATCCTATTCAAGTCAGCCATCTTTACCCTCCTTGCTCAGCGGGATTCCCACAAGTCCCTTGAAATCCTATACTGCCGCAGCCTCTTCTCCCCAATTTGATAATCTCCCACAAAAGATTCTCCCAAACGCTCTGCCAACCGGATCGAGCGGGTATTTTCCGGAAAGATCAAGCTGATAAATGTTTCCTGATCCAGATTCCGAAAACCCCACCGCAGCGCATGCAGGGCGGCTTCAGAAGCCAACCCTTTTCCCCAGTAATTCCGGGCCAGCATCCAGGCAATTTCAACTCCAGGATATCCCTCCGGATACTGCAGCCCCACGCGGCCGATCAACGCACCGGTGGCTTTGTCTTTTAAAGCCCACATTCCATATCCGCGCAGATGCCAGTGTCCCAGCATGGCAGTCAGCCAATTCCAGGCCTGGGCTCTGGTCAGCGGCTTTCCGGCCAAAGATGCATAACGGATCACTTCCGGATCAGCACAGATTTCTGACCAGCTGTCCAGATCAGCTTCCTGAAACCCCCGCATAATCAGCCGGTTGGTTTCAATTTCCGGGATTCTTTCAAAGAATCTTCTCAATTCAGCCTCTGCCAAATTTACCTCCTGGAAGCAAAAATAGAATTCACCTGGATTTTGACCTTGAGGGGTTCAGGAACGCTCAGGCTTGATCTGCTCAAAACCCACTTGGGTGGTATTCTCCCCAGACCTTCCGCAGAGCTCCGCAGATCTCTCCCAGAGTGAGATCCGCCTCCACACAA
Organism: uncultured Anaerolineales bacterium; assembly: GCA_964618295.1. GTDB lineage: Bacteria > Chloroflexota > Anaerolineae > Anaerolineales > UBA11858 > B10-G9. The sequence goes on along the minus strand of CAZTWV010000042.1, from coordinate 5,586 downwards.
TCAATCAAAACCGGCATCAGGTTCTTCTCTCCCCCTGCCTGACGTTTCAATGTTTCTAACAATTGATCTGCATTTGGTTGCCTCCGACGGGAGCGGATTTCGTTCAGCTGCCGCAGGCGGTTCGCTTCGAGCTCAGGATCCATCTCCCGGGAAACGATTGTCAACTCCTCCTCAATCTGATAAGCATTGACTCCAACCTGGACTGCCTTTCCGGTTTCCCGGTTCAGCTGCTGTCTGTAAGCAGAATCCTGTATTTCTGCTTGAATATAACCACTATCAATAGAAGCCAGAGCTCCGCCCCGTTTATCGATTTCCTTCAGATACCCCCGGACCCGAACTGCTATCTCATCAGTCAGGTTCTCAACTAAAAAGGACCCTCCCAGCGGATCGACCGTGTTTGCAATACCAGATTCCTCCGCCAGGATCTGCTGGGTGCGGAGTGCGGCCTGCACTGCTTCCTGTGAGGGAAGCTGAAGAGCTTCATCCATGCTGTTGGTATGCAGCGATTGGGTCCCTCCCAGCACAGCTGATAGGGCCTGAAGGGCAACCCGGACAATATTGTTTTCCGGCTGCTGGGCTGTCAGGGTTGATCCTGCAGTCTGGGTGTGAAAGCGCAGTTTTAAAGCATCCGGGGCCTGAACCCCAAACCGTTCAACCAGCAGCTCTGCCCACAGCTGTCTGGCGGCTCTGAACTTGGCGATCTCTTCCAGGAAATCGTTATGGGCGCTGAAAAAGAACGACAGCTGCTTCCCAAAGCGGTTGACATTCAAACCGGCCTCCACAGCTTCGGAGATATAGGCCAGGCCGTTCGCCAGGGTAAAAGCCACCTCCTGAACCGCATTGGCACCGGCTTCCCGGATGTGGTAGCCCGAAACGCTGATCGTGTTCCAATGCGGGATTTCTTGCTGGCAGTACTGAAATAAATCAGTGATTAACCGCAGTGACGGCTTAGGAGGAAAAATGTAGGTCCCCCGGGCAACATATTCCTTCAGGATATCATTCTGGACTGTCCCCCGCAGATCTGAAAGACTAATACCACGGCGCTGAGCCAGGGCAATATACATTGCGAGTAGGACAGCAGCCGGGGCGTTAATGGTCATACTGGTGGATATTTTATCCAGGGGAATCCCGGCAAAGAGGCGGTCCAGATCATCCAGAGAGGCAATTGAGACCCCCACCCTGCCCACCTCGCCTGCAGCCAGGGGGTGATCCGGATCATAACCAATCTGGGTCGGCAGGTCAAAGGCCACTGACAGCCCGGTTTGGCCCTGGTCAATCAGATATCTGAAACGGCGGTTGGTCTCCTCCGCAGAGGCGTAACCAGCATACTGGCGCATCGTCCACAGCCGTCCTCGGTACATGGTGGGGTAGATACCCCGGGTGAAAGGATATTCTCCGGGAAAACTCAACTGTTCATCAGAATCACGTCCCTCCGGCAGCGCCACCCGCGGGAGCGGTATTTCAGAAGCCGTCTGGAAACCCTCTTCCCGCTCTGGATGTTTATCAAGGACGGGTTGAAGGATTTTCTCTTCCCACTCTTTTTTCTTCTTGCGATCCATATTTTTCCTCAATTTCAGACATCTTTCAGTATACCGCAGCAATATTTAATCCACGATGAGTCTATTTGCACAATTGGGTTTAAACATAATTCTTATCTTTAGCTTGAGGGACCCAATGTATAATGTGGTCACTCTACTAGCAAATAATGCAAGGAATTAATATGGAAACCAAAACCAAGCATGTCAAGCTGGATTGGCTGCGCTCGCGGATGTTTGTCGGTACAGACCACATGGGGAACTCGACCGCAATCGGCTACCTGCGGGAAGATGATCCGGAAGGTCAGGGAATCAACCCTTCCGATATGCTGCTGCTTTCTGCAGCCTCCTGTTCAGCCTATGATGTGGTTCAAATTCTTGAAAAGGGCAAAGAACCGCTGGAAGATCTGAAAATCGATGTTTCCGCAGACCAGAGCCAGGAAGCCCCTTACCCCTATGTTTCTCTCCATTTTGTGTACCGGATCTGGGGAGATGTCAACCCGGAAAAAGTCGAGCGGGCCCTGGAGCTTTCCGAACACAAATACTGCTCTGTGCTGGCAACTCTCAAACCCGGGTTAACTTTTACCAGTGAGTATGTCCTTGAATCCTGATCCGCAGCCGGGCCAACTCCATCCGGAAGCTCAACGCGGCCTGGAGCTGTTCAACCAGGGAGATTACTTTGAAGCTCACGAACACCTGGAGTTGGCCTGGATGAACAGCCCTTCACCAGAGCGGGATCTTTATCAAGGACTGCTGCAGGTTGGTGTTGGATACTTTCAAATCAAGCGTGGAAACTACCGCGGGGCATTAAAAATGTTTAAACGGGGCCGAAGAAACATTCAGCCTCTGCCGGATCAGCTGCTGGGAATCGATACTGCCCAACTGCTGGTGGACGCCCACCGGGTGGAAAATACCCTGAGATCACTGGGGCCGGCCCGGATTGAAGATTTTGATCTTGGATCCTTCCGTGAAGTCCCCTTGGTACCGGAATCGTGAAACCAAGCGAATTTATCTTCAATCTTATTCTGCTTTTTCGCTGCTGAAGATTCAATCCAAAACCCTTACCCCCACCTGTGGGGGTTCTTGCCGCTTACCCACCTTTATATCCTCCTTACGATTTCTTAACAAGAGCTTGATAAGATCCCAGACAAGGGTACAATGATACCTATAAGAAACTAAATCAATCATCTTACAACATATTTATCGCTGGAATAAGTCAGGTCATCAATTATGACGGTCCAAAAAGCCGCACCGGATCTGCAGGAGATTGCTCTGCTGGGGAGACTGCCCCGCCGCAGGCGGAATTACCTTGTATCAAACCTGATCCGGGTAGAATTCCCAGCCGGTTCCCGGATCATAGATCCAGGACAAAACGGAAATTTCCTGGGGATTGTCGGATCCGGTGAGCTCGAGCAAAAACTAGAGGACAACGAGCAGCGCGTCCTAACCAGAGGAGATACCTTTGGCAGCTCGATGCTGCTAGAGGGGAAACCGAGTCAAACCACAGTGACTGCCCTCAGCAAAGCCGTCGTCTGGATTCTCCGCCGCTCTGTCTGGCTTACCCCAAATCCAGGAACACCTTCCCGGGTGCTTCCAGACCAAACTCCACGGCGTTCCCGTTTGAATTATGGCTTGCTGGCAGTTCCAATCGTGCTGATCATGTTTGTAGGGGTCCTAGGACCCACCCTGCTGGAAAGCGCCACAAAGATTCTTCCTGAGACCCTGCTTGAAAACGGCCGAGCTGATCTGGCGGAATCATACCTGAATTTTGTCAAACGCCTCCGCCCTGAATCCGCCCGGGTCCAGGCCCGGATTGGAGACCTCTATGCGCTCCAGGATCTGAACCAGCAGGCTGTAGATGCCTATCAGATTGCCCTGGAGGTCGATGAATACCAACCTGCTGTTCATAATAACCTCGGTGTAATCCTCCTGGAAGAGGGGAAAATTGATCAGGCTGTCTACCATTTCCGGATGGCAGCCAGTTTGAACCCGCTTCAGGCAGAGCCTTTTCGGAACTTAGGCAACGCATATTACTCCCTTGAGCTCTGGGAAGAAGCCGCCGGAATTTATCAGCAGGCGCTGGATCTGGATGCCAATCTTCTGGATTCAAAAGCAGCCTGGGCAGGCATCAATCTATCGGAAAATAACCTGACAGCAGCCCGCCAGGCCTGGGAAGAAGTCCTCCAGGAAGATCCCCGGAGCGCTCTGGCGCTGGAAGGTCTGGGAGTGGTAGCCCTGTTGAACGATCAACCAGAACAGGCTCTGAACTATCTTCAAGCTGCGCTGTTCCTTGATGAAGATAATCCCGGGACGCATCTTTACCTGGGCTTGTCCCTGGAAGAAATGGAACGTTCAGGGGAGGCTGAGGATGCTTATCAATATGTGATTGATAACAGCCAGGATCCGGAAATAATCCGTCTGGCGGAGTCCCTGCTTGAAGTTCTGCAAGAATAATCAGACCGAGGCACAAAGCTTGCAATTATTTAGTAGTAGAATTGTTATGATCATTTCCAACCATTGGGTTGAGAAAAGGAGAAAAACCTTATGAAGAAGCTTCATTATTTTTTACTGCTGGCAATTTTGATGGCACTCCTCATCCCGGCATCTGTGAGTGCTGCTGGAACTTTTTACTGCAGCACCAGTCTGACGGTTGACGGAGACGGTTCCTATGCAAATCCCTGGGCCTGCCCGGATGCCACGGAGCTGGACAAAGTTGTCAATGATTATATTTGCGACACCTACTTTGGCGGCTACCTGTACGAAATTTACCCGGACTCCTACCGCTATCATGTGGTGACCTACTACAGTACGGATGACTGCCGGGTGACATCGACACTGGATTATGCCGGCTTGCCGCCCTCCACAGGCGTCAATGTCCCCAGTCCGTATATCATCGGATCAATAACTTTACTGGGGCTGGGCTTGATCGGCGGCGGGATTTATCTGCGCCGGAAACGGTCATCCATCTCCGCCTGATTAACTCCGCTGCTGGATCTTATTCAGCAAAGCGTAGATTTAATCATTTATAAATAAAAACAGGGGCCGGTTTTCCGGTCCCTGAATTCCTGCCTTTATGGATGAGAACAAATCCCATCCAGACTGCAGGAGACCCGATTGGAAAAAAGAATCTCAGAAAATGTGGAAACGTGATTGGCAAAGCTGGGTGATTGAGGGTTTGATTATTCTTGGAGGTATGATGGTGCTCTGGGCGGGTTTTACCTCGCTCAAGACTGTCCTTGCCGCCCCGCTCTCGGAAGAATCTTATCTGGCCTCGGAACTCGATATCCGCCTGCCCCTGCCCCAGGTAGATTCGATCCGCAGCACACAGCCAGCCGGAGAAGATATATTTTTTCCCCTGGTGCACAACCCGCTGACCCCAACACCGACCCCAACCCTGACCCCCACCCCGACCCCGGTGCCCGCCGGAAGGGTGATCCGGGTCAAAATCCCCAGTATTGGCGTGGACAGAGCAGTAGTGCCCTTAAAACAATCCCGGAACAGCAGCGGCTTAGTTGAATATGACACCGACTCATTGTTCGCCACCAGCAGCCGAGAGGACCTGGTAGGGCAAACGATGACTTCAGTCAACCCCGGCGAGGGCAGCAACATAGTGCTAGTCGGTCACAATTACAACCGGGGCTGGTTCGCCTGGGAAGGCGTCTTTGTCAATATCCACAAACTCAAGAAAGGGTCCAAGATCACCCTCAAGACCGAGAACGGGGGCAAATATACATACCAGGTAACCAAAGTAGTCCAGGTACCCTGGACTTCCGGAAGCACTGCGGAGTGGGAACAGCATCTCAAATACCTCGGCCCCGCCCCGAATGAGAAGGTCACCCTGGTGACCTGCGGAGGATTGTTCGGAAGCTGGACCGCGCGCTATTACGTGATCGCGAAGTAAGGACGTTTTCTTGACGGTTTTGATCGAAAAAGATATAATCTCCCTGCTTGAAAACAGGGCCGCTAGCTCAATTGGCAGAGCAATTGACTCTTAATCAATAGGTTACAGGTTCGATTCCTGTGCGGCTCACAAGTTTGTAAACAATTTGTA
>CAZTWV010000041.1:0-26252 GCA_964618295.1 uncultured Anaerolineales bacterium | reverse complement strand
AATTAGGACTTTTCTACTTTGCTGGGGAATAGGACTTTTTAACTTTGCCTTGACAACCTAAACTCGGAACAGCTCCGGTGGTCGGGAGAACTGGCAAATTCATCTCAATCATTGTATACTTACATTATTACAACCACAGCAATGCGACCTTTGAAATGAGGACTTATTTATGAAAATCTCGGTCTTGCAGGAAAACCTTGCCCATGGGTTAAGTGTTGTCTCCCGGGCTGTATCCCCCCGCAGCACTCTTCCAGTCCTTTCCAATATTCTCGTGGCCACTGACGACGGACGACTGCGCCTATCGGCTACAAACCTTGAACTCGGAATTACCTGCTGGATCGGAGCCAAGGTCGAGGAGGAAGGCTCAACCACCGTTCCAGCCCGAACCTTTACCGATCTGGTCAGCACCATCCCACCCGCAAAAACAGATATGACCTATCATGAATCCAATCAGTCCTTGAACATCAACAGCGGTGCCCTGAATACAGACATCAAATGCATTGATGCCCAGGAATTTCCTCCCATGCCGGTCCCGGATCTGGATTCCGGAGTTGAAATCAACGTCACGGATTTCAAAAATATGATCAAGCAGGTCGTTTTCGCAGCATCCCATGATGAGGCCCGACCGATTCTGACCGGTGTTTTGATCACGGTCGAAGATAACACCATCACTCTGGCAGCAGCGGACGGGTTCCGTCTTTCTGTCCGGACAGCGGAGCTGTCCAATTCAGTCCCCGGCCCGTTAAAAGCAGTCATTCCAGCCCGCGCGCTGAGCGAACTGGCCCGGGTCAGCTCGGACGGCGAGGAAGTGATCACCATGTTAATCCCGGAAAATCGGGGGCAGGTTATCTTCCGCACCAAGAATGTTGAGCTGATTTCCCAGCTGATTGAAGGGACCTTCCCGGATTACCAGCAAATCATCCCCAAGTCCCACCAAACCCGCACCATTCTTTCCACACCGGCCTTCCTGAAAGCTTGCAAGCAGGCTGAAGTTTTCGCCCGGGAGGGCTCATTAATAGCTCAAGTCAACATCAAACCCAGTCCTGAGGAAAACACACCTGGAGAAGTAGAGATTTCCGGTCAATCCGAGGAAACAGGCTCGAGCCAATCTGTACTGGATGCCACCACAGAAGGTGACGGATTGGTGATTGCCTTCAACGTTCGTTACCTCCGGGAAGTACTGGAGGTCATCCAGACACCCAATGTCGCCCTGGAAACCACCAAACCAACCAGCCCGGGCGTTATTCGACCTGTCGGGGATGAACACTTTTTGCATGTGATCATGCCGATGCATCTCGGCAACTGATTCCCCAAATCCCGCTCAGCTGCCCGGGGTAGAATAACCGGTTTTGCAAATCAAAACCGGCAGTTTATTGGTGCATAACTATGATGCCAAACCAATCCAAAGATCAGTCTCTTCAGATATATCTTGCTCTGGCACAATACCCCATTTTGAGAACCAATATCCGGGAGCGTATGCGCCAGATGATGTTTGACACAGGTGTGATCAGCCCCAAAAAATTTGAAAAAGAAGTTCGCCAGCAAGCCCTCCGTTCCCAACAAAGAGAAGGACTGGATGATCCATTTTCCGAGGAGACGGCTGAAACCTGGGAAATCCGACTTTCCCGTGTTCGTGATTATCTGACAGATTATTATTTTGGTTACAATCTTCCCCTGGATCGTTTTCATGATCTGGTCAAAGAAACCCTTGCAAAAAGGTCAGAGAAGAGTGATCAACTTTCTGTCTCATTCAATCCTGAAATCGCTCCGGTAGAAATGCTCTTTGATCATGCCCAGGCAATCTCCAAGCTTCCCGCAGGAGAAGCTCAAATTCTCAAACCCCGCCTGGAAGAAATTATTGTTGTATTAATCCGAAAAATTATCAGCGACCATTTGGCATACATCAATATTGCCAAGGAATGGTTCCAGCTGGAGGATCTGGTTTCAATTCAAAAACGCAAGATAGGTTATGGGAAAATCGGTGGAAAAGCTGCTGGTATGCTGCTGGCCGCTCGAATTCTGGAAGAAACTCTGGGGGAGGAACTGGATTCAAGGATCAACATCCCGATCTCTTATTACATCGGCGCCGGGGTGATGTACACCTTCATGTCCTATAACAATCTGGTGCACTGGAACAATCAGAAGTACCGTTCGACAGAAAAAATCTATTCTGATTTTCCAACCATCCAGGAAGAATATGCCCGGGGTGAATTTCCTCCAGACATTGAGGAACGGCTGAAACGGTTGCTGGAGAAAGAAGGGAATAAACCTCTGATTGTCCGTTCTTCCAGCCTTCTGGAAGACAATTTTGGAACATCATTTGCTGGAAAGTATGAGAGTATCTTCTGTCCGAACCAGAGCAGCCTGGAGGACAATTATCAAGCTTTGACAAACGCTATCTCCCAGGTTTATGCCAGTGCAATGAACCCGGACGCGATCCTTTACCGCCGGAAACAGGGTTTACTGGATTACGATGAACGCCTGGCCGTGCTGATTCAGGTTGTCCAGGGGGAAAAATTTCAGGATTATTATTTCCCGCAAATCTCCGGGGTTGGTTTCAGCCGCAACCTCTACCGCTGGACTCCCAAGATTGACAAGGAAGCCGGTTTCCTGAGGCTGGTTTGGGGTCTTGGCACCCGGGCGGTGGACCGCCTGGGGGAAGATTATCCCCGCCTTGTTGCTCTCAGCCATCCCAATCTCCGCCCCGAAAAAACCTACCAGGATAAACGGCGCTACACACAACATCAAGTCGATCTGATTAATCTCGATCAAAATGCCCTGGAAACTCACCAGGTCGCCGATATTCTACACCCCGACTATCCTGTCCTTCGCTACCTGGCTCAGATCGACGAGGGAGGGTACCTGACACCCATTCGCAGCAAACCCCTTGGTGTTGATCCAAATCAATTTATCATCACTTTTGATGGTTTACTGCACCGGACACCTTTTGCAGGAGATATGAAAAAAATTCTGACCACTCTGGAAGAAAAGTACCAGATGCCGGTGGACACTGAATTCACAGTGGATCTGGATCAGCAGGAAAACCCGACAATCACCCTGCTGCAGTGCCGACCCCAGAGCCACTCCGATATGGCCGAAGTGGAAATACCGGACAATATCCCGGAGCAGGATATCATATTCAATACCAGTTACATGATCCCCCGGGGGAAAATAACAGGGATCCGTTATGTTCTATTCGTATCCCCAGAGGCTTATTATTCTCTTCCCTCCCAGGCTGAGCGCCTTGCCCTGGGAAGAACAATCGGGCGGGTAAACGCGGCTCTGGAAGGAGAGACTTTTATCTGTGTCGGTCCCGGGCGCTGGGGTACCAACAATCCAGATCTGGGAATCCGGGTCAGTTATTCTGATATTTATCACTGTAGAGCTTTGATCGAAGTCTCTGGAAAAGATGTGGCTATGGAACCGGACTTTTCCTTCGGAACCCATTTTTTCCAGGACCTGGTTGAAGCAGAAATCTATCCTCTCGCAGTTTACCTGGATGATCCGGAAACTATTTTTAAGCGTGACTTTTTTTACGGGAGCCCAAACGATTTAACAATAATTACTCCCCAGGAAGAACAATTTGCTGATACACTCCATTTAATCAATGTGGAGAAATTTCGTCCTGGACACCGTCTGGACCTGTTGATGTCCGAAGCAGCTGAATTAGCTGTTGCTTACTATAAACCTATCCGCTGATTTGCAATTTTGGAGTATGTATGAAAAAGTTTGTCGCTGTTGCTGGAAATATCGGTGTTGGAAAAACAACATTGGTCCAGAAACTTTCATCGAAGTTAGGCTGGACCCCGTTTTTTGAACCCGAGCGGGAAAACCCCTATCTGGCTGATTTTTACAACGACATGCAAACCTGGGCTTTTCACTCGCAAATATTTTTCCTGACCCGCCGTCTGCGGTCCCACAAACTGCTCTGCAGCCACCCGGGCTCCGCCATCCAGGACCGGAGTGTGTATGAGGACGCAGAAATCTTCGCTCACAACCTGTATAAGCAGCATCAAATCAGCGAGCGGGATTATCAAACATATCAGGAGCTTTACCAGGTTCTGGTAGAATTCCTCCCACCGCCGGATCTGGTGGTTTACATCCGGGCTTCCGTACCCACTCTTAAAGACCGAATCCAAAAACGGGGCAGAAGTTACGAAGAACAAATTGACCCCAAATATCTGGATCAGCTTAATCATCTTTATGAAGACTGGATTGATAACTTTCAGCTCTGTCCGGTGCTCACAGTACCAGGAGATGATCTGGATTTTGTCTCCAATAACGGTCATTTTGATTTAATCACCCACAAAATGGAAGAAAAACTGACCGGTAAAGATGAGGTAGTTTTCACAAAGAAAGAAGTCCTGGCAGGCTGACTTCCACTGATTTCAACTAAAAAACGGCTCAATTGAAAAAATTGAGCCGTTTTTTCTATCTCAGCAACTATCTATTCTAGTTTGAGACAAGAAAACCTGCCGCCCGGGGCAGTCGGTCATCCATCACAACTTCAAGATGGCTCCCGGGACGGAAATTTTCAACATCAATCACCTGGATGCAGTCTCTAATATCCTCCTCTATCTCCACCCAGCGTTCAATTTTGTTGGAATCCAGACTGAAAAATTCTTTGTTCAAGACAGAGCCAGGTCGATCAAGATCAATCACCAGCGGGTAGATGACCGCTTCCATTAAATCCTGGAAGAAATGGGTCCCGACTGCCGGGTCCGGATCCGTTCCAATCTCACTTCCCGAGAGCTCTATCAAAGCACCTGATCGGTGCACATCCGCATAAGAAACAAAAACTCCTAAATCCGTATTTTGGCTTCCCCACCTTCCTGGCCCAATGCAAATAAATTCTTTTTCTGGAAGCGCTGCGTTCAGTTTTGAAATGATTCTCCCGATTTTGATCCTTTCCTCTCGTGTTGGGAGGGAAAAATATTCTTCCGGATTTACGTATATCACCTGCCTGATCCGCGGCAGATAGCCCTGGGGAACCATAAAATTACTTGAAAATATCAGGTCCTTCTCTGGTAAAGCTGGTGGGATTTTCACTGCATGGACATCGACAAGATGAGGTTGAGGTCGGCATTGAAGGAGGCTGATCTGGATCGGGGATTCCGCTTCAGGATCCGAATCAATTTTCAGTGTGTATTCCAGATCCACCGCATCGTGATAATGCTCCTCCAGGCTGGTAAGCATTTCCCGCAGCAGACTTACAAAAGGAGTTCGTTTTAACAAGGGTTGAAACGTCAGGGTCAAGTTCGGGATCTGATCCTTAGTGACCCGCATCCGGATTGGCGCATGATATCCTCCCTGATCAAGTTCAGCAAGATATCGCAATGGCTTGTAGCGGGGGGTCAGGACCGCCTGAACAGGCAGTGATTGAAATTGATTACTGGAAAGATCTAATAAATCGACAGCTTTTTGCGAATAGCGTTTAACAGCCTCGATGCTGTCATCCGGCTGTAAACCAGGATGGCTCAGGGCAACTAAGCGTGGATAATCACCGGTCTCCCGTCCCACAGCTCTTGTTCCCAACCCCCACACCAAACGGGTAAAACCTTCATCTCTTTGGATCTCCGGAGACCACCGGAAGAGGTTGCGGCTGAAAGCCACTCCTGCGGCATGAGGCAGAAAATAGTCCCCGAATGATTCTCCCTGCACCGCCTGGATTAATACCGCCATCCGCTCATCGTAGTCCTGGAGTCCGCGACGCTGACGATACAATAATGCATCCGGGTTGAGCGTACTGGCGTAGATCCGGGATACAGCCAGCAGCAGCTCTTCCAGATTCTCCTCAGGGGATGCCTGATTCGGACAAAAAAGGCTGACATATTTTCCGGCGAATGCGGTCCCAAAATTATCCTCCAGCTGGCTGGAGGAACGAACAATCAGCGGCCGGGGACCGATCTCCTCCAGAATTTCCCCCAGAGCCAGCCTGATCTCGGGTGGAAAATCACCTCCAAGAAATTCCTGCTGAATCTGAGGGTACTGGGCCCTGATTTCATCCTCCGGTTTATATTTCTGCTCATTCCAGTGCATTAATCCGTTCATGGACATGAACAAATAAATCAGATCACTTCCCAGGAAGTAGGACTCGGGGATCCGCAGTGCATTCTGAACCTCCTGGCTGGCGACATCATTCAGAATTCTCGCTGCCAGGACCATTCCGGCTGCTTTTCCCCCGATTTTCCCATATCCAATCCTGCGCTTATAAAGCTCCGCCAGATCCTCTGTGGTAAACCATTTCCGGGCGATGTTGATATAACCCAGCTGATCGCTGATCATTTTCCGGATTAGATTTACTTTTAACTCCATCAGATGGTAACTCAAGGCACCCCGCCGGGAAGGTGGGATTTTTTCGATTGCAAAAGCATGGCTGAGGATCCGTTCTTCCGGGGCCATCTTCATATCAATTCCTGCCAGCTTCTCTAGAAGCTTATCTCGTTCCTGTTTCCCCTCCTCTGGAAAACTCGAAGAATGAATTTCACCAGTTGGCCAGATTTTTTTAGACCGGATGGAATCGCTGGCAGCAATTACTCCTAAACCTTTATTGGAACGGATTTGCTTTTTCCGGACAAAATCGATCTGGATCGAGAGACCATTTTCCAGTCCTTCATAAATCAAGCAATTTCCGGCCGTGGTAAGTGCCGCTTGAAAATCATCAATCCGGGAAACCGGGAGTTTTACCTCTCCCTCATACCAGACCACCAGATTTAAACTGCAGCCCTGGTGAATCGAAATCTCATCCTCCAGGGCTCGAATTTCTGTCGGATCCAGATCATATTGAAAAACCGCCTTGATTCCGGTCACCAGGTTTACCAGAAAGTTAACAACCCGGCTGCTCAGCAAAGTGGAAAATGATAGACAAATGTCCTGTCTTGAGCGCTGAAGGGCAAGGATCAGATCCCCCAGATTACCCTCAAAATATGTTTGAGCGCAGGAGTCCAGGCAGTCCCGGATCATTTTTTCCGCTGTCGAACTCAAATTACGCGGGCCCATCCAGAATCCTTTGTCTGTACTTCATGAGAGCGTTACCCTGCCAGCACCGGAGTGATCCGGTGCCAGAGGAAAAACATCTGGGGTGAGAATAACGTATTAGATCACACCATAGGCGTGCATCGCCTTGGCAACCTTCAAGAATCCGGCGATATTCGCACCTGCCACATAATTCCCGGGCGCACCGTACTGTTGACCGGCTTCAAGCGCAGTCCGGTGGATATTTTTCATGATGGTGTGGAGTTTTTGGTCAACTTCTTCCCTGGACCAGGAAATCCGGGCGCTGTTCTGGCTCATTTCCAGTCCGGAGGTTGCAACACCACCGGCGTTGGCCGCCTTTCCTGGACCATACAGGAGATTATTCTCCTGGAAAATATCAACAGCTTCCTGGGTAGAAGGCATATTTGCTCCCTCAGAAACACAGATTACTCCATTATCAACCAGAGCTTGAGCGTGATCGGCGTGAATTTCATTTTCTGTGGCTGACGGGAATGCCAGTTCAGCTTCCAAACCATGGTCCCGGACCACATCCCACACACTTGCGTCCGGGTAATAAGGAACATCAAATTTCTCTGCGTATTCTTTAATCCTTCCCCGGCGTATATTTTTTAATTCAAGAACATATGCCAGTTTCTCACGGTCAATTCCGCTTTCATCAACAATGCTGCCGCTGGAATCCGAGAAGGTGATGGGTCGGGCCCCCAGGTCGAGCAGCTTCTCAGTTGTGTACTGGGCAACATTCCCGGACCCGCTGATAATGGCTGTTTTTCCCTCCATGCTCAGATCCCGGACCGCCATCATCTCTCCTGCAAAGTACACAGCGCCGTATCCGGTGGCTTCTGGACGGATTAAACTTCCGCCGTATTCCAGACCCTTGCCGGTCAAAACCCCGGTGTGATCATTCCGGATTTTCTTATACATGCCGTACAGGTATCCAATTTCACGGCCGCCGACGCCGATATCACCGGCTGGAACATCCGTGTCCGGTCCGATATGACGGTAAAGCTCACGCATAAAGGCATAGCAAAAACGCATCACCTCTGCATCGGTCTTGCCCTTGGGATCAAAATCAGAACCCCCTTTTCCACCACCCATCGGAAGAGTTGTCAGCGAGTTTTTAAAAATTTGCTCAAAACCCAAAAATTTTATAATCCCTAAATTGACTGAGGGATGAAAACGCAGCCCACCTTTATATGGGCCAATCGCATTATTAAATTGAACCCGGAACCCCCGGTTTACATGCACATCCCCATCATCATCAGCCCAGGGGACCCGGAACATCACTACCCGGTCCGGTTCCACAATCCGCTCATAGATTTTTGCTTTCACAAATTCGGGATGCTGTTCCACAGTAGGTTCGAGAGAGGCCATCACTTCCTCGACCGCCTGATGAAACTCCGGTTGGGCTGGGTCCTTTGCTTTGACCTTTGCAATAATCTCATTAACCAGTGTCACGTTCGTCCTCCTTCAAGCATCGGCTTCTTGGTAAGAGCAAACTCTGGACAGGAGAAGGCTCCCTTTCTAAATCGTCCTTACAGAAAAACCACAACCTGACCCGGCTTCCATTCCGGTCAGGACAGTTCTTTTTTGAGTGCATTACCCAATCTGCGGATACCTTCGACAATCACATCAGGTTTTGCATAAGAAAAATTCAACCGCATCGCATTCCTGCCGCCGTCCGCATTTGGATAAAAATGGATTCCCGGTACAAAAGCGACTTTTTCTTTCAGGCCCCGCTCCCGCAGGAAATGATCTGTGTCAATCCGCTCAGGCACCCGGGCCCAGAGAAAGAGACCGCCCTGCGGAGTGGTCCACTGGCATTCTTCCGGCCAGAATTCTGCCAGGGCGTCTTCCATCGTATCCCGGCGTTCCTTGTATACTGCTCGGATCCGTTTGATATGAGGTTTTAGAAACCCTCTCTGGCTGATATCGTTGGCCAGAAATTGAACCAGGGTCCCGGTATGCAGGTCGCATCCCTGTTTAGCCTGAATGAACCGGGCCATCAATTTTTCAGCACAAACAATCCAGCCCAGCCGTAAACCAGGAGCAAGAATTTTTGAGAAGGTTCCCAGATAAATTGTCCGCTCCGGAATGATATTACAAATCGGGGGAATATCCTCCCCTTCAAATCTCAGCTGACCGTAAGGATCATCTTCCACAATCGGCAAATCCAGCTTGGTTGCAATTTCTGCCAAACGCAAACGCCTTTCCAGCGGCAGAGTAGTGCCAGCCGGGTTGTGAAAATTTGGCAGGACATAAATAAATGCAGGGGGGCGGCCGCTGTCTTCCACCGCTTTTTCATACGCCCGTTCTACCTCATCAATAATCATGCCCTCATCATCCAGGCGCATTGTGTGAAATTTTCCCTGGTAAGCATTCCAGGCTTGAATTGCTCCCAGATAAGTCGGGCGACCGGTCAGCACATAACGTCCAGGATCAATAAAGACTTTTCCCAATAGATCCAGGGCTTGCTGGGATCCATTGGTCAAGAGTACATTTTCAGGTTTCGCAGGGATCCCGTACTTATGCATGGAATCCGCAAGATATTGTTTTAAGGGTCTGTAGCCTTCCGTAGCACTATATTGAAGAGCATTCTTACCATGCTGTTCCAGAACAAACTGGCAGGCTTCCTGTACTTCCCGAATCGGAAATAAATCCGGGGCAGGTAATCCGCCTGCAAAAGAGATGATTTCCGGATCCTGTGTGAATTTCAACAGCTCCCTTATCGCTGAACTTTTCATACCCCGGGTCCGCTCAGCAAGATGCGGCTCCCAATCCAGGACAGGGATCTCGCGCTTTAAATCATGATGCACTTCCATGGATGCCTCCAGCCTCAAAATAAACGTCTTTTGTTTAGATCTGTTCCTGAATAACCGTTAATATTCTTTTGTTCTAATCAATGGATAAAAAAAAAGCCTATTTCGATTCTTGCCATCGAAACAGGCTGATTCTCACCCGTTTGGTATGCTTAGCCCGAGTTCCAGAAGTTCTCCATGTATGAAAACTTCCAAAATTCGGGGGACTGACCCAAACCTGATAAATACCATCCAGCAACTCCCTTCAGGGGTTAAAGATCGGCTGTTTTCTTCAGTTTATTCTCATGGTCAGGTATCTAAATCCTCTTCAATTCTAGCACCAGTCCGAATGCGGTCAAAGTGCAGAAAATCACTCTTGCCGGGGGGTTTTTTTCAAAATATTCAGACTCTCAATATGGTATGTTTGGGGAAACATGTCTACCGGGGTTGAATTTTCCAGAGAGTATCCCTGGCTGGAAAAACGGCGGATGTCACGGCCGAGGGTAGCTGGATCACACGAAATATAAGCAATCCAATCTGATTGAAGTCGAACCACATCATCCAGGACCTCCGGGGGAATTCCCGCCCGGGGAGGATCCAGAATAATGATATCCGGCTGGAGTTTGAGATAAGGTAAAACCTCCTCCACCGGGAGGTCATACAGCTCCACGTTTTCAAAATCGCGCAGATTGTAAAGGAAATCCTGGGCTGCATCATGGGACGCTTCAACCCCGATCACCCGATCAACTTCCTGAGCCAGGAAGAGGCTGAACAGCCCCACCCCGCAGTACAAATCTAAAACCATCTGATCTGAGTTCAGCGGCAAACTGTCCAACAGAACACTCACCAGCCGTTCTGCTGCTCCGTTATTGACTTGAAAAAAAGAACCGGCGGAGACGACAAAAGGAAACTCAAAAATTTCCTGAATTGTAAAATCATCCCCTGCTAAAATTAAATCTCCCCCTGGTCCCTGGTGAACTGCGGAAATGGTCAGGTCCAGCGAAAACTCCACCGGCTGGGGATCGCTGCTTTCCAGAATCAGAAGGGCATCTTCCCCTGCTTCTCCAGACCGAATTGTGATCCGGTCCATTCCCGGAACGGGATCTGCAGCCACTTCAGGCCAGATTAAATCAATCACCGGATCCGGTAGATAACACTCCTGAATGGGCACAACCTGATGGGAGCGGTGCCGGAAAAAACCAAGTTTTCCCTGGGGTGATATCTGGAATTGAAGGTGATTTCGATAACGCCAGGGTGTGGGAGAGGGAATTGTCTGCTCTACTGGTGGGTCCTCGAGCTTCCCCAACCGCTCGAGCTGATCCCGCAGCACTTCAGCTTTTAGATCCAGCTGATGCTGATATGGAAGATGCTGATATTGACAGCCGCCGCATTCCTGAAAATGGGGACAGCGGGCTTTGATCCGGTCTGGGGAAGATTCCACAATTTCAATAATTTCCGCCCGGGCATAACGCTCCTTATCCTCTACCAGCTGGATTTCAATTTTTTCACCCGGGACACTGAAAGGAATAAAAACAGCCCGACCATCCGGCAGTCGGGCTATTGTCTCTCCCCCGAAGACGTAAGCGGTGGGGGTTACAACAAATGTTTGCTCAGAATTCATAATCACTCATCGCATTTTTTCACCTGTAATCAGGGACAGGTGTAAAGGAAATTTAGAAGCGAATCAAAAGGTGGTGTGCAGTACAAATTCAAATAATCGAAGACAATCAATCCGACCACAGCCAGGAAAATTACCACAACAAGACAGCCGACCCCAGCCCAGAGCCAGGTGCGTTTTCCACCAGATTCTGCCATCTGTTCCTCACTCAACCTTCTGACAGGCTGCGGCTGCTCAGAAACGAGTGCTTCGCGGGTCTCTTTTTGGAGCTCAGATTTTGGAGTGACAGCAGTCGAATCGAGATCCTGCTGAAAGTCCGGCCTGGGTGAAACCACGGTTGCATCCGGGTCTGTTTCCGCCTGGAAGGTGAGATAAATCGCATCTCCAAGCATGATGGTGTCCCCAGATTTCAACAAATATTTTCCACCAATTTTCTTTTTATCCACAAAAGTCCCATTGGTCGAATCCAGGTCTTTGAGCACAAATCCCGAATCAGTCCGGGTCAGGGCGCAGTGGGTCCGGGATACTTCAGCAATGTTAAAAACAATGTCATTGTCCTCCCCCCGACCGATGATGACTTCATTTTTGTCGAGAGGATATTCCTCTCCTTTGTGAATCCCCTTGATAACTGTCAAGCGAAAATTATTTTGCCCCATGATCTGGCCTCCTGATGGTCTGCCATTACTATAGTAAGTCTAAAGGCATTCTTGTTCTCTGTCAAACCTGCTGAGGAAGATTATTCCTCAGAATTTAGCGGTAAAGTATTCTCCCGAACCCAATCAGCCCCCAGCACGAGCTCGATATCTGCTTCCGGCTCGGATTCCGCCCGGTAATACAACCTCGATTTGGTCATTCCCATCAATTCCAGGATCGCGTCAACTGTGCGCGGTTTCCCCGAGTAATCAAAAATTTGCGTTTCTTCTTTAAATTTGGAGGCGTTGCCAACACTGACCACAGAAATACCTTGATCTACCAGAAACTGGGCAGTCGCATCCGCCAACCCTGGTGATGTTGTTGCATTCAGGACCCGAACCCGCGCGCCTTCCTGTTCCAGGGATTCAGAAAATTCAGGAACCTTGGTAGGTTTAGGCATAGGAGTTGAGATTATTACCTGAATATCAGACCAAATTTTCTGAATCGATTCAATGTCCGGATATAAAACATACTGTCCCTGGTCATTAAAGCCTGCTTCTACGAGAGGCGGTTCCAGAACTGAGGTTTCCACCATTTGAGGATCAATATCCCTGGCAGCCCAGGCCAGCTGGATGATTTGATTCAGGGTCAGGTTGGTTTCAATATGGGTTGATAGATCCCGGTATAACCCGGGAAGTTTGGGGATCAGAACCGGAAGGATGTCATAGCTGGCAATCTTTTTCTGCAGCCCAACCAGAACCTGCTGCTGCCGCTTCTGCCGACCAAAATCTCCCTCCTCCGTGCTCCGGGTCCGGACATATCCTAAAGCGAGATCCCCGGGAAGGACCTGAATTCCTTTTTCAAGGCGCTTCATATCCCCTTCAATCGATGGATCCGGATCGACCAGGATCTTATGAGGCACATCCACCAGCACACCTTCTACCGAATCCACCAGGACCACAAAAGCCTGAAAATCCACCTGGACATAGTAATCAATCCGGATCCCAAGCAAATCGCCGGCCGTTTCCATCAGCAGCGCCGGTCCACCGCCAGGATAATCGGTGTACTCACCCACCGAGAAAACCTGGTTGATTTTGTAATGGTCATATCCCGGAGGTTGAACCCAGGTGTCCCTGGGAAGTGAGATCAAACTCGCGTCTCCGGATTTCAAATCCAGAGCAGCAACCATAATTGTATCGGTCAGTCCCGGTCCTATCTGCCCCTCCCACTCGCGGAGATCAGACCCAGTCAGCAGGAAATAAACTGTCTCCTCCAGATTAAGCGGTACTTTTCCAGGGCGGTTGCCTCCTAGCTGCAGCTGCCGTTCCCTGTCCAGCTTCACTTCTTCGATCACTGTTGCAGTTGGAACCGCCACAGTGACAGCCGGGGTGATCGTTTCGGACCCCGCGGATTTTTTTCCGCAGCTCCCGAACGCCAGCACCAGCGTCAACAAAGCAAAAAAAATGAATGCGATCAGTAAATACTTGTTGATCGGATCCGGCCCTGATTGAATGCGCTTTTTTGGTTTTGCCTGAGAATGAAAACTTTCCATATGATTTCGGGTCGGTCTCAATAATACCAATACCCTGCCAGAATTAGGAGAGGACAACTATAATATCACCTGGCAGAAATCAGCTGTTCTGGACGGGATTATATCACGGCTGTCAGATTCAATAAAACTTGCTTTTGAACCATAAGCAAACCGATCATGAGCTTAATTACAACCCAAAAACTCTCAAAATCATATGGCCCGGATGATATATTTCTCGGCTTAAATTTGACCATCCCGCCGGATGGAAGAATTGCCCTGGTCGGAGAAAACGGAATTGGAAAAACAACCCTACTGAAAGTCCTGGCCGGATTAGAATCCCCCAGTGAGGGAAAAATCCAATCGGCTTCCGGATTAGAAATCGGCTACCTTCCTCAGGGCGGGGATCTCACGTCAAACGGCACCCTCTGGGATGAAGCGCTTTCTGCCCTGGAGCAGATTCAGGCTATGGAAAAAGAGCTTGCTGATCTGGAAGAAGCCCTGAGCAAAACAGGCGATAAAAATCCAGAATTGATGTCCCGGTATGGAAATTTACAGGCAGAATTTGAACGCAGGGGCGGCTACAGTTACGAGAAACGGATTCAGCAAGTTCTCGCGGGACTGGGATTTAAGAAATCTGACTTTCAAATGCCTGTCGATCACCTGTCCGGTGGTCAGCGGACCCGGGCCCTGCTCAGTAAGCTGCTGCTTTCCCAGGTTGATCTGCTGGTTTTTGATGAACCAACCAACCACCTGGATATTGATGCAATTGAGTGGTTGGAGGGATACCTGAAAGCCTACAGCGGTGCTGTGCTGCTGGTTTCTCATGACCGGTATTTCATCGATCAAGTCTGCAATCAAATCTGGGAGATGAGTCGGGCTGGTTTTGAAACCTACCGCGGAAATTACAGCGCATACCTGGAACAGCGCCAGGACCGCTGGCTGCGCCAGCAGGAAACATTTGAAGCTGAAAAAGCCCGGTTGGTCAATGAACTGGACTATATCAAAAGGAATATTGCCGGACAAAATACCAACCTGGCCCAGGGAAAACTCCGGCGCCTGAGCCGGCGCGTGCAGGCCATTGAACAGATAGGACTGCAGGCTATCCAGGGAAAATCCTGGTCTGAAATCAGCCGCGAGGTCAATACAACCACCAGCCCGATAAGCGTCCAGGATGCCCATCAGCGGATTGGTGCCCTCCGCAACCCTGTCAAACAGCCCCAGCAGCTCTCTCTGCGCCTGGGAACCCAGCAGCGGGGAGGAGACCTGGTTCTGAGAACCTATAATCTCGAAATCGGATACCCGGACGGTGACAAGGCTTTATTTTCCGCCCCGGATATCACCCTGCTGCGGGGAGAATGTGCTGCTTTGATTGGCCCCAATGGAGCGGGGAAAACATCATTTTTGAAAACAATCCTGGGAGAACTCGAACCGTGGAGGGGCGAGGTAAAGTTAGGAGCCAATCTGGATGTTGGCTATTTTGCGCAGGCCCATCAGGACCTGGTTGATCAGAATACTGTACTGGAAGAAATCGCTTCAGCAGGATCTTTTCAGAATGAAGGAGCTATCCGCTCCTACCTGGCCCCCTTCCTGTTTTCCGGGGATGAAGTCTACAAAACGGTTAGTGTGCTCTCCGGCGGGGAACGGGGCCGGCTCGCCCTGGCAAAGCTCTCCCTCAGCAAGGCTAATTTACTGCTGCTGGATGAACCGACCAACCATCTCGATATTCCCTCCCAGGAAGCCCTGCAAGCTGTGCTGACAGATTACCCAGGAACTGTCCTGCTGGTCTCCCACGATCGGTATTTGATCAACAGCCTGGCAAGCCAGATCTGGGAAATTGATGTCAAGAAAGCTGGTTTGATCGTCTTTGAAGGCAGCTACCAGGATTATCATCAATACTTGGAATCCCAAAACCAGCTAGAAGATGCAGAAAACGACAAAAAGGACAGCCAGGAGATATCGTACCGGGATCAAAAAGCAGCCAAAAACCGGGCCCTGGCCGAGGAACGTCAAAGGGCTTCCCGCCTGGAAGAAGTGGAAACCCGGATTGCTGAACTGGAGACCCTCCTGGAAAACATCAGCCAGAAACTGGCGGAACCGCCTCAAGATCCGGGCGAGGTGGTCCAGCTGGGAACCAAATACGGCCGGGCAGAACAGGAACTGGGGGAGTTAATGAGGGAATGGGAAAATCTACTGCTGGATCACTAATCAGCCTTCCAGTTCAAATCAGCCGCAGGATCTGGTCCCGGGAAAAAATCGGGCCGACGTCAATCCCAATATCCCTGTAGAGAACCGGAGGAACACTGATATCCGCCAGGTAAAGTTCCCCGACCTCTTTGCGGGCTGCATCATCTACCAATCCGGTCTTCGGCAGAGCTAAGGTGAGGGTGGCCTCTGCCCGGACACACGGATCCAGCAACTCCCCGCTGGTCGGGTCCAGACCAGAAGGATTATCCAGGCTGAGAATTGGGGCTGGATGGGAATTTATCACCTGGATCAAACGGGCGTATTCACCCCGGGGGTTCCCCATCAGGCTGTAGCCGAGCAGCGCATCCAGAATGAGATCAGTCTCAACTGAAATTTGAACAGCACCAGGCAGAACGGTCCGGATCTCGAGTGCTTCCAGGATCCGATACTGGTGGGCTGGGATCGGGCTCAGATCCCCGGGTGCTTTTGCCAGGAAGAGCACGACCTCCGCTCCCCAGGTATGCAGCCGGCGGGCTGCCGCCAGACCTCCTCCGCCGTTCCCTCCTGTCCCGCAGCAAACCGCAACTTTTTTACCTAACGGATCATTGTCCAGAAAGCGTTCCCGGGCCAGGGAAGCCAGCTGGAGACCAGCATTTTCCATCATCTGCAGCAGACTGATTCGGTAGACCTCAATCATTAACCGGTCTACTTCCCGCATTTGATCCGTCGTGATGGTAGGGATTCTCAAAGTTTTACTTTTCCAGGGATTTAATTTTCTTCTTTAAATTTTTAGTAGAGGGTTCCACAAGGATATCTCCATCCGGAAAGATCATGGTTGGTACACTGCGGTTTCCATCATTAATATCCATCACAATTTGACGGGCTTCGTCATCGCGGGTGATATCGATCCAATCATAATCAATTTTTTCCCCCTTTAAAAAACGAACTGCCCGGATACAATCCGGGCACCAGGTAGTTCCATACACAGTAATCCTGGAAGGATTCAGGGTCATTCGCTGTCCTCGGCAGACTTTTCAGCCATCATCTCCAGAGCTTTATAAAGAGCTTCATATTCTTCCCGACAGGGAGGACACCGCTTGAGATGATCTTTAACCATCGGAAGTGCTTCGCTGGCGTCTTTCCCATCCAGCTCCATTTCGACGTACCGATCGACCACGTCGAAACATTCTCCACAGGTGATTTCTTCAGGGTTTAAATTGATAATAGACCGGATCAGTCGTTTCATCGCTTGGGTCTCAACTTCCATAGTTTTCCTCTTCTTTGGATGCGTCATTGAAAACTTTTCTTACTTGAGATCAAACGTTGCCAGGATATCCTCCGGAGTTAAACCTTCCAGAAGTAAATTATCCCGCAGTTTCTTTCTCGCATCATATATCATCTTATAGAGTGCATTGCGGTTGGTATCCATCCGCTCTGCCGCTTCCTGGAGCGGCATTCCGCCGAACATCACGGCATAAATGGCTTCCCGCTGCCGTTCTGTCAAATCCTCATCAATCATTTTCATGATCTTCTGGATCAGCATTTCCTGGGTTGTGACCTGTTCCGGTGTCGGATCCCTGTCTGTCAGGATAGCCGGTGTAAAATCAGTTCCGCTGTCATCCGGGATAAAATCGTTAATGGAAACATCTTCCCAGCGTTTGCGGCGGAGCTCGGTATAAGCAACCCGGACCGCAATTTTCTGGGCCCAGGTGGTCAGCTTGCTTTCACCCCGGAAGGTATCCAGATTATCAAGGATTTTTAATAAAGCCTCCTGGACGAAATCCTCGATCAAGGCTGACATATTTTCCCGGTGGTGATCGGACAGGGCATAGCCCAGGCCTTCCACCAGAAATGCGCGCAGATCATGCAGAGCGTCCGACTGATTCGGTCCCTGTAAATCGCGCAGCCACTCCTGATTGGTTCGCTCCCTCATTAATCTGTTTCCTCCTCAAGAAATCCGCAATAAGGGTCCTTATAAATCAAGCTGAATTGTTACCGGTCCGTCATTTTCAATTCCGACCAGCATATAGGCTCCGAATTCCCCGCTCCGGGTGGGAACTCCTTCATTCTGCAGAGCCTTGCAAAAATAGTCTACAAGTTTCCGGGCTCGCTCCGGTTTTGCGGCTCCGGTAAAGGATGGCCGATTTCCCCGGCTGGTGTCCGCGTAAAGTGTAAACTGGGGTACAACCAGGATTTCTCCCTTGGTATCCAGGATTGAAAGGTTCATCTTCCCTTCGGGATCCTCAAAAATTCGGAGCCGGGCGGTTTTCCGGGCCAGTTCCCGGGTTATGTCCTGATCATCTTCAGGGCCCACGCCCAGTAAGATCACCAGGCCGGGACCAATCGCCGCAATCTCTTCCCCGCCGACGGTCACACTACCCTGCTTGACACGCTGAAGAACCGCTTTCATCCCTCAGATTCCAGCCTTAAAAATCCCACTGCTTCCCGGACCTCGGCCATGGTCTCCCGGGCGATCTCCCGGGCCCGCCCAGCCCCGTCTTGCAGGATCTGGAGCACAAAATCCGGATTCGCTTCCAGCGCCGCCCGGCGCTCCCGGAAAGGTTCCAGGTGTCGGTTGAGGCTTTCCGCCAGCTTTTTCTTGCAGGCCACGCAGCCAATCTCAGCCTGTCGGCAAGCTTGATTGATCTCCTCAACATCCTCGGCTGGAGAGAATATTTTATGGAGCGTAAACACATTACAGACATCGGGGTTCCCCGGATCGCTGAGCCGGATCCGCTGGGGATCTGTCACCATCTGCATCACTCGCTTCGTGGTTTCTTCCGGGGTGGACGCTAATTCAATATGGTTGTCCAAGCTTTTGGACATTTTGCGTTCGCCGTCAATTCCAAGAACTTTGGGAATCTGGGTCACTTTTGATTGGGGTTCAACCAGGATGTCAGTTTCATAGCGAAAATTAAATGAACGGACAACCTCGCGGGCAAATTCAATATGCGGAATTTGATCCACACCGACCGGCACCAGGTTGGTTTTATAGAGCAATATGTCAGCGGCCATCAAAACCGGATATCCCACCAATCCGTAATTGACATTATCAGGGTTATCACGGACTTTCTCTTTAAAGGTGGGCAGAGCAGTCAGCTTCCCGAGGGGGGTCACCATGGAAAGAATCGTGTGGAGCTCCATCACCTCCGGGACATGGGACTGAACAAATATAATGCTCTGTTCCGGGTCCATCCCGGCGGCCAGCCAATCGAGTGCCATCTCAATCGTGTTACGTTCCAGATCCCGGGTGGTTTCCACCGTCGTCAGGGCATGAACATCAACAATCGAATAGACACTCTCGTAGTCTTCCTGGAGAGCGACATAATTCTGGATCGCACCCAGGTAATTTCCGAGGTGCTGGCGCCCGGTCGGTCGGGCTCCTGAAAAAACTCTTCCTTTGGTTTTGCTCACGTTCTTGCTCCTAAACCCGCTCCCGGAAAAGCCGGAGGATTTCCGGCGGATCGGTATGGCGGTTTGTTTCTTGCTTTGAATATATCAGCTGCCCATCCATTTCTACTTCGAATTTACCCCCATCCGAGGGAATCAGGGTCAGCGATTCAATTTGACTTTCATGATCTTTCAATAAAGCGCTCATCACACTGATGGCTCGCGGTAAATAGTGTCAAACAGCACAGTATTCGATTCTAATTTTATGCATAAAACTCCCAAACTTACCGGTAATGATTTTGAATAGTATAACATACGGCGCATGGGGAAACACAAACAGGGTGCCTTAAGGGCAAGGTGACCGGTTGATGATCTACAGAACAGGGAACCGTTGTCCGCCGGATAGCAGGATCTTAATGACAACTTTCTTCCAGACATATTTTCCAGGTTATAAGACCGGGTATGATTTTTGTGGCTGACGGCTGGTATCAGGCAACCATGAAGCTTTTTTTCCACACCAGATTAAAGGATCGGTAGAACTGGGCCCCAACCGGAGTCGAAAATCAAGCCGGTCAGCAGTCAAAGACGCAACCCATCTCCCTTCTCAAAAACAGCATCAGCCAGCATCCAGGATAATTGGAAAATTTGATGATTTCAAGTTTTTTGTTTTGGATAGAAATACCGATTGTTTTGGAAATAATTTGTTCATGTCCAGCAATTTCATTGAATTTTAAAACCGTCCTTGGGTTTCAATTCACGGTTGTGCTACAATTTGAGCAGAAATTCAATCATTCAGCATTCACCACTCATGACAGAATCTAACCCTCGCCCTTCCATCCTGGCCGGCCGCTGGTACCCGGCTGATCCCAATCAGCTCCGGGAATCGGTCGACCGCTGCCTTGCAGACGCACAAGTACCGGAAATTCAGGGGCAGATCCTGGGCCTGATCTCCCCTCACGCCGGACACATCTACTCCGGTCCGGTAGCGGGCTACAGCTTTGCCGCCGTTCAGGGACAGTCCCCGGATCTCGCGGTGATTCTCGCCCCTCTCCACCAACCCTATTCAGGAAAACTGCTTACCACCAGTCATACTGCTTACCAGACTCCGCTGGGTTCCATCCCGGTAGATACCCAGTGCCTTGAGGAACTCCAAACTGTGCTCCACGAAAATCACTCGCTGGAGCTGGCATCGATTTCCAACGACCAGGAGCATTCTATTGAGATCCTGCTGCCCTTCCTGCAGCGGTCCCTGGAGCCCGGATTCAAGATTCTGCCGGTGATGATCCTCGATCAGCGTTCAGAAACCATGCAAGCTTTAGCCGCAGTCCTAGCCGACCTGCTGCAGGAAAAAAATTACCTACTGATCGCCAGCACCGATTTATCCCATTTCCACCCGGCTGAGGAAGCGGAGCTGCTGGATCGGACGATTATCGATGGAATTACAGCTCTGGACCCGGCAAGTATGTACCAGGCCGAAGCCGAGGGTCGGGGTTCGGCTTGCGGTCTCGGCGGTCTGGCAGCTGTGATCTGGACTGCCCGGGAGCTGGGCGTCAACCGGGGTATCCATCTCAAATATGCCCATTCCGGCCACACCAGCGGGGATTTCAATCGGGTGGTAGGCTATGAAGCCGCCGCCCTGGTCCAGGAATGAGTACAGCCCAAAAAGGTTACGCCGATATCGCGGTTAATGTCCCGGGTGTCCGGGGAAATTTTCACTACCGCATCCCTGCTGGATTAAAGGGCCTGATCCAAACCGGGCAGTTGGTGAAAGTTCCCTTTGGACGGCAAACGGTACAGGGAATTGTGCTCGGTACCCTGACATCTCCCGGGGTCCCCAAAACCCGGGATATCCAGGAAATTCTTGATCCTGTCCCGGTCTTGACCCCGGCCCAGGTCGCGCTGGGAGAACATATCGCCGCCGCCACCCTTTCTCCCCTGGGGGTGACCCTGCACGCCATGCTTCCGGCCGGATTGAGCGTTCGGGTCGATATTCAATACAGCCTGACCGAAATCTACCAAGAGCGGATCAAAAGCGGGGAACCTCTCCAAGATGATCTAACTCCGGCTCAGCTCCGCCTGATTCAGCTGCTGCAGGAACGGGGGCCCCTGAGAGGCCGACAGCTGGCCCGGGCTTTGCCTCACCGCCGCTGGCGGGCCACAGCCGGAGCGCTGGAGCGCCGGGGACTGATCAGCGGACACTCCATATTACGGTCTCCCTCTGCCTCCCCCAAAAAAGAAACTTTCGCCCGCCTGGTTGCTGAGCGGGAAAAAATCCAGGCCTCATGGAACCAGCTTGCCCGCTCCGGGTATCCGGAAGCCCTGGCCCGGCGCCAGAAAATCCTCACTGTACTGCTTGAAGCCGGTGAACCCCAGCCTTCCTCGGTGCTGTACCGGGCCAGCGGGGGAAGTTTAGCGGACCTGAAACAGCTCTCAAAACAGGGCTTGATTCAACTTCAAGAAGACGAGGTGCTCCGGGATCCCCTGGCGGACCTCGACCCGGGCCCTCCCCGTCCTGTCAATCTGACACCGGCTCAGGAAGCTGCCTGGAAAACCATCCGGACAGCGCTGGATGAAAATATTTCCCGGCCTCACCTCCTGTACGGAGTGACCGGCAGCGGAAAAACCGAGATCTATCTCCGGGCCGTGGACCATGCTCTGGAGCTCGGAGAACAGGCCCTGATCCTCGTGCCTGAGATCGCCCTCACCCCCCAGACCGTACAGCGCTTTTACCGCCGCTTCCCGGACCGGGTTGGAGTCCTGCATTCCCGGCTTTCCGAGGGGGAGCGTTTTGACACCTGGCGCCTGGCCCGCTCTGGAGATCTTTCAGTTATGGTCGGCCCCCGCAGTGCACTTTTCACGCCTTTCCCGAAACCCGGGTTGATTGTGCTGGATGAATGCCATGATGATTCTTATTACCAGGCTGAACCGGCACCGCGCTACCACGCCGTCCGGGCTGCCGAAGCTTACGCGCGGATCACCGGCGCTGTCTGCATCCTGGGGTCCGCAACTCCCAATGTGACCTCAACCTACCGGGCTGCCCGCGGGACCTATATCCCTCTCTCACTCCCGGAGCGGATCCTAGCCCACCGGGGTTATGTAAATGGAGAAAGAAAGGGAGGTACAGATACCCTGACGGAAGACCGGGGACGGAAGACGGAAAAATCAAGATCAGTGGGAGGAGGAAGGGATGAGGGGCAGGCGGGGAGTGAGGGGGAAGTGTTAATGATGGACCTGCCGCCGGTCGAGGTGGTAGATATGCGGCAGGAGCTGACAGCGGGAAACCGCTCGATTTTCAGCCGCTCCCTGCAGAGAGAACTGGAGCGGGTCCTGAACGCAAATCAGCAGGCAATTTTATTTCTAAACCGCCGCGGATCAGCTTCCTATGTTTTCTGCCGGGAGTGCGGTGAAGCCCTGCGCTGTCCGCGCTGCGATCGTTCTCTGACCTACCACCGCGGGGATGAATCTTTGCGCTGCCATCACTGCGGATACCAGAGGAAAATGCCGAAGCGCTGTCCTTCCTGCAGGAGTGATAAAATTCGTCAGCTCGGCACCGGCACAGAACAAGTCGAACACGCTCTGCAGGAGCTCCATCCCGGGATCCGGACCCTGCGCTGGGATCGAGATACCACCCGCAGCAAAGATGCCCACTGGGAAATTATGGATGCTTTTGCTGGCCATCAAGCAGACGTTTTAATTGGTACCCAGATGCTGGCGAAAGGGTTAGATCTGCCGCTGGTGACGCTGGTCGGCGTGGTCCTGGCCGAGATGGGCCTCCATCTGCCGGATTACCGGGCCAATGAGCGCGCCTTCCAGATCCTGACCCAGGTTGCCGGTCGGGCCGGACGCAGCCCGCTGGGAGGGGCAGTTATCCTGCAAACCTTCCAACCGGAACACTACGTGATTCAGGCTGCCTCCCGCCATGATTACCGGGAATATTATGCCCGGGAAATTCAATACCGGAGGGAATTAGGCTATCCGCCCTACCGCGAAATATCCAGGCTAGAAATCAGAGATCCAGATCGTGGCAAGGTGGTGCAGAAAGCAGAAAAATTGGCAGCTGAACTGCGTTCGTTGATCGCCGAGGAGGGTCACGGGGGAACAGAACTGGTCGGTCCTGTTCCCTGCTATTTTGAACGGATCCGGGGGCAGTACCGCTGGCAAATCCTGCTCCGGGGACCGGATCCAGCAGCAATTCTCCGTCGCCACCCGCCCGGAGGGGATTGGATTGTTGAAGTCGATCCACCAAGCATTCTGTAATGAGATGGGAAAATGGGGGTCCAAACAATAACTTGTAAGCTGTATATTGAAAATCGATAGAAGATGTTAGCTGTCAATTTCCTGCAGCCCAACAAGATTCACTGAAATCCAACTCAAGCGTGCCATAAAAACTGGAAGCGCGCTGCAAACCCGCATTTCTTTTCACTATTTACAATTTACTGGTTAGCGGTCTTACCAGGCACGCCAGCGAGGACGCTGGCTGAAGCTGTAGGCGGCGGATCGAGTGATTTGGCTAAGATAAGATGAAAGGGTATTGAGTCCCGCTTCAGCGGGAGCACTCCCGGAGCTTACCGTTGATCTCCGGGAGTGTTAGGACCAGCCCGCGATTTTAATCGCTGGGCGGCACAAGATAAATTTATCTCACCACTGTTATCAGTCTTGATTATCACACCATTGAGGACGCTGGCTGGAGCTGTAGGCGGCGGATCGAGTGATTTGGCTAAGATAAGATGAAAGGGTATTGAGTCCCGCTTCAGCGGGAGCACTCCCGGAGCTTAAAGTTGATCTCCGGGAGTGTTAGGACCAGCCCGCGATTTTAATCGCCGGGAGGCACAAGGTATATTTACCTCACCACTGTTATCAGTCTTGATTATCACGCCAGCGAGGATGCTGGCTGAAGCACAGATTGGATCGCTGCATCAGCCTGATGGTCTCCTCATCAGATTCAGGGATGATTGGCACAACAAGCAATTTATTTGCTGAACCGCTGAAGTTTTACAGCCAGCCGCGGAGCTCCATGGCTTTCACCACTTTTTCAATCGCCACCATATAAGCCGCATCCCGCATATAAACTTCTTCGTTCTCAGCCATGGTCGCCACATCCTGGAAAGCCTTGGTCATCTTTTGATCCAGCTTGGTCAAAACTTCTTCCCGGGACCAGTAAAAATTCATGTCATTTTGAACCCCCTCGAAATATGACACAGTCACACCACCGGCATTACAGAGAAAATCCGGGATTGTAAAAATTCCTTTTTCATCCAGCACCTTATCCGCTTCCGGTGTGGTTGGTCCGTTAGCTCCCTCAGCGACAATTTTTACTCTGCTATGAATTTTATTGACGCTGTCCTGATTGATCTGCCCTTCCAGCGCAGCAGGAATCAAGATATCGGCTTCTTTTGTGATCCAGGCATCACCGTCTTCCAGCACATAACCGGCTTTCTGGGCCTGTTCTTTATGGATCGTTCCGTAGGTATTGGTAATGCTCTGCAGGAATTTGGGATCCACTCCATCGGGATGGGAAATCGTGTAGGATGTTTGATCTGCGTTGTCCCAGTAGGATACACACGCTACACTGGCTCCCAGGAAATCAACCAGCCCAATAGCAGCGTATTGGGCTACATTGCCAAAACCCTGGAGAGCAGCTACAGATTTTTTAGGATCAATATCCAGCAGATCCAGCGCTTCCCGGACTGTGTAAACCACCCCAAACCCGGTTGCTTCAGTTCTACCTAAAGATCCGCCGCCGCCCACAGGTTTACCGGTGATCACACCCGGGGTATACTGCCCGACCAGTTTAGAATATTCATCCATCATCCAACCCATCATTCTTGGATTGGTGCCCACATCCGGAGCTGGAACATCCTGGCGGGGTCCGATATTGAGGTAAATGGAATCAATCCAACCCCGGCAGAGGCGTTCTTGTTCAGCAATCGATAAAGTCGCTGTATCAACAGCAACCCCGCCCTTACCACCGCCCAGCGGAATATCCGCCACGGCACATTTCCAGGTCATCCACATCGCCAGGGCCCGGACGGTATCCAGGGTTTCGGAGGGGTGAAAACGAATGCCGCCTTTCGATGGCCCGCGAGCATCGCTGTGCTGGACCCGGTAGCCGTAAAAAACCCGGATCGTACCGTCATCCATCCGAACGGGAATTTGAAACTTGAATTCCCGCTGGGGGCAGCGCAGTAGAGCACAGACCTGGGGATCCAGGTTCAACATTTCAGCCACATGATCAAACTGGGCCTGGGCCATCTTATATGCGTTTAGTGGTTCTGTCATTGATTTGTCTCCTTCCCCGGTTCCTCCGGGGTCGTTCATGATATTTGCTGATTTTGCGCTATCAGCCGAGCGTTCTTGAAAATTAAATAGATCCGGCAAGTTCTTAGCTGCCGGGTGGTGCCAATCTTATTCGTGGCGCTGCACGAAACGGTAAATCTTCTCCAGAGCAGCCTCAATTTGCTCATAAGAAGTTGCATACGAACAGCGGATAAATCCCTCTCCGCCAGATCCGAAAGCAGACCCGGGGACAACCGCTACTTTTTCCTCTTCCAGCAACAGCCGGGCAAAATCCTCATCATCCATGCTCTCGAGGGTAATTTTCGGGAAAGCGTAAAACGCGCCTTTGGGCTCAAAACAGGTTAAACCAATCTCATTCAGAGCTGGAACAATCAGCTCCCTGCGCCGGTTATATTTCAAACGCATTTGCTCTGCTTCCTGGTCAGCATCGGTCAGCGCACTTAATGCGGCATACTGCGACATGGTCGGGGCAGACATAATTGTATATTGGTGAATTCGCACCAAACCTGCCAGGATTTCTGCCGGTGCTGCAGCATATCCAACCCGCCAACCTGTCATCGCATGGCTTTTGGAAAAACCACCCAGGGTGATTGTCCGTTCCTTCATCCCCGGCAGGGAGGCAAAACAAATATGTTCGACATCATAGACCAAATTTTCATAGATCTCATCTGAGATCACCAGTAAATCATGTTCAATTGCCAGCCGGGCTACCGCCAGTAAATTCTCTTTTGAAGCCACAGCACCTGTAGGATTATTGGGATACCACAGGAAGATTGCTCTTGTCCGGGACGTGATTGCATCTGCATTC
>CAZTWV010000040.1:0-26508 GCA_964618295.1 uncultured Anaerolineales bacterium | reverse complement strand
GGATCCATCACAATAATTGTCCCGGCCAGCGCGCCCTGTTCTTTGATGGCTTTATCCAAGATCTGCTCCACATCCGCTTGAAGCACGCTGTCAATTGTCAGTACCAGATTGGCACCATGATCAGGATCAGGTGCCTGATCCGCCTGATGCGGATCCCACAGCGCCCAGAGAGTTCGATCATTCCCGAACAGGGTCGTGTCATACATCTCCTCCACACCAAGCTGGCCCTTTTTTTCATCCCGCAGCACAAAACCAATTATGTTGGAAGCTAAACTGCCTTCCGGATAATACCGGGTGAGGTGTGGGGTGCAGGTAACCCTCGGAATAAATGAACAATCAATCACTTTTACCTCATCAAACAAGCTCCCCTCGCTCTCCGGCTGATAAACCTCCAGGACATCCGGCCGGTTCACCAGCGGTTCTCCATCCAGCCTATCTAAAAACTCCTGGAGTTCTTTCTGGGTCGCAAAACGCTCCACTGTAATATTGCGTTTCTCCGGCCTGGGATCCTTTTCCAACAATTCCAGCAAATAAGGATTCCCAATATCAAATACCTCAATCGCCAGATCTGCCATCGCTGCCAGCTCTGCATCATTTTCATTCAGTCCCAGCTCTGAAAAATCAATGTCCACTGCGTAAACCGTTTGATTTCCAGCCAGTACATGTCCGTTTCGGTCAAGTACCAGACCCCGGCGGGACGCGGCATGCTCCCATTGGCCTAATTCCCCGGCTTCAGGAAGGGCCTGGGAATTGACTGTCAGCTGAATTCGAACCATCTGGGCCACAATCGCAGCAGCAAAGATAGAAAAAGCCACCCCGATAACCATGTAGCGCCAGTTGTAACTGATCTTCTCGGTCATAAATCCTCAAACGGATGGAGAAAAATTTGGATCTGCCGCCCTACCCATTGAAAAAGTGTCTCGTGGTATTCAAGCAAATTAACATCAATTTTTGCGGTTTGAGTGTCACTTCCAACAACTCTGGCCTGACCGGATTCCAGACTAAACCCTGCAAGCTCAACGTAAAACACTTCACCTGGATAAGGTGCCCGGAAACCAAGCTCGTCTGCCCGAACTTCCAAATCATCAAACTGCATAAACTCAGATATTTTCGATCGATAATTGACGTTTAAGTAAACCAATTCATCAAGAACATCTTTTGCCCGCTGCAGTTCCCTCCCCTTGGATACCGCCCGGGCTGATACCACCAGATAAGAAATCAAAAGCATCGCCAGAACAACCAGAGTGAGAAAAAAACCTCCCAGAATCTGGAGCTTCTGACGGCGGGGTGAATTCGAATAGGCTTGAATTAAGGATTCTGTCATCATGCTCTTCCAATGTTGTCCTCAGTCCGATTTCGTTGCATCCTTATCTTGTTTGCAAGCCTTATGCCATCACGCCTTAATTTTTTCCGCTATTCGCATTTTTGCACTCCTGGACCGCGGATTTTGCTTGATCTCAGTGTCCTCGGGACGAATTGGCCGGCGGGTGATGATTTTAACTCGCGCCTTGTGATCACAAACACACACCGGCACTTCAGGTGGGCAAATACAATCTTTGCTTTCCTGCCTGAAATAATGCTTTACAATCCGGTCTTCAAGCGAATGAAAACTGATCACCACCAGCCTCCCCCCTTCTTTAAGGGACTCGACTGCTGCCGGCAAAAAAGCCTCCAGTGCTCCCAGTTCATCATTGACTGCAATTCTCAGAGCCTGAAAGGTCCTGGTTGCTGGATGGATCCTGCGCTCAGATGAGGGGAGATGATTCTGGATCAGGTTTGCCAGCTCAGCAGCCGTTTCTAAGGGACGGTGAGCAGCGATTAGATCAGCAATTTTTCGGGATTTGCGTTCTTCCCCGTAGCGGTAAATAAGATTTGCAAGGTCATCCACCGGGTAGGTATTGACAATATCTGCGGCAGTCAATGGTGAGGCTGGGTCAAAACGCATGTCCAGGGGTGCTTTTTCCCGGAATGAAAAACCTCTTCCTGCAAGATCAAGCTGCATGGAAGATAGGCCCAGATCTACCAGAATTCCATCCACATGATTCCAATCTAAATTGTTAAGGTGCTGGTGAAGATCGCGATAGGTGCCGTGAACTAGAAAGAAACGGTTTTGAAATGGAGCTAAACGCTCCCGGGCAATTTGGATGGCTTCTGGATCTCGATCTATTCCTAACAGCTTTCCTTCTGGAGAGCTACCCTCTAAAATACCGTAAGAATGTCCACCTGCTCCAAGTGTTCCATCAATATAAAAACCACCGGAGCTGGGCTTGAGAGCGTATAAAACTTCCTGGTAAAGTACTGGTTGGTGAGGCATACTTTCTGACCTCATACATCCAGGGCTGCAAATCTCTCCGCATTGGCACCCGCATCCTGCAGTTCTTCATTTTGGATCTTCCAGGCTTCCGGAGACCAGATTTCCAAGGCTTCTCCGACACCAACGATCACAGCTTCCCCTTCCAGCTCAGCAACTTCCCGTAAATATTTTGGAATCAGGATCCGACCGCTGCTGTCAATATCTGCCTGCTGGGCAGTCGAGAATAACAATCTCCGCAGCTGCCGGGCCGCGGGATTGGTTGTGCTCATCTCCGTCACCCGCTCGTAAATCGAGGTGAATATCTTTTCTGGTAAGACCCGTAAGTTCTGATCAAATCCCTGGGTCAGATATAAGGCGCCCTCTAAGCCATCCCTGAAACGCGCCGGGATGATCATTCGGCCTTTTTCGTCAATCGCATGCTGGTACTGTCCCAAGAACATATGTTCTACTTCCGTTTTAAACAATGAACGCCGGTTTCCCGGCGACCCACTATTTACCACTTTGCCCCACAACTTACCCACAGTATATATGAATTTCGTATAATTTGCAAGAGAAACTCCCACCAATTTCTATTATTTTTCTTCCTTTTTTTCACCTCAACGAATTCTAGTGACCTTTAATAACCCGGTTTTCTCAAATATCAGTCCAATCCAGGTCATCCCTCCATACTCGAGAGATTGGGTTTGAGCTATAATCCGGGGGATGATGAATAAGACACTTTATCCCCCTGCCCACTGGAGATTACTCAAATCACCTGCTCTCTCTGGACCAGAGAATATGGCACTGGATGCTGCTATCCTGGAATCCGTTGAACAAGGGGCTTCTAAACCCACCCTCCGGTTGTACCGCTGGTCCCCCCCCTGCCTTTCCCTGGGTTTTTCTCAACCCGCTGCAGATGTGGATCTGGCCCGCCTGAAAGAACTTCAATGGGATCTGGTCCGCCGCCCAACCGGTGGAAGAGCCATCCTGCACGCAGATGAACTGACCTACTCAATTTGCGGGTTAAGTTCAGACCCCCGCTTGGCTGGCGGAGTCCTCCCCAGTTATAAACAGCTTTCCCAGGCCCTTGCCCTGGCACTGATCATCCTGGAACTGCCAATCCAGACTCAGGAAAAAAAACACCCCGATCTTAACCCCAACCAGCCGATTTGCTTTGAATTTCCCTCCAATTTTGAGATCACAATCCATGATAAAAAAATAATTGGCAGCGCCCAGGCCCGCAAAGGCCCCGGGGTCCTGCAGCACGGCAGCTTACCCTTGGAAGGAGATATCACCCGAATCACAAGAGTCCTGGTGTACGAGAATGAAAAAGAGCGAGAGAAATCCGCTGAAGACATGATCAAGCGGGCTGCAACCGTGAAATCGGCTTCAGGTCATGAAATCAGCTGGGACCGTGCTGCGGAGGCTTTCCAGGAAGCTTTTTCCCGCCAGCTGAATCTCAATCTGATCCCTGGAGAACTGACAGATCAGGAACAATATGCTGTTAAGAAATTTCTGCGTGAACAATACAACCACCCGGACTGGACATTTCGAAAATGATCTCAATCGGGCTGCTGACCATTCACCTCCGGATTGCCGGCTGCCGCTCTTTGAAAGAAAAAAGAAGCGCTCTAAAACCGCTCCTGGCCAGACTCCAGCGTGAATTCAATGTGTCAGCAGCTGAACTCGATTTTCATGACCGCTGGCAGGAGGCGATAATAGGCTGCTGCCAGCTGAGCAATGACAGCCGGCATAACCAGCGCAGTTTGCAGAAAATGATCGCGTGGATTGAAAAACACTATCCGCATTTAGAAATCGTTGACGATCAAATCGAATTAATCTGAGGAGGAAGTATGGATCTTGGTTTAGCTGGATTAAAAGCCCTGATTTGTGGTTCCAGCACAGGGCTGGGTTTTGCCGCAGCGCAGGGACTTGCCCGCGAAGGCTGTCAGGTCGCCCTGAACGGCCGGAACAAGGAGCGGTTAGAAATTGCCGCAGGTCAGCTGGCGGGAGAAACTTCCTTACCTGTGATTCTTTCCGAGGGAGATTTATCCAAGCCCGAAATACCGGAGCGGGTTGTTCAGAAAGCCGCTGCAGAGTTGGGGGGCTTTGATATCCTGATTACGAATGCTGGCGGCCCGCCCGCCGGGGAATTCGAAGATTTTGACGATCAGGATTGGCAGCAGGCTGTTGAGCTTTCCTTCCTGAGCCACATGCGTTTGATCCGGGCAGCACTCCCCTATTTAAGGAAATCCCCCCATCCGAGTGTACTGACCGTGACTTCATATTCTGTAAAGCAGCCAATTCCGAGGTTGATCCTTTCCAATTCGATCCGGGCCGCGACCGTCGGTTTGACGAAAAGCCTGGCGCTGGAACTTGGTCCGGAACAGATCCGCTTTAACTCGATCCTGCCCGCCTATACGGAAACCCAGCGAGTGAAGAATTTGCTGGAACATTCAGCCAGCGCAGCTGAAACCAGTCTGGAAGAGGAAAAGGATCGAATATCCTCCCAGAGCGCTCTGGGCCGGATGGGAAAACCGGAAGAATTTGCCAATGCTGCTGTCTTTCTTGTCTCACCTGCCGCTTCCTATCTAACCGGCGTGATGCTGACTGTTGACGGGGGAATGTACAAAGGTGTAATCTGAGTTCCTGAACTGTAAACTTAAACAACAAAGGCTGCCTAACCGGCAGCCT
Source organism: uncultured Anaerolineales bacterium (assembly GCA_964618295.1). Classification (GTDB taxonomy): domain Bacteria; phylum Chloroflexota; class Anaerolineae; order Anaerolineales; family UBA11858; genus B10-G9. The sequence goes on along the minus strand of CAZTWV010000040.1, from coordinate 21,521 downwards.
TTGTTGTTTAAAGGGCCAGAAATTTACTGCAGGCGGACCAGGGTTTTTCCCTCAGCCCACAAATCTTCCAGCTGGTAAAAATCTCTTTGATCGGGTGAAAAAATATGAACAATCAGATCCCCACAATCCACCAGCATCCAGCCGGAATCCGCTTCACCTTCAATCTTCGGAATAATCTTATATTTCTTTTTAACCTCATCAGAAATAATATTAACCAGTGCTTTTACCAAACGGACGCTGCTCCCGGAGCAAATAATGAAATAATCTGCGATCACTGACAAGCCTCGAATATCCAGTAAATGAATGTCAATCCCCTGCTTTTCATCCAGCAGGTCAATAATGAAATTCGCTAAATCCCTAGAGTCCAGACAGCACCTCGCTAAACTAAGTAACGACTTGATTTTCCTGATCCTGCAGCCTGGCTGAATACAGCCGGGTATATTTTGCGCCTTCCGGCTGCAGGTCACTGCGGTAAAGATGAACTGCCGAAATCCGGGCCACGCCGATAAAGCCAACCTGGAAATCATGCAGTGCTTTCCCAACCCGCCGGACATCTTGAGCCGAAGCTTTTCTCGAAATTCGCCCCAGGGTCAAATGAGGCGTAAAATCATATTTGTCATAACTGTAACCCAGCCTGGCTACACCTGATTCAATTCCCCTTCTCAAATCAAAAAGTTCTGATGGGGCTTCAACACCAATCCAGATCACCCGGGGATGCCGAATCTTGGGAAAGGCGCCAATTCCACCGATTCCAATTTCCATTGCCTGGCGCTTGGAACCTTCAGACTCGAGAATCTTTTGGACAATAGATATATTTTCCCGTGAGACATCACCCAAAAATTTCAGGGTCAGGTGAATTTTTTCAGGGTTAACCCACCGGACAGGCGTCCCGGACAGATTATCCTGCAGCTGCTCGGATACCTGCCCAATCGATTCCTTCACATTCTCCGGAAGATCAACAGCAATAAATGTTCTGATGACTTCTTTTGTCATGATTGCTCTCTTATTTTCAAAGGAACATTTCAAGAACTAGATTGTTAACTCAGGGTGAAAACACCAGAACCAGTTAGAACCAGCCAATCTAATTGTACTATAAAGATTACTCCCCAATTCCACAAATCGCCTCTTCTTCCAGTTATCTATCCCGATAAAATTCGAGCAGCTTTTGGTAATCTGAATCTGTATCCACATCCAGCAGGATTCCAGGATCATTCCAGTTAATATACCGGATCGGGTGTTGATCAAACAGGGCTCTGCCTCCCCGGTCTCCACTCAAAACGGATAAATCCTTAAACAGCGATCTGTCAAAAAGCACTGGATTGGCCTGACGTCCATTAACCCGGGGAGCAGCGATCCTGGCGCCTGTCCGGGCCTGAGTTTGAAGTAATTTTTTTATCAATCGAGCCGGAATATGCGGTTGATCAGATAATAGAAATACAGCACCCCCGCATGTCTCAGGTACCAATTCCAAACCCCGGGCTACAGAGGTCCCCTGACCCTCCTCCCAATCCGGGTTGGACACAAAAATTACCGGCAGCTCCCGGAGAGCTTCCCGGACTTCTGTCTCCCAGGACCCGGTGACCACAATCACCGGGTCCAAACCAGCTTGCAAAGCAGTCCGGGCTGCCGCCCGGACAAAAGGAACCCCCTTCCAATCTAATAATTGTTTTGGCTGACCCAGGCGGGATGATTCTCCGGCCGCCAGCAGGATCCCGGCTGTGTTCTGCCACTGTTCAAGGATCAGCTCTTCTTCCAGCACCCCAAAGACAACACGGTTGTAGTACCCCAGCAAGCAGGGTAAATGACTGTAGAATGTCTTCCAGTTAGGGAACTCATCGATCTGATTGATTACCAGGATCTTCCGGGCTCCGTCCGGGATATTCTTCATTCCCCCCTGGTCTGAAATCAAGACCTTGACAAGCACATCACTCGTGATTGTGGTCCCTTCGGGAACCCCGGCAAGCTTTGAGAAAAGGGCCGGGCGGTGAACCCAGGCATCCGTGAGCGGCTTTCCGAGGCCGGAGAGCCCAACCAGAACAACAACGGTATCTGCAAAATCCGGAAGGGGGGGTTCATGATCGGCCGGGGCTTTGATCGGCAGTTTGCGGGCGCCGTCCGACTCCATCAGGAGCGGCGTACCGTAGGTTGCTGCTTTCTGTTCCAGCGCTTCCAGCACAGGGCCGGTTAATCCACCGACCCTGCTTTCCTCCACCTGTGGACCGGTGAACAGAACTGCTCCCCCGCTCAAATCTTCCGGACCAGACGGCAGATCCTCGGGTCCGATAATTTCAAAATGCTGTTCCGCAAGTTCCAGCTGATCCAGAGCAAGATGAGTCGTGGTGGTCAGCAGCACAGTGCCTTGATACTGCCTCGCTGCCTGAAAAAGAGCGGTTGTTTTCCCTCCTGCGCCGACAAATGCAATCCGGGATTGCGAATTGAGCCCGATAGCATCCTTTAAAATCACAGCTTGCTCCGCAGCTCTTCCCGGGAAAGAATCGCTTCCAGGACAGACCCGCCCAAGCAGCGGGATTTATCCGAGACAATCCAGGCAAAAGCCGGATCGCTGCGGGGGTCGACATCCCCAATTTTCATTCCCTGTTTGACAAAGGTTCCGCTTCGCAGTAAACCGCGAACGGCCCCATCAAAAGCTGATCTGATATTCTCTCCGCCCGAACGGGCCAGCACCTGACCCTTCTGGACCAGATCCCCGATCTCAACCATGGTTTCCAGCGGTCCTTCCCCGGCTGCCCGCAGGACCCGATCGGCCGCATAGCCCCCGACCGATCCCGGAATGCCGGTATCCTGCTCCGGGGACCCTTCCCAGTACACACATCCCAGATTATGGCCCCGGTTGGTCTCGATCACGGCATGGCAGTCCACTCCGGCGGTAAATCCCGGGCCCAGGCCGATCACCAGAGGAGCGAGATCCAGACCGGTTTCCGGGGGTTTTTTGCGCATTCTGGCATCCACCACCACCTGCGGTTTTAAAGCTGACAATGAATTCAGATCCGGATCAACCAGAACCGGGATCCGACCCTGATCCCAGACATTCTCCAGCTCCGAGAGATCGGTAACCAACTGCCCGACCACATCCTCGACGCTGATCTCTCCCCGGTGCACAGCCTCCGCGAAAGACACCATCCGGCGCACGACAAGTGGTTCCGGCAGCTCAGTAATTAATACCTGGATTCCACAGCGCTGAAGCCGGAGTGCAATTCCGCTCGCCAGATCTCCCCCACCCCTGATCATCACAATCATCTCTGAATCCTTTGTTACCTATGGTTTCTACATTGTTGATTTTAACATAGGATATGACCCGACTTTGGAACAGAGTAATTTAGAGAATCACTCTCAGGAAAACAGGCTTGAGTCTCAATTCACAAAACAAAAACTGTATGAACAGGTTAAGATCTACTATCGTGAATCGAATTGCATCTCTCAGGAAGCCACTTGGTATTAATATTATTCGAATTTATCAAAGATTGAATGAATCTGATACAGGTCAGCTTTTTGGATAAAACAATTTGAAGAACGCTTCCACCACAGCAGGATCAAAATGCTTTCCGGATTCAGCCTTGAGATATGCGATAATGCGATCTTCTCGCCAAGCTTTGCGGTAAGGACGATCTGTTCGCAAAGCATCCCAAACATCTACCACAGCAAACAAACGGGCTTGGAGTGGAATTTCCTGCCCTTTCAGTCCAAACGGATATCCGCTGCCGTCATATTTCTCATGGTGATACAACGGAATAGGCAAAGCGGGTTTTAGGAAATCAATTGGATCCAATAAATCCCGGGCAATCAGGGGATGCTGATGCATCACACTCCATTCATCCTGGTTTAAACTTCCAGGCTTGAGTAATATACAATCCGGAATTGCGATCTTACCGATATCATGGAGCAGTGCTCCACGCTGGATATGTTTCATCTGTTCGCAATCCACTAAAAAATACTCAGCCAGCTGCAGAACGGTATCTACCACCCGGGCACTGTGGCCGTGCGTTTCCAGATCCCGCAGTTCCAGAGCCCGGGCCCAGCCTGCAATAGTCAGGTCATAAGCTTGTGCCAGTTCAATATTTGACTGCCTGATTTTTTTCTCAGCCTGCTTCCTATCAGTGATATCAGAAATTATCACGGTGGTGATTTTTTCCTGGTTAATTAAAAATGAGGATCGGCTGAGCTCAATCGGAAAAACAGAACCATCATACCTCCTACCCAGACAGGACCCGCGCTCAATGGTTTTCTGTTTCTTTGAGCCCTGTGAACTCTCGTCTACCGTGTAGAAACAATCCTGATAATATCCAGGGATAAAATGTTGAATATTTTGGCCTTTTGCAAATGAACTCTGACAGTGAAACATTTTCACAGCACTTTGGTTCAAGATAATAATCTGGTCATTCCTGTTGGTTGAAATTATTGCCTCTGAAGCATGCTTCAAAATACTGGATAAATGTCCTTCGATTTCCCGCCGGGAGGCACCAATTATTTGCAGTTCTGACTCATTTCCCTGAATTTTCAACGGATAAATTACTTGATTTCCAGAAAGATCTTTGATGTTTATCAGTGGAGTGGTTTGCCCGTTTTTTCTCTCGTATTTTGAAACACGATCCTTCCCGGTGTTCTTGGATTGGTACAAAGCCCGGTCAGCTTCAGAAAGCATCAGCTCCAGAGCTCCGGTCGATTCTTTTTCAAGATGATTGATTTCTGCTACGCCGCTGCTGATTGAAATATTAATAGTTTCTCGCTCAATTTGAATTTGACTCTGGGAGATGCGGGTTCTGATTCTTTCAGCAACCTCATATGAATCTTCTAAACATGACTCAGGAAGCAGAATCGTGTACTCCTCCCCTCCATAGCGGCAGCAAACATCTATCGACCGGATATTCTCCTTTATCATTTTTGCTGTCCACTGGATCACCTGGTCACCCACCAAATGGCCAAATGAATCATTGACATCTTTAAAATCATCGATATCAACCATGATGACTGACAGGGGGCGCTTGTGTCGTTTGGCAACCTTAACTTCCCGGAGAGCGATTGAGTAAAACCCTCTCCGATTTGCTAACCCTGTCAGGACATCGGTTGCTGCCAAATTTTGCACTTCCTGGTGGAGTTGAGAATTCCTCAGAGCCGCTGTTGCAGTATCCGTTAAGATACTTACCAGGTGTAGCTCCTGTTCTCTTATTTTTACATCCTGGCCGGTACCAATTAACAAAATTCCAAGCGAGCGATTTCCACTCTGCAAAGGCAGCACGAGAAACCGGGGGGATCTATTGTTTTTCTGGCTGCTATCCTCCTCATCGCAGATAACCTGGATCATTCTTCCTTCCCGCTGAGCTTGAATAATTTCCTGATCCAACCCGAGTTCGACTATTTCCTCGGTTTCCAAATGCTGACTGCCAAGGGCAGCAGCGACTCCCATAACAGATTCTTCTTGATCGGTTTCAAGAATTAACGCAGTTGTGCATTCCGGAATGATTTCAAGAATTGTTTCCAGCATTTGCTGATAGATCTCGTCGGGATGCAAGCTGGAAACCAAGGTTCTTGCCGAGGTATGCAGAAACTCCATTTCCTGCGCATATCGGCGGATATCCTGATACATTCTTGCATTCTGAATCGCTGCTGAAATCTGATTTAAATACAGCTGCACCAGATTGGCTTTTTCTGGATCAAAATAAGATGAAGCATAATTATCCAGGGTTAGAAATCCAATCACCTTAGAGGATTGGATAATTGGAAGTGCCAGCCAGCTTCCAGTGTGGTGGCTCTGGTTCCAGCACTGAAACCTAGGTTCTTGATCTATTTCAGGTATGTTCAACCAGTGCTTCGTATCAACAATTTCTTGAAAGAGTTCATCAATCGGGAACCTGGTGTTAATCTTGAGATTCTCGTCATAGCCCCAGGTTTGTTCCAGCACCGCTACCTTCCCCTCATGGCGAAAAATGGATAAACGATGAAAATCTAGGAGTTGGCTTAAGTGTTCAGGAACCTTCTTCAAGATTTGCTTTACTTCTAAGATGCTTGCTACTTCCGCACCCGCGGCCTGAATCACTTCTGATGCTTCAATTTGTTGATTGACTTTACAATTGGAAAGGTCCAGCAGCTTAGATTGAGCCAGAAGAAGCGTGTGAATATCAAGGATTCTGGCTGCATTTTCATCAATCTTCACTACTAAGGGTTCGTACACTTCCATCTCCAGGCGGTTCAAAGCCCGGGTAGCTGCTTCCTGTACAGGGCAATCTACTTCCAAGATAAGGGGCGTGGACTGGATTCTTTTCAGCATGACCTCAACAGGGCGGTTCATATATACTTCCACCCCGTAATATCGCCCTACTTTTTCTAGAAAGAACCTCCTGGAAAGTAAACCAATCAACTGCCCTTCCTTGTAAATCAACACACCCGGTAAATCAATTCGTTTCTTGAGTATTTCAGCAACTTCGTTTCCGGTTGCGGTATTAGAAACCGATGCCTGATAAAGTGGAAGATCAACAATAGTTGCATCAAGTGACAATTCATCCAGTGAATTGGATCCTCGGTAAGGAGAAATGTGGTTGAAATCTGATTCTGAATCTGACACGCTTTGGATATTAATTGCTGGCTTCAACCAATTCATAACATATGCTTCTTTCTATCTAATATCTAACCCAAACTCTGTCCATAATTGTAGTTGGGCAGTGTTAAGGTGTGTTTAACGGAAAACGGATTCCTGTTATCATTTTTGATAACAATCCAAAACGAGCTTTAACTCAATGGTAAAAGATACAAATTAACAATAAATTTGAAATCAAAAAAAGGGTACAAGCAAATGATAAAATCAAAGCCGTGAATCAAAAATGGAACCAGCTCATAAAGCTACTAACCAGGATGCGCAGAGCAGCAGTTTCTTACTCTGGGGGAGTGGACAGCACCCTGCTCCTGAAAGCTGCGGTGCAGGCATTGGATGACAGAACAATTGCTCTCACCCTGCAGTCACCATTTTTTCCTGAAAGTGAAATTGAGACCTCTCGAACACTGGCAAAAATGATCGGAGCAAAACAGGTACTGCTCCAGGAAAATGGATACCTGGATCCATTAATCCTAGAAAATCCAATAGAACGCTGTTATCACTGTAAAAAATCAATCAGCAGGACCCTGATTGAATTTGCCTGGCAGCATGATTACCCATTTATTCTGGAGGGGACGAATGCCGATGATCTTGAAAAACACCGGCCTGGCTATCAAGCCCTGCAGGAATACGGTATTCGCAGTCCACTTCAGGAAGTCGGTCTCCGGAAAAGTGAGATCCGTCAGCTGGTGAAAGAGCTGGGTTTACCCAACTGGGACAAACCGGCTGCTGCCTGTCTGGCATCCCGAATCCCATACGGACAGATAATCACAGTGGAAAAACTGTCCCAGATTGATCAGGCCGAGGATGTACTCCATCACCTCGGGTTCCGTGAGGTGCGCGTCAGGCATCATGAGCAAATTGCCAGAATTGAAATCTCTCCCGCTGATTTTGACCATTTGCTGGAGAACAGAGAACGAATCGCATCAAATTTCAAAAAACTGGGATTTATATACATAACCCTCGACCTGACCGGATTCCGCTCCGGCAGTTTAAATGAAGGAATCTAATTCTATGGATAAAAATAAATTACGTCAGCTCCTGAGTTCGGTTCAGTCGGGAGAAATCGAACTTGACACAGCGCTGGAAAAACTCCGCAGCCTGCCCTTTGAAGATCTCGATTTTGCCAAACTGGACTACCACCGGGAGCTGCGGCAGGGCCTTCCCGAGGTGATCTTCTGCCAGGATAAAACATCTGATCAGATAATTATCATTCTTCAACGTCTTTATGAACAGTATGGGAGGGCGCTGGGCACTCGGGCCTCTCCGGAGACAGCCGCTGAAGTTCAAAAATCTCTCCCGGATCTGAGTTATGATCCAATTTCCAGAATTCTACAAATTCCACCAGAAATTGCTCCCGATCCAGAGTCAAATCACCCCTTTGCAATGGTTGTCACAGGCGGCACTTCTGACCTTCCTGTTGCCCAAGAAGCTGCCCAGACTCTAGAATTTTTGGGCAGTAGGGTGGAACGTGCCTACGATGTAGGTGTATCCGGTATCCATCGCCTGTTTCAAGAGCAGGAGCGGCTTTTCAAAGCAGATGTAATCATCAGCGTGGCAGGTATGGAAGGTGCTTTAACCAGTGTAGTTGGCGGCCTGGTGTCCTGCCCGGTGATTGGTGTTCCTACCAGTGTCGGTTATGGAGCCAGTTTTGACGGCATCGCTGCTCTGCTTTCAATGCTCAATGCCTGTGCACCTGGAATTGCTGTTGTCAACATTGATAATGGATTTGGAGCGGCGGTTTATGCCCATTTGATCTTGAAAAGGATTCAATCATGAAATATATATATTTTGACTTAATCGGTGGTGCCAGCGGTGATATGCTTCTTGGATCCCTCCTGGATGCCGGACTGCAGCTTTCCGATCTGGAGGGGGAATTAGACAAATTGAAGCTGGATGAATTTGAAATCCGAAGCCGAAAGGTAGAAAAAAACGGTTTCAGTGCCACCAAAGCTGATGTATGGATTGAGGATCAAGTTCACGAACGTCATCTGGTAGATATCCTTGAGTTAATCGAATTAAGCGACCTTGAGTCAGATCTGAAATTTACAGCAAAAGAGATCTTCCTCAAAATTGGAAAGGTTGAAGCCGAAATCCACCAAACTGAACTGGAAAATGTCCATCTCCATGAGCTAGGTGGGGTGGATACGATTGTCGATGTAGTCGGGTTGCTTTCCGGGTTGAAATTAATGGAAATTGATCAGGTTCACTGCTCCCGAATCCCACTGGGACAGGGCTTTATCTCCGGAGCTCACGGTCAAATCCCGCTTCCGGCTCCGGCAACTGCTGCGTTGTTAAAAGGTATTCCAGTGGTTGGCCGTGATTTACCCCACGAACTGGTGACGCCAACCGCGGCGGCTCTTCTTTCGGAACTAAGCGACAGCTTTGGCCCCATCCCTTCCATGACTATTGAATCAATTGGATACGGCGCCGGAACCCGGGAGATGAAGATTCCCAACCTGCTACGGGTACTTGTAGGCAGTCAGGACGAATCAGAATCCCAAGCAATTCAACATCTGGTAGAACTCAAAACCAATATTGATGACCAAAATCCGGAGATCTACCAGCATGTCATTCAGATCCTGCTGGAAGCCGGAGCTTTGGATGCGTCCCTGATTCCAATCCAGATGAAGAAAAATCGGCCGGGTATTCAGGTCCAGGTGCTTTGCAAACCGGAAGACAGCGGTCGTTTATGCCAAATACTATTCCAGGAAACCACCACACTAGGAATCCGTCGGAATCAGATTGAGCGGATTTCTCTTCCCCGGACAATTATTCAGGTAAACACTAAGTATGGTCCGGTTTCAGTCAAGATCGCCCGGATCGGAAAGGGAAAAGTTAAAGCATCTCCTGAATACGAAGACTGCCTGAAAATCGCCCGGGAACATGGCCTTCCTCTCCAACAAGTCATCCAGCAAGTATTGCAGTTCTATTATGCAGAAAAAACAACAGACCATCCGGAAGCTTAACAGCGCCGATCACTACCGGAATTCAATCATCCCAACCATTTCCGGGCCTCATTCATTTCTTGAAAAACTTTCACGGATAAACCCCGGTTCTTCGCCACTGTTTCATAAAATGCCGCGTCTTCCAGATTTTCCGGCCCGATGACAATTGCAATCCGGACTAATTTCGGCGCTGCCTGGACCGCGGTTTCCGCCAGTTGATAGGTATCTACCGTTCCCAATCGGTACTCCAATTCACGTTCATCACACAGCACCCGGGTGCACTGATTTTCCAGACAGGCTTTGAGCACAGCCATGCCGTAGTCAATGGTATCCTCCAGAGAATCATCATGACCGCTGGCGGTAACCAGCATTAATTCGCCCTGCGGCTTGAATGAATACTCGATCGCCACCGTATCATCCTCCAGTATCTATCAACAATCTGCCTCATTTAGAAGTATCTCATTATGATATTTTTTGCGCAGTTCTATTTGTTCAATAAGATCAGGACCTATCCTTAATACCTACAGCCGCCCTGGCTTGCTCGGCCAGTTCCGGGAGATCCAGTTCAAGATAAATATCCACACCACTCTGAAGCGCTTCTACTGCCCGGTCTGGTTTTTTCAAGTCAACCAGACTCAATGCATTCAAGACATACTGATCTGCCTCAATCCGCTTCTGGCTGGATTTCCGGGCTGCCTTCAAGGCGCTTTCGCCCAGCTCAAGGGCAGTCTTTAAATCCCCCTGATCCGCTTTCAGGGCGCTGAGCTGGCTTTTCAGGACTGCTTCTTCATTCACCATCTGGAGCTGAATCGCTTTTTCAAGTGCGGTGTTGAATTTCTCTTCCCCGGCTTCAAGCTCCCCCAGGTAGTAATGGGCAATTCCCTGGTCCGCAATCATTTTCAGCTGCCAGGGCTGATCATGAGCCTGTTCTGCCAGCGTGAGTCCGCGCTCCAGATAAGTCAATGCCAGACGGTAATCCTCTTCACGCAGTAAAAAATCCACCAGATCGCTGATGCTGGAAGCTTCTCCAGCCAGATCACCGATCTCTTTTGCCAGCCGGACTGCCTCTTTCCCATGCTGCCGAACAGCCTGGGTGTTACCGCTGAGAATGCTTAATTTAAGCAGGTTTTCAAAAGCCTGGAATTCATACCCGGCATGAGATAAACGGGTGCCCAGATCCAGTGCATTCTTAAAATGTTCTTCAGCCGGACCGAAATCTTCTTTCAGGAGGTAAATCTTGCCGATCGCGATCTGGTAGGAACACTGCGCTTCCAGCTGCTGCAGCTGCTGGGCTTTCTCGAGGCCAATCGCATAAAACTCCATGGCCTTCCCGTGCTGCTCCAGAACCATATACATATCTCCCTGCAGTCCGGACAGGTACATCTCCCGCCGGTGGTCCTGGGATTCAAAGGCTTTACGATACGCCTCCTCCAAAATCGGAACTGCCTGGTCCGCTTCTCCCCGCTCGACCCGGATCTTTCCAATCTGGGTTAAGGCATCGATTAATATCGGCAGATGCTCAATCCCCCGGGCGATCTTTTCAGATTTTTTGAAAGAACTGACCGCCTGCTTGGGATTCCCGATCTGTTTTAAAGCAATCCCTTTCAGCCCCAAGAGGCGGGCCTGATTCATCTGATCATTCCATTTTTTCGCCTGATCGATTGTTTCAATAATCAAGGTCAGAGCCTGGGGTGCTTCCCCTTTTCGGAGCTGCTGATTGGCAGTTTCCATCGCAGAGTTAAAATAATCCTGCTGTCCCACTCCGGAAGCCGGGTTCTGTTCTGTTTGCCGCTTTTCATCTGACATATCAATAATTTCCTTTATCAACTTCCGTTAAAACCGGAGGATAGATGTTTATGACCATTTTTATCGACCAGCAGGGTTTCTACCCCGGACCAATTTTCTACCAGCTTGAGGCCATCTTTCACTCCCAGCACCATGATCGCGGTGCTCAAACCATCAGCTTCAGCCGCAGTTGGAGCAGAAACTGTCACACTAGACAGCTCCCTGGGAGAAAAACCCAGCCGGGGATCAAGAATGTGATGGTGAGTGAAATCCTCAGAGAAGGCATGCTGATCATCACCGGAAGTCGCCAGACCCAGATCCTGGCCTGAAAATGTATTCTGATGCTGATCCCGGGGATGCCGCAGTCCAACCCGCCAGGCATCCATCCCCGCAGACTTTCCCGCCAGGTACAAATCCCCGCCTGCTTCAACCAGGGTGCTGGTATAGCCAAAACTGCTGAATTTCGCACTTACCTGGTCCACAATCCAGCCCTTGGCAATTCCATCCAGGGTCACCGCCATCCCCGGATCAGGGAGTGAAATGATGTGTTCGCTGATATCCAGTAAGCGGTAATCAACTAGCTGCAGGACCTGTGGTGGAACATTCTGGTTTTCCTTGTAAAGGTCCAGCGCGGGCTTGACGGTCACGTCCAGGGCCCCATCAGTTTTCTGGCTGATCCGCTCCGCCAGGGTCAGGACTTCAACCAGGTCCCGGGGTGGAGATAAAATTTTCCCGGTTTGATTCAGATGCCAGAGCGGGGATCCCGCCTGCCGGTGATCCAGGTTGAAGATCATTGCATCCAGAATCTGAATCACATTCGCAATATCCAGGTTTCCCTGCTCTAAATCTTCTGTCACGAGCTGGAAGTTGATCAGGGTGCCCATCTTGAATGTTGTCATCGAAGCAACCTGCAGGGAGCCTGATTCCAGCATCCGCTGCCGAAAACGGTAGCCCAATCCAGCGGCCAGGGCTGTCATCCCGGTGACCTGGAGAAAGGTTCGTCTGTTAACTTTCCAATTCATATCTCACCTGTAAGGTTTCACTGGGTCTGATCCGCAGGATTTACCGTTGGCGTGGCGGTTGTTTCAGGAGCGTTCCAGCTTTCATAAGCATCTTCATCTACTTCAAACACTGCTGTGGAACGAACAAAACCCGGTGTATCTTCCCCTCCAGGCTGGATTCCTTCCCACCAGACCAGAAGAACCAGCACAACACTGACCGCCACGAATAACAGCAGCAGCCATTCTTTTGGTTTTATTGTTTTGGTTTGCGCCATTTTTTCCAACCTTCCAGCACCAGACTCCTGACTTCTGCGATGAAATCCACCGCCGGGTCTATCGGACAGAGATAGTTACAAAAGGGCCGATACATGACCAGGCTCGCCAGCGTAACAACAATCAAAAATACCCACTGAATCGTGGTTCCCCGCAGATCAAAGAGGGTAGCAAAGGGCTCAAATCCTGCCACCCCGGGATTGCGGAGTGCCAGTCCCAGCACCAGGGCTCCAAACGCCAGCCCCCGCTGGAGCCAGGTAAAAGCGGACCGCCATTTGCGCGGTTTATAAATTGGTGCGCTGGTAATTTGAGCCAGGGTTTCCTGGAATGCGCCAAAGGGACAGAACCAGCTGCAGTAAGGATTTTTTGCATCCACGGTGGTGATAAAAACAATCCCTCCCAGCAGGATATACCAGTACAGATTGCTCTGCCAATCCGGCCAGTAGCCGGAAAGGAGAGAAATTATTTGGGCGATCGTCAGGGGGGCTGTGTAGATAAATCCAATCACTACCATCCCGGTCAGGAGGGTGCCCCAGCGGATTCTTTTCTTCCAGGGTCCGCGGGTTTTATGCCCGATAAACCCTGCTCCATAGAGAGCCAGCAAGGAAATTTCAGGCCAGCCAAACTTTATTCTTTTCCGCTCTGGTGGGAGGGGATCTTCCAGGCCCTCCCTGGCAATCTCCCGGGCCGCAATCCGGACCGAACCAGCAATTCCCTCCGCGCTCAGCGTCGCACCGCTGACCGAATCCAAATCATTCCCCAGTGAGAGGGGATCGCTCAAGCTGTTACCTGTAAACTGGTCCAGGTACCCCTGGTTTTCTACCAGGCGGAAGAAACCGGGGGATTCGCAGTGCTCGATGACTTTGACTCCCAGGATTTCGCCCGCCGGATCAACACCTACCAGCATTTCAATCGGACCGCAGTATCCCTGGGCATCACCGGTGGCTGCATACCCGATCACATCACCAGTCTCGTCAAACCCGAGAAAAAGATCCCCGCTGCTTTCTACCCGGGCCGCTCCCGGAATCACCTCTGATACCAATGGCAGGATCTCTGTTTCCCCGGTGAAATAGCCATACATCCAGGCTGCCGCAGCGATCACAAACGAGCCCATCAGCAGCCAGCGCCGCCTACGAACGGATCGGCGGTGTCTCTCCCGGGGAGATAATCTCTTTTTTGAAGGGGATGAATCTGTCATAAAAAATAGTCACCGGTGTATTCTTAACATAATGATAGGGAGGGGCTGCCTCCCTATCATTATAGACTACTGATAAAAAACCACATTAAAAGCTGATTATTCTGACTGAGGGCGTCGGATGATCCAAACTACCACTCCGCCAATCAGTAAAACAGCAAACACCACCCAGAATATAATCTGGGCTGTGGACTGCATCTCGGCCGCACTGGCAATCGCATTCTGAAGGACAAAGATTTCCACCAGGAGCCAGACCAGCCACAGGACCCATTCTAACCAGGGACGGGGTTTCACTTCAATTCCAATTTTATTCATCTTATGCCTCCGTTACCGAGCTGTCAGTGCTGATTCCATATTCCGGCAGGTCCAGATTCCACCATTCTTCCGGATCGGCCTGGGTTCCGTACCCGAAAGCATCATCCATCGAGCGGAAGAAACCGTCCATGGCCGGTACTGTAGCAATCCCGAAAGTAACCCAATCGTGAATCCAGGCTTTATCCTCTTTCGAGAAGGGGCAGACTGCAAAGCAGATCGTGCAGTTGTTCCCGGATCCGGTCCGCCAGTAAGTCATACACTTGACGGAATCCTCAAACCAGGCTTTATGACCCGGGTTGTTCCAGCCCCCGCGGGTTTCCCAGCTCGGTTCATCATCAAAGCTCAAAGCAGCTGAAGGGCAGGCTTCGGCGCATTTTTTGCATTTGCGGCAGAAGTCCATGATTCCAGCGTCAATCGGCTTATCAACAGCGACCGGTAGATCGGTAAAGATCTTGAAAATCCGGACCATTGGACCATACTCAGGCGTGATAACCCGGTTCAAACGAGATAGCTCTCCCATTCCGGACATCACAGCCATAGCCGGGGCAATACCCAGAGCGTTAATGGATGCTTCGCCCAGTCCCTGGTAGCCTAAACCTCGTAGGAATTCCTGGGTCAGACCTTGAATCCGGCGGCTTCGGCCGTAAGCGCCTAACGTGGTCTGGCAGGCGGTGTGGGTCGGAGATCGTCGCAGGGCTTCCAGCGACATCTGAACGGACCAGACAATCACATACTTGCATTTATTGGGGATGACCCGTTTTTCTTCAGTTTCATATGCCTCATCGACGTCCTCAAAAACGATTTCTTTGCCGTCCGGATCGTGGGAATAAACTAGTTTCTTGGTTTTTTCATTCAACTCCATGAAGGTTACCGTGCCGGCGCCAAAGTGGCGCATCGCGGACCGAATAATCCTGGAGGCCTCTTCCGGGCTGCCTTCCCATTTGGGCACGCCCAGATCTTCCGGGGTTTCTGCTGTCTGGGGTCCAAGGTAATAAGATTCTCCCCGCAGATCCCAGAGCTGGGCATTGTAAATGGCCTGGTCCTTCAGCGCCCACCCAGGGGTCTCGTTTTCCAGACGCTCTTTCTTGAGAGCAGCGCCTTCTTCCGCCAGCTGACCGGGAAGATCCGCGCCAGCATGAATCCCCAGACCGGGGCCGCGGACTGTGGTAGTCTGCTCATTGATGCGCTGCATCTGATCCCAATCAATTTCGACCGTCGGCTCATCGACCGTCTTGACCCACCAAGGCCGCTTGATCCGGCCGGCGGGGTCCGAATAACTGGCACTCGCCGTGCTGGTCGCCGGTTGGGCACTTTCTGCCCTGCCGGCGGTGGTGGCGGCTACTGCCCCCACGCTCAATCCAGCCAGCCGCAGGAAATCCCGCCGACCAATATTGCTTTTTCCTTTCTCATCCATAGAATCCTCCATCTTCAACGATTGAGTTAAATCCACGATTCAAATATTCTTGACTGTATCGTAGCAAGAATGGAGATAATCCAGTATCAGGAAAACGATGATTCTTTGTCAGGAATTTCCTTACAGAGGGGTTTGGTCAGATCTACCATCCTCTTTCATCACATCATCCAGCAAGCCGGATTTGAGGGCGAAGCGGATCAGCTCAGAGCGCTGATCAATTTCCAGTTTTTCCATGGCGCGGGTTCGGTAGGTATCCACTGTTTTAGGGCTGATGTGGAGCTTCAAACCGCTTTCCCGGCTGGTAAAACCCAGCGCTGTTAATCGGACCACTTCCAGCTCCCGCTCAGACAGAGCATCAATTTTTTGCTCTTCTTTTTTTGATTCCCCCGCGATGGAAGCCATCAAAACAGAAGCCGCCTTGGGATGCAAAAATCTTTCCCCCTCCATCACAATCTCGATCGCCTCCAGCAGGCTGGTGTGAGTGGAAGATTTTGGTATATACCCATCACAGCCGATCTCAACCGCCCGGGAGACATATTCCCGGCTGATATGCATTGAGAGCACAATCACTTTTGAGTTTGGGTTTGCTTCGCGAATTTTGGGCAAGGCATCCAGGCCATTCATATCCGGTAAACCGAGGTCCAGAACAACCACATCCGGATCCAGCATCCCGGTCAGCTGAACAGCTTCTCCCCCATTACTGGCTTCACCTACAACTTCATACTTCCCCTGACTCTCCAGCAGTGAACGCAGTCCATCCCGGAGCATCTGGTGATCATCTACAAGCAAAATTTTCACTGTGTCTGTCATCTGACACTCTCCAGATTGATTAAAGGGACCTGAACTTGCAATTTGGTACCGGCTCCCTGGTTTGTGTCCACCTGCAGATCACCGCCGACGATTTCCGCCCGCTCGGTCATACTGATCAAACCCAGATGGCGGTTTGTTGGTTTTCCACTCAGTTGATCGGGTTCAAATCCAACCCCGTCATCCTCAATCACCATCATAACCCGGTCCGCATGATTCTCCAGGCTGACCGATACCCGCTTTGCATTTGCATGCCGCAGCACATTCGTCAGCGCTTCCTGGGCAATCCGGAACAGGACCACAGATATTTCCTGGGAAAGATCTGCAGTCAAATTATTTGAGTATTCCAACTCCAGCCCGCTTTCCAGAATCATCTGTTCCAGAAGCGACCAGAGTGCTGTCCCGAGGCCAAACTCCTCTAATGCCGGGGGGCGAAGGCGGTATGAGATTTCGCTCAGCTGGTCAATGCTGTAAGAGACAATTTCCTGGATTGATTTCAAATCTTCCTGAAGGCTTTCTTCCAGGATTTTTCCTTCTAATGTTCTTAATCGAACCAATAGATGCGCCAATGTTTGCCCGGATTGATCATGCAGCTCCCGCGCTAAACGGCTCCGCTCGCTTTCCTGGGCTGTGACCAATGATTCCAACAGCAGCTGCCGGGCGGCTTCCTTTTCCTGAATTTTGATCTGGAGCCAGGCGTTTGAGACAATCTCGGAAACCTGGGACCCAACCGAGTTCAAAAGATCAATCTTGTCCAGCGGCAAATCAAAGTTGGCGGAATACATCAGATTGATCACCCCGTAATGTTCATCCCGGGCTGTAATTGGAATTGTGATATGGGCCCTGTTGATCTCAGGACAATCGCACGCTGTCATCCTCCGGCAGTGAATTTCACGAACCTGATCCCCAAGGGTTCCGTCGAGAATCATCTTTTGGCAATCACAGATCAGCTCGGGATCCTGGGAAATCAAGGCCTGTTCCAGATCCTCCGGTACGTTATACCAGCTGGCCAGATGAAATTTACCCTTATCAGGATCATACAGATACACCCATCCGATCTTGAGATCGACCAATTCCAATAATTTTTCCAGAACAATGTACAGCACATCATGAATCGGAATCCCGCGGTCAGCTGCCAGGCCGATCTGGTTGATGGCTTCCAGCTGGCGGTTCGTGTCAGCTAAATCTTCCTGAAAATTAACGAAATTATCAATCATCTGGTTGATGGAAATTGCCAGGGACCCGATTTCATCCCGGGCCCAGACATTGGCCCGCGTTTGATATTCACCGGAAGCAACTTTTTCCGCAGTTTTCCGGAGTTCCAATATGGGCCGGGTCAATATATGGGTGAAAAGGAGGGCCACAAACAGCGAGCCAAAAGCTGCCAGCACGGTTACAAAGGTCACACTCCGGCTCCCGGCTGCCATCGCCGCCTCAACCCTGACATCGGTCAGGATATAAGAAAGCCAATCCTCCAATCCTGAGGTAACCCAGAAATTCAATGTGATCCCCAGGATCAGAACCGGGAGGATGCTGATCCCGATAATTTTCAAACCTACCGGAACGGATAATACCAGCTCCCGGGTCCACTTCTGCAGCCGTTTAATAAATATACCCATCAAATAACTCCATTTTATTTATATCAAGTGGAAATTTCAGGCCGATATCTGTAAAAAAATCATATCACATCTAAACCCATGAATATTTTGGTGGGAGATAAATGCAATCCTACTGGAATTTCAATTGGTCCTAACCGGACAGCTCCGGAGAAGGGGCGGATGGTCATCCGCCAGCCGGCTGCATGGAATATATGATTTAGGATGATAATTGTTTTGTGAAGTGCCAGAGTGTGAGTTACTCATATGAAAAAAGCCCCGGAAAACCGGGGCGATTTACTTCTGGATAGCCCTGAAATTTTTCAGGGTGTGAAATAAAAGGTCCTGCTTCTGCATTCCCCATCAAGATTGTCTTCACTGCAAACCTTTAAAGTTGCTGACAGTTCATGCCCGGTTGGATCTGCAGGTAAATCCAGGCTGACGGCATATCCCTGAGCCTCGGGATGAATCCGACCCCGGCTGGATACCAGACTGCAGCCGCTGTATGCTTCAAAATCATTGCTCTGATTTTTGACAGCACTGACACCAGTCACAGAATCAGAGACAGAAACTGCAATCGATTCCAGAGTAACCAGCCCGTTGTTGACAATTTCAAATTCAATCTGCCAGTTCCCACTGCAGTTCTCAACCTGGTGAAATGCTGTGGAGAAATTGAGATCGGGTGTAGGCGTCGGCCCAGGCGTATAGACTGGAAGAGGGCTCGTTGATCCGGAAATCTGAGCATACTTTCCCCAGATCCAGCAGAAGCCGTCTTCCTGATCCGGGTTGGTTATGTACCAATACTCTCCCGATGGGTCTTTTCCTGTCACAACAGCCTGATCTCCGACAAATAATCCACCGACATATTTATAGCTCTTTCCCGGTCCCGTCCGGCAGTTGGTATCCACAGAAACCTGGACAACCGGTCCCTGAGCCGAATATTCTCCAGTTTGGGTTGGCTCCTCATTTTCCCCGGCAGCGGTTTCTTCTTCGGGAGCTGATGTTGGAGAACTGGTCATCGTTGGGATGAGTGTTGAGGTCGGCTCTAAAGTAGCTGTTTCGGTATCCCGGGGAGTATTTGTGGGAGAAAGGGCAGCTTCAGCGCCTCTCGTTCGCTGCAGATCAAGCTCCCTGGCCGCTACAGTCTCTTCCACTGCCGTCTTTAATGCTGACTGAAATGCCGAGTCTTCTTCCAGGACGGGAGCGGCTGCCCCACAGGAAGAAGTCAGCAGGGCAATTGACAGAACGAATCCAAGATAAATGCTCAGCCTGACACAGCTTGTTTGCTTTTGTTGATTTCTCATACGTCCTCCAATTGCAAGTCTCCTGCTTCCGGGAAAACTTGTATTCTTAATTTATAACATACTGTTTATAAGACAGAATGTATCAGGGCCAAAATATTCTAGAAAACAGGAAAAACTATCCGGAATACTGTTCCCTGGCCTACAGCACTGCTGACACCGATCTCACCCCCCTGCGCTTCGACCAGTTTGCGGGCGATCGCCAGCCCCAAACCTGAAGAACTCCCGCTGTCGGTCCGGCTTTTATCCACCCGGTAAAAGCGGTCAAAAATATGAGGTAAATCTTCCGCTGGAATCCCGGGACCATCATCCCTGACCTCAATAAAAATCTGATCTGCCTGCTGCTCCGCCGCAAGCATTATCTGGCCTCCATCAGGGACGGCTTTCAGGGCATTGGAAATCAGGTTTTCCAGGACCTGGGCGAAGCGGACCGGATCAAGATCGACCGCAGGAAGGTCCTTCTCTATCTCAAGCCGAATTGCGGCCTGCTTTTCCAGCGCGGTACCGCGGAAGGCTGCTGCGGTGGTTTCGATCAAATCCCCGACCTGGACTTTACGGGGTTTGAAGCTGTACTCCCCTGCGTCGAGCAGGGACAGGGTTCTGAGATCCTCAATTAATACATTGAGCTGGGCTGCCTGCTGGTGCATGACCTGGTAGATCTCAGGGCTTCCTGAAAGCTTGCTGTCCTGGAGTGCTTCCGTGTAGCCGGAAATCACACTCAGAGGGGTGCGCAGATCATGGGCAATATCTGCGGTCATCTGGCGCCGGGCTTGATCTGCCTGCTTCAAATCAGCACTCATCCGGTTGAAGGATTGGGCCAGGCTGCCCAGTTCATCCCTGGACTCAACCTCCACAGTGTAGCCCAGCTCTCCTTCTGCAATCACATCCGTAGCTTCCACCAGCTGCCGGATGGGACGGGTGAAGGACCGGATTAAAAATCCACCGAGGATCAAAGCGACCGCCAGGGTAATCAAAGCACTGACCAGCAACGCCTGCCGGACCGTGTTGATAAATCCTTGATTCGGGTTATTACGGGGATTTGAAAAATGAATCGGCACCAGCCAACCGATTGTTTCTCCTTCCAATGTGAGCTCAGTTCCTTTTTCATACTCACCAGGGTTAATCCGATCCCCCGGAACCAATCCGGCCGGATTGGTTCCGCCAGCCATGATTAAACCAGCGGGATTCGCGACCAGGAAGGGAGGGTTGTTTTCCCTGCCCGGAGGCTGGCTGCCAGAGGATCTCTGGTTTGCTCCCCGGCTGCTGAGCAGCTGTGTTTCCATAAAAACCCGGTTCACGCCCTGCCAGCTCTCTCTTTCCTGATAATGTGCAATCAAGGCAGTGATCAGGACGCTTTGATCCTGTTCCCGGACAAAGGACTCAAACGCTTTGCGGGTGTTGTATTCAACATACAGCCCGGCAATCACCGCTCCAATTAAGCTGATCAGGACCAGAACAAAGGTGATTTTAAGGCTGATCGACCTCCTCATCCGAGCTTACTCTCCCTCATAAAACGGTACCCCATTCCGTAAACAGTCTCGATATACCTGGGTTGGGAAAGATCCGGTTCTATTTTTTCCCGCAAATTATGAATATGAACATCCACTGTTCGCTCCAAACCTTCCACCCAGTTTGTCTCCCCCATTCCCTCCAACAAATCCTGCCTGGAAAAAGCCCGGCCTGGCGCAGCCATCAATGTTCCCAGCAGTTTAAATTCCGATGGCGTCAAATCGATCATTTCTCCCCCGACTTCCACCAGGTGAGCATCCAGATCCAGCATGATATCTGAAACCCGGAGGACCCTTTTCTGATATTCAGACTCACTTTGTTTTTGAGCCCGGCGCAGGAGTGCCTTCACCCGGGCAGAGATTTCCCTCAGACTGAAAGGCTTGGTGACATAATCATCGGCCCCCAATTCCAGGCCCAGCACTTTATCCATTTCATCTACTTTGGCAGTTAACACCAGGATTGGCGTGTCGGATTCCGCGGTGTAGATCCGGATAAACTCCTGGCCGCTCATCTCCGGCATCATCAGATCCAGAATAATGCAGTCCGGCTTTTCCTGGCGGGCCGCGTACAAAGCCTGCTGGCCATTTCCCGCAGTCAGGACATCATAACCTTCCACCGATAAATATTCCCGGAGCATAATTCCAATTTCAGGGTTATCATCTACAACCAGTATCTTCTGACCCATTCCATCCTCACCTATTACTCATCATATTGCGGTTATTAAAATTGGCTCCACTGAAAAAAGGGGGTAAAAAGTAGCGAATCTTAAAAAAT
>CAZTWV010000039.1:0-28850 GCA_964618295.1 uncultured Anaerolineales bacterium | reverse complement strand
GCTATTACTGCACCGTACGCTGCCCGCAGGAAATCCCAATCACGGATATCATGTACGCTTTAAAGCGGATGGCTATCCAGGCTGGTCATTACAAACAGGACAGAGCTCCGGAGTTTTCGGAGACCTTTATTGACCTGGTTGAGAAAAATGGCCGTTCCTTTGAAATGGGCCTGGCAACCCGCTATCATCTTCGCTATCACCCTGTTGATGCCATGAAATTAGCGACCGGTCTGGGATTGAAGATGATCACCAAAGGACGAATGGATTTGCTCCCACCAAAAATTAAAAATACAGCTCAACTCAAAGCAATTCTAAACAAAGCCAAAGAGCTTGGAGGTGAAGCATGAAATACGGCTATTACCCCGGCTGCTCGATGGAGCGCAACGCGCGTTCCTATCACGATTCGATGATGGCAGTTGCCGAACCCCTCAAGATTGAATTCGAGGAGTTGATTGATTGGAACTGCTGCGGAGCCACCGAATATTTTGCGTTGAATAAGATTCCAGCCTATGCACTGGTCAGCCGGAACCTCGCAATCGCCTCCCAGCAAAATGGGAATGACGGCCTCGTTGCTCCCTGCAGTGCCTGCTTCCTCAACCTGCTGAAAACGGATCATTCCATGGCTGAATCGCAGGAACTCAACAACAAGGTGAATCAAGCCCTGGATGCCGGCGGTTTATCCTATGATCCCGGCACTGTAAATGTCAAACACTTACTTGAAGTGATTGTCAAAGAAGTCGGTTTTGATGCAGTCGAAGAACAGGTCAAGAAACCTCTATACAATCTGCGGGTTGCTCCCTACTACGGCTGTATGGTACCCCGCCCGGGCACAATTGACAGTTTTGATGATCCCGAACACCCGACCTCGATGGATACACTGTTCGAGAAATTGGGTGCGATTGTGACTGAATTCCCGATGAAATCCCAGTGCTGCGGGGGTCATATGACCCAAATTAGCGAGGACACCGCCCTGGAAATGATCCGGCGCTTACTGAAAAATGCGGATGATTACGGGGCCGATGTGATTGCCACCCTGTGCCCGATGTGTCAGCTCAACCTGGATGCATACCAGGATGCGGTCAATGCCCGCTTCGGAACTGATTTCCAGATCCCGATCGTTTACTTCACCCAGCTGATGGGACTGGCATTTGGCATCCCGGAGAACCAGCTCGGTTTTGGGAAGGAAATTATCTCCGTGAAACCAGCGCTGGCGAAAGTTACGGATGAAGCGCCCAGAAAAGCAAAAAGAAGGCGCCGGGTGAAGAAAAACACCGGACTTCCGATGCCGGTTATGCCGGAGGAGGGCTAAGTAATGAGTGAAAAAACTATCAATCAACAGGGCCAGGAAAAAGTTGGCGTTTATGTCTGCCACTGTGGTTCCAACATCGCGGGAACAATTGATGTCGAAGACGTTGCCAAATGGGCTGAAGACAACCCGAATGTGGTGGTCTCCCGCAATTATGAATTTATGTGCTCCAGTACAGGACAGGAGCTGATCGAAGAAGATATCAAAGAACTCGGGCTGACCCGGGTTGTGGTCGCTTCCTGCTCTCCCCATATGCATGAAAAAACATTCCGGGAAGCCACAGAGCGGGGCGGACTGAACCCTTATCTATACGAAATGGCTAATATCCGGGAACATGGGTCCTGGGCCACCAACGATAAACAAGCAGCCACCCAGAAAGCAAAAGCCCTGGTAAACGCTGCAGTAGAGCGGGTTGTTCATCATGAATCCCTGGAAAATATTCCGGTGGAAATCAACCCCAACACCTTGATCGTCGGCGGCGGGATCGCCGGAATCACTGCTGCCCTGGATCTGGCAGACGCCGGCCATCACGTTTATCTGGTTGAAAAAGAAGGTACAATCGGCGGCCATATGGCTCAGATTGACAAAACCTTCCCGACCCTGGACTGCTCGGCCTGTATCTTAACCCCCAAAATGGTCGAAGCCGGTCAGCATGACAATATCACCCTCCTGACCTACAGCGAGGTTGAAAAAGTCGAGGGATATATCGGCAATTTCCAGATTCAGGTCCGCAAGAAAGCCCGCTGCATCAACGAAGTGGACTGCACCTCATGCGGTATTTGCGAAGAAAAATGCCCGGTGCAGGTCATAGATGAAGATTATGGAGCGGGTCTGGGCTACCGGAAAGCAATTTACCGCGCTTTCCCACAGGCAGTTCCTGGCTACCCGGTGCTGGATAAAGAAAACTGCATTTACTTCCAAACCGGAAAATGCCGGGCCTGTGAAAAATTCTGCCCGACAAATGCCATCAACTTTGACCAGGAAGATGAAGTGCTCAAGATCCAGGTTGGAAATATCATTATTGCCACCGGATATGACCTCTTCGATGCCCGCCGGATTCCGCAGTACGGCTACGGCCGGCTGGAAAATGTTTTCTCCAGTTTGGAGTTTGAACGGATGGTCAATGCTTCCGGTCCCACCAGTGGCCATGTGGTCCTACGGGACGGAGAAACCGTCCCGGAAAGAGTGGCTATCATTCACTGTGTCGGCTCACGAGATAAAAACTACAATGAGTACTGTTCCAAGGTCTGCTGTATGTACTCTCTGAAATTTGCCCACCTGGTTCATGAGCATGTTCCGGAAGCTGAGGTATATAACTTCTATATTGACATGCGAACTCCGGGCAAAGGCTACGAGGAGTTCTACCACCGACTGCTGGAAGAAGGCACTCACTTTATCCGCGGCAAGGTAGCAGAAATCACCAACGCTGAACTCAATCCCGGTGAGGAAGGGAAACTGATCATCCAATCCGAAAATACCCTGCTGGGCAAACAGCAGCGGCTGCCGGTGGATATGGTCATTCTCAGCGCCGGCATGGAATCCCGGCATGATTCTGAAGAACTATCCAATCTGTTCAAACTTGGCTGCGATTATGACGGCTTCTTCAACGAGCGCCATCCGAAACTGGCACCGGTCGCAACCATGACGGACGGGATCTTTATCGCTGGAGCCTGCCAGGGCCCGAAGGATATTCCAGAAACTGTGGCCCAGGCTGGGGCTGCTGCCTCTCAGGTAGCAAAGCTCATCGGCCAGGGAACTGTGATGATGGAACCAGTCCGAGCCAGCGTCCGTGAAGAGGACTGCTCAGGCTGTAAGATTTGCAACAATCTCTGCCCCTACAACGCAATCGAGTTTGATGAAGAAAAAGGTGTATCCCACGTGATTACCGCTCTCTGCATGGGCTGCGGCACCTGTGTTGCCGGATGCCCGAGCAGCGCGATTGACGGGGCCCACTTTACCAACACCCAGGTGATGTCCGAACTGCAAGGCATCCTTTGGGATGTCCAGCCAGCACCTGAAAAGGTCACCGTCTAGCAGGAGGAAATCATGAGTGAACAATTTGAACCTGTCATCGTCGGTTTTTTGTGCAACTGGTGCTCCTACCGGGCGGCAGACCTGGCCGGCACATCACGGATCAAATACGCCCCGAACATGCGTCCGATCCGTGTCATGTGCTCAGGACGGGTTGATCCCCAATTCGTGCTCAAAGCCCTGCGCCACGGCGCGGATGGGGTTTTGATCGCTGGATGCCACCCCGGGGAATGCCACTACGTCAATGGAAACATCAAAGCACTCCGACGTTTTGCTCTGTTGAAAAACACCCTGGAACAATGGGGAATTGAAGATGAACGTGTCCAGCTGCTGTGGGCCTCTGCCTCCGAAGGCAGTGTGCTGGCAGCCGCCGTGGACCGTATGACCGAGGAAATCCGCCAGCTGGGACCACTCCGCTGGCATGAGAAAGTCCTCGGTGAGAATGGAGCAGCCCACGCGGCTGTCAAGGAGGCATAGTATGACACAGAATGGAAAACCCAAACTTGCAATGTATTGGGCCTCATCCTGCGGAGGATGTGAAATTTCTGTGCTCAATATCCACGAAAATATCCTGGCGGTTGATGAAGCCTTTGATATTGTCTTCTTTCCCTGCATCGCGGACTTCAAGGTCAAGGATGTAGAGTCTTATCCGGACGGCTATATCGATGTCTGCCTCTTCAACGGCGCCATCCGCAACTCAGAAAATGAAGAAATGGCACACCTGCTGCGGGAAAAATCCAAGGTCCTGGTAGCCTACGGTTCCTGTTCCTATGAAGGCTGTATTCCCGCCTTAGCGAACCTGACCACCCGGGATGCTACCCTGAACAAAGTCTATATCGACAATCCGTCGATCGACAATCCCAATCAGGTCTTCCCGCAAACTTCAGTCCATATGCCTGAAGGCGAACTGACCCTGCCCTACTTTTATCACACGGTAAAAGCGCTGGATCAGGTTGTGGATGTGGATTATTATCTTCCGGGCTGCCCGCCCGAACCACCTCAGATCTGGGCCGTACTCCAGGTTGTGGTCGGCGCTCTCCTGGAAGGAAAACCGCTTCCTCCCGCTGGATCGGTTGTTGGGGCTGACAATGTCGCCCTCTGCGAAGAATGCAGCCGGGAAAAACGCGAAAAACAAATCACCCGGTTTTACCGGCCTTACGAAATTAATCCAGATCCCGATCAATGCCTGCTCGAACAGGGAATTCTCTGCATGGGAATTGCCACCCGGGCCGGCTGCGGGGCACTCTGCCCCAGTGTCGGTATGGGCTGCCGGGGCTGCTATGGCCCCCCGGACGGCGTTGAAGACCAGGGAGCGAAAATGCTTTCCGCAATTGCCTCGGTGATTGATGCCGGTGACGAAACCATGGAAGAGGATGAACTGAATCAAGTCATCCAGCAGGCAGTTGACACAATTGCCGACCCCGCCGGAACATTTTATCGCTTCAGCATGTCCCACTCGATCCTCCAGCGGGTGAAGAACGGAAAAGGAGCTGTCTAATGGAAAGAATTACTATTGACCCCATCACCCGCTTAGAAGGGCATGGAAAAATTGAGATTTTCCTGAACGAAGAAGGTAATGTCTCGAATGCTTATCTCCAGATTCCTGAGCTGCGCGGTTTTGAACAGTTTTCAATCGGCCGCCCGGCAGAGGAAATGCCCCGGATTACCAACCGGATCTGCGGTGTCTGCCCCGAGGCACATCACATGGCAGCCACAAAAGCGCTTGATGCGCTTTTCGATGTAGAGCCCTCCTCGGCAGTAAAGAAGCTCCGGGAGCTCTTTTACTCTGCGTTTTATGTCACAGATCACACGGTTCATTTTTACGCCCTGGGTGGCCCTGATTTCGTGCTCGGGCCTGATTCTGACCCGGCTGAACGCAATATTCTGGGTGTAATTCATAAGGTTGGCCTGGAAATTGGAAAACAGGTGATCGAATGCAGAAAACGGAATCATGAGATTATCCAGATGCTCGGGGGCCGCGGCATTCACCCCGTTGCCGGTCTTCCTGGCGGCTGGAGCAAAGCCATGACCGCAGATGAGCGGGAGCAAATCCGTGAGTTTTCGAACCAAAATGTAGAATTTGCGCTCTTCAGCCTGAAGTTGTTTGATGATATTGTGCTTGGCAATCAAGATTATGTAGATCTAATTGTTTCAGACACATTCAGTCATTCGACTTACTACATGGGTACGGTGGACGAAGACAACCTGATTAACTTTTACGATGGATTGATTCGCGTGGTTGGGCCGGAAGGAGAAGAACTGACCAAATATCCAGCCAAGGACTATGCAGATCACATCGCTGAACGGGTTGAACCCTGGTCTTACCTCAAATTCCCTTATCTAAAAGAAGTCGGCTGGAAAGGGTTTGTGGACGGGAAGGACAGCGGGGTTTACTGCGCTACTCCTCTCTCCCGCCTCAACGCGGCTGATGGCATGGCCACCCCGCTGGCTCAGGAGCATTTTGACCGCTTTTACGAGACCCTGGGGTCCAAGAAAAAGAACGGACGGTATCAACCGGTCCACCATCGGCTGGCAACCCATTGGGCTCGCTTAATAGAGCTGCTGTATTCTGCAGAACGGATGGTGGAACTGATTGAAGATCCAGAAATCGTGGAGCCAAACGTTCGCCAGGTGGTCACTAACACCCCAACTGAAGGCGTTGGATCGGTCGAAGCCCCCCGCGGGACATTAACCCATCACTACAAGACCGATAAAAATGGAATTCTGACCGACGTCAATCTGGTGGTTGGCACAACCAACAACAATGCCCCAATTGCCATGTCCATCAAGAAGGCTGCTGAGGGTTTGATTAAAAACGGTGAAGTATCCGAAGGCCTGCTGAATACAGTGGAAATGGCATTCAGGAACTACGATCCCTGCATGTCCTGCGCCACCCATTCCCTGCCCGGTCAAATGCCGCTTGAAATCCAGATCCGAAAATCGGACGGATCCCTGCTGGAGACCATGAGTCAATACATCGACTGATGTCTGGCAGTTTTTGAAAAAATTGACTACAATCAGGTAACCAGATCCCGGTAGATAGAGAATCGGATCTGGTTACTTTTTTTTGAATTCGAGGCGATATGAAAACTTTGATCGTTGGCCTGGGTAATCCAATATTAACCGATGACGGTGTTGGTGTGAAAGTGGCTTACCAACTGGAACAAATTATTGACCGCACAGCTCACCCGGATGTCACGATTACGGAAGCCAGTGTGGGGGGACTGCGTTTAATGGAAACCTTGATTGGTTATGACCGGGTGATATTAGTGGATGCTTTCTACCTTGGATCAAGATCAGATACTCCTGGAGCAATCCACCGGATGACCCTGGAAGATCTGCGAAATACAAGTCCGACCCAGCACAGCACCTCGGCCCATGACACATCCCTGGTCACAGCCCTGGATACTGCAGAAAAACTGGGGTATGAAATTCCCGGTGAGGTCATTATTTATGCCGTCGAAGTTGAAAATATCCTGGAGTTCAGTGAAGAGCCAACCCCTGCTGTGGCTCAAGCTATTCCGGAAGTGGTAAACCGGATTTTAGAAGAATTCAGTTTCAAAACAGTTAACTGAAATCTGAAAGAATACCTCGGAAATTTCCCCCTGAACGGTGAAGAATGACACCTGAAAACCTTTTCGGGTTATGTTATATTTTTTAATGAATCTGGATGGCCCTCCAACAAAGCCAGCATTCTTCTCCATCTCGATTCATGCAATCCAACAGCTGGTTTCAAGCAAAAATAAATAAATCATAAATCCCTGCTTCAAACAACCAGGTATCACACCAGGGGCTGTTATGAAAAATCGTTTTTTTCTGATCGGGATTGTCGGACTAGTGGCTGCCTTCGGCCTCTGGGCCGGAGGGGTTGTTCACGCCACAAACGCAGATCCAGAACCCATTCCTGCCGAGGAAACACATAATCCAGCTCTTGAGATCATTGAACCGGAAAAGGACACCTGTTTTCAATGTCACCTGGCAGGATCTTTTCCCGGCTTGTTTACCCCGGTTCTGCGCTGGTTATTTTTCGGAAGTGCCGGTTTGATCCTGCTGTTTGGACTGGCCCGCAGTGCTTCTGTCTGGCACACGCGTGAACCCTGGATACCGATCCCGGCCCGGATGTACAATTGGCTGGATGACCGCTACCAGGTTAAGGAATTTTTAAAGCCGATTCTAAGCAAACCGGTCCCGGACTGGCAGCGCCGCTGGTGGTATTGTCTCGGCGGTTTGACTTTCACCTTTTTCCTGGTCCAGGGGGCAACCGGGATTATGCTGGCTTTTTACTATAAACCAACCCCGGAACAAGCTTATGCCAGCATTCAATTCATCGAATCAGAGGTCCGGTTGGGCTCCGCAGTCCGCATGATTCACCACTGGTCCGCAAACGGGATGATCGTTATGGCGTTTGCGCATATGATCAGAGTCTTTATCACCGGAGCTTATAAACCACCCCGGGAGCTGAACTGGATCTCCGGTGTCCTGCTGCTGACTGCCACCCTGGCATTTGGGTTCACCGGGTATCTGCTGCCCTGGGATCAGCGGGCTTTCTGGGCCACAACTGTTGGAACTGAAATCGCCGGGAGCATTCCAGTGGTTGGCGACCTGGCTCTTGTCCTGCTCCGGGCGGGCTGGAATATCACCGACCTGACCTTGAGCCGATTCTTTGCGGCCCATGTCCTGGTGCTGCCTTTGGTCACCATCACTGCCATGGGTGCTCACTTTATCATGATCCGCCGCCAGGGGTTGAAGAAACCTCTCTAGCGACCGTTATCCGAACCGGAGATGAGCTATGTCCGATTCCCCTGAAGAAAACAGCGTCCCCTTTTACCCGGATCACCTCGGCCAGGAAGCAAAAGTCGCTCTTGGTCTGGGGATTGGTTTGATCGTGATTGGGATGATCGGGATATTTGCTCCGGTGGGTCTCGGTGCTCCTGCTGACCCGATGGACACACCGGTCCACATTAAACCTGAATGGTATTTTCTATTCCTCTATCAGCTGCTGCGGTTTATCCCGGAAACAATCGGGGCTACAGCCCCGGTCGTGGGACTGCTGCTGATTGCCATGCTGCCCTTCCTGGACCGGAAAGAAGACCAGTCTGCCAGAACAGTCCAAATCCGGTTCTGGATCGCAGCCGCCGCAGTAATTCTGTTTATCGGGCTGACTATCTGGGGGGAGGTGAGCTGAATGAGTGAGGTATCCAGGCGCGACTTCCTGCAACTTGTAAAACGTATCCTGGCTGCGACGGGATTAACAGCTCTCGCTGCGCCGGTCCTGGCCTACTTCTATCCTCCAGAACTGGTAGAAACCCCATCTCAAGCCGTCCGGGTCGGGAAGGAAACTGAAATTCCGCTGGGACAAAGCCTGACGATCCCTTTCGGCCGGTATCCGGCGCTGGTCATCCACACCTCCGCCGGTTTTCGAGCCTACTCAGCCGTCTGCACTCATTTTGCCTGCATCTGCAAGTGGGATCCAGAGGACCAGGTCATTTTCTGCCCCTGCCATGCTGGTTTTTTTGAACCACTGGAGGGAGAGGTGATCTCCGGGCCTCCCCCGCTCCCCCTTGAAAAAATCCCCTTGAGAATTGAAAACGGTGAGATTTACATTGGAGGAGCCGCATGACAACAGCCGCGGATCAAGAGGGAACGACACAGCGCAGAATTCGGGATTTGCTCCTTTATGGTCTGGGTCAGCTCAGAACCCTGAAAAAACCTCTTCCCGGAATCCTGCATACCCTGATTTTCTGGGGAGTGATCATTCAGGTGATCGGAACAGCAATTAAGATGATGCAGATGGGGTTGTTTGTCCCTTTTATCTGGCCCTTGTTTTCCAGCAGAGTCTACCTGGGATATGAACTGATCATGGACCTGGCAGGCGGCGCAATCGTCGTTGGTGTACTGCTGGCATTGATCCGGCGCTGGATCATCAAACCTGATTATATTGAAAACACCTGGGACACTTATTATGTGCTTGGTTTACTGTTATGTATGGCTCTGGTTGGCTTTCTGACCGAAGGGTTACGATACATCTCCCTTCCAACCGAGGCTGCCAGCTGGGCACCTATTGGGAATTTCACGGCGGGGATGCTGACCGCTCTCGGAGTAAATATTAATTCTATCTCTATTATTCACCCCTATTTTTTCTGGACTCATGTCGGGCTCGGGTTAATATTTACAATCAGCATTCCTTTCACCAGACTCAGGCACATTTTCGCTACTCCATTCCATATCTTTAAACAAACATACCGCAGTCCGGGAGAGTTAAACACAATTGAAAATCTGATGGAAGCGGATGTGCTCGGCGCGGAAAAGATTTCAGATTTCTCCTCCCGCGAATTGTTATCCTTTGATGCCTGCCTGCAGTGCGGGCGCTGCGAAGAAGTCTGCCCGGCTACCATCAGCGGGATGGATTACTCACCGAGAGTACTTCTCAAACGGCTCCGGGAAAATATGGCGGAAACCTTAATCCATCCAAGAAACGGAAAAAATGTACTTGACCCGGATCTGACCTCCGAATCCATGCTCTGGTCCTGCACCACCTGCGGGGCCTGCCTGGATGTCTGTCCGGCATTTATTCGCCCTCCTGAAAATATTGTTGATCTGCGCCGGGCCCAGGTCTTGATGTCCGGGACCATGCCGGGTCCGGTGGGAGAAACACTGAGAAATTATGAACGCCAGGGAAATCCCTGGGGGTTCCCACCCCAGGACCGGATGAAATGGGCCGCTGGGCTCGATATCAAGATTCTGGAGGATGGGGATACAACTGATGTGCTCTTTTTTGTCGGCTGCGCTGGAGCCTTTGATGAACGCAACCAGAAGGTGACCAGGGCTTTTGTCTCCCTCCTCCAGGCTGCCGGGGTCGATTTTGGGCTGCTGGGTCCAGCAGAGATGTGCTGCGGAGAAACAGCCCGCCGGATGGGGAATGAATACCTTTTCCAGGTCAGTGCTGAAGAGAATATCCAGCTGTTTGAGAAGATTACTTTTTCACGGATTGTCACCCTCTGCCCCCACGGTTATAACTCCCTGAAACACGAATATCCCCGTTTTGGCGGGAGATATCAAGTTCAGCATGGAGCTGAATACCTGTCAGAAATCCAGGGGAAAATCAAAATTTCGTCTCATGATAAACACAGTTATGGTCGGGTGACCTTTCATGATTCCTGCTATCTCGGCCGCTATAATAATGTCTATGCGCAACCCAGAGAGCTCCTGGAGCTGACCCATCTCCAACCGCTTGAGATGGCGGATACCCGCCAGAACAGCTTCTGCTGCGGGGGCGGAGGTGGATCCATGTGGTTGGAAACTGATGCTGAAACCAGGATCAGCAAACGCCGTCTGGACCAGGCCCGGGAGGTTGAGGCAGACACCATTGCAACCAGCTGTCCCTTCTGCTTAATAATGCTGGACGATGCTGTGCGATCTGAAGGACTTTCAGATCAAGTTCAGGTTGTCGATATTATGGAAATATTAGGTAATGTCCAGGAGTAAGATTCCTGGGTTTCATTGTCTTTGAGCCTGTATGCGCTCCAGGATCCAGAAAAACACCAGAATTCCCCCGATAGGAAACAGCGTGCCAAGCAGGCAAACCAGGCCGAGCAGTGCAGCTCCTTGGCCGTAAATCCAATAAATCAATCCCTCGCCCACCAGGATCAGAATCAACACAAACCCCAGAATAAGCCGTAGATTGGTTCTACGGGCATACTTCCGTAAATCCCGGGTCACGAGTTCTCCCAGGCTTGTACCACCCAGCTGGATGCTGCCAGGTACTGCAGAGTGATGATCACCGCAGAACTCAGGCACCAGGCACAGGTAGCCCCAATTACAAAAGGTTCCAGGAAGGTTAAGTAGATCGAGAATAACAATCCAAAAAAGCTGAACAGCCACAGAGCTTGGCCGGAGACTTCCCGCAGCCATCCTTTTCCAGTCCAGAAACCCAACCAGGCTGTCAGAATTGCCAGATACCCCAGAAGCCCGAAAACACCTACCGGCAAGAAGCCAAAGAGCATTGCGTAGGGACTGCTCTGCACGGTATTGCAGTCACCAACCGGTCCGCAGACAGCAGCAGTTTGGGTTACCTCAACAAAAGACATATATCCGGCCACACCCAACCCGAATATCGATAGAACAGGAACAATCCACAGCGGCCAGGGTTTTACCGCAGAGTGCGGTTGAAGAATCGGTAGAAGTCCGACAGCCAGTGACGCCAGCATTCCCAGCAGGACAACAACCGCTATCGTGTTCCCGGTCAAGTCCCTCCGGAATTTTGCTCCAAGCCGGCCAAAGAAATCAGCTTCCTGAGGATCCTCCGCTTTTGAGACTAAACCGCTTTCTGGATCACCGGGTTCTGTCGTGATTGTAAACAGGGGGTCAGGAGTCTGGGTCGGTTCTGGATTTCCGTTTTGAACTGCCTCCGATGTTTCCTCCTGATTCTGGTCTTCTGAATCCTCACCCGCGCTATATTCAGCCGGAATCCAATCTTCCAAACCGGTAATATCGGGCCAGGAGATCCCTCCGTTTTCCAGTCCTCGGTCAATAATTTCTGGCAGTTGATCGGGAATTTCAAAACTGCCTACCAGGAGCTGATCTGCGACAATCACAGCCGGTACCCCCTGACGGGCGGGAGGAATCTCAAAGTCCTCAACTGCCGCAAAATAAAGATCGACGCCGTCTGTGCTGGTATCAATTTCCAGAAGCTGGACTTGCTCACCGTAGGTTTCCTTTAACAGAGGTAAAAATTCCTCTCGAACCTGGGTACAGTGGGGACAGGAAGGAGAATAAAACAAGACCGCTCTCACGACCGGATCAGATTCCTGGGCTGTGGCCTTTCCGCTCAGCATAAAAAAGCTGGAAAGAACAATCAGTCCCAGCAAAAGTAAAGGATGTTTTTTCATTGAAAGCATTTCGGATCCATGAATAAATTAATGTTTGTCTTTTCCTGTAAGAACTTCCCAGAAACTCTTTTCACTGTTAAGAAGCTTACGGAGATCTTTAGATGATTCCGCTACCGCTTGATCCCCTAACCGGGCGACTTCAATCACATCCACTTTATCCAGGGGTGCGATATGCGCCACATCCGGACGGATGATCACAGCGGGTTTTTCCAGCTCAAGGCGTTTTTCAGCCAGCATATGGGTCATGACATCAATCGACCTCACAAAAATATCAAACGCCTGGGCCACGCGCAGATTGGCTATTGGTTTCAGGATCGGCCGTTCAATGATGCTGTCCATCTGATTTAAGTCTTTCCATTTCTCAGGAACTGGGGAAAGGGTGACAGCAATCACCGGCAGCCCTGGCGCCAGACTGCGGGCCACCTGAACCGGGACCGGATCAAGTACCCCGCCATCCACCAACATATGCCCATCCCATTCTTTTGGTGGGAAAACTCCTGGAATTGCAATAGTCGCCATCACGGCATCCAGCACTCTTCCTTCTGTCAGCGTAACTTCGCGCATGTCCTTGATATCCATCGCAGTTAAAGCACAGGGGATCTGCAGATCTTCAAATTTCTCTTCCGTCAAGAACAAATTTAAAGCTTTACTGATTCCCCCCATCCCCAGTAAAGCCGGTCCCAGACCAAAACTGTAGAGCTCATCCTGATTGACCTGACTGAATTTTTCAATCATCTGGTCAGGACTGAAGCCGTTGGCAAAAATAGCCGCAGCCATTCCCCCCGCACTGGTTCCGGCAACCGCTTTAATCTCAAATCCCATCTCCTGCAAGCCGCGCAGGACCCCCAGATGAGCCACCCCCTTTGCTCCACCTCCACCCAGCGCTAAGGCAACATCCATCCGTCCTTCCTCCTACTTTTCTGCTTGTTTACTATATCACATTATAGAATGGAGTAAAAATTTAGCAATGGATAGAGCGAAAGCTATCTGCTCAATTTTCCTCTTTCGAATCCAGACAGATTGACAGATTAAAAGCAGATTGATAAAATACGCTAACTGACTGACCAGCGGTCGGTCAGCTATTAGTTGAACAAAGATCAGGATGATCCTGTGGTCAGAGTCAGCAAAGATCCCGAGGTCCGGCGGGATGAAATCATTACGAATGCCGCCTCGCTTTTCACCAGGAAGGGCTACACAACAACATCTGTAAAGGATATTGTTGAGCAGGTCGGTGTCGCGAAAGGCACCTTTTATCACTATTTTTCGTCCAAAAAAGACGTGCTGGACGCCATAGTAAAAGATTATTCAAATCAGCTGCTCACTTCACTCAAGCAAGTCACCCAGAACATTGAATTGACTCCCTCTCAGAAATGGGTCCAGGCTTTTCAACTGATCAATCAATGGAAACTTGCTCGAAAAGAAGAAATGCTTGAATTATCCCGGATTCTGATGCGAGAGGAAAATCTGCTGCTGCTGTCCGAGTTGGAGCGCCAGACTAGAAAAGACTTGATACCTGATCTGGTTCAAATCGTTGAAGAAGGTAAAAAGGAAGGCTGCTTTGAGGTTCAATCTCCAGAGGATGCAGTGGAAATCTCCCTGAGCATTGTCAGCAGTATCAGGACCATAATCTGGGAAGCACTGGAATATCCAGAAAATTTTCATGATCCTGCCGCGGTAATCTGGAGAAAAATGCAGTCGATTCAAACCGCAATCGAACGACTGCTCCAGGCTCGAAAAGGATCGCTGCCGATCATTGACGAAAAGACCATCAAAGCCTGGTTTCAGGCTTGATTTTCCCGGAGGTATTGAGTGTTGACATTTTTAAAAATATCCTGGAGGAATGTCTGGCGTAACCGGCGGAGAACAACAATCGCCTTGCTAGCCATGTCCCTGGCCTTGACTCTAATCATCACATTTGATGGGATGATGGAAAGCTTCACAACAATTATGTATGGGAAAAGCGTCAAGTTAGAGGGCGGTAATGTTCTGGTTCACGCCCCGGGCTATCAGGAAAAGGTCTTTCAGCTTCCGCTGCTGCCCATCCCGCAGGATGCCGCCGATGCGGCTGTGCTATTTGCGCAGAAACAGCCGGATGTCATTGCCGCTTCCCAGCGAATAGAGACCGGCGGTTTGCTCAGCAGCCGGGAAGGCTCATTCCCGGCCACCTTGATAGGGGTCAGACCGGATCTGGAAGGCAAAATTTCCCCGGTTGCCGAAAATATGGTTTCCGGGCGCTACCTGAATCTTGAGGATGAAGATCAGATCCTGATCGGACATAATATGGCCTCTGATTTAGATGCAGCGCTTGGTGACCGAGTTACTCTGACCGGACGGGCAGCCCACAGCCAGACCCGTCAGCGGACGATGACAGTGGTAGGTATTTATAAATTGGGAGCTGCAGATCTGGAGGGCGATGTTTTCATGACGCTTTCAGAAGCGCAGACTCTTTTTGGTTTGAGCAATCAGGTCACTGAAATCGGAGTTTATCTGGAAGATGTTGGAAAAGAAGACCCGACTGTTGCCAGGATGCAGGCCGCTCTCCCAGGATATGAAGTGCTCTCGTGGGACACACTCGACCCCACCCTGACCGATGCCATGGCGATTGACCAGCAGTTTATGGAGATCATGAATATCGTGATGCTGATTATTGCCGGCGTCGGAATTTTCAATTTGATGTTAATGGTTGTAGTCGAGCGGACACGGGAAATCGGTTTGATCTCGGCCCTAGGTCTCAAACGGCGGGAAATCATGGTACTTTTCCTTTTAGAGGGAAGTTTCCTTGGACTGATCAGCACGGCAGCCGGTGTTGCCCTGGGAGTTTTTCTTAATTGGTTAGGCGGACTTTATGGATTGCCCATGCCTGGCGGCGAATCAGTTACCGAGCTGGGAAGCATTTATGCTTTGATGGGAGATCGGATCTATTTCACCAATACACCCGAACTAATCCTGCAGCGGGCGGTCCTGGTTATCGCTGTGGCAGCAATCGCCTCCCTTTATCCAGCCTGGCGGGCAGCCAGCCAGGAACCTACTGAAGCACTGCACCACATCTGATTAATCCTTCAGATGGTATTGATCTAGGAGTATATTATGGCAGGATTATGGCAGATCGCAATCCGTGATTTACGAAGGAATAAACGTCGTTCAGCAGCTACTCTGTTGGCCATGCTGCTGGGTGTGGGCATGCTGGTGGTTCTGGCCGGTTTCATGGAAGGTATGTTTATCCAATCTCTTCAGGATAACATCCGGGTCCAGACCAGCCATCTGCAGCTCAGAGATGCGGATTATGATCGGAAAAAAGCCAGCTTAAAATGGCTAGACCTGGTGGAAGATTCCGAAGAGCAAGCAGCCAGGATTCGATCATACCCAATGGTCCAGGATGCCACCCCCCTGCTCTGGACTTCAGCGGTGGTTGGGCTCAGGGAAGAATCCTTCAATGTCTCCCTGACCGGAATGGATTTCAGATCCGATGTCAATGCGCCATTCCGGGATGGGGTTGTTGCTGGTTCACTCCCTGCACCAGATGACAGGGAAGGAATCCTGCTGGGAGAACTGCTGGCCGAAAATATGGATGTCGAGGTCGGAGACAGCCTGAACTTGCTGATTCCCACCTCGGGCGATCAGCCGGATCAGGCGAATTTCATTATCCGGGGCCTGTATCGATCGGGGATCCCGGGATATGACAAGAACACAATCCTCATGCCGCTGGAGAAAGCTCAGTCCATCACCCGGACAGATGGAAGGGCCAGCGCGATCCTCACCATGCTGGAAGATAGAGACCAGTCGGAAGTCCTCGAAGCTGAACTTGAAGCGCCGGGGTTCGACATTCAGACCTGGCAGGAAATGAACTCTTTCATGCTGGAATATAAATCCATTTCCAACGAGATTATTTATATCTTTTATGTATTCATTCTGGCGATCGTGGCAGTTGTGATTGTTAACACCCTGCTGATGACGGTCCTGGAGCGGACGCGAGAGATGGGAATCCTCGCCGCTCTGGGAATGAAAGCAAGTCAGATCCGCTGGATGTTCCTGATTGAATCTGGTGTACTGGCTGCGGTCGGAATCATCTTTGGTGTGCTGATCGGGTCCCTGGTTGTGGAGTACCTGTCAGTTCACGGCATGAACTTCGGGGATACAGCCAGCGTGATCAACTCGACTGAATTTGCCGTCGGGGAGGTTATGTACGCAGCTCATTCTTTTGGGCAGTATCTCGTGATTGCCCTGGTCGCCCTGGTGGTTACTCTGCTCGGATCCCTTTACCCAGCCTGGGTCGCAACCCAGAAAGAACCAATTGAAGCCCTTCGCGCTTTATAATCTTAGATGCAAGAAATTATCTGGAGGAAGGAAATGCCAGTTATTGAAATGAAAGATGTCACAAAAATATATCAACTGGGTGATGTGGAAACCCCGGCGCTGCGCGGTGTTGATTTGACAATTGAGGAAGGTGAATTTACTGCCGTGGTCGGTCCATCCGGATCCGGAAAATCAACCCTGCTGCAGTTAATGGGATGCCTGGACAGGCCGACAGCTGGAACCATCCGCCTCAACGGGCAGGACGTCAGTAAATTAGATGCCAATCAGAGGGCTGGTGTTCGCAAAGGGACCATTGGTTTTGTTTTTCAGTACTTTGCATTAATCCCGGGTCTGACCGCTTTTGAAAACATAGAAATGCCGATGCTGTTGACCGGTGAAAAACCCGCGGAACGGAAGAGCCGGGTCCTGGAGCTGCTGGATGCTGTTGGAATCGCGGATCGAGCCCAGCACCGTC
Source organism: uncultured Anaerolineales bacterium (assembly GCA_964618295.1). Classification (GTDB taxonomy): domain Bacteria; phylum Chloroflexota; class Anaerolineae; order Anaerolineales; family UBA11858; genus B10-G9. The sequence continues at coordinate 11,857 of CAZTWV010000039.1, read as the reverse complement.
CGGATCAGCTCAGCGGTGGTGAACAGCAGCGGGTGGCGATCGCCCGGGCCCTGTCCGTCCACCCCCTTCTGGTCCTGGCCGATGAGCCCACCGCTAACCTCGACTCGGAAAACGGGGAACAAATTATAGAATTAATGGAAAACCTAAATAAGGAAACCGGGACCACTTTTTTCTTTGCCACCCATGACCCCCGGGTCTTTCCTTATGTCCACCGAAAAGTAGTCCTTGAAGACGGCGTGATTGTTGAAAACAACAAGCAGTCTATCCCGGCTGGCGCCTGAAGGATAATCTCATGAAGAATGTACCCTGGCTTTTCTTATTACTCTCCGTTTTACTGCTGACCGCAGGATGCTCTTCACCAGAAACAGAGATCACACCGATCGCTACCGCACCGGCTACCACATCAGCCGGTATCGTGCTGCCTGCCGGCAGCCAGGTTGAAGCATCGGGAGTGATCGAACCTGCAGATTTCGTAAACCTGGGTCTGGCAGTTCCTGCCCGGGTGGAATCAATCAAGGTCTCGGAAGGAGATCAGGTAAATGAAAGTCAGTTATTGATCTTGATCGCAGACCATCAGCAAAAAGCTGCCGGGGTTGCTGCAGCTCAAACCGCCCTTCTGGAAGCACAGCTCGCTCTTAAAGATCTGGAAGATGGGTCCGATTTGGCCCTGGCACGGGCCAAGGACCGGCGGGCAAAAGCAATGGACGCCCTGGACGATGCCCAGTATGAATGGTCAATCAATCAACCGGGAAACCGCTACACTGCTTCTTCCTTAAAAGACGCAAAAGCTGATGTAGTTATTGCTGAAAAAAGACTGGCCCAGGCCCGAAAGAACCTGGACAAAGCCAGCGGCACTACGGCGAAAGCCCAGGCTCGAACAGCACTAACGGAAGCTGAAAGAGCCTATAACCAGGCCGTTTGGCTGGTTGATTGGCTCCAGAGTGAACCCACAGAACTCGAACAGGCGCTCCTGGATGCGGAACTGGCTTTAGCAGAAGCAGAACTTCAGGCAGCAGAAGAACAGGTTGCTCGTCTTAAAAACGGACCGGACCCTGACGATCTGGAACTGGCGGAAACCCGGGTGGAAACTGCCGCAAAACAGCTCGAAGCTGCCCGCTCCTCACTCGCAAATAGTGAAATTCGGGCTCCTTTTTCCGGGACAGTAATTGAGATTCCCATCAATCCGGGTGCCATTGTCTCTCCCGGTCAGGTCCTGCTGACACTTGCAGACCTCGATCACTTTCAAGTCAAAACAACAGACCTGAGTGAAAGGGACATCGATCAGGTCAGGATTGGTCAATCCGCTAAAATATTGATTGAAGGTCTGGAAGCCACGGTCGAAGGAACAGTAATGGAAATTGGTCTTCAGGCAGAAACGATCGGCGGGGATGTGGTCTATCCGGTAACAATTTCTCTGGATGAAGTCCCAGCAAATACACGCTGGGGAATGAGCGTGGAAGTTGTAATTGATACTGCAAAAAACGAATGATCTGGCGCTGGAGCCAGATCATTCAAGGAATCAAAATTCTGAGCCGGTCATTTTCTCAAGGTCTACCGCGAGCGGAGCAGGGACTAATTGTCCTGAATTACTGTACTGATCTCCAGTACACCTTGCTCAGGGCAGTCCAGGACATCAAAATAGTATCGGCTGTCATCCAGGTCAAAATAGCATTTAGCACCTTGATGGTTTTCACAAAGGTCCTTCATCAAAGCTTGATGGCCCAAACCGCGAACGGGGGTATAGCCGTATCTTCCCTCTGAAACCGGCAGTCTTGTGCAGTCAAAATATCCGGCAGTTTCATCATTGTAATAAAAAGCTTTTGCATCTTTTGTCATAAATATTTCACCTTTGCAATTCCCATTCCGTCTTTCTGATTCTTACCCGGCAGCCTGCAGTTCTGGAGGGACAAAGAACTGCCGCTTATACAGATCCGCATAAAGTCCGTTCTTTTCCAGAAGTTCTTCATGCTTTCCCTCTTCAACAATCTCTCCTTCTTCAAGGGCATAAATTATATCCGCATTCCGAACCGTAGACAATCGGTGAGCAATGATAATACTTGTTCTACCCCGCAGAAGACATTCCAGTGCTTCCTGGATCATCATTTCCGTCCGGGTATCGACGCTGGAGGTGGCTTCATCCAGAATCAAGATCTGGGGATCCGCCAGGACCGCCCGGGCAATTGAAATCAACTGCTTCTGACCCTGGCTCAACAAGCTTCCCCGTTCTCCAACTTCGGTCTGGTATCCTTCAGGAAGTCCAGAGATAAAATCATGAGCGTTCGCTGCCTTCGCAGCTTCAATCACTTCCTGGTCTGAAGCTTCCATTTTTCCATATCGGATGTTCTCCATCACCGATCCTGAAAACAGGAACGGTTCCTGCAGTACCATACTGATCTGGGATCGTAAGCTTTGCTGAGTAAGATCCCTGACGTCGTAATTGTCCACCAAGATTTTCCCTCTGGTAACTTCATAAAATCGAGGGATCAAGCTCACCAGTGTGCTCTTACCAGCCCCGGTCGGGCCAACCACAGCCACGGTTTGTCCTGCCTCAATCGTCATCTCCAGATTGCATAGAACAGGCTGTTCAGGATCATATCCAAAAGTGACACCCTGTCTTTCTTTGTCCGCTGTGAAAATGATCTCGCCCGAGAGGGACACTTCTTCCAGAGCATCCTCCCGATCGACTATATCAGGTTCAAGATCAATCAATTCAAAGATCCGCTCTGCTGCGGCCAGGGAAGATTGGGCCAGGGTCCAGACCTGGGTAATTACCTGCAATGGCCGGGAAAAATTGTTGACATACTGCAAAAATGAAACGACAACCCCGACAGTAATCGCTCCCGAAATCGCCAGGAAGCCCCCCAGACCGGCGACAACAGCGATATTCAACGTTCCCAACAGATCCATAACCGGTGTAAAGGCTGATGTCACCGCAGTAGCACTGATATTTGCATCACGGTTAGCAGCATTTCGGCGGGAAAAATCATCGATGTTCTGCTCTCCCCGGTTGAAAGCCTGGGAAACCTTGACAGCTGAAAGCTCCTCCTGCAGATCTGCGGAAACATCTCCAATCGTCTCACGTGTTTTCCTGAATGCATTTCTAGACCAGTCGGCAAATTTACCGGTGGCTAGGATCATCAAGGGGACAACGGCCAGTGATGAAGCAGCCAGGGGAACATTGAGCGAAAACATGGCAATTACTATCCCGACCAGCGAGAAGAATCCCCCTACCGCCTGCGTCAAACCCTGACTGATAATGGTGTTAATTGCATCGATGTCATTCACCAACCTGCTCATCAAGTCCCCGGATTCTTCTCCCTCAATGTACTGGAGAGACAGGGATTCAATTTTATCGAAAATCTCGGTCCGGAGATCTGCAAGCAAATTCTGCCCAACCCATGACATCCAATAGATTTGAAAACGGGTCGCAAGCATCCCAACCCCATAGACAACGATCAGGAAAATCATCGTCCGAGCCAGCCCGGTCCGATCTCCGGCTGTGATAAACAAATCCGTAGCCCGACCGATCAGGATCGGTCCCAAAGCTGTCATGACTGCACTGATAACCAGCATTGCCAGTACACCAGTTAAAGAAAGCCAGTACGGGCGAATCCTTTTCAGCAGCCGGAGCAGTACCCGACTCTGATTCTCCGCTTGTTCCTGTTCTGTTTCAGCTACTCGCCGCATTCCATGCCGCATAATTACACCTCAACCGTTGTCTTAGAAAACTGGGTTTCCAGGATATCCACATACAATTCACTGCTTTCCAGCAGTTCCTGATGAGTGCCAACATCACAGAGTTCTCCCTTGTCCAGGAGAAGAATTTTATTTGCACGCCGGACAGTACTGATGCGCTGGGCAATCACAAAACTGGTTCTGTTCTCCATCAGCTGATCCAGCGCCTGTTGAATATGGTATTCCGTTTCTGCGTCTACTGAGGATGTACTGTCATCCAAAATCAGGATCCTGGGATCAATTAATAAGGCCCGGGCAATGGCAATCCGCTGCTTCTGTCCTCCAGACAGTCCCACTCCCCGCTCTCCAACCAGTGAATCATACCCCTCATCCAGCTCAGAGATAAATTCATGCGCCTGGGCTGCCTTCGCAGCAGCAATCACCTCATCCAGTTCCGCATCGGGCTTTCCATACGCGATATTTTCCCGAATACTTCCGGCCAGCAGGGTGGTCTCCTGCAGCACAATCCCGATCTGGCTCCGGAGTGAATCCAGGCTCAAATTCTTTACAGGAAGACCATCAATCAGGATTTCTCCCTCTGTCGCATCATAAAAACGAGGAATGAGATTGATGATCGATGATTTTCCTGATCCAGTTTGTCCCAGAATCGCGATTGTTTCTCCTTGTTCAGCCCTAAAGGAGATCTCATGCAGGACATCGGACTGCCCTCCCACATAGCGAAAACTGACATCCCGGAATTCGACCCTACCTGAAATGTCCGGAAGTGGGACGGCATCCACTTTTTCCTCAACTTCAGACCGGGCGTCAATCACTTCGAATATCCGTTCTCCGGACGCTTCAGCCCGGGACAGCATTGAGCCGATCATTCCCACCATAAAAATTGGCATCAGCAGGTAGTTAATATATCCTATGAAAGCAACCAGGCTTCCGAGGGTCAGGGTTCCGCTGATCACCTGATTTCCTCCTACCCAGACCACACCTACCGTTGCCAGGTTGGCAATCCCAAATACTAACGGGAATAAACTGGAAAACAGCCGGGCCAGGTTGATATTTTCTTCCTTCAAATCGTCATTTTGTTCAGCGTATCGCTCAATTTCATAGAGTTCCCGAGTAAAGGCTTTGACCACCCTCATTCCTGCCAGGTTTTCCTGGAGGGTGGTGTTCAATGCAGCCAGTTTTTCCTGCACCCTGCGTGACAGCGGGATGATCCGCCCAATAAACAGGGCAAATATGGTCAGTATGGCTGGTATTACTGCCAGGACAACCAGCGCCAAACGCCAGTTCATACTGATTAACAGCACAATGGTCCCGATCAACATTAACACCGCGGAGATGAGCATCACCACACCACGCCCGACAAACATCCGCACCATCTCCACATCCGATGTAATCCGGGTCATCAATTTTCCTGTCTGGGCTTGATCGTGATAAGAAAAACTCAAACGCTGAAGCTTTTCAAAAATCACATTCCGAAGATCAAATGCAACACCCTGCGAAGTCAGCTCTGACCAATACATCTGCAGAAAGTTAAACAAACCCCGCAGCAAAGCCAATCCTACAAGTCCACCAGCTATCAACCAGACAGTTTTCATGTCCAGCTGACTAATTCCATCATCAATTAGAATCCGCAGCAGCTGGGGTGTGAGTAAATTGGCTGCATTCACCAGCAATAGTCCCCCAAGTGCTCCTAAAGAAGGCAGCCAGTATTTTTTCAAAAACGATAAAGACCGCAGCACATATTTCATTTTTCTATACTTCCTTCCAATCTAAATTATTTCTGGAAATGCTTCTCCAGAACAAATTCACCACCAGGGAAATTTGGTCCTTGGTCAGTGTCTTGTTGAACATTACCTTCTGATAACCTCCCAGACCATGGAGCATACCCATTAATATTGGAGTCCCTTGAAATTCAGCTGGTAATTCAATCAGGAAACCCTCTTCATTCGCCTGATTGATAGTCTCCTCGAACGGTTTATGAACTTCAGACAGCAGCAAACCAAATTTTTGGGAATCATTCCCATGTTCGATTTCCTCTGGTTTTCGGCGCAGGAGATGAATTAAGGACTGGTCTTCCGATACCATATTCAGGTATTCAACTGCCATCAATTTCAGTTTCTCTCTTGGATTCTGGCCATGCTCCGCGGCCCGCTCCAGGGCCAGAGTAAGCTTGGCTGCATACCGCCGGATCACCTCATGATATAAATCCAGTTTGCTGTCAAAATGATAGTAAAGCGCTGCATTGGTCACACCGCAGGCTTTGGCAATTTCCCGGATGGAAACTGCCTGATAGCCGTGCTCCACAAACAAGGATTCAGCGTTTTGAATAATACATTCCAACCCGACCCGGGTCTGATTTGCAGGCATGGAGACATCCTCACCTAACTTACTGAACGGTTGGTAAGTATAACGCCCTCAAGATTCTATGTCAATGGGTTCTGAAGATTCTTCAGATTAGATTCAGAATCAAGGAGAATACTATCAATTATTCCAGAGTTTGATCGGGGAGATTCTTAACCTGGAGAATTTCTGCCATGATTGCCAGAGCAATTCCTTCTGCTGATCGATCCCCCAAATTTAAGCCCACAGGAGCGCATATCTTTTCCAATACCTGACGGGTGATTCCATCTTTCTCCAGCCTTTCCAAGCGTTTTCGATGCGTTTTTTTGCTGCCCAGTGCCCCCACATAAAAGGCATTACTTTCCAGGGAGATTTTCAAGGCTGGATCATCAATCTTGGGATCATGCGTCAGCATCACCACCGCGGTTGAGCTGGTGATTTGCAATTTCGAAAAGGCTTCTTGCGGCCACTCCCTGTGAATTCTTGTACCTGTTGGAAAACGGTCTGGATCAGAGAACAGCCTCCGCGGATCAATCACGACAGTATCAAACCCAAGCACTGCGGCTATTTCCGTCAGCGGAATAGAGATATGCCCACCCCCAACCAGGATTAAGACAGGTGGAGGCTGGACCAGTTCGAAAAATATGTTCCACTGGACCGTTAGAGCCGGATCCCCTGTGGAAAACTCAATGCTCTTAGACTGCTTTTGTTGCATAGATTGTATGGCAGCTGCACTAAGCTGATCAAAAGCCAGTTCTGGAGGATGTTTTCCCTGCAGTTCCCCTTCCGCTGTAAGGATCCAGCTCTCGCCCGGCCAATCTCCAGGACCGTCAAGACAAACACATTCACAAAAATTTTTTCCGCTGCTCCTGGAGTCATCTCTCCGATCCAGCCAGACTTTGTCAACCTCCCGCACGAAAACTTCAATCTCTCCCCCACAAGCAAGGCCCACTTTCCAGGCCCGGTCATCCGTCACGCCAAAATGCAGCAGCCTTGGCTTTCCGGATTCCAGTACTTCAAGCGCTGCATCGACAACAGCTCCTTCCACACAACCCCCGCTGACGGATCCGGAAATTTTCTGATCTTGACTGACTGCCATATTGGATCCTGCCTGCCGCGGTGAGGATCCCCAGGTCTTGACAACCGTGGCCAACACCACCCGTTGATCCTGATCCAACCAGTTCCTGATTTGTTTTTCGAATTCAATCATCAAATCTACTCCAACCAGCTCTCGACCTGATATGTGTACCCATCTCCCAATTTTTGGACCGCTTTTAAATGCTTCTGTACATACTGCCCACAGTTTGATCCAATGCTGTTTTCTTCTAATTCGCCAATACTGAGAATTACCTGGTAGCCAGCATTCTGAATTTCTTCAATCAACGGATCCTGTTCGGTTGTTTTTTCACCCCGCAGATAGGATGCCAACCCCGAAGACTCCGCCTGATAGGTAGGATTCAGGGGAGTAATTTTTACTAAAAATTTTTCAGGATCAAAATATTTTTTCAGCACATCAGGATCCACCGGACTGTGCTCTGCCAGCGCAAAATTCAAGGTGACTTTACGATCCCCCGGTCCGACAAACCGCTCTCCAAATTCCGCTATTTCCTTGAATTCAAGCTTCCGGACCGGAATCAGTTCATCTCTTAATTTTTGATCGGTTGTGTGAATAGAATACTGAAACTGGAATTTTCCCCCAGGATAATATGCATTTTTGACCTCAAGCAGCCCATCAAAAAAATCTTCTGTTCCGTACGGCGCGATGGTTGAGAGAGAGGGCATCAATCCCGGCGCATTAACCTCCTCCGGCAATTTTCGGAGCGCATCCAGGACTGCTGGATTCAAGGCAGGTTCTCCCATCCGAGCAAATTGAATTTTGAATTGTCGGGAGGGAACAATCCCGTTTGGATATCTTTTATTTATCAAAAAGTGTATCTGATCCAGAATTTGCCGATCGGTGAGCTTCCCCTGATAATGTCCTCCAGCGTCGCAAATCTGGCAGGTAACTGGGCAACCGAACAGGGTAGAGACCATCAAAACCCATTTTTCTTCCCGCTGCTTGGGGGGTTGAATGGCTTCCACACATTCAACGTACTTGCCGTCAAATTCAACCACATAAACCATGGCGATCTCCGGATTTCCGGCAGAAGCCGCTATCTTCAATCTTGCAGAGCTCATAAAATTTCCCTTTGATGCGAAATGTCCATTGCTGATTTTATCCCATCTCCGACCGCCATGGCCGTTTGCCGGAACCTGCCATTGATCACATCTCCGATCAGATAAATCCGGCCTGCATGTTTCCCGGACCGAATTTCCTGCAGCAGATCTGGAGAGACAAAATCTAATACGGGTCTTCTCCCTACGGCGGTCACCAGGTAATCACAGGTCAGCTGCTCCAGATCTTCTCTTCTTAAGATATCCAGCTGCAAACCACCAGGATCTCCCGGGTTTACTTTGACTAAATTACAAAAATGGTGAACCTTAATATTTTTATTCTTTCTGACTCGATTGTACAACAAACCAAGCCCTCGAATGCGGTCTGTTCTGGTCAAAAGATGGACGTAATTGCTTCCTGCCAGATGGATCGCATAATCCAGAGCCGCGTCTCCCGCTCCCAGGACAGCAAATTCCTGATTCTTTTTGCCTCTCAGTTTAACCACTTCAGTAAAAACCAATTCCCTGGCATCAGGATGAATTTTATCAGGATCAAGCTGTTTTGCCCGGGTTCCGCTTGCGATAATAACTTTTTGGCTGAGGATTTGTCTCTCATCCGTCTCCAGCAAATAATTTTTCCCATCAGCAGTCAGCTGTTTTACCTGACCAGAAGTTATTTTCACACCCACGGCTTCCGCCTGGCGCAGGAAAAGATCCGCCAGCTCCAGGCCCGGGATTCCCCCCGGAAATCCGGGATAATTTTCAACCAGATTTGCATTGGACAGCAGACCCCCGGTTTTGTGTTTTTCCAGTACAAGTGGAAAAATACCTTCCCGAACCAGCTGAAGGGCAGCTGCTAAGCCTGCTGGGCCGGCACCAATTACAACCACATCCTCAATCTTGCCCATCGATTTCCTCTGCGGTTTGTAAGAAATCATCGACCAGTTTTAATTCTGAAAAACCGTGGCTGAGATTTGTGATGGCCCCCTGATGAAATTTTTGATTATATGTTGCTGTTCCATCTACCAAAAAAAAGATCTCATAGCCCTGGACAAAACCTGATCTGGCAGTTGTTTCACAGCACAAATGAGTCATCACCCCACCAATCACCAGCTGCTGGACAGAAATCTGATCCAATTTGCCTTTGAGCTCGGAGCGATAAAATGCGTCATATTGAGTTTTTTCAACAATTTCTCCCCCGCTCAGATCCAGATCTTTACTTAATGAACTCCCTGGATGATCGCTGGTGATCAAATCCCGCCACCAGTTCCCCATCATCCCTGCATTTTTTTTTGTATTGATGTGTTTAGTAAAAATAATCGGCTGACCCCAGGATTTAAATAGACTGCTAAGCTGATTTAATCCCGGGATAATAGCTGGAGCGCTGGGCACAAAAGCATGAGATCCCGAATCAAGGAAATAGTCCTGCATATCCAGGATCAGCAAGGCCGCTTTTTCTTTTTGAAACCGGGATTTTTCCCCCCGGGATGAGCTATGCAGCCTGGATTTCCAGCTGGCAGCAGTCTCCTGGATCGTTTTCGGAGTAAAATATGCCTCTTTCATGAGATTAGAATCATTGTCTGAAGCTGTGGATGCTGTCTACCCAAATGTACCAGAAAAAACACCCCTTTACAGGGGTATTTTTGCCCCTTATCTAGTTTTAATCCAGGCAGCAGATCTTTGGATCTGGGCAACCACCCTTCTGCTGCTTGATTGCAAAAATTCAGGCTGAAACCGGCTGTTCCCGTTTCTTGAGGACCCGGGAAATTGTGTTCCCGATTTTTTGCAAAGCACCGTCTTCCCCGGTCAGGGTCCGGATAAGGGTAAATATCATCAATCCCCCACCCAGAATTCCACCTGCGACAAGAATTCCCTTGGTTACCTTTCTTGTTTTCCGCTTCTTATCAAAAGCCGCCTCGAGCTGATTCCGCAGCTGTGAAACAAAATCTTCCCGGGGTTGAACCGGGGAGAACGTCTCCGCTAAAAGCTGATCCATCTCTGCTAAATCTTTCGATAAGTAATTGTTGTTTGTCATATTTCTATATCCCTTCACCTGCTGGATAGGCAATGATCCCTATCGAACCAGGCCCCAGATTGGCAGCGATGCCAATCGATAGTTCTTCAATAAAAAATTTTCCACAATTAAGAATGTTTTGCACACTTTCTCCAAAATTGAGAGCTGTTTGCAGATCATGAGCATGCATCACCGCGGCATTCACCAGGGTATTCCCCACCCGTCGGGACATTTCCTGCAGGATGTAATCAAGCGACGCCTTCCGGGTCCTGACTTTGTGGACAACCGTCAATGTCCCTTCTTTCAAAACAATGATTGGTTTAATTTTGAGGATGGAAGCCAGAATTGTTTCCAGCATCTGCACCCTTCCACTTTTCCGTGCAAAATCCAGGCTGTCGAGGGTAAAAATAACTTCGGTTTTTTCCCGGATTTCTTCAATCCGCCTCAGGATCGCCCCTAAATCTTCGCCCCGCCGGTCCATGACCCGGGCTTCACAGCACATAAAACCCTGAATTGCGGTCCCGGAAAGAGAATCAAACGGAATAATATGGTACCCTTCCTGATTTAATTCCGCTGCCGCTCTCACCGCCGACTCGTAAGTACCCGAGAGTTTACTTGTCAGATGAATCGACAGAATCGTATCTCCCAGGTCTGCGATCTTCCGGTAAAACTCAAGATACTGCTGAGGGGTCGGTTGAGATGATTTTGGGATCATCCCGGTCTCTTCTACCCATTGATAAAAATCGGACGGAGATAAATCGACACCCTCCAGCTTTGGATGATCTCCAAGGTGGACATTGATTGGGATGATATCGATCTGATATTCATCAATCCAATCCCGGGGAAGGTCCCCTGCACTATCCATCACGATTCTCAACATCACAATTTCCTTCTCATTCCAAATCGTATTCTTCCCGGAGAGCGGTCAGCGTCCTGTGGTAGAGAGCTTTAATTGCCCCTTCCGTTCGATCCATAATCTGACCAATTTCCTTGTTGGATAAACCTTCTACATGTTTAAATATAATCAATTCCTGACGATCTACTGGCATTTGTTTGAGGATGGTCATCAGACGTTTGTTCTGGTCGAATTCAACCATCCTGCTTTCCACTTGACTGTCTTCTGCGGGAGGTGGATATTGATCCACCAAAGGGATTTCCCGCTTTTTTTCCATATCCCTGTACCAGTTCACAACCAGGTTATGAGCGATCCGGTACAGCCAGGCAGAGAAAGGGTAGCCTCGGTCTTCATAATTTTCAATATGGTTCAATGCTTTCATAAAAACTCGAGAACAAAGATCCTCCGCCTCCCGGCGGTGATGGGTGCGGTAATACAAATAGCTGTATATCTTATCCACGTACTGATCATAGAGCTGACCAAAAGCATCTGCGTTTCCGCTGATTGCCTCCTGGACCAAAACGCGTTCTTTGCTTCGAGAGTCTTGATCTGCTGTACTATTCATAACACCCTGACCGCAAAATAGTTACTCATAATACGCTAGTATATCACAGGGTAAATTACGCTCTCCTGCCAATCCGGTTTTGAGAAAACCAGCTTGAAAACCCTCCCTGGAAAACGGTTTCAGGTATTTCTAGTAAAATAGACTAGTGTAAAAGGCCTTTTTTGGCCCCCAAAAGTGCATTTTAGCCTATTTTCCA
>CAZTWV010000038.1:0-28889 GCA_964618295.1 uncultured Anaerolineales bacterium | reverse complement strand
GGTCTCTCGGGTATTGATTTGTTCTAGATAACAACTAACTTATTTATACAAGGAGTTAAATCTGCAGGAGTATTTTCTGAGGCTCTATGTCCAGGATGGAGGGTGCTCAGGATATCAATATGGAATGGCTTTGGACGATACCAGGCGAGAGGGGGATCAGCTTTATGAGGTCAGCGGAGTGAAGCTGGTGGTTGATCAGAACTCCCTGCAGTATCTTAAAGGGTCAATTATTGATTACCAGGAAGATATCATGCACAGTGGGTTCAAGATCGAAAATCCCAATGCCATGCACAGCTGTTCCTGTGGAGATTCATTCCGCACAGAGTCCAGGCGCCCTCGCGGGGGAAAAACCGCCAAGCGCTGCAGCTCTGGTCAATAGATGATCGGTTCTGGATAAAGTGAAAAGGGCTGTCCCAGCGAATGGCGGGACAGCCCTTTTGTCTTTTTAACCTTTGGGTTTTAAATCAGGAAGCTTGTTCAGGAAGAAGGTACTCACCCTCTTTTACTTTAGTACCCGTGCTCAGGCTATCCCCTTCAAAAATAATATATTTCAAAGTCAAGGGGATAATTTGGCCCAGCATAGCCTGGGCTGGACAGTAACGGGTGGCAGAGAGTTCAATTGCCCGGACCAGGGCTGTTTCATCCAGGCTCTCCCCGGCAGCGTGATATTCAACAACTGCTTCGGTAAACACTTTAGGGTGTTCATCTGCCCGTTTGGTGATCACCTTGACATTGAAGTCATGTACCTGCTGACGTTTTTTCTGAAGAATTGAAATCACATCCATGGCAGTGCACCCGGCCAGGCTGACAGCCATCAGCTCCATGGGCCGGAAACCGTCATCATCCCCCCCCACTTCCGGGTAGGATCCCAGTGGGACTTCAAAACCCGAGTCAGCTGTTCCGGAAAAAGTTAGTTTTTGGTGCCACTGGACTTCTGCCTTCATTTCTTACTCCTTGATCAGCGGGGTGACATATTCTTCCAGGGTGGCTTCGTTAATCGCTCCCAGCCAGGCCAGTCTTAAGTTACCCTCGCGGTCCATAACATAGGAATTTGGCAGCGAGCTGTTCTGGAACATTTCCAGAGATTTATTCTCCGGATCCAGCAGCACCAGGAAGTCAAGCTGGTTATCCTCTACAAAAGCCCTCACTTCCTGTTCGGACTGGCCGGCTTCCACGGCCAGAACCTGAAAACCCTGATCTTTATAGTTATTATAATAGGCGTTAAACTCCGGCATTTCCAGTCGGCAGGGGGGACACCAGGTGGCCCAATTGTTAAGCAGGACAACATCCCCATGAAAATCTGCCAGGGAAACCTGATCTCCATCCAGAGTGGTCAGGGAGAGTTCTGGGGCAGGCTGATTGACTTCAATCGGGGGGAAGGTGATGGAGTCTGTCTTGCCTACTTCCTTCCCGGGACCCAGACTGAGCAGGATGCCAATCAATGCCATCAGGATCAATCCTGCTCCAGGGATGATCAGGAATAATGCTTTGTCTTTGTTTTTTTTCATTTTGTCTGGTTTGGTCTTTTGCATGCTGCTCTCCGAGCTTTATTGAGGAAATCAATTGTACTCCCCATATTTTACTCTCAGATGCCCAGAATCTTGTTAATCTTTCTTTTGTTAAAACCAACAATGATCTTACCGCCAATGTCAATCACCGGAACTCCCTGCTGACCACTGCGGCGGACCATGTCGCGGGCAGCCGCTTTATCCCGGGAGACATCTACATCCCGGTAAGGAATTTTTTTTGCCCGGAAATAGCGTTTCGCGTGACTGCAGTGAGGGCAGGTTGGGGTCGAAAAAACGATAACCCGGGGTGTTTTTTGTTTTTCTTTGCTGCGAGCCATCTTCTATATCTCCTTCAGTCTTCAGCTGCCTAAAGCCTGCTGAATTTCCTTTATCAGGTTTTCTTCGGGTACTGCTCCTACTACTTTTCCAGCTCCGTGATTGATCGATGTGTCTGGAACGCCGCTGACCTGGAACTTCCTGGCCAAATCCATAAATTCCGAAGTCTCTACCATTTCGGCCTGGATCTTGTCACTGGCAAATGCTAACCTGTGGGCAAGAACAACAGCCTGGGGGCAGTAGGGGCAGGTTGGGGTGACAAATACCTGGAGATGAATTGTCTGATCCAGTTGATCAAGAAATTCCATTGTCTCCGGGGTTAATTCAGGGTTTCTGGCAGAGACAATTAATAAATCCTGAATCAAAGTGGTAAATTCGTGACCGGACGGAATCCCCGCGAATCGAATCCCGTAATCCATGATTTCGCCTTTTTCATCTGCGGAGGCAATTACCAATCCCGGAGTTTTGTCCACTTGGAATTTTTCCGCCAGTTCTGAATCTTCATTCATATCATACTCTTTCAAATCAATCAGATCTGAAAGTTCTGCCACTTCCTTTACAAGCTGACGGGTGTCGGAACAATACTCACAGGAATCATCTTCAAAAAACAGCACCGTTACCGGTTCTTGAAGCTCTTGAAATGCCTCTTTGACCTGCTCAACCACCTCGTTATTTAACAATCTTTTCATGATAATCTCCCTTATTTTCTTAAAAATTTCATAAATACACCCCGGGTTGATAACCAACCCCGGGTGGATTAATTTCAAGCTTGCATATATTCAGATGCATTCTAGGAGAAAAGGTTACAAGGAATTGTCCGGCTGAAACCGAAAGTTAGCTGGATTAATTCTGGTCCAGGTATTTGTCCAGTTCAAGTTTCGCAAATAGTCGTGTCCGGACATCTGAAGGAAGAGGGGCTTTTTCTGCCCGGGCTTGGTACAGATAGAGGGTTTTCTTCAGCGTGTCGACCATAATCTGGCAGTTTTCACAATTATCGAGATGGGTTTCAATCTCAGAACAGAGTTCCTGATCTTCCAGTTCACCGTCAATATAAGAGGAGATATATTCCAGGAAATTGGAGCAGTGGGTCTTGTTTTCCATAATTTACCTGCCTTCTTTTTCCCCGGTCTGGCTGTGAATCGGACTGCCAGCTAATTTGTTGCCGTAGTAGCCTGACAGCAGTTCCCTGAGTTTTAATCTGGCCCGAGATAAACGGGTTTTTACTGCACCCTCACTGATTCCCAGCACATCCGCTGTTTCTGCCGTTGATAAACCTTCAATATCCCGCAGCAGAAAGACAGCCCGTAAATTTTCTGAGATTATTTCAATTGCTCGGTCCAGGTAATCGATAGCTTCCGTTGACAGCAGTTCACTTTCCGGCAAACAGCACCAATCCGTCAGATTGAGCGGTTCAAAACTATCACCCTCATCGCTCTCAACAGTCTTCTGGAGAGAAATTTCATTTTCCTTTCTTCTCCGGATCAGCATCAGGGCTTCGTTGGCAGCAATTCTGTATAACCAGGTGGAGATTTTTGAGTTACCTTTGAATCCAGAAAATCCATGATAAGCGTTGATAAATGTTTCCTGGAGGATATCCTCTGCATCCTGTGGGTCCCGGAGCATCTTTAATGCCAAACGGTAGATTTGGTCGGAGTAAGCATTCACCACCCGGGCAAATTCAGCCCGATCTCCGTTCTGAAGTGCAGGAAGGGAGAAGTTTTCCTTTGTGTTTTTATTTGAACTATTCATTTAGATGCTCAATTTCAGGAAAGGTTACTTGAAAACAAGGAAATTTTATCATATAGGGTTCTAAACACTCTCTGGCGAGCCTGCTGAGTTGTTTTTAATGTTCAAGGGATGAGTTTTGTCTATTGATTCCCTGATATATTACGATGGTATTTATCTGGATTGCTGGTATACTAATTTTGCATTAAGATTCACAGAAACTCTCAACTATATAAAAATCCTTGGCCAATGAAGAACTACAGAGAAGCGTGCCGCCAATTTAGTGCCCATGCTGTGCTGAATTGCACCCTCCTTTATCTGTATCAAGTTTTCCGTTTTCCAATTACAGATTCCCAGGGGCAAAATCACGCAGTTATGCAGGAGGAGCATCCTCTAGAAAGCGATTATGCGGACTAGGTGCTTCTCCTGTTGTTTTTTTTCGAACTTAAACCGGTTGGAATCAATCAAGGAGTCTAGTTATGGCCAAAGTATTGTTTGATCTTCCCTCAATGTATGGGGACCATCATGTGTTAGAGGTCAGGAAGATCCTGGGGGAAATTGAGGGCGTCAAGGAGATTTATGCCAGCAGTGGATTCCAGGCGGTCGAGGTAGATTTTGACGGCCGGAAAACATCTGAAGAGGATCTAAAAGCAGCTCTGGAAAAAAGGGGGTATTCCGAAGATTTCCAGCTGCCAGAGGAGCTCTCTATCCCCGCTACAGAACAGAAAGAAGGGGCATTTTTCCGACATACAGAAGCTTTTGAACAAACAAAAAACACAGTAGGTTTTGCACAAACTGTCCGTTATCAGCGGTCACCTCTCTGGCCCTGTCCAGGGATGGGGCTCCTGAAACCGGCAGCTTTAAACGTGGATAAGGAGACTGAAGATGGCTAAGAAAAACAGAACCCCTGAAGAATACAGTATTGATCCGGCATCCCAGGAGATCTTGAAAAGGGCTCAAGAACTGGGGATTGATACCGCCTTCACCCGGGCTGATCAGATGTCCCCCTGTAATATCGGTGGGGCGGGAATGTGCTGCAAGAACTGCGGGATGGGGCCCTGCCGGCTGACTAAAGATGGTCAGGTTGGAATCTGTGGGGCGACCATTGATACCATCCAGGCCCGGAATTTACTGCGAGCGATTGCCGCCGGAGCCTCGGCCCATTCGGATCACGGCCGTGATATGGCTTTCACCCTCAAGGCAGCAGCCAACGGAGAGGCAGAAGGATATGTGATTCGGGATGTTGCCAAACTCCGGACAACTGCTGCATTCTATGATATTCCAATTGAAGACCGCCCTCCCAATGAGATAGCCAATGATCTGGCGGATCTTTATATTTCACAGTTTGGACAGCAAAAAGGAAAACTGGCTCCAGTAGTTCGGGCTCCCAAAAAACGCCAGGAGCGCTGGGAGCAGCATGGGGTAACCCCGCGCGGTGTGGACCGGGAGGTTGTTGAAGCGCTGCACCGGACGCATATTGGTGACGATCAAGATCCGGAGCACATTCTGATCCACGGAATCCGGACAGCGATTTCTGATGGTTGGGGAGGCAGTTTAATTGCGACGGATATCTCAGATATTCTCTTTGGGACACCAGCCCCGATCCTTGGTGAAGCGAACCTGGGGGTCTTAAAGGATAAAATGGTCAATGTTGTTGTTCATGGTCATGAGCCAACTTTGAGCGAGATGATTGTGGCAGCTTCCCAGACTCCGGAGATTATTGAGTATGCTCGGGAAGCAGGAGCTGAGGGTGTCAGTTTGTCTGGGATTTGCTGCACTGCCAATGAAATTTTGATGCGGCAGGGTATTCCAGCAGCCGGCAACTTCCTGCAGCAGGAATTGGCAATTCTAACCGGTGCGGTGGAGGCGATGGTGGTGGATGTGCAGTGCATCATGCAAGCCCTGGTAGGATTGGCGGAGAACTTCCATACTGAAATCATCACCACTTCTCCCAAAGTCAAGATTACAGGCGCTACCCATATTGAGTTTGATGAGCATAAAGCTCTGAGTATCGCCAAAGAGATCCTTAAAACCGCAATCGATAATTTCAAGAACCGCGGTGAGGTTCAGATTCCGAAGCACAAAGAGGAGCTTATCCCGGGATTTTCTCATGAGTATATCAATTACACTCTGGGTGGGTCCTACCGGGCTTCCTTCCGCCCCCTGAATGATGCGATCATCTCGGGCCGGATCCGGGGAGTTGCCGCCGTAGTCGGCTGCAACAATCCGCGTGGGAAGCATGATTACCTGCACACAGAAGTTACTAAAGAGCTGCTGAAACAGGATGTGCTGATTGTGGAAACCGGCTGTGGAGCAATTGCCAGCGCTAAAGAAGGGCTGCTGCTCGGGCAGGCCGGACTTGATCAGGTGGGTCCCGGTCTGCGGGAGATTTGTGAGGCAACCGGCATGCCGCCGGTGCTGCATATGGGCAGCTGCGTGGATAACAGCCGGATTCTGACTGTGCTGACCCAAATGGTGGAGGAGGGGGGTCTGGGTGATGACATTGACCAGATCCCGGCTGTCGGTCTGGCGCCAGAATGGATGAGTGAAAAGGCACTGTCGATCGGCACCTACTGCGTGGCATCCGGAGTGTATGTGATCTTTGGGGGAACTTCACCGGTCGGTGGAATGCCGGACCGGGTGTCTGATTCAGATATCGTCACCAATATCATTGACCAGGGTTGGGAAAAACGCTACGGGGGGAAAATGGAGTTTATCCCGGAAGCTGAGGATATGATCAGGGCTACGCTTGATCATATTGATCTCAAACGCAAGGAACTTGGACTTCCGGAATATGATCCAGAGCAGTTCGGAGCCAGTGGAGACCAGCAGATGCTGGAGCTCCAGGACCTGCCGCTGGAAGAACGCCGCAAAGCAATTTATGGCGTGGCAGTGAAATGAAGGAGAAAAAATAAATGTCAAAATACATTGCAACCAGGGCAACCCGCGGCGCAAACGCTCTTGTAATCGAAGCGGAAGCCATGCTGAATCAGGCGATAGAAGAAAAGGGGCCGGATACTACGGTCGAATTTCCTAACACCGCTTACTACCTGCCGTTGATTTACGGTATGACCGGGATGGAAGTCAGCACTCTGGGCGACCTGAAGCCGGTTATGAGCCATGCCCGTAATTTGCTGCACCCGATCCCATCCCAGGACAAATGGACTCCCTATCTGGGAGAAACATTGGACAGCGGGATGGCTGCTTTGATGGCAGCTGAGATCATTGAAGCTGTCCGGTTTGTGTATGATTTACAGCCTGAACCCTACGGAGAGATCTTGCTTTCCGGCGGGACGAAATACACCGGAGATGATGGGGAAATCAAAGGTCACCTCAATGGCCCAATTGATGATATCCAGCTCCGATCCTGGGGAATCCAGCTGGTGGACGGCAGAATGCCGGGTTTTGCTGCCATTGTCGGTGCAGCCCGCTCCAACCAGGCTGCAGTTCAGATTGTTCGAGAATTGCAGCAGAGAAATATCCTTACTTTCCTTTCCGGAAATGTCAATGGCCGGAGTATTATTGATCAGCTCCAGGAAGAAGGGGTTGAGCTGGGTTATGACACTTACACAGTACCCTTTGGGACGGATACCCTCAGCGCAATTTACGCCCTGGGTTTTGCGACCCGGTCCGCGCTGACCTTTGGAGGCTTAAAAGCCGGTCAGGCCCGGGATATTCTTCTTTACAACCGCGAGCGGGTTTTTGCATTTGTGCTCGCCCTGGGTGAGGTGGATGATCTCAAATATGCAGCTGCGGCTGGAGCGATAAATTTCGGATTCCCGGTGATTGCTGATACAGTGATCCCGGAGATCCTGCCAACCGGCGTGACAACCTATGAGCATGTGGTCAGCATGCCTTTTGATAAGATCGAAGGCAAAGATGATAAAGAGAAGGCAAGACAGCTGGTGCAGAAATGCATTGAAATCCGGGGGGTGAAAATTAAAATCACCGATGTCCCGGTTCCAGTTCCTTATGGATCTGCTTTCGAGGGTGAGGTAGTGCGTCGGGCGGATATGAGGATTGAGTTTGGGGGGAAGAATTCCCGGGCTTTTGAGTACCTCAAGATGGCAGACATGGACGATATCACGGACGGTGAGATCACCATGGTCGGTCCTGGTTTTGAGGATGTCGAAGAGGGCGGTTCTATGGATCTGGGAATTGTGGTCCAGGTCGCTGGCCGGGAAATGGAAAAGGATTTCGAACCTGTGCTGGAACGGCAGATTCACGACTTTGTCAACGGGGCATCCGGGATCCAGCACATTGGTCAGCGCGATATTGTCTGGTGCAGGATCTCCAAGGCCGCGGCAGAGAAGGGATTTACACTGGAACATTTCGGTGAAATAATCCATGCCCGGCTGCACGGCAGTTTTGGAGCGGTGCTCGATAAAGTTGCGGTGACAATTTACACCAAACCGGAGGATATTGAAAAGCAGCTGTCGGAAGCTCGCGAAGCGTATGATTTCCGCAACAAACGCCTGGCTGATATGACAGATACCTCGGTGGATGTTTTCTATTCCTGCACCCTGTGCCAGAGCTTTGCTCCTGACCATGTCTGCATTGTCAGCCCTGAGCGTCTTGGCTTGTGTGGAGCGTATAACTGGTTGGACTGCAAGGCTTCCTATAACATTGACCCAACCGGTCCGAATCAACCCATTAAGTTAGGTGAATGCTACGACGAGGAAAAAGGCTATTGGGAAGGTACGATTGATTACACCCGTCAGGCTTCGCACGGCTCTGTCGAGGAAGTCACCATGTATTCGATCATGGAAAACCCGATGACTGCCTGCGGCTGCTTTGAGTGTATTGTGGCTTACATCCCTGAAGTGGAAGGCGTGATGGTGGTCAGCCGGGAAGATACTGAAATGACGCCTATGGGCATGAAGTTCAGCACCCTGGCTGGTATGGCCGGCGGTGGGGTGCAAACCCCGGGTGTGATGGGGGTTGGAAAATACTACCTGCTCAGTCCAAAATTCATCTCAGCCGACGGCGGATTTAAAAGAATTGTCTGGTTGAGCAAAAATCTAAAAACAGAAATGCGGGCGGAGCTGGAGGCAGTCGCCGAAAGAGAAGGTGTTCCCGGGTTTGTGGATAAGATCGCTGATGGTGAGTCTGTGACCTCGGTGGAAGAACTTGAAAAATGGGTCCAGGAACATGATCATCCAGTCCAGGATCTGCCTTCTATGCAGGCCCATGTGGATGAGGGTCCTGTAGTGAAAACAGCGAAAGAATCTCCAGAGGATGAAGGAGATATCATTTCACAGGCGGAAGCTATCGTTGCAGATGCAGGACAGCCGCCAGAAGAGAAAACTGAGAGTGTAGAAGAGGCTCCTCCGCAGGCACTGCTTGAAACACAAGCTCCTGCACCAGCGGGTGCCCCTGCCGCGTCCGGTATCAGCGAAGACCGGGCTGAAAATGCGGTCAATATGCTGCGCAGAGCTTTGATTGCAGCTCTGGCTGAGCTGGGAGGGCTGGAAGGTCTGGATCTTGATCAGCTGGGTACTGGAGCTGGATCCCTTCCGCAAGTTCCTGCCGCTCCAGCCGGAGAGGAAAAAACGGTGGAGCCTGTCAAGCAAAAAGAACTTCCCCCGGATCAACCCTGGCTGAAGGACGGTACAAAAACCAAGGTTGCCGTGGAATCCTGGGAGGGTGCGGTGCGCAAAGTCACCCTGGGAGCCACTGCTGAAGAAGGAGGAACCCGTTCTCATACCGTGACCGTAGGTGGAGAGACGGCCATGCCGTTTATGCATTTTGAAGGCGAGATTCCTCATAAGCCTGTAGTGGCAATCGAGATCGCTGACAGGAAACAGGATGATTGGTCGAAACTCCTCCTTGATGTCTGGGGAGATGTGATGGAAGACCCTGGGACCTGGGCCAGGGCAGCTGAGAAAGTTGGTGCGGATCTGCTCCATATGAGCCTGTCGATGAATGACGCAGAGGGGAATCCAACCAGCCCGGAGGCAGCTGTTAGTGCTGTCCAGGTAGCCCTGGAAGCATCCGGTTTACCGCTGATTGTCTTTGGACCTGGACAGCCGGAAGCAGATAACACCCTGCTGCAGGCGGTGTCAGATGCCTGTAAAGGCGAACGTTTGTTGCTGGGTGTCTGCGAGGAGAAGAATTACCGGACGATTGTCGCGTCTGCGCTGGCAAATGATCACCTGGTGATTGCCCGAACTGCGATGGATGTCAATCTGGCCAAGCAGCTCAATATCCTGATCAGTGATATGGGGATGCCCCTGGAAAGGGTGATCATGGATCCTACAACCGGGGCCCTGGGTTACGGGTTTGAATACGGCTATTCCGTAATGGAGCGGCTGCGAATTGCTGCCTTACAGGGTGATAAGATGACCCAGCTTCCAATGCTGGTGACTCCGGGAGAGGAGTGCTGGAAAGCCAAGGAATCTCAGGTTGGAGACGATGTTCCAGAGTCCTGGGGTGATTGGGAAACCAGAGCAATCAACTGGGAGACTTTGACGTCGGTTATGTTGATTGAATCCGGGGCGAATATTGTTGTCCTTCGCCATCCTGAGAGCGTTCAGCGAACCCATGCCGCAATTGCGGATTTGATGCAGGCCTAAACCAGACGAGAAACGGAGAAAATACAATGGCACTATCAGGAATCCAGATCTACAAACTGCTTCCACAAACAAACTGCAAAGATTGTGATTTTCCGACCTGTCTGGCTTTTGCAATGAAATTGGCTTCCAAGCAGGTCGAGCTGGCAAAATGTCCTCATGTCAGTGATGAAGCTAAAGCTCAGCTGGCGGAAGCCTCGGCGCCTCCTGTCCGGCCCATGGAACTGAAATCCAATGGATACAGCGTGGAGGCCGGAAATGAAGTGGTGATGTTCCGACACAATAAACGTTTTTACAGCCACCCCGGTTTATTTGTCCGGGTCTATGACAGTATGGATGCCGAATCTATTGTGGAGAAAGTCAAAGCGGTTGATGGATATGAAACAGACTATGTTGGGATCGAATTGGCTATGAGCGGGATTGTGGTCCAGTCCGATGGGGGGGATTTCAGCGCAGCGGTACAGGCTGTCCGGTCAGCCACAAAACTGCCTTTGATCTTGATTGCCGATCCTGAACAACTTAAGATTGGGTTGGCAAACTTGAATGAAGAGGAGACTCCCTTGATTGGGTATGCCACGAATCAAAACTGGGAGGAAATAACCGCCCTGGCTAAAGAACATCAAACCCTGCTGGCGCTCCAGGCGGAGGATGTTGATCAGGCGGTAGCCCTGGTGGATAAAGTTCAGAAAGCGGGTGTGGAGGATATTGTGCTGGCACCAATCCAGCGCAGCTTACAGGGAACCCTGACCGCCAATACGATCATCCGCCGAACCGCTCTGGAAAAAAGCTACCGACCGCTGGGATATCCAATTCTCAGTGTTCCGGGGGATGTGGGCGATCCAGCTCGCGAATTGAACCTTGCGGCTCAGGCGATCGGAAAATATGCCGGTTTCATCATTCTTGACCATTTTGATCCTGCAACGGCTTATGCTCTGCTTGTGTTGCGAGAAAATATTTTCACTAATCCCCAAGAACCCATCCAGGTTACTCCCGGAATCTATGAACTTAACGATCCAAACCCGGAAGATCCGATGCTGGTGACCACGAATTTCAGCATCACGTATTTCAGTGTGGCAAACGAAATTGAATCTTCTGGAATTCCAGCCTGGCTGCTGGTGTCTGATGCGGAAGGCATGAGTGTGCTGACCGCCTGGGCTGCCGGGAAGTTTGATGCTGTCACCATCGCCAAGGATGTCAAAAAATTCGAAGCTGATTCAAAACTTTCCGGGGAAAGAAGAATTGTTCTACCCGGGCATGTAGCTGTTTTGTCCGGTGAGCTGGAAGAAGAACTGCCGGATTGGGCTGTGAAAGTTGGTCCAAAAGAGGCGGTTGATTTACCCAGCTACATGAAACAAGCTCTGTAGAAGCTTCACGCCTGGCTGCAGATCAATTCAATGGATTGTCTCACTGCTGCCAATTTGGAAATTGTATGACTGAATACTCTGTAAAGTTTGACCTTGCGCAGGAGCCTGTTCAGGTTGCTGAAGGTTCAACGCTGGCTGAAGCCGCGGAGCTTGCCGGGGTTGAGATCAATCAACCTTGTGGTGGACAGGGACGCTGCGGACGCTGTGCGGTCATGGTTGAATCCGGTCAGGTCCGACGCAGAAGCACGCTGCGGCTGTCCGCAAACGATGTGGCCCGGGGATATGCCCTGGCCTGCCAGACAATCGTAGAGGGGGACCTTGAAGTCAGTATCCCACCGCAGGAACAGGTCAAACGCCGCTTGACATCGGACCGGCAGGTTGTAGATGTTGAAGTCCCCCCTGACTACAATTCTGAGATCCATCAGCCTCTCAGGCGGGTGAGCTTGACCTTGAAAGAACCTTCCATGGAAGATCAAACAGATGACTGGAGCCGGCTGGAAACTGCATTAAGGCAGCAGATAGAGCTTGGAAGCCTGAATGCTGACCTGGATGTTCTGCGGATGCTGGGATCAGCCCTCCGGGATGGGGAGTGGAAGGTCACCGCGGTGCTTCACTCGAACAGCTGGGAGGTTGAGAAACCCGATGCCCGCTTGCTGGATGTAGTCCCGGGGCATATTCCCGCAAAGGAACCGCTGCTCGGAGCTGCTGTTGATATCGGGACCACAACCGTTACAGTCTGGCTGGTGGATGTCCTTACCGGGGATGTGAAAGCCACTGCGGCAGAATACAATGGTCAGATTGCCCGGGGGGATGATGTGATTTCCAGGATCATTTTCGCCAGTAAGGACGATGGTGGTGAAAAGATGCAGTCATTGGTCAGGGAGACAATTGAAGATCTCCTGGATCGAACCTGCAGCCGGGCTGGAGTAGAAAAAACCACAATTTACAAAATAACCCTGGCTGGAAACAGCACCATGATTCATCTACTGCTCGGTATTCCAGCGGCCAGCATCCGGCTCTCACCCTTTGTAACTGCAATCAACCACATCCCGGAGCTGCGGGCGTCTGAGGTTGGAATCAAAATTCATCCCCGGGCTGTAATGGACTGCCTGCCCGGGGTGGCCAGCTACGTGGGTGCTGATATCAGTGCCGGCGTGCTTTCATCGGGGATGGACGATTCGGAACAGGTAACCCTTTTCCTGGACGTTGGTACTAATGGGGAGACCGTGCTGGGTTCGAAGGAGTGGCTGGTCACCTGTGCCTGCTCAGCCGGCCCGGCTTTTGAAGGCTCAGGAGTGATCGATGGAATGCGGGCAACGCTGGGGGCAATTGATGATGTCTGGATTAATTCAGTTGATTATGAACCAACCTATCATGTGATTGGAGAGAAGAAACCCAGAGGATTGTGCGGAAGCGCATTGATCTCACTCCTGGCAGAGATGTTTATGACCGGTGTGATTAATAAAAGTGGAGGGATTGATATCACCCTGGAAACGGATAGAACACGCCGGGGAGATCACGGCGCAGAATATGTGATCGCCTGGAAAGGGGAGACTGAAAGCGGGAAAGATATTGTAATCACGGATGTGGATATAGATAACTTGATCCGGACCAAGGCCGCGATTTTTGCGGGATTTACTGTCCTGTCGGACAGCGTCGGCGTCCCGCTGGAGATGGTCGAGCAGGTCCTGGTGGGTGGATCGTTCGGAAAATATATCAATGTCGAAAAAGCGATCCAGATCGGTTTGCTGCCGGATATGCCCTGGGACCGATTTCAATTCCTGGGTAACACGTCTATCCGGGGAGCTTACCTGGCACTCCTGACCCAGTCCGCCCGGAAAAGAATTGCCGAAATAGCCAGCAAAATGACCTACGTCGAACTCTCAGCGGACAATCGTTTTTATGATGCTTTTACCTCTGCCATGTTCTTACCGCATACTGACTTAGAACAATTTCCTTCTGTGAAAGAAGCACTCAAGTAACTACATCTGGCCAGCTAATAAGGAGAAGAATCTATGTATATCATTGGAGAGAATATCCATATCATTTCCCCCAAAGTCAAAGAAGCTCTGGCTGACCGGGATGCAAAATTTTTTCAGGAACTGGCTGTTGCCCAGGTTGAAGCTGGTGCCCAGGCAGTTGACCTGAATCTCGGCCGCCAGAAACATGATTGGGAAGAAGTATTTCCATGGCTTACGAAAGTGGTGGAAGAGGTTGTGGATGTGCCTCTGTGTTTTGACAGCACAAACCTGGATGGGATTGTGGCTGGTTTAAAGGCTGTGACCAAGGCCCAACCAATTATCAACTCCACTTCGGCCGAGGCCGAAAGGTTGGAATCGGTACCCCCTGTTGCTAAAGAATACAACGCCCGCCTGATCGCGCTGACCATGGCCAAGAGTGGAATCCCGGTTGGTGCTGATGAACGGGTAAATCTGGCCCTTGAGTACCTCCTGCCGCGGGCGGTGGAAGTCGACTTACCAATTACGGATCTAATTATTGATCCCCTGGTGCTGACTGTATCCGGCTGCCAGGAATACTGTCCGGAATGTGTTGAGGCGGTCCGGATGCTGCAGTATGCGGGAGATCCCCCTCCTGCAGTATCAGTGGGACTTTCGAATGTTTCAAACGCGGTGCCGCACGAGATCCGACCCCTTTTGAACCGGGTTTATGGAGTGATGATGATGGGTGCCGGACTTAAAATGATGATTGCAGATCCCCTGGATGAAAAATTAAAAGAAGCAATTCGGATTGTAGAAGAAAGAGATGAAAGCACACCCCTGGGACGGCTGTATCTCAAGCTGCACGACCGGGTGGAAGCGATGGAGGAACTCACGAAAGATGATGTGGCGATGGATGATCCAGAACAGGTTGCGGTCTGGAAAACGGTTCAGATTTTGCTCAATAATGTGATCTACGCTGATTCATTCCTTGACCAGTAAAAAAGCTGCCAATCAGTTCCCAAACAGCCGGGCGAGAATTGTCCCGGCTGTTTTATCTTGCCTGCTAGAGATAGGGGAAGGAAGGCACCCTTACTCAGGATTAATGCTAGATGAGAAGAGTTCCATCCTGCTATATAATAAAATTGTCCAGACAACTTCCGTAGACTGCAAATAGGGAGGCCCCATGTCCGAGAAAGTCAATATTGAAGAACTCCTGGAAAAGGCTAAAAAACCAGCCCGGGATGCATTAAAACTGCACACCTTTTATCAGGGAAAAATGGAAACAAACCTGAAATGCACAGTGCGGGGGATTGATGATTTTGCGATCTGGTACACGCCGGGGGTGGCTGCCCCCTGCCGGGAAATTCAAGCCGAGCCTGAAAAAATCTATCAGCATACCAGCAAAGCCAACACGATTGCAGTGGTGAGCGACGGGACTCGGGTTCTGGGTTTGGGGGATATCGGTGCGAAGGCAGGTCTGCCGGTGATGGAAGGAAAAGCACTTTTATTTAAGTATCTGGGTGGAGTGGATGCTGTTCCTATCATGCTCGATACAAAAGATCCTGATAAATTTATTGAAACTGTTTTAATGCTCCAACCCTCATTTGGGGGAATCAACCTGGAGGATATATCCCAGCCAAAATGTTTCCGGATTTTGAATGAACTGCGGGAACAGGCTGAAATCCCAGTCTGGCACGACGATCAGCAGGGCACGGCTACAGTCACCCTGGCTGGTTTGATGAATGCCTTAAAAATTGTTGGGAAGGAAAAGGAAAATATTTCGATTGCATTTATCGGAACTGGCGCCTCGAATGTAGCCATCTCCCGCCTGATTTACAGCTGGGGGGTCAACCCCGGTCTGTGTTATATGGTGGACAGCAAGGGAATCCTTGGTCCCCACCGGTCTGACCTGGAAGCTGTTCAGGATACGTATCAAGAGAAATGGCATTTGTGCCAGATAACGAACCGGGAAGGTCGGCAAGGTGGGATACCGGATGCTATGCGGGATACAGATCTGGTGATTGCCCTCTCCCAGCCGGGTCCGGGGGTAATTCTCCCTGAGTGGGTTCAGGAGATGAAGGAGGATGCGATAGTTTTCTCATGCGCTAACCCGATTCCTGAAATCTGGCCCTGGGAAGCGAAAGAAGCTGGAGCGAGAATTGTCTCGACTGGCCGCTCAGATTTTCCAAATCAGATAAACAATTCCCTGGGATTCCCAGGAATTTTCCGGGGTACACTGGATGTCCGGGCTGAGACGATCACCGACGAGATGTGCTTTGCGGCTGCTGAAGCCCTGGCAGATCAGATTGGAGATCAGCTCCGTGAGGACCATTTACTGCCGACAATGGACGATTGGGAAGTCTTCCCCCGGGAGGCAGCTGCTGTAGGCATGAAAGCCCAGGAACAGGGAATTGCCGGTTTGGAGCGGAGTTATGATCAGCTCCTGGATAGCGCAACAGAAATTATCCGCCGTTCCAGAAACCTGACCGCGATGATGGAAAAGGAAGGTTTTATCCCGCCGGCACCGGAAGATTGAAATCAGGTCTGCCTGATTGAATACTGGCAATATGAATTTATTAAAATCTAATTTTTCCTGAGATCCTGCAAATTGATCAGAATCAGGGGGTAAACTGTTGTATACTGATCATAGGTTTCCATTGTCTACCTGTTCTTTTGATTTTTGTCCACTGTGACCTGTATTCAATATTTGGTGAAAGAAGTCACAAATTGATAGGCTTGAGAAGTTGACAGATCTTGAAAGTTGTATATAATCAAAATCCAAGTGCAAATTATTTGTGAATTTTGTCTCAGGGGGAAATGCCTGAAGGTAATCCTTGATGAAAACTTACCTTTGGGAGTGTCTGGGGGGGATTTTAGAGAGGCATCTGACTGTGAGACATAAGAGTAGTAAATATGAATACTTCTGTGATGGTTTGATTAATCACGGGAACACTCTTTGATCAATAAAATCGATCAGATTTTATCTGTTCTTCAACTGAATAAGGTAATTTAAAGGAGGTGGTGAGCAAAAGACTCGAGACTTCAAGCTACGTGCACAACATGATTGTATTATTCCCAATTTCTCAAAGGAGGAGAAACTGTGAAAAAGAAAACCCTATTTCTATTAATTGCCATACTATTGGTTGGCGCGCTGGCACTGAGTGCCTGCGGCGGCGCTGACGCTCCAGAACCGGAAGAAGCTGCTGAAGAGGTTGTGGAAGAAGAAGCTGCCGAAGAGGCTGTTGAAGAAGCCGAAGAAGAAATGGCAGAGGAAGAAATGGCCTGGGAACCGATGTCCTTCTCAGCTGAAAGCTGTGATTATGGCGGAAAGGTCCTCAGTGTCTCTGCGTTGGATGAATATACCGTGCAGTTTGACCTCTGCAAACCGGACCCGGCATTCATCGCCAAGATGGCCTTCAATGTCTTTGCGGTTCAGCCCAGTGAATATCTGGATGCGACCGGCGGCACAGGAGAAATCCTGGAAGCTCCGATCGGAACCGGTGCCTACAAACTGGAAGCCTGGAACCGTGGTGACAGCATCGTTTTCACCAAATTCGATGATTACTGGGGCGAGCCGGCTTTTGTCGACACCCTGGTCTTCCGTTGGTCCACCGAATCCGCAGCCCGCTTGCTTGAGCTGCAGTCCGGAACCGTAGACTACATAACCAACATCACTGAAGAGGATATCGCTGTTGTGGAAGAAGATGCAAATCTGCAGGTCGTTCCGCTTCCCGCACCGAACATTCTCTATGTCGCAATGACCAACACTTTTGAACCTTTTGACAATCTTGATGTCCGCAAAGCAATTGCGATGGGGATTGATCGGCAGCGGATTGTGGACAACTTCTATCCTTCCGGATCAGAAGTAGCAAGCCACTTTACCCCCTGCAGCATCCCCGGTGGATGTGAAGGTGAATCCTGGTACGATTTCGATGCTGAAGCTGCTAAAGCGATGCTGGCTGATGCTGGCTTCCCGGAAGGCTTCTCAACCTCGATTTACTACCGCGACGTGTACCGCGACTATCTGCCGCGGCCTGGCGATGTGGCTGTTGAACTCCAGACCCAGCTCAAAGACAATCTGAACATTGATGCTGATGTTGTGGTGATGGAATCCGGTGAGTTCATTGATGAATCCACCAACGGCCGTCTGGATGGAATTTACCTCCTGGGTTGGACCGGTGACTATCCTCACCCCACCAACTTCCTGGACTTCCACTTCAGTAAAGACAACCCGCAGTTTGGTGAGCCGTTTGCTGAGATTTACGAACCTCTGGAAGCCGCTTCCCAGATTGAAGACCCGAATGATGCTCTTGGTCTGTACGCTGAAGCGAACAACGCCATTAAGGCTAATGTTCCGATGCTGCCTGTTGTACACTCCACAGCGGCGTATGCTGCCACTGCTAGTTTGGAAGGCGTCAACAACCCGCCCTTCGGCGCCCCGATCATGAAAGCTATTGATCCGGGTAAAGACACCCTGGTGTTCATGCAGAACGCTGAACCAATCAGCCTCTTCTGTGCTGATGAAACTGATGGTGAGTCTCTGGCTGCCTGCCAGCAGGTGCTCGAAGGTCTCTACCGCTACAATGCGGAAGGCCGCGCTGAACCTTCTCTGGCGAAAGAATGTGTTGCCAATGACGATCTGACCCAGTGGACCTGCTCTCTGCAGGAAGGCGTGATGTTCCACGATGGTTCCATGTTTGATGCCAACGATGTGGTGGCCTCCTTTGGCGCCGGCATTGATGCCTCGAACCCGAATCACGGTGGAAACACCGGAGCCTGGGAGTATTACTCCTACCTCTGGGATGGCTTGATGAATGTCGAGGAGTAATCTTCGTCTTTCTAGTCCCGTGAAGTAAACTGCGCGGGACAGCGCTATCCGCAAAAGAATCTCTGTGGGTGTGTGCTGTCCCGCGTCCCTTTTTTATTGTCGGGGAGAATTATGACCCAATATACAATCCGCCGAATTTTGTATTCCATCCCGGTTTTGATCGGTATTCTTGTGGTGACTTTTGTGATCGCCCGCTCCATCCCCGGGGATCCCTGTAAGGCGATGCTGGGTGAAAAAGCTACAGCTGAAGTCTGCGAGAGATTTAATAGAGAACAGGGTTTAGATCAACCCATTCCGGTCCAGTTTTGGATTTACATGAAGGACATCCTGAGGGGAGATTTCGGTGAATCCATCCGCTACAGCCGTCCGGTCACCATTATCCTGATTGAACGTCTGCCAATGACGATTGAGCTGGGAATGATTGCCTTGTTCCTTGCGGTTCTGGTGGGTATCCCGCTGGGAGTGATCTCGGCAGTTAAACGAAATTCAATTGTTGATGTCTTTACCATGCTGCTGGCTAATACCGGAGTTTCAATGCCGGTGTACTGGTTAGGTTTAATGCTGGCTTATGTCTTTGCACTTGTCCTGCGGGGAACACCATTTGCCCTGCCGCCTTCCGGTAGAGTGACGGCCGGGGTCATCCCCATCCCGTTTTATGAAGTGTACGGCTGGGAGGTTATTGAAGAAACCACCCGGTTCTATTTCCTGGAATTTTTTGCAAATATTTATACTTTTAACTCCATTATCACCGGTCAATGGGAAGTTTTGTGGGACACATTGGAACATCTGATTCTACCTTCTGTGGCTTTGAGCACAATTCCGCTCTCAATCATTGCCCGCATGACCCGCTCCAGTATGCTGGAGGTACTCCGTCAGGATTATGTCCGCACAGCTCGGGCCAAGGGGCTGAGAGAGAGATTGGTGATTCTGAAACACGCTTTCCGGAATGCCCTGCTTCCAATTTCTACAATTATTGGACTCCAGCTGGGGACTTTATTTGCCGGTGCGGTGCTGACCGAATCAATTTTTGGTTTGGCCGGTGTCGGACGGATGCTCTTTGAAGCAATTACGGCCCGGGATTTTCCGATCGTACAGGCTTTTACGGTGGTAATTGCCGTCGGCTATGTGCTTGCTAACCTGCTGGTGGACCTGTCATACGCCTTTATTGACCCCCGAATTAAACTGGATTGATGGATATGGATTCAATACAACAAGAAACAATTAGTTCGAAAGATTATCGATCTAACAGCCTTTTCTTGGTGACCGTGAGGAGTATTTTCCGGCAGCGGTCAGCCGTGATTGGCGGTTCGATCCTGATCGTGTTGGTTTTGGTGGCTATCTTTGCTCCGGTGATCGCTCCCTATGATCCGGAGGAGGTTCTGATCGGGAAGGAGGATATCACCAAGCGCTCGGGACCCTGCATCCATATTCTCGGCTGTCCAAAGGATCAGCCCCAGCATATTCTGGGTGTGGATGGAAATGTTCGAGATGAATTCAGCCGGGTGATTTTTGGAACCCGGGTCTCCCTCTTCATTGGCTTCTCCACGGTTGGATTTGCAATTGTTGTCGGCACCTTACTGGGGGCAATCGGGGGTTACCTGGGGGGATGGGCTGATAATGTGATTATGCGGGTAATGGATGTACTGTTGGCTTTCCCTTCCTTACTGCTCGCGATTGCTATTGTTACTGTGCTGGGAAGGGGGCTGCAGAACGCTTTATTGGCAATCGCAATTGTCTCGATACCCCGTTATGCTCGGGTGATTCGAGGCAGTGTCCTGTCGATTAAGGAACAGGAGTTTGTCTCAGCTTCCCAGGCTCTGGGGGGAGGACATTTTCATATCCTCTTCCGGCGGATACTGCCGAACGCCATTCCGCCCTTGATTGTTCAGGGAACGCTGGGAATTGCATCTGCCATTTTGGAAGCAGCTGCTCTTTCTTTCCTGGGATTGGGTGCTCAACCGCCAACACCCGAATGGGGCACGATGCTCGGTTCGGAGAGGAATCAGGTCTTTACTGCTCCGCACCTGGTGTTTTTCCCTGGGCTGGCAATCATGGTCACCGTGCTTTCGTTTAATTTGCTGGGTGATGGACTCCGCGATGCAATTGATCCGCGGCTGAAAGAATAGATATCTATATGAGAGAGGGTATACGTGGCACAAGATAATCGTCCACTCTTAGAAGTACAGGACTTAAAAACATACTTTTTTACCTCGGATGGTGTGGTAAAAGCTGTTGATGGTGTTGATTTCGAGGTTTATCCAGGAGAGATTTTAGGCCTGGTCGGAGAATCCGGCTGCGGAAAAAGTGTAACTTCATTTTCCATTCTTCAGCTGGTAGACCAACCTGGAAAGATCGTCGACGGAAAAATTTTCTTTGAAGATAGAAATTTGCTTGAATTGGAAACCGCAGAAATGGTAAAAATGCGCGGGGACCGAATCTCGATGATTTTTCAGCAGCCTCAATCCAGCCTGAATCCTGTCTTTAATGTTGGATCACAAATTGCTGAGGTATTCCAAATTCACAATTCGGATATCTCCAAAAAGGAAGCCTGGAGGAAAGCGGTAGATTTGCTTACCCTGGTGGGAATTCCAGATGCAGAAAGCAAAGCCAGCGCCTACCCTCATGAAATGTCCGGAGGGCAGGCTCAGCGGGTGATGATTGCCATGGCGCTAGCCCTGGAACCCCGCTTACTGATTGCAGATGAACCCACAACCGCTCTGGATGTCACCATTCAGGCCCAGATCTTGGATTTAATTCTGGATCTGCGGGATAAGCTGGAAACCTCGGTGATCTTGATTACACACGATCTGGGATTGATCGCTGAAACAGCAGACCGGGTTTCTGTGATGTACGCCGGAAGAATTATTGAATCGGCTGATGTGATCCCTCTTTTCCAGGAACCGCTGCATCCATACACCAGAGGGTTGATTGCCTCGGTTCCTATCCTGGGCAAAGTCAAAGAAGAGCTGGAAGTTATCCCGGGATCTGTTCCGAATTTAATTGATCTGCCAGAGGGCTGTAAATTCGCCTCCCGGTGTAAAGCGAGAATAGAAAACGATCTGGAGATCTGTCTGGAACAGGAGCCGGATTTAATTGAGCACAAGCCGGGACACAAAGTACGCTGCTGGTTGTATCAGGATTATGATTCCAGTCCCGAAAAAACTGAAGACCAATGAGGATCGGTATGGAAGAAAATATAAGAGTTACCAAGGACCAGGTTGCAAAGGATATGATTATTGTTAAAAACCTGGTTAAGTATTACCCGGTGTTTGGAGGAGTGTTCCGCCAGGAAGTGGATCAGGTTCAGGCCGTTGATGATGTCAGCTTTACAATCAGAGAAGGCGAAACACTGGGGCTGGTTGGGGAATCCGGCTGTGGGAAAACAACAGTGGGACACACG
Source organism: uncultured Anaerolineales bacterium (assembly GCA_964618295.1). Taxonomy (GTDB): domain Bacteria; phylum Chloroflexota; class Anaerolineae; order Anaerolineales; family UBA11858; genus B10-G9. Next base: position 7,216 of record CAZTWV010000038.1, on the reverse strand, counting down.
ATGTTGAAACTTCGCGAACCTACCAGCGGATCTGTGATTTTTGATGGGGTTGATGTTTTCAAGCTTTCAAACCGGGAATTGAAATCTATTCGCAGAAAAATGCAGATTGTTTTTCAAGATCCCTATGCCTCCCTGGATCCCCGACTCCCGATAGGGGAGTCGATTGCTGAGGGATTGAAGATCCACAAAATCTGCAACAACAAAGATCGGGTGAATGTTGTGTTGGACGCTTTGAAGAATGTCGGATTGGAGGAATACCATGCCCACCGGTATCCTCATGAGTTCTCTGGAGGTCAGCGGCAGCGGATTGGAATTGCCCGGGCTCTGGCATTAAATCCAGAATTTATCGTGTTGGATGAACCGGTTTCAGCGCTGGATGTATCGATCCAGGCCCAGGTCTTAAATATTCTCAAGGATCTGCAGCAAGAATTTGGATTGACATACCTGTTTGTCGCTCACAACCTGGCCGTGGTCGAGCATATTTCGGATCGGGTTGCGGTCATGTATCTGGGTAAAATTGTAGAGCTTGCATCCCGGGACAACCTTTTCCGGAAGCCCCTTCACCCTTACACTCAGGCTTTAATGTCGGCGATTCCTCTGCCGGATCCGACCAAGAAACGGGATCGAATCATTCTTGAGGGGGATGTCCCCAGCCCCCTGGATCCTCCTTTTGGCTGTCGGTTTCATCCCCGGTGTCCTTTTGTTGAAAGTGTTTGCGGGCGGGATGAACCGGAGCTGCGGGAGGTGGAACCCGATCATTTTGTAGCCTGCCATTTTGCTGAAAAATTTGTCTGAGCGAAAACCTTTTCTGACTCCCACCCCCAGGCACTCTCTGGGGGTGGTTCTTGTTTAAGTCATTTAGCGGCTAGTTAATTGACATTCTATCCCGCCCAGACTACAATGGTAAAGAGATTACGGTCGTTTACCCCCGATCGATTAGGAGGGATCATGAGCGCCTGGCCGGGTAAATATGTCATCGGTTTGACCGGTAATATCGCCACTGGAAAAAGTGTCGTCCGGAAGATGCTGGAACATCTTGGCGCCTACGGAATTGATGCTGATGTGCTCTCCCACCGGGCAATCATCAAAGGTTCGCCTGGGTATCAACCTGTCCTGGACACATTCGGAAAATGGGTGCTGGGGACAAACGGAGAAGTTGACCGTTCAAAACTTGGTGAGCTGGTTTTCACAAATCCGGAGGCTATGCGCCGTTTGGAAGAGATTATCCATCCCCTTGTTCGGCAGGCGCTTGATGTGTTAATTGAGAGAACAAATCACAGGATCGTGGTGATTGAAGCTATCAAACTGCTGGAAAGCGATTTGTACAGCCTTTGTGACCAGATCTGGGTGACCCGGGCTGCCAGCAATCTTCAGATGGAACGCTTGATTGAAAAAAGAAAGATGTCCGAAAAGGAAGCTGCTGATCGGATCAACGCCCAGCTGCCCGCCACAACGAAACTAATGAAGGCGGATGTTGTTATAGAGAATGACGGCAGTTTTGAAAAAACCTGGAAACAGGTCTATGATGCCTGGCAGGTGATAACCCGGGAAGAGCCAGAATTTACTCCAGAACCCAGTAAAACGTATGGAAAACTGGATGTACGGAGGGCCACACCTGAAGTCGCTGACCAGATTGCAGCTTTCATCACCGAACACAGCAAAGTGAAACGAAAGATGACCAAGGACGATGTCATGGCGGCTTTTGGAGAAAAAGCATATATGCTGCTGATGTCCGAGGAGGAAATCATCGGCTTGCTCGGCTGGCAGGTGGAAAATCTGATCACCCGGGTAGATGATGTGATGTTGAATGAAGGATTGGCTTTTGAGCAGGGACTGGAAGCATTAATGAGTTATGTGGAAGATTCATCAAAAGAGCTGCAAAGTGAAGCTGCTCTGCTCTTCCTGCCCCCTTCGATCGCTCAACATGAAAAAATCTGGAGTTCTCTCGGATATCAAGCTCGAACTGTAAAAGATCTGCAAATCCGGGCCTGGCAGAATGCTGTGATGGAGTCGATGCCTCCGGGCACAGTTCTGCTGTTCAAACAGCTCCGGAAGGACCGTGTTCTGCGACCAATGCAGTAAAACCTGGAAATCTCTATTGTAGAGAAATATTGTGGTGCAAAATATTTTAGATTATTTGCTGTTTATATTTGAAAGAGCAAATTGGCTCAGTGTATTAGACATCCTGCTGGTTGCGGCGGTGGTGTTTTTTATCCTGTTTTTCCTGCGGGATACCAAGGCCATGGTTTTGCTGCGGGGAGCACTGTTATTAATCGTGGTGATCAGCCTTCTTTCCAGCCTCCGGGTGCTGCCTGCATTTTCCTGGCTGGTTTCCAATACCTTACCAACCTTGCTGCTGGCGATTCCGGTTATTTTTGCTCCGGAAATTCGCCGTGCACTTGAACGTTTGGGACGGACGGGTTCCATTTTCACCCAGGAAAACTACTCGACTGAAATGGAGAGAATCATCTTTAGTGTGGTAGAAGCTTCACGGCGGATTGCAGAGCGTAAATATGGAGGATTGATCGTTTTTTCCCGCCTGGACTCTCTCCGGGCTTTTGCTGAATCCGGGGTGAAATTGGGTGCACATATCAGTCCAGAGACCTTGATCCAAATTTTTTACCCCAAAACACCGCTCCATGATGGAGCCTGTATTATCGAAGGTGAAGTCATCAGCGCGGCTGGGTGTGTTCTGCCGCTTTCCTCAAGTGGGGTGCTGGAGGAATCTCCGGAACGATCCATGGGCCTCAGACATCGAGCGGCACTTGGTATTGCTGAAGAGAGCGATGCAATCGCTCTGGTGATCTCTGAGGAAACCGGGATTGTCTCTTTAGCACATGATGGAAAAATTGATAAATATGTCCCGTTTAATGAGCTGACCGGGAAACTTCTTGATTTTTTTGATGTGGAGAAAAATCAGATTTCCTTTTTTTCTAGAGTACAATCTCTCTTCTCCAGCGGGCAGTTAGGGGAAACCGAATGAAAATCCTGCAGTGGATCCGTGAAAACCTGGCTTCCCTGGTTTTATCCATTTTGCTCGCTCTGGTGATCTGGGTCTCGGCTGTTACCTCGGCAAACCCAAATGTTGAGGCGGACCTGGCGGTCCCTCTGGTTGTAAAAGGGATGGCTTCTGATATTACTCTCATTACTGAGGTTCCAGCAAATGTAAACCTGACAGTGCTCGCTCCGGAATCTGTTATTGAGGCTGTACAGCAGGAAAATATTATCACCGCCCAGGTTGACCTCACTGATCTGGATGCCGGAACCTATCGGTTTCCGGTTCTGATTAATATTCCGGAAGAAATTCGGCCGATCCGGGTCATCGAACAAACCCCTACCCAGCTTCAGCTTGCACTCGGACAATTAATTTCTACCGAGAAAAACATAAAAATCGATGTCGAAGGCGAACCTGCTGTGGGATATAAAATCGGATCTTTGGAGTGGGACCGGTCTTCCGTGACTATTTCCGGGCGGGAGGATCTGATTCAGCAGGTCGATTCTGTGATTGCCACCCTGGATATATCCGATGCCAGCGAGAATGTCACCCGCGAACTCACGCTTGTTGCTCAGGATGAAATGGGAAACCCGGTCACGAATATTGACCTTTCTCCGGAAACAGTCCGGGTAAACCAGGTGATTGATCTTCAGGGAGGATACAGGAATGTGGCTGTGAACGTGGTCACCCAGGGCTTGGTAGAACCAGGGTACCGGTTTACCAGCATTACACCGGCCCCTCCCACCGTGATGGTGTTTTCTGAAAACCCGCAGCTGGTTGAACAGCTTCCGGGCTATATTAACACCAATCCCCTGGATTTAACCGGGGTTGATGGATACCTGGAGACAATTCTGGAACTGGATCTTCCGGATGGGGTGACCGTGGTAGGTGATCCGACTGTTCTGGTGCAGGTAAATATTACCCCGCTGGAAACGAATATCTCCGTTTCCAGGGAAATTGAAGTGATTGGTTTACTTCCGGGATTGAGTGCGGAAGTTTCACCACCGCAGGTCAGTGTTCGTGTTTCCGGTCCGGTTCCTGTTTTAGATAATCTCACCGAACGAGATATCCGGGTGATTGTGGATCTGACAAATATTGATGTCGGAGTTCACACTGTTGAACCAACGGTGGAAATTCTGCCCTCGGAAGTTGAGTTAGAGGACATTTCGCCTGTCGAAGTTGAAGTTAAAATTCAAACTGAACCCAGCACAGCAGCGGGCTCCTGACTGCTGTTCACCATTCTTAGTAAAGACTGCATATGTCAAAACCTGTTGTAGCAATCGTTGGACGGCCCAATGTAGGGAAAAGCACCCTGTTTAACCGACTGGCTGAGCGCCGGCTGGCGATCGTTGATGATGTTCCCGGAACCACCCGGGATCGACTGCTGACTGAGGCTGATTGGACCGGGGTTGTGTTTGATGTGATCGACACTGGCGGGCTTGATCCAACCCAGGTTGGGCCTGGAAAGAATCAAGAACCTCTTTCTATAGGCTCCCATGAATTTATTGAACAAATTCGGAATCAGGCGGAGCTGGCAATTAATGAAGCGGACGCCATCCTGCTTGTGGTTGATGGGAAGTCTGGTGTGACACCTGCAGACCGGGAAATTGCTGACTCCCTCCGGAAGTCCCAGCGAGAGAAAGATGGCGAGCCTTATCCCCGGATTTACCTGGTGGTCAATAAGTGTGAGAGTGACGCAGTTCGACAGGATGCTGTCCAGTTTTACGAGTTGGGTTTTAAGTCCCTTCATGCAATCTCAGCAATTCACGGTTCCGGCACAGGTGATTTGCTGGATGATATTGTTGCTGGTTTTCCAGAGGAAGGCGAGGAGGAGGAAGACACCTCGGTTAAAATTGCGATTGTGGGAAAACCAAATGTCGGGAAATCGAGCATTTTGAATCAATTGATCGGCGAAGAACGGGTTATTGTCAGTGATATCCCCGGCACCACCCGGGATTCGATTGATACCCGCTTGATATACGACAATATTCCTGTCACATTGATAGATACCGCGGGGATTAGAAAAAGGGGCAGTGTCCAGCCTGGGGTTGAGAAATTCAGTGTGCTGCGGGCTATGAAATCGATTGAAAGAGCCGATATGGCTCTGCTGGTAGTTGATGCTTTCCAGGGCATAAAATCCCAGGATACTCATATTGCAGGCTACATTCTGGAAGAGTGGAAAAGTGCGGTGGTTGTTATTAACAAATGGGACTTGATCGAAAAAGACACCCATACCATGGGGGAATTTACTGAGTATGTCCGCTACGAATTGAATTTTATGGATTATGTGCCAATTCTGTTTACATCCGCCCTGACCGGGAAACGGGTTAATCAGATCCTGCCTCTGGCTCTTCGGGTCCAGGAGGAAAGAATGTTCCGCCTTCCGACATCCCAGATCAACCGCATCCTGCAGCGGGCCCAGGACAGACATCCGGCTCCCTCAAAATCCGGAAAACACTTTAAGATTTATTATGGGGCTCAGATCCGGAATGATCCTCCAACATTTCTGCTTCATGTCAACAATCCAAAATTAGCCCATTTCACATATCTCCGATATCTGGAGAATCAAATCCGTCAGGAAGCTCCTTTTGTTGGGACTCCGATAAAGATTCTGCTTCGAGCAAGCTGAAAGCAGCTGCTGGAAAACTTACCGGGGGCATTAATCCAATATGGGTGGCAGGATTCTTGCCCTTGTCCAGCCGGAATCTACCATCTATAATTTGGAAAACACTTTATTGGGTGCAGAAATGGAACCTGAATTCGAATTCAATCAAAACAATCTTCCCCAGGAACGTAGCAGACGGAAGGGAGCATTCCGGGCCTTCCTTGATATCCTTGAAACTATCTTTCTGGCCCTGGCGCTGTATTTGATAATCCAGGGTGTTTCCGAGCGGATCCGGATTGACGGCTCCAGCATGGAACCCAATTTGCATCACGGAGAATTTGTGATTGTTAGCAAACTGAATTACCGTTTCGGTTCTCCTGAACGAGGAGATGTAGTTGTGTTCGATTTTCCCAGAAATATCACCCAGGAATATATTAAACGGGTGATTGGGCTGCCCGGGGATCAAGTACAGATCAGGGACGGGGAAGTTTACATCAACGAGGTCCTGCTTTCAGAACCTTACCTGGAGAATGAACCCAATTACGAAGGTCGATGGGAAGTACCAGAGAATACTTACTTTGTACTGGGTGATAATCGGAATAATTCTTCAGATTCCCATAACTGGGGGATGGTCCCTGTTGAAAACCTGGTTGGTGAAGCTCTGCTCATTTATTGGCCGCCATCATCCTGGGGATTGGTGAATGGTGTCAAGCCTGTGCTGGCTTCCGATGGTTGATAGTTATTTTAAAGTGCTGATTTGAAACGAAAATCTTACAAATAACCCTCAGGACGGGGTTGGAATCATATCTTATACTTAATTAATTAACTGGTTTTCTTCCTGAAATCTGAAATAACCCGAGAATCCCCAGCATCCTCACCGGGGGAGATAAACCAGTGGGAGTAGAACTCATGGCCCAGCGTACCCTTACATCGCGAATTATTCCTGTCCATGTCCTGACTTCCAGCTACCGGATCGCTGGCAGTGTGAAAGTATCCAATACCGGGCTCAATGGTTTGCTGGCGGATCCAACCAGTTCTTTTATGAAAATCATGGATGCCAGCCTGGCCCGGATTCACGATCCGGATTTTCTGGTCCAAAAACTGGATGAGATCCGGCTTGTCAAAGACCACATTCACAGTGCCAGTTTGAAAAGGCGACAGGATGTTGGTCCGAAAGGGATCACCCGGCCCGGGTATGAACATGTGAACAAATTTCAAATTGCGATCACTGATTCAGTCTACGAGTATGAAGGTTTGCTGGAGTGGCCCGGTAGATTTGATTTTACAGCTTTGATGTCCGGAGGAACCTGGGAATTTTTGCCCATATTTGATGGGAAGGTGAGGTCAATCGTTTATCCTGAACTGGTGATCGAAAGTCCGGCGATGCTGGTAACACGGAAACATATTGCCACTTTCACCCATACTCTGTACCGGGATTGATCCCTCTGAAATTTGCTTAAATTCAGGAATGGCTGCAAAGACTTGACCCTGCTTTACAGGGATGGTAAAATTTTCAGCGTTCGCAATGCAGGAAAATATATATGCCCCCATCGTCTAGGGGACCAGGACATGACCCTTTCAAGGTCAAGACCGGAGTTCGAATCTCCGTGGGGGCA
>CAZTWV010000037.1:0-29650 GCA_964618295.1 uncultured Anaerolineales bacterium | reverse complement strand
ATCCTCAACTGCAGCAAAGCCTACATCTATAAACTGGTCAAACGGGGTGAAATTCCCTCGGTCCAGATCGGCACAGCGGTTCGCATCCGCCGGGAAGATCTCGATCGATACATTCACGAAAACCGGACCGGGTGCCAGGTCTGAGGACCGCCGACTCGAGTTGACGCGCTGAGGTATAATCAGGTCAGCACCTTAACAACCTCAGGGTATGAAATCGAGCCGCCATTCCAGACTTAGTAGAAGGAGTCTAGAAATGGCAACAAAAAGAGGAAATAACGAAGGCACCATTTACCAGCGTTCCGACGGCACCTACCGGGCTCAAATCAGCCTGGACGGACACCGGCTGAGCCATTCGGCGGAAACCCACAAAGAATGCCTGGACTGGGTCCGCAAGATCAGCCAGCAGGTCGATGACGGGCTGACCTACAAGGGAGCCAAAACGACCCTGGAGGAATTCATGCAGGAATGGCTGACCATGAAATCCACTACCGTGCGGCCCGGCACCATCCGCCAGTACCGCCAGCTGAGCCGCGATTACATCCTGCCCTCCCTGGGTAAGAAGCAGCTGCTGAAAATCCGGCCGGATCTGATCCAGATGCTCTACAACAGGCACACCAAAAACGGCGTCAGCCCCCGCACCGTACAGCTGGCCCATGCCGTCCTGCGGGGCGCCCTGAACCATGCGGTCAATCTGGGTCTTTTGACCCGCAACCCGACCGCCGTGGCGGTCCCGCCCAAACCAGAACCCCGGGAAAAACAGATCCTGGATGAGAACCAGATCCAGACCCTGCTGATCACCGCCCAGGATGTGCAGCCGGAATTCCTGGCCCTGTACCAGCTGGCCCTCACCACCGGGATGCGCCTGGGAGAACTGCTGGGCCTGAGCTGGGACGATCTGGACTGGGATAGAAAGACTCTGACCATTCACCGCCAGCTGAAGCGGGTCCAAAAACACGGGCTGATGCTCCGACCGCCCAAGACCCGGGCCGGAAGACGCACCCTCAAGCTGGGTTCCAATACCTGGTCCCTGCTTAGACTTCACCGCAAAGAGCAGTTCCAGGAGTGCTTCTGCCGCGACCCGGATTGGGAGGATGACCATTTGATGTTCACCCAGGAGAGCGGCGCTCCCTGGGGCCCCAGGCAGGTCCAGAAGGCGTTCAAATCTCTGCTGGAACTGGCTGATCTGCCGGAGATGCGCTTTCACGACCTGCGCCACACCGCGGCGACCCACATGCTGGCCAACGGGGTCGACCTGCTGACCGTCTCCCGTCGTCTGGGTCACAGCCGGGCCAGCACCACGCTGGACACCTACGCCCACATGGTCTCAGGCACCCAGGAAAAGGCGGCTGCGGTGATGGACGAGATCACCACCCCGGTGTCGCTGCCGGCGGAAATGCTGGAAAAAGAGGGGGTTTTTCAGCCGGTTGCACCGAAAAAGCCGACTGAAAACGGCTGAGCTGCACCGGGTTGCACCAAAGTTGCACCGAAAAACACCGTTTATGAGAGCCAGATTAATAACTGGTTTAGGTCCAGTTCAAGATAATTGAACAAAAAGGGCCTGGAATTGACGAATATTAACCTTGATGTATAATAGTTTCAAAATACGCACCCGTAGCTCAATGGATAGAGCGTCTGACTTCGAATCAGCAGGCTGGGGGTTCGAGTCCCTCCGGGTGCGCCTTAAACTCCTCAAGGAATTGGGGAGTTTTTGTTTAGCACCCTCCGGGATCCGGGTCCTACCTGCAAACAACCCGCCGCCCGGGTTCCTCCATAACCAACTACCTAAACTTGTGTTTAAACAAGTGAAGACCGATTTTCTCCGGGCCAACTGCTTTAAATTCCTTTGAAAGCAGTTTGTTTTGGTGTAAAATCGAGATGATCATTCATTCCATTTATTTAAGGAGGATGTTATGTTCAAATTCAACACCCGCACCCTGGTTGCGACCGCCATCGGCGCAGCCCTCTTCACGGTCTTATTCATGTACGTCAAGGTTCCCACCCCGGTGGCGAACACTGATTTCACCACCAGCTACGGCCTGGGCGCATTTTTTGCCGTGCTGTTCGGACCCATCGCCGGGGCCCTGATCGCCTTCATCGGCCACGCCCTCAGTGATACTTTCCTGTGGGGCTCCGCCTGGTGGAGCTGGGTCATCGCCAGCGGCGTCGCCGGTTTTGGATTCGGCCTCGCCAAGATCTGGATTGATTCCGAATCCGGTGTGTTCGGTGGAAAGGAAATTCTGACTTTTAACCTCGTTCAGGCCGCAGCTCACCTGGTAGCCTGGGTGGTTGTCGCTCCCCTCCTGGACATCCTGATCTACTCCGAGCCGGTCAACCTGGTCTTTACCCAGGGCCTTGTAGCCTTCCTCGGCAATGCCATTTCCACCGGAATTATCGGCACCCTGCTGCTCCTGGTCTATGCCCGGACCCGCACCCCCGAAGGAAGCCTGGAATAACCTGCCGTGAATTTAAACATCACAATATAAATTGCACAATTAATGGAGAAAAGGGTTGCTCAGCAGCCCTTTTCTCTGCCTCCCAGCCAGGTTTGAATTCTGCGCGAGGTCAGCAAAACCAGAACACCTGCAACTGCTGGAATCCTGTCCATGAAGCCAAAACCTGTCATTGAATTCTCCAACTTTTCTTTCCGATACAACGCCCAGAAGTACCCCACCCTCAAAAATATCAACCTGACCATCTATGAGGGAGAAAAGGTGCTGATTATTGGCCCCAGCGGCAGCGGGAAGAGTACCCTGGGCTACTGCATTAACGGCCTGATTCCCCACTCTTACCCCGGTACGATTGAAGGCAGCCTGACCGTGCAGGGCATGGATCCCTCTCAGACCCCCATTCACCACCTCTCCAAATCGCTTGGAACGGTCCTCCAGGATACCGACGGCCAATTTGTCGGCCTCTCCGTGGCAGAGGATATCGCTTTTGCCCTCGAGAACGACTGCATCCCAACCCCGGAATTAAAACGCCGGACCCGGGAAGCCGCCGAGATTGTCGACCTGGACCGGGTGATATTGAATTCTCCCCAGGAGATCTCGGGCGGACAGAAGCAGCGCACCGCCCTGGCCGGGATCCTGGTGGATGATGTCGATATGCTGCTTTTTGACGAGCCGCTGGCTTACCTGGATCCGGCCACCGGCAAGAAAGCCATGGAGCTGATCGATGACATCCACGGGAACTCTGAAAAAACCGTGATTATCATCGAGCACCGTATTGAAGATGTTCTCCACCGGGAGATCGACCGGGTGATCCTGATTCAAGAGGGTGAAATCATCGCCGATATGGGAACCCACGAGATCATGGCGACAGATCTCTTTGCGAAATACGGGATCCGGGAGCCGCTCTATGTGACCCTGCTCAAGTATGCCGGGGTAAAGATCACCCCGGAGATGAAACCGGGCTATATTAACACCATCAATCTTGCATCTCATCAAAAACAGATTCTTGATTGGTTTGACAGCACCACACCAGCCGTGCCATCCATCTCTGATCAGGACGCGATTCAGGTTTCCGACCTGTCCTTTGCTTACACCAGCCAGACCGTCCTGAACAAGATTGATTTCACGATTAAAAAAGGGGAAATGATCGCCATTGTGGGGCGGAACGGAGCCGGCAAATCAACCCTGGCGATGCTGATCTGCGGTTTTGAGAAAGGTCATCAGGGCCAGATTTATTTTTCCGGGAAGGATGCGGCCGATAAAACAATTACCGAACGAGCTGCGATTGTCGGCTACGTGATGCAAAACCCGAACCACATGTTTACCGAGCATATTGTTTTTGAAGAAGTCGCACTCGGCCTCCGGCTGCGGGACGTGCCGGAAGCCGAGATCCAGCGCCGGGTGGAAAAAACGATGCGGATCTGCGGCATCGAGCGTTTTGCCAAGTGGCCGATCAACGCCTTGAGCTACGGTCAGAAGAAACGCGTCACCACGGCCTCAATTCTCGTCCTCGAACCTGAGGTCATCATCCTCGACGAACCGACTGCCGGCCAGGATTACCGCCATTACACGGAAATCATGGAATTCCTGAAAGGCTTGAACCGGGACCTGGGGATCACCATCATCCTGATCACCCATGACATGCATTTGATGATGGAATACACCAAGAGATCGATTGTGCTAAGCGAGGGAGACTTAATTGCTGACACGGATTCCAGCGATGTACTCACCAATGTGGAGATCGTCGAAAAAGGGTCCCTGAAAGAGACCTCACTCTTTCACATCGCCCAGATTATCGGGATTGAGAATCCCAAGGACCTGGTGGACGCCTTTGTCAGCCAAGAAAAAAGGGAGTGGGGGCTGTCATGAGAAGACTTTTTAACTACAGCGAGGCGGATTCTTTTGTCCACAATCTTTCCGGGGTCAGTAAGTTAGTCGGATTTTTCGCCATGACCTTCACGGTCATGCTGACCTATGATCCCCGGGTCATCACTGTGGTTTTAATCATCGCTGTCTTTGTCTTCCGGGCCTCGGGGATTCATCTGCGGGATCTGAAAATCGTCCTGATCTATATTTCTATCTTTATATCCATTAATTTCGTGATGACCTTCATCTTCGATCCCCAGTACGGGGTCCGGCTCTACGGGACGGAGCACGTCCTGTTTTCGATTTCTGAGCGCTACACCATGACCCATGAGCAGCTCCTGTACCAGACCACCAAAATCTCAAAATACGCGGCGACCATCCCCTTTGGCCTGCTCTTCTTCCTCACCACCCACCCCAGCGAGTTCGCCTCCAGCATGAATCGGCTTGGCGTCCACTATAAAATCGCCTTTGCCTTCAGCCTGACCCTGCGCTACCTCCCGGACATTTCCTCCGAGTACATGATTATCTCCAAGGCCCAGCAGGCCCGCGGGCTGGAGCTTTCAAAAAAACAGAAGTTCAGCAAACGGGTTAAAGAATATATCAAGATGATTATTCCCTTAATTTTTTCTTCCCTGGACCGGATTGACAATATCTCGGACGCAATGGACCTGCGGGGATTTGCAAAAAACAAGAAGCGCACCTGGTACAACACCCGTAAGTTATCCCGAAATGACAAATTAACGATCCTCTTCACCCTGACCGTCTTTACCCTCTCCCTGATGGTCACAATCTTCATCAACGGCAGCCGGTTCTGGAATCCTTTCATTTGAAATCATGCCCAAAAAAGCAGGTAACCCATGACAAATAAAATACTGGTATTTCAAAGCGACTTTGGTTTGCTGGAGGGCACTGTGTCCCAGATGCACGGGATCGCTGTCCAGGTCGATCCAGATCTGAAAATTTTTGACCTGACCCATCTCATCCCCCAATTCGACACCTGGGCCGCATCCTATTCCCTCTATCAGACCTGCCACGCCTGGCCGGAAGAGACAGTCTTTGTCTCGGTAATTGACCCCGGGGTCGGCTCCAGCCGAAAAAGTGTCGCCGCCCGGACCAGCGCCGGGCACTACATCGTCACCCCGGATAACGGCACCCTGACCCATCTGGATAAACACGTCGGGATTGAAGCCCTGCGGGAGATTGATGAATCCGTGAACCGGGTCCATGGCAGCGAGAAGTCGCACATCTTCCACGGCCGGGATGTCTATGCCTACACCGGCGCCAGGCTGGCTTCCGGTGTAATTGACTTCCAGGGGGTCGGTCCGGAACAGCCGGTCCAGGACATCGTCCGGCACCCGATTACTGATCCAGTAGTTAAAGGCAGCCAGGTCAGCGGGATCCTGGATATCGAAGACCCTCATTTCGGGATGGTCTGGACCAATATTCCGCTGGAGGTCTTTGAAAGCATGGGGATTGCCTATGGTGATCAACTCCAGACCGTGATTGAGCATCAGGGGCAGGAGAAATACCGGGAAGTGCTGCCGTACTGCAGGACCTTTTCAGATGTACCCCGGGGTGAGGAGCTTGTCTACAACAACGAGATCGGCAATCTTGCGATCGCTACCAATCTGGGAAATTTTGGGGAGAAGTTCGGAATCCAGGCCGGGACTGACTGGAAGCTCTCCTTCCAAAAAATAAGCTGACCGAAATATTCCAGCCCGGCTGTCGATCCGGGAACTTCTACTCCCTCCGATTTTGGAAAATCCTGTTTCTTTACAATCCGGTTCAAGTCCCTCCAGGTGCTCCAGGCAAACTCCTCAAGCTGTTGACTCTTATCGACAGGAACCTTCCTTTCTCCAAAGACCCAGCTTTGCCCCCGCCCTAACATTCATTTTTTGTACTTTTCCCCTGCCGCGATTTTATGTTACACTGACAGAGAAGCTCTCTGTTCGCCTTACCATAAAATATGGGGATTTAACGGTTCACCCATCTCTCATCGTTGCCCCTCTCAGCTGTAACATTTTTTCATTCTTTCTCGTTGGTTAAATGAGGAGCCGAATGGATCACACCAGCCAGTCTGAGGTCAGGGTTGTTCAAAAGGCCGCCAGAGGCAGCCGCAAAGCGTTTACCACTCTCTTTGAAAGCCACTTCCAGGCGGTCTACAACTACGCACTCTCCCTCAGCCGTGATCCGGCCCTGTCCGAAGATCTGACCCAGGAGGCCTTTATCCGGGCCCATGCCCACCTGCCCCAGCTGGGTCCGCCCTGGAACTTCCGGGCCTGGATCTTCCGCCTCACTCGCAACTATTTTATCGACCTGACCCGTGTTGAGCGGGAGGAAGCTGAGTTTGACGATGAGTTCCAGGCCAGATCCCCCCTGCCCGGTCCGGAGAAAGAGGCCCAGAAAATGGATGCATCCGAGCGGATCCAGGAAACACTGAACAGCATCAATCCCAAGTATCGCGAAATTCTCATCTTGCGGGAAATCAATCAATTCTCCTACACCGAGATCGGGGAAATCCTGGAAATCAGCGGCTCTAATGTCAAGGTCACTCTGCACCGGGCCCGCATTGCTTTCCAGGAGAACTTTGGCAGGCACCTGGTGCTGGATGATCCCGCGGGTGAATGCCAGCATATGACCAACCTGCTGACAGCGGTCCATGATGGAGAAGCTGGTCCTGACCAAAACCAGCTGGTGAAGAAGCACCTCCAGGAATGCCCGGAGTGCAGGAAGCGGCGGGAACAGCTGATCGCTCAATCGCTGGTCTTTGGAGCCTGGGTCCCCGTCATCCCCCCGTCCTCCCTCTCGCTGAAAATTCTGGAGAAGACAATAGGCAGTGGTTCACCTGCGCCTCCCCCGAAATCAGGTCTGAAACCACCCCTGGCAGCCGGCGGGGCTGGGGCGGCTGTTCTGGCGGCCGGGGCCTGGCTGGTGTACACCCTGCTGTTCAACACCCGGGCCCTGCTGCCGAACTTTCCGGGCAGCGTCACTCCGGAACAGACCCAGATCTCGATCACTCTCCCAACCTGCGCTCCGATCTCCTACCCGGATCCTACTCTCCCGCCAACACCAGAAGCCAGTCCTGAACCTGGAACCCTTGCCCCTGCAGTCGACAGCTGCCAGCCATTTGATCCAGCTGAGGTCTCATTAGTTCTCCTGGGTCTGCGTCCGGACACCCTGCATCTTCCCCTCTATCTAAAAATTCCCGGCGGGGTGCCGGGATTGAGCCTGGAAAATGCTGACGTTGAAACAAAATCATACAGAGCCGTTCTGGGGACCTTTGAAGCTTATCAATGCGGGTTGCAAGGTTTCGAAGACCGGCTGTACTGCATGTTCGAGCTCCCGGAATCCGCTGCTGGTCAAGGGCTGGAACTGAATATTTTCATTAATGACTGCCCCGGACCCATCTATTCGCAGTTCACGGTCAGTATCCCGGAACTTCTCTCCTGGGGGTCAGCAGATTCAGTCTGCAGCCCGGATCTGGAAGAATCAGGATGCAAAGCATCCGGTGGAACCTATAAAAAGGTTAACGACTCATTTTCGACCTGCCTCTGCCCTTAAATCCATCACTCTCTCTGGCAGTGTAACAAATCTTTCCTTTTATTCGTTAATCTGATAACTAACTATATTATTCAGAACAGCTGGACTGATTCATCTGAAACCCAGAACAAAAAAGGAGAGAAACCATGTTCCGCACTCGATATTCACTGCTTCTTGTCTTGATTTCCAGTCTATTAATCCTCAGCCTCAGCGCCTGCAATCAACCCCAGCCGACACCCTCCCAGATTTCCGTTGGGTGCAGCGTGCCGGACCTGATCCAGGCTATCAAGGATGCCAATGCCAACCCTGATCCAACCGAAATCAACCTGGGCTACTGCCAGTACACCCTGACCGAGCCAGAAAACTCGGACACCATCCACGGCATCACCATGCAGAACGGTCTGCCGGTGATTACCTCCGAGATCACCATCCGCGGTAACAATGCCGTGATTGAGATTGTCAAAGACGCCGGAGAACCGGATTTCGGGCATTTCTTCATTGCAGCCAACGGCGACTTGAAGCTCTATGATCTTTTAATTCTAAACGGTGTTCGCCCCCGGGGTGGATCGATCGTTAACAAAGGAGGAAAGTTATTTGTCTACGATGTCACCTTCAAGAATAACTCCGCCCTGCCGGAAAATACCGGCGGGGTTGCCCACGGCGGGGCCATTTACAGCGATGCCGGAGAGGTCCGGATCATGGCAGATTCACACTTCCAGGAAAACCAGGCGGGGAATAATGGAACCATCAATGACAGCCACGGCGGCGCGGTTTACAGCCGGAATGGGTCTCTGTTACTACTCAATTCTTCCTTTTTATGGAATCAGGCGGCCGGACGGGGGGGCGCGATTTACACCGAAAAATCTGCCAGTTTTGAAGGTGGGGATAAGATTGTCTTTGAGAATGTCGACTTCCGGGAAAGCATCGCCCGCCAGGACGGCGGCGCGGCTGCCTTTATCAACGAGTTAGAAGAAGTCCTGATTGTCACTTCCCTTTTCAGCCAAGGCGAAGCGGACGGGCTGGGCGCCGGGATTTATGCCGAGGGGACGTCTCTGGTCCTGAATTACTCCCGGCTGAATGCCAACACTGCAGCTCACGGCGGTGCAGTATATCTTAAACGGGTTCAGCAAGGGGACCGCAGTCAGCTGCAGAGCGAAGAATCCGAATTCCACAACAATACGGTATCCGGGATTGGCGGGGCAATCTTTTCCGAAAATGCCGACCTGGACCTTAAGAATCCCCAGATCCACAACAACCAGGCTGCCAGCTGCGGGGGGATTCGGATTGGCGGCGATCCGAACCTGGATATTGAGGCAGGTGACCTGGGTTCAACAGCACAAATACCCTCCACCTCAATCATTGACGCAGGGTCTATTTCCGGCAACACAGCAACTGACTCCCATGGAGGCGGCATCTGCCACCTGATGGGAAACTTAACGATCAATGGAGCCATGATTCTCAACAATCAATCACCTGCCTTTGGCGGGGGCGTATTAATCATGGATGACGCTGAACTGATTGGGGTTTCCATCAGTGGAAATCAAGCCGGAAACGGGGGAGGTTTGATGATCGGCTTCCCGGTCTTCGATCACAGCAGCTCAACCGGCAGCATCAACTACCTGGATTTCCAGGTTGAGATTGAGAATTCGATATTGATGATCAACCGGTCCGATGCTCACGGCGGCGGGATTTACGCCCATCACAACGGCACTGTGTTGATTAATAAATCAGGATTCGTATCCAACAGCGCCATAAACTACGGCGGGGGTATTTACCAGCGGGAAGGGGATCTGACCCTTCATAACAGCACCCTGTCTGGAAACCAGGCAGCCCGGGGTGGCGGCTTGTACTCTACTGGAGATGGGCCGCGCAATCCCAACCTGGAAGTGATCCATACCACAGTAGCCTATAATACTGCGACCGAAGCCCTGGCTACAAACCGGTTTGGAGGCGGGGGATTAAACCTCACCGGGAATGTCCTGATCGAAAAATCCCTCGTGACTCAAAACATACCCGTAGACTGCGCCGAGTCCCAGGGTGGTACCGCCTCCCTGGACCACAACGTGGATTCAGACGGGTCCTGCTATTTCTGGCAGACCGTGCCCAATCCGCAGCTGGGACCCGGCAATGCCAATTACCACCCGGTTTTACCAGGCAGTCCGCTGATTGATCTCCTCCCCACCTGCGGTTTGCCGGATGATCAGCAGGGCACCTCCCGGCCCAAGGGATCCGGCTGTGAGCCCGGATCATTTGAATACATATCTAACGAAACTTCAATCCTTGTTATTGATCTTGAAGACTTATGTGAAATCGAAGTTGTTTCTCTGACCATGTTGAGCATCAATCCGGAAACGCTGATTTTGCCGCTGTACGTTCGCTTTCCGGACACAGTTCCCGGTCTGGATGTCAATGACACTCTACCCTACCAGGCCTTTCTGGGCTCAACAGAGGCTCACGAATGCAACACCCAGGGCTTCGAGGACCGGCTGTACTGCATGTTCACCCTGCAGTCGTCTGTTCCAGGGACAGTCCAGAGCTTTCAATTATTCCAGGACGGCTGTCAGGATCCTGTCTACACGCAGCCCAAACTGACCATCCCTGAAGTGGCTCAAACAGGGGACAAAGATCAGCCCTCCCTGACCTGCCGGACGGACCTGGATAAAGACGACTGCCTCGCGGCCGGAGGCGTTTGGCCGGACAGCCGCAATCCCTCCTGTGACTGCCCCTGAGGCCCAACCAACCGCAGATTCATGTAACGGATCTTCCCTTTGATCCGTTTCTCAAGCAGGAGTTTAGCTCTCACCTGGAATGTATCAACAAGGGAAATAAGGAGAAAATCATGTCCCACCGTCAGCTAAGCATAATCCCGATCCTGATTCTGATTCTCTTATCCTTCAGCCTGGCAGCCTGCAATCAAGCTGAACCGACCCCGGAATCGGAAGAGGAGACGATCGAATGCGGCGCCCAGGAGCTGATTGATGCCATCAAGGACGCCAATGCGGATCCCTTCACTCCGGCTGAAATCCACCTGCCGGCCAACTGCCACATCACTCTCAATCAGGCGGAAAATCAGCACTCCTGGATGGGTAAAACCATTTATAACGGCCTACCGAGAATCAAGAGCGAGATCACCATCCGCGGCAATCACTCGGAAATCGAGATCCAGTACGGCCAGGGGACTCCCTTCGGGCATTTCTTTATCAACCCCGAAAAAACCCTTGAGCTTTATAATCTCACCCTGTCCTCCGGAGTCCGTCCCTGTGGCGGATCGATCATCAATAATCAGGGCGACCTGTTCCTGTATGATGTCCAGCTTCTGGATAATTACGCTTACGCGCAGGGAGCCTACAAACCAGGTTTGGGAGGCGCGATCTACAACTACCTCGGCAGGGTCCGGATTACCGCCAACTCTCTTTTGGAAGGAAACCGGGCCGGGGAGACCGCACTCCCGGCGAACAAAGGTGGCGCGGTGTACAGCCTGGACGGTATCCTGACCATCTACAACTCCAACTTTCTGAATAACTTCTCAGCCAGAGATGGCGGAGCCATCTACGCTGAAAAAACCATCTACAACACCGACGGCGGATTAATAGTAGTTAATAATTCAGCCTTCAGTGAAAACCAGGCCAATGAGGATGGCGGCGCGATTTACCTCAAAGGCGAGGTCGAAGGGGTCTTTCTGGCTGCCAGCGAATTTACCTTAAATGAGGCAAGTTTCCTGGGCGGTGGACTTTACAGCGAGGATTCGGACGTAAACACCAGCCACACTCATTTTTACAATAATCAAGCTGAATACGGCGGTGCGGTATACACGCGCAGATCAGCCGCTGGTGAAATCAGCCGCCTGGCTCTAGATACTTCCTTTTTCACCTACAATACTGCAGATTTTAATGGAGGGGCGATATTCTCTGAAAACTCGGATCTGGAACTGGACGGATCGATCATCCTTCAAAACCAGGCCCTGAAATGCGGTGGCCTGCAGCTGGGAGGCTACCCCGGACTGCATGTCCAGTCCGGGGATCTGGAAACTGCGACCCGGATCCCTTCCAGTTCTGAAATCATCAACAGCTCGGTGTCCCTGAACGAGGCTCAGGGCGGCTACGGGGGCGGGGCCTGCCACCTGATGGGCGAGCTTTCTATCCTGAATTCAGGTTTCAATCAGAATCTGAGCAGTTTCTACGGGGGAGGATTGATCAGCATGGACCAACTGGATGTGACTAACTCCACTTTCCAGGGCAACGAAGCCCGGCTAGGCGGCGGCCTGGCTATCGGTTTTCCATGGGACGGAATCAATTTCGTCAGCCCAACCTATCTGGATGCCACTTTCCGGATTACCGGGAGTACAATCTCTGATAATGAGGCTGTCTCTCAGGGCGGCGGGATCTGGACCCACCACGGAGGCTCGCTGTTCATCAGTAAAAGCACTATTGGGGACAATCAAAGCGGCGACGCAGGAGGTGGAATCTATCAAGCCGAAGGCAACCTGTATATCGACAACAGCACCATTGCCGAAAACACCGCCCACCGGGGAGGTGGAATCTTCAACCATGACGGAATCAGCACGGATCCGGTTCTAAGTTTGATCCATACCACAGCAGCTTTCAACACGGCTACCCACACCGGCACCGGACCCCGCTCAGGCGGTGGAGGATTAAACATCAAAGGTATTGTCTATGCCAGGGAAGCTTTAGTTATCCACAATACCAACGGGGACTGCTCCCTTGAAGGGGGAATGCACGGTGACTATGATCTTCTGGACTGCGGTAAGGAATTCTGTATTTCGCATCTTGATAGTATTGACTCTGATTATACCTGTGAGTTCGTGACCGAACTCAACCCCCAGGTGGGCAACTTTAACGGCAGCTACGTCCCCATCCTTCCAGGTAGCCCACTAATTGATAAAACGCTTACCGGCCTCAGCCACTGTGAGCTTCCAGATGATCAGCTTAGCAACAGCCGTCCCAACGGCACAGACTGTGAGCCGGGATCAATCGAATATCAATCCAACACACTCCCTCCGCCCCCTTCGATCCCCCCCACGCAGCAGCAGCCGGACGAGACCGCGGACAGCTGCGATCCATTTGCGGGACTGGAAATCGCTACCATGCTGCTCAGCGTCAATCCCGACACACTGGCCCTGCCGGTCTACCTGCGCTTCCAGGTTCCAGTTCCCGGTGTGGAAGAAGGGGTAATGCCCTACCGCGCCGAGCTGGGCGGAACTGCGTCTAACCTCTGCAACCAGCAGGGTTTTCCAGACCGGCTTTACTGCATGTTCACCCTCCCGCCCACCGCTCCGGGTTCCATCCTGAGCCTGGAGATTTTTAAAGATGGGTGTGAGGATCCGGTCTACACCGAGCCCCGGCTGACCATCCCGGAAATCGCCCAAACCGGAGATGGAGATCAGCCTTCCCCGACCTGCCGGAAAGACCTGAATCAAAGTGATTGTACCTCTGCTGGGGGGCTTTGGCCCGATATTGACAAACCGTACTGTGTCTGCCCCTGAGGAGAAAAGAGATCCAGCCAGTGTAACATTTACTCCTCTTTACTCGTTTCTTAAGCAGAGGTTGCTTTTTGGATCAATTTTAAATTGACATTCACTACCAGAGAGGTGTCCTGTGAAAAATACTCGGAACATTGTAACTATTTTTATCTGGCTCCTGATGACGGTACCGCTCCTCAGCGCTTGCGCCGGCAGTGGAGATCCGGTCAATCAGGTCTGGATTGATTACCCCAGGCAGGGCGCTGAGTTTGAGGTAGGTGCCTCCCTTCCTATCATCGCCCATCTTTCGAAAATCGACAATACCGGGGAGATTGTGGTCCGGGTCAATGGAGAAGTCCTTTATCGATTGTCCCCGCCTTCAGCTGAAGACCCGATGATCGTTATCAACCAGGAATGGGTCCCGGAACAGCCCGGAGACTACAGCCTGGAAGTAGGAGTTGCAGTTGAGGGTGGGGAACCAGTCCGTCAGTCCCAGGTTGATATTCGGGTCGTGGATCAACTTACCAGACTGAAGCCGGATCTGGCAGTGATTGATATCGGGCTGGACGGAACGGATCGTATCTGGTGTAAGTTCAAGAACTTTGGGGTGGATGTTCTCCCCGCTGGCCAGGATGTTTGGATTGATATCATTTTGGGCCCGGCTGAGTCGGAGGTCCCCCCGGTCAGCCGGGCCAACATCGGCGTGGGGGATAACCTGACCCACGGCGCTGAACGGGTCTTCACAACAGCACCGTTAACCACAATTCCCACCTGGCCCCAGCTGGTGACCTGCCGGATTGATGTGGAGGACCAGGTCCAGGAGTCCGATGAGACCAACAACAGATTGGCTCTGACCCTGACGGCTCCGCCTGTGACGATCACGCCCACAACGACCCAGACTCCCCCGCCGCCCACCACCGAAGCGCCCCCACCCACCACTCAAGCTCCGCCACCGACCACCCAAGCTCCGCCACCCACCACCCAGGCTCCGCCGCCTGATACCGCGCCTCCCAACATCTCGGGGATGAATGCTATCCCGGATCGGATCTCGGAGCTTCCCTGCGGTCAGAATACAGTCACCATCACCGGGCAGGTCTCGGATCCTTCCGGAGTGGATCAGGTCAAACTGTACTATCGGGCAATCAAGGGCAGAAAAATCGGATCCTGGCAAATTTCTAAGATGACCAACACCGGTGGGAACCAGTATCAGATCGAGATCGGACCGACGGAAATCAGTGCCAGTTATTCACCCTACGGTGGGTTGACCCTTCAGTATTACATCAAAGCCTGGGATACCCAGGGGAATTTCTCTCAAAACAAAAGCGGCAATTTACCGCTCGACCACTGTGTTCAATAAACGGATCCAGTTCAGGAGATAACTATGTTCAAAAAAATCATGCAGCGGATGTTGATCATTGCCATAATTGTTATCGGCCTGCTTGGGATCCTGATTGGGGGCTTGTGGCTGTTTTCCTCGCAACCGGCCTTTGATCCAGCTCCTGTCGTTGCGATCCATGCTCCGATAAATGGCGCCTCAATCCGTCTGGGGGATACGATTACCGTTAACTCCACCGCCCGGGATGAAACCCAAACTATCACCAGCGTGGAATTATGGTCCTACCAGGCCGGTATAATGAGATTCATTGATAAAACAACAAGCCTGGAAGGAAAGCAATCCGTGTCACTTTCCCAGGGCTGGCAGCCGTTTACCCCGGGGGACCACCGCCTGATTGTCAGAGCGATCAATGACCTGGGAAATACAGGCCAGGCGTCCATTGACCTGCAGGTTGTCGAAGGAAGCGCTGAAACAGCCGACGTGCTTGAGTTTCTGACCTCCCCGGAAGGAGGTTTTGATCCCTCTGGAACCTCGCCAGAGGTTCCGGATCCCGGGAGTGATCCATCCCTCGCACCGGATCCGGACCCCGATCCGGATCCAGACCCCGATCCCTTCCAAATCCTTCCTGAATTCGCGGGCATCTTGATGGAAGCGTTTGTACCCTTTTTTGAGGGGACCTGGGTCGAGGTAGAAGCTGTTTCGTTTGAGGTGCAGGAAGCCTATGATGAAGTGTACTGCTATGTCAAACTTCAAAATCTCCCCCCGCAGCGGGTCCCGGAAACGGGTTCCTTTGCAGTATTTAATACCTACAACTGGAATCTAGCGGATTATCTGGGCGGCACCAACAAAGCCCTTGTTTTTGTTCCTGACAATGAGACGGTAAGCCTGTACCTGGAGTGTATGGGACTCCCAGCCAGCAGCAGTTTTCCGGTATCGCTGGGAGAATATACCAACGAACACCCGCCCGCGGAGTGGGATGGGCAGCTCATGAACGGAACCAGCAGCGGCGGGGATGGATTTGCTGTCTCCTACCGCATCAATCCGGAAGGTGGGGCCCTGCCAGCTCCCACCAACCTGGGTCAGTTTACCTTGAACAACCTGACATTTTTAAACTGGTCCTGGCAGGGGGATGAGAATGAAATTGATGGGTTTAAAATCCTCCGGGATCAAACCCATGTGGCAACTGTCCAGAAGAATCAACGGTCCACCGGGATCCCGGCCTGGTGGATTATCCCCCCCTGCGAGGAACAGTATCAATACACTATTGTTGCCTATCAGGAGGCACTGCAGTCCGCTCCCAGCAACACGCTTCAGTACCAGGGAGAAACCTGCGAGGGAGATAATGGAGCTGCGAACCTGAGCACGCAGGGAATCTGCGCCGGGACCGGGCACAAAGTGCAGCTGGATTACCGCTATCAATCTTCCCATGGTCTGGCATCCATCCGGCTGCATGCCCTCAAGGAAGGTATGATCGTCCAGGAAATTAACTCTTCCAAAATACAAATTCAACATGGGGTGGGGTCGGCTCACTTCAACCTGGTTTACCATGGTACAGCTCCAACAACCTCGGACCAGATCTCCGTGACTTTTTACGACTACAATAATCTGCCGTTTTATGTTCAGGTTTTTGATCAAGCTTTATCCTGGATCCCTGGAAGCCCCGATCTGATCATCTCGTCAGCGAGAGTAGATCGGGACAATAATCAGCTCAAGATCCGGATCAAGAATTTGGGCTGTGCACTTCCTGCCGTAGAAAACCCGACGGTATCCATCAAGCGGTCCACAGATGGGTGGACCGGTTTCATAGAATTAGAAGATCCAATACCGCCCCGAAGCCAGAAACTATTGACCATGGATCTGGACACCAATCAGCTGGCGTTATGGTCTGAAACCATCAACCTGGAAGTGGACCCGTTTGATGCTGTTGTGGAGCTCAATGAAAACAACAATGGCTATGAAATTGGCGCGGCCCGGATCAAGCATATTCAGGTCTATCAGATCGATGTCCACGATGATCATGACCAATACAGCAAAGGCGAGTGGTTTATCTTCCACAGTCTCTATGAATTACCGGCTGGAGAAGATGAGGTAAATCGAATACATGTGCCCTATCGTGAGTATCAGTGGGGTGTTGGAATTCACGCTATAAATAATCTTTACTTTCTGCCTAACATGGCTGCCGAAGATTCTTTTGGATTGCTGGTAGGTGGATTTGAAAGCGATTTCTTCACAGACAGCGACGATTGCGGATACGTAAGGATATACCATTCAGCTGATGGGAACCCGGTTGCTGTTCATGAAAACCGTGGTTACCAGCTGATGGGCAGCTGGAAGAGTGGTGGGGAATACACCGCACTGAGCGACAAAGGGGACTACACGATCTACTACCGGATTGTGCTGGAGTAAATCTAAGTCCTTCCTCGGCATAGAAAAACCAAACAGGGCTGCTCAAATAGCAGCCCTGTTTGGTGCTCTACCAGCTTTCTTGACAGAGACCAGATCAAGGTTATCCTGATAAGTAATAAATCAGCCCTCCATGTTTTCTAAGTAGACAGTAGACAGTAGACAAAGGATCTCACTACTTATGATGGTCAAGAAATTTCTGAAATTTTCAGCTCTGGGTCTAGCAGCCCTGCTGATCCTCACTGCGCTGGGGATGGTAATCTGGTCCGCGACCGGAACCTACCCGGCCCGGGATGCGGCGCTCGAAGCGATGCAAACCACCAAAATAGTGGCAGTGACCCAGGAAGAGTGGATTGAATTTAAGCCAATGCTGGAAACTGAGACCGGCATGATATTCTACCCGGGAGGTCTGGTTGATCCAGCCGCCTATGCCCCGGTTCTGGCCCGGATTGCAGAGGAAGGTTTTCTAGTTGTGATCACCCCCATGCCGCTCAACCTGGCAATCTTCAACAGCGGAGCAGCCGGAGCTGTAATTGAAACTTATCCGGAAATCGAGACCTGGCTGTTAGCCGGACACTCGCTGGGCGGAGCTGCAGCCGGGATCTACGCCGCCAACAACCCGGAGAAAATTGACGGACTGACCCTGTGGGATTCTTTCCCCCCGGACAGCTCCGACCTCTCCGCCAGCAGCCTGCCAGCCCTTTCCATTTACGGAACCACGGACGGTGTACCCAACACAGATAACTTTGACAGCAAACGTCCCCTCCTGCCGGATGGGACCCAGTTTGCGGCCATCGAAGGGGCCAGCCACGCCCAGTTTGGAGATTATGGACCGCAGAAAGGGGATGTTGAGCCTACCCTGAGTTTGTCCGATCAACACCAGCGGATCGCAGAGCTGATGCTGGAATTCTTGGATCAGATGCAGTAATTCGATCTCCACCCATCCTGGCGGTATATCAGGAGCACTGTTCAACCTGGATAACGTTTCCCTACCAACTGCAAAGACCTCTCTTGGAAAAAGCAGAATACACAGCCAGCGTCTCGCTGGCGGGAAATCAATGGTCTTAGCGAGGCATATGATCAAAGCCTCGGTCCCGGGATTCAGTCTGGTTATTCAAACGCAAAAAAAGAACCGCTCCCCAATGTGAACGGTTCTTTTGCAACCTCTTTTGCGCCAAGACTACTTGTCTTTTTTGATTGTGATCGGCAGGTTGGTACCCGCCAGATCCCCAATGACATTGACAAGGTCGCTGTCGGCCGGGACAATGATCTTGGCATTATCCTTAAAGGCCGCTTCAACGGTTTCCAGCTTTTTAAGCAGCTGGGCGTTGCCTATGAAGTACTGTTCAGCAGCTTCGTTGACGATCTTGATCGCGTCCCCGTCAGCATTGGCTTTGAGCCGGATGGCAGCGGCAATACCTTCGGCTTTTTTGATTTCCGCCCTGCGTTCACCATCGGCTTTGGTCTCGATTGCCGTGGCAAGATCAAGCGCTGCGATTTTCTCATTTTCGGCTTTGACCACATTATTCATCGCGTCCTGAACATCGGCCGGGGGCTCAATGCGCTGGAGTTCAACCCGGACAACCTGGATGCCCCACTTTGAGATCTCCTTGGAAAGGATCTTCTCCACTTCAGCATTGATCGAATCTCGATTCTCGTTGGCTTCGGTCAGAGTCATTTTACCTATGACAGCCCTGAGGGTGGTTTTCGCCAATGAAGGCACTGATTCTACGTAGTTATTAACATTGTAAATAGCCATCTGGGCATCAACGACTTTGTAATAGACCATGCCATCCACCACAGCGTTGAGCTTATCCTTGGTGATGATCGATTGAGCGTCAATATCCACCCTGCGTTCTGTTATGTTGGCCTTGTACATCCGGAAGACGATTGGGAAGATCCAATTGAACCCAGAATCGGCGGTGCGGGTATAGCGTCCAAGAAACTCGACAATACCTACTTCCACGGGGCGTATGATCCGGACCCCAGAAATGAATATGATTATCACCCCCAGAAGAAGTAACAAGTAACCCATCAGCATCCTCCTTTGGATTGTTATCTTTTGATTTATTATTCAGTATAGCAAATGAGTGTTATAGATATATTTGAAAGGAGCGCTTTACGCTGACCGAAAACGGAGGTCCAAAGACGGGGACACATTATGTGTCGTCCTGAAATCCTGCCAGCTGCCGGCGTAGTATTTCACTGCGTCTCCTGTCAAAGGCCTGTCCAATGAATCCCGCGGTTCGACTGTGGTCAGAATCGTGCTGAAACCCTCCCCAGGATCAGACAAGAAAGTTTAGTTTGAACCGCTGGACTGCTCCGGGAGTTTTCCAACTAAGTGAATTGAAAATCAAAACATATCCAGCGTCTCGCTGGATCAACTTGGAAGGACATTAACCCGTAAGCAGTGAAGCGAGGCTTTGCCTCGCTTCCAGTTTTGACGTCCGATTCCATCAGATTCTTGTGGTTCATATTGCACTGCAGGAAGCTGACAACAGACCCATTAATACAGATTACTGGATTGCTATTGACTCATTACTGCACCGCAGCCGCACCCTCACCCCATCTCCCGCAGCTCAATTGACTGCAAAATATCCACAATCCGGGGATCAAACAGCTTCCCTGACTGGTCCCGCATGTAATCAGCCGCCCTGGAATCACTCCAGGCTGATCTATACGGTCTTGGAGAACGCAGCGCGTCCCAGACATCAGCCGCAGTCACAATCCGGGCCGCCAGTGGGATTCGATTTCCGGATAATCCATCCGGGTATCCGCTGCCGTCCCAATACTCGTGATGGGAGCGGATGGCATCAGCAGCTGTCTCCAAAGCAGGAATCTGCCGGACTATTTCCGTTCCCAGCACTGGATGTTTCTTGATCAGCTGCCAATCCTCTTCACTCAGCTCAGCAGTTTTGTTCCTCACAGTATCCGGCACAGCCAGCATCCCCAGGTCATGCAGCAGAGCTCCCAATCTTACCTGCTTGATTTTTCTGTCTTTAAGCTCCATAGCCCGGGCAATTTTCAGGGAGCAATCAAATGTGCGCTGGATATGCCCCGCTGATTCTACACCCAGCACCTCAAGCGATTCAGCCCACCCTTTCAAGATCTCATCTTGACCCAGGCTCAAATCCAGATTCGTCTGTTCCAGTTCACGGATATGGATAATGCTGTCTATTGCAATTGCTCCCTGCCGAGCCAATGTTTTCGCAAATTCTCTCCACGCGAAGTCAGGCTCCAACAGGCAACGGTGAAAAAGTGTCATGACCCCGACCATTTTTCCTTTAGTCAGAAGCGGGATGCCGTAAAATGAACGAAGCTGATCGGCTTCAGAATAAAATTCTTTTCCCCGGAATCGAGAATCCTGTCCGATATCAGGGACAAACAGCGTTCTATTCAGCCCCGCCACTAACCCCGCAAAACCTTCCCCAACCCGCTGGGAAGGCAGATTCTTGATGTTGAATCCAAAACCAATTTCACCCGCCAAATTCAGTTCCTGCAGTTCTTCCTCATACAGAAAAACAGCCGCAGCATCCACTGCCAGACGGTCAACCACCTGCTGTAAAAATATCCGGAGTGACACTGATAATTCCATACTGCTGGAGATTGCTTTATCGATGTTTTGTAAAGCTTCCAGATTCTTAATGTTTTCTTCTAAATCGCGCGTTTTTTTATCAACGCGGTTTTCCAGCTCCTGGTTTGTCCGAGTCACCTTTTCTCTTTCTAAATTTAATAGATGACGGTGATAAAAATCTTTCCGGTAAAAAAATTCCAGAGCATAGCCTCCGAACATCCCCAGGATATTCGCGCTGACCAGAAAGAAAAGATTAATCATGATAGTTCTGGATTCCACTCCTGGTACGAATACCAGGGACAATCCGTAACAACCGACAATCAGCCACCCTGACAGGCTGGCAAAGATGTAGCGGAGCCGTATTAATAAATAGCAGTAAATCAGGATCAGAATCATACCCGAATAGTAGGAGGAGCGAATCAATTCCACAGGAAGGAGGGTCATCAATACAATACCCAATCCAGAAACCAAGGTAGCGAACCCCGCAGCCAGCTGCCACCACCTTTGAAATTGTTTCGTAAAAGAAAGAATGAATACGCCGATAACCACAGGAACAACGAATCCAAACCGGATGATCAACAGTTCCCGGAATACCAAGGGCATTGTTACCCAATCCAGAATCGAGAAAAGGGAATAATAGATAGCCCCCAGGATAAACGAAACCCGCAGTAAACCTATCGATGATTGAAAATAATCCTCCTGAAAACTCTCTTCCAGTTCACTTTTAAACTGTAGGGTGAACGGGTTGATATTCATCCCCTGGCTAAAATCCCAGAAAACAATCCCAGAAAAATCAAAAACCGTTTTCAATCTCTGGAGCACAGATACCTCAACACTTTTTTCATTTAACAAGAAATAAAATATGAGCGATTGCCCGTTTAAAGAGCAGCTTCATTTCTTCTCTATTGTATTACGTCATCACAATGAAACTGCCCAAAACCCAGGATAAATTTACTTACAGACGTGTAAGCCTTAAATAACATGCAGTCTCCTCTCCTTTATTAAACGGCTGATCCTGGCTATACCAGCTGCTGGATATCTCCCGGGACATACCAGTAAAAAAAAGAAAGCCTAAAACAGAGAAGCGCGCCTTTCGGCTCAGTTCCAGTGATAAAAAATCGATTGCGTTAAATTTACGCGTTTCTTTTTAACCTCCAGGAAACTGACATCTGATCAATACATACAGATTACTCGAATACTACTGCCTAATGAATGCGCCGAAGCCGCACCTCCCCTTCTTCTTTTTACCTCAGTCCTCCCTAACCAGTACCCCTCTTCCAATACCTCAACTTTGTTTTACTGGGCCTGCTCGATCCCAGGCCGCGTTTGATTTCCGGCTTCCCGGAGATCAGCTCCAGATCGTATTCCTTGAACAGCAGAGTGGCGATGATCGTCATCTCATTTTTGGCAAAATTCATCCCAACGCATTTTTGCAATCCTCCGCCGAAGCCGATCAGGGCATGCTTCTCCCCCCAATCTTCCCTGCGCTCTTTAGAAAAGCTCAGCGGTTCATACTGGTAAGGATCGCGGAATACATCCGCCCGGAAATGGTCCACCGCGGTGGCAGTTTGCACCATCCAGCCTTTCGGAACCACAAAATCCTGCTTAGCTGTGCGCATGATGGTTTCAACTGATGGCCGCATCCGGGCTGTTTCGTCCACAGCCATTTTGACATGGCTCAGTTTGCGCAGCATGGACTGCTCGAACGGTTGACATTCACCCAGCTCGCTGTCGACCTCTTCCCGCTCAAGTTTCAGATACTCCGGGCTCTGGATGAGCTGGATGACATTCCAGGCCGTCTGTCCGGCTGTGGTCTCATGTCCGGCAAACAACAATGCCATCAATAGCTTGACAATGGTTTCTTCCTCCGGCAGCTCACCGTCCTTCGTGCGGACTTCCACGAACACTGGGAAAGGATCATCAACAGGATTGGCACGCCGCTCGCGCACCAGCGGGGCCAGCACATCCCGCACACATTTCTTGGCCTGATCGCAACGGAAAAATTTTAGCAGCGGCCAGTCCGGCGGCAGGACCGGGTCCATCGCCCGGCTCAGATCAGCATAGGCTTTCCAGAATTCCTCTTCCAGCTGCTGGTTGATCTCCTTTCCCAGGAAGCAGCGTCCAGCCACTTCCTTGACCAGCTCTCCGGTCTCGTGGGTGATCTCCATTTCTCCTTCCTGATCGAGTCCGTCCAGCCATTCCCGAACGACAGCGACCATCACCTTGTGGTACCCGGCCATCCGCTCCCGTCCGAAGAGAGCATGGAGGATCGGCCGGTGGTTGAGGTACGTCTCGTGCTCAGCCAGGAAGGCCACTTCACCAAAGATCGCTGCCAGAGAATCATAAGCCTCATTCATGTTCAGGGAACGGTCGGTTTCGGAGAAAAAAGCGTCCTTGGCCTCGGCTCCAATCAACACCGCGACCGGCTGGCCCCTTAGATTCAATCCGAAAACCGGACCGGCTTCTTCCGCGCCGCGCCGCAGCAGTTCATCCTGCCAGGTGATGTAACTTACCAGGTGTCCAACCAGGGGCAGTTTTCTGGATACTGTAACGGGTGTCGTTCATTTGCTCCAACCTATTATTATTGTTCTGCTAGATATGTAAAATTTACTATTTGGTTATCCAGGTCCAGGAGTTTTCGCTTTGCCTTAATCCCACCAGCTTGAAAATGAAATGTGTCATAGACAGCATGCTCTCTCGTGTGGTATACTCTTGGGGCTGGTTTAGAAGAGACCCGCACCAATTTAATAAGACAGTGTTTTGAACATTCCAGATGGCAGCCCCTCCAGGATTGGACGGGCTTTTTTCATGCCCGGCAGAGAAATTCCGCCGGAGCGGGTGCAGAATGACAATCTGCAGATCCACGATACTCACGCTAGAGGGTTGTCAAAACAAAACGGAGTATATGATGACTGCAGATTTTTCTCAACTAGGGCTGCACCCTGGAATAGTCCAGGCAGCAGCTGATCAAGGCTATAAAAAACCTACCGAGGTCCAGACCAGGGTAATTCCCTGGATGCTGACAGGTAAAGACCTTCTGGTCCAATCCCAGACCGGTTCCGGTAAAACAGCCGCTTTTGCTTTTCCAATTATCCATGATTTACTTGCTCAGGAATCCCGGAACCGGGTCCATACCCTGGTGCTTGCGCCAACCCGGGAACTGGCCATACAGGTTGCCCGAGCCATTCAGGATTACGGTCAATCTCTGAAAATCCATGTCCTGCCCGTTTACGGAGGACAGAATTACAGCACTTCCCGGCGGAAACTAAAGCAGGGTGTGGATATTGTGGTCGGCACGCCCGGCCGTCTTCAGGATTTAATGAAGCAGGGCATTCTTGATATCAGCGGGATCCGGCTCCTGATTCTCGATGAAGCAGACGAAATGCTGAGTATGGGTTTTGTCGAGGATGTTGAAAACATTCTCAAACACACACCCGCCCAGCGCCAATCCTGTTTGTTTTCAGCCACCTTACCGGAAGTGATTCGCCAGCTGGCAGATCGCTATCTCACCGATCCTGAAACCGTAATG
Source organism: uncultured Anaerolineales bacterium (assembly GCA_964618295.1). Taxonomy (GTDB): domain Bacteria; phylum Chloroflexota; class Anaerolineae; order Anaerolineales; family UBA11858; genus B10-G9. The sequence goes on along the minus strand of CAZTWV010000037.1, from coordinate 5,476 downwards.
ATCAAGCGCCAGCATCTGACAGTTGACAGTGTCGATCAGCGCTGGTATCTCATCAACTCGAATGACAAACTGGCCGGATTGACCCGCCTTCTTGAATATGAAGAACCAGGATCAACCCTCGTTTTCACCAAGACCCGGAAAGGTTCCAGCAAACTGGCCGCCGAGCTCAACCAGCGGGGTTATCGAGCAGAAGCCCTGAACGGAGACCTTTCTCAGGATGCCCGTCTCCGGGTTATGAATCGCTTCCGTTCTGAAAAAATCCAGGTGCTGGTGGCCACGGATGTCGCAGCCCGGGGCCTGGACATTGATGATATTACTCACGTTTTCAACTATGACCTGCCGACAGATGTCGAAGCTTATGTGCACCGGATCGGACGCACCGGACGGGCCGGAAAGACCGGAACTGCCATTTCCCTGGTCACTCCCCGGCAGCAGGGCTATCTCCGGCGCATAGAAGGCTACACGAAACAAAAATTAGATCAGAGCTCTTTCCCGACCGATCAGCAGCTCCAGGAACGGCGGGATCTTATGCTCATGGAACGTCTCGAAGTCTGGCTGGAGCGGGACCGCTGCAACCGGGAGCAGGAAATAGCCCAGTATTTGATCTCCAGCGGATATGATCCACTCAAAGTGGCTGCGGCTGCCCTCAAGATGGCCCGCCGGGCTCAGAATGACCTCCCCCTGGAAACAGTTTCCAGGGTCACAGCTAATCAATCCCCTCGACATCAGCAGCGCAGATCAACTCCTTCCAGAACCACCCACGAAAAAGGTATGGTCCGCCTCCAGCTGGGAAAAGGTAGGGATCACGGCCTCAAACCGGGAGTGATTGTCGGCGGGATCGCTTCCCTGGCCCGGATTCCTGGGAATGGGATCGGCAGAATCATTATCAACAAGCAGAACACCCTGCTCGATGTCCGGGAAGAATACGTTCCAGCCGTCCTGAAAAAATCTGGCAGCTACCACTTTAAAAAACTGCATCATGTCAAAATCACTACCGCAGGAAATTAATTTCTTTTCTTTTTCCCAGCAGCATGTAAGACAAAAAACGACGGCCATCAGACCGTCGTTTTCCTTTTTCAATTGGATGTTCTTCAGCCGCTTCTCAGTTGACTCAACCAGCTGCTGCTGACCCGCGCTGCAGAATTTCAACCTTACGGGCTGTCACGATTATTAAGAATGGCGTGATGTTTTTCCAAAATAATCTCATGGCTTGAAAATCTTTTATCCTGGATCAGCTTGGAAACAAAATTTGCTTCCAGCGCTTTACTCTATCCGCAGCACAAAAGACCAGCCTTCCCCTCCCTCCCGGGCCCCATCCTGGACTGGGAGACTTATGTCAACATCAGCGGAACCGGACCAGGGATATTCCTGGACCACACCGCCTACATTCACCTCAACCCGCTGCTCGCCGATAAACTCGACGTTCAAATCCAGGATATCACCGTCACTCCCATCCTGGCAGGTGCCGGTCAGGAACACGTCTCCTTCAAAATAAACCGTGTAGGTTCCCCATTCCGCCTCGAGCTCACCCTCATAAGTCAGGTAGGTTGAACCGACAATCTCACCCCCACTAACTACGGAAAAAGGAATTTCCCCGATGGTGACCGGTTCCAGGCCCACAGCATCCGCTGGCCCAACCAGTAATTCCACTTCCAGAACTCCGCTTAAGTCCTGGCAGGTCGCTGATCCGCCATCAAGCTCAAGTTCACCCTCTTCCTCGAATGCATTCGGGTCAAGTTCCTCCAACGGATCAAAACCATCAGGAATAAAATTATCAAAATCTCCCTGCTCAAACTCCTGGAACAGCTGCTCAATTTCCTCTTCATCAAATCCATAATTCTCTGCATTCTCGTACATCCAGTTTAGAAGGGCTGGCACTCTCTGGGACCCCCAGCACAATACCCCTCCAACCAGGCAGCAAAACAGCAGCAAGATCAGCAGAATGATGAGAACAACGATCCATCCCGAGCGTTTCTTCTTGGTCTCCTGTCCATTTTGTGATGAACCCATGATGATCTCCTTATCTAAATCTAAAAGTGATGACCTAATCTTGCTGGAATCCACAAATATACGAAACGGCTAAGAAAACATCCGGATCAATTTTTACCTTTCATATCTCAGTATACCGAAAATTAGCCCGTTTGTAATTGGATTCGTTTCAAACATTGATGTAAAATCAAATCAAAAACCTCTAATCCTTCTTTTTTTTTCCATCTGGCCTTGATCGATATCCTTCAGCTATAATACAGGCATATTTTCAGGCTACTTTTTCCGCACTGGAAGCTAAAATTGGTCCAAAATTACGATCCAGAAGAGATTCAAAAGTTCAACAGCTACGCTGATCTGTGGTGGGACCCAGCGGGAAAAATGGGAACCTTGCACACAATCAACCCCCTTCGGGTCTCTTTCATCATGGACAACCCTCAAATACCGCAACCACGAATCCTCGACGTAGGCTGCGGCGGAGGGATCCTTTCTGAAGCTCTAGCCGAAGCCGGAGCCCGGGTGACGGGAATTGATCTGTCCCCCACAGCGATTGAGGTTGCCAGGGATCACGCCCGTGAAAACCAGCTCTCAATAGACTACCTCCTGGTTCCAGTGGAGGAGTATGCTCAAGCTCATCCCGCCCAATTTGATGCGGTCATCGGCCTGGAAATGCTCGAGCATGTCCCGCGGCCGGACCAGGTAATCGGCGCCTGCGCCCGGGCTCTCAAACCTGGCGGCACAGCCGTCTTTTCGAGCATCAACCGCAGCTTGAAATCTTTTCTATTTGCAATCCTGATCGGTGAATACCTGATTGGTCTCCTTCCGCGGGGGTCGCACAGCTACACGAAATTAATCCGCCCGGGTGAAATCAAAACTTGGGCAGGCCAGAACCGGCTAGGTTTCATTCAGGCCGCCAGCCTGATCTATAACCCGCTGACCGGAGACTTTAAACTCGATCTCGATCGGGAAGATGTTAACTATCTATTAAAATTTCAGAAAGATTGATAACCTACCATCCAGGAAAAATCGATGAAAAAATTCTTTGCGCTTTCCCGGACCACCCATGGTGTCTTAGACCTCGCTGCACCGGGGTTTGCGGCAGTGCTCTGGGTGGGTCAAATTCCAGATTGGAAAATCACTCTACTGGGACTGGCAACCGGTTTTGCGGCTTACACCGCGGTCTATGCCTTGAACGACCTGATGGGAATCACCGGTGACCGGAAGAAATTTTCTCAGGGAGCAATCAAGGACGGTTATGCAGTGGAAGCCTCCGCTTTGCGCTATCCCCTGGCCCAGGACGCGCTTAGCCGTGGAGCCGGACTGAGTTGGTTTCTGATCTGGTTTGGGCTGGCACTGCTCGGCAGCTGGTTTCTGAACCCGACAATTATTCTGGTGCTAACTGCAGCGGCATTCCTGGAAATTTTTTACTGCCTGCTTCATAAGGTTACTTACTGGCGGGTGCTGGTCAGCGGCCTTGTCAAATCCGGGGGACCGATAGCGGCGGTGCTGATGGTCGACCCTGGACCGGATCTTACCCGTTTGCTGCCGTTATTCGCCTGGGTTTTCTGCTGGGAAGTAGGCGGCCAGAATATCCCTGCCGATTGGAACGACACGGAGGAAGATCGCCGCTTGCAGGCCAAAACCATCCCGCTTCAGCTTGGTTTCAACGCAGCCGGACAGATTGCTCTGACTGCGTTATCACTCTGTGTGCTGATCAGCCTGATTCTCAGCCAGGTTTCTCCAGCGGATCTGGAATGGTTGTACTGGTCCGGAGCCCTGCTGGCAGGCTTTTTTCTGCTGCTGCGCCCAGCCTGGCAGCTGCACCGTCACCGGAAGAAGGGACGCATGGCCGCCCGGCTCTTTGACCGGGCCAGCTGGTATCCCCTTGCCATGCTGGGGGTAGCGTCGCTGATAATTTTGTTTAATTGAATTATCAGCACCATGTTGCAGCTTAGGAAATCATCGCAAAGCTGGACCTATTTTTTCTCAAGTTCAGGCAGTCAACAAACTCCCGCATAACTAACTTAACTTTCAAACTTAGCATCCACTGAGAGCAGATTCCCTTTTCCTGTCTCAATCCGGGTTCTTTGGTGCTGCCTCTCCTGCTGTCAAGACAGCCAATATTGATCTTCCCCCTCTACTAAATAAATTTTTTACAGCTAATTCATAATTCCTTTACAGACGCTGGGTATGCTTTGGGTTTAGACTCATACAAAAGAAATAACTGGAGAAAAAGCATGAACGCCTACGCTCTGATCATCCTGGTAGTAACCATTATCCTCAACATCATTCAGTCCTGGATCAATTTCTTCCTGGAAATGGACGAAACTGAGTTAGGGGAAATTGGGATATCTTTGAAGAAGTAAGTGCTGAAAACAACTAGCCAGCCAATTGCTTCCTAAATAAAAAACGGCGGCCGTCAGACCGCCGGATCTAGATCATATTCCTCTCTGTCACTCCGGTTTATTTCATATCCTCAAAGGCCCGGACCATCTCGTCTACGGTCAAAATCCCTGGACTAAAACCCAAATCCCCTGCGGACTGGGCCAGCTGGGTAATCTGGGGCGGTTTCAGGAAAGTTTGTTCCAGCACCTCGGCCTGGGTAAAGACTTCTGCGGTTGGCGCATCCGCCATCACCCGGCCCTGTCCCATGGCAATCACCCGTTTGGCATACTGTCCGACTATCGGCATATCGTGGGTGATGATGATCACGGTGTGTCCCAATTCTTCATTCAGGCTTTTCAGAAAATCCATAATTTCCAGGGACTGCTTGGCATCCTGACCGGTAGTGGGCTCATCAACAATGATCACCTGGGGCCGCAGGGCCAGGATCGAAGCAATCGCTACCCGCTGCCTCAAACCTTTAGAGAGGAAGAAAGGATGTTCCTGGTGGTAAACTTCCGGGAGCCCGACAACCTGGATGGCTTCCTCCACCCGCTCTTTGACCTCATCTTCCGGGAGCTGGATATTGCGCGGTCCATAAGCCACTTCATCCCAGCAGTTGTTATTAAATAGCTGGTGATCCGGGTTCTGAAAAACATATCCGACCCGGCGCACCATCTGGGTGATGGATCCCTTTTTAGAGTTTAACCCCTCCACTATAATATCCCCCCGGGTGGGTTTGTAGAGCCCGTTCAAACACTTCGAAAGGGTGGTTTTTCCGGAACCATTCTGACCAATCAATGCGATCATTTCCCCTTTGGCGATCTCCAGGTTGATATCGTACAGAGCCTGGGTTCCATCGGGATAAACAAAATCGACCTCTTTTACTTCAATATACAGTTCATTTTCAGTCATAAATCATCCTCAGTTCAGGAATCCATTAATTTCTGCAGTTTTATTGCCCCATCATCGACGGTCAGCGGATACTCCCCACTGTATTCCCCTTTCCGGTGCAGCTCATGGAAAAAGCGGATTGCACCCGGGGGATAAATCCCGGATTCCAGCAGCAGATCTCCCTCCTGGAAAAATGCTTGAGTTTCCTCCTCAA
>CAZTWV010000036.1:0-31448 GCA_964618295.1 uncultured Anaerolineales bacterium | reverse complement strand
TTCATCCAGTTTGTGTGAAAATGGTGTAAAATTTTTGATGATGTGGAATTTCGATATCAGACAATTCTTATGAGTCACTAACCAATACAAACTATTCAGGATGCATTAGCGGATATTTCAGAACTTGATTTATCTCCACTTGCAGATATTTTCCAGGAAGTTTGCTTTCAGCTGTCAGGAAATCTACAGGTAGGATCAAAAGCGAAGAACTTGCCAAACAGAAAAATGTCGGCGCTCCGGTAACCCTGCCCCAACAAATCGGGGCAGAAACCGCAAAAAAACATCCCAGGATCTGAACCGGTTTCTTCCTCTTGCCAAGCTGCTCTCGAACGACTACGTCAGGGAAGGCAGGATCGCGTTGCTTCTGCGATCCTGGGAAAAATGGGGCTTCGGGATCCAGAACGGGTCATCCCCTACCTCAAAAAAGCTGTGCAGCTTCTGTAAAACCTGGGAGGACTGTGATCAACTCTCCATGCAGGGCTTGGATCAATCGTCCGCAAAGCCCCGGAGAGCTGGCTTCCCGAAATGGCAGCTAAGACCGCAGACAGCAGCAAGTGAGTTCAGCGGGCAGGGGTGACTGTGATTGGCCGTTTACCGATGTCCCACCTATACAAAACACTGTCTGGAAATGATCAAACCCCTTTTGAGCGCCCAGGATGAAGTTGTCAGGAAAGCGGTAAGTTTCGCAATCAGGGTTTCCGCTCGAGGAGAGGTTGTAGAAGTAGTGGACTTTCTCCAGGATTTAATTCCCCATGATGACCCTGATACTATTTGGATATTTTGTGATGTCATGCGAAATATGACCAAAAAGTTTTTACCAGAATTTATAGCATTCCTTCCTGTTTTCACCGAACAGTAAAAAATCCATCAGTCCCGTCCAAAAATATTAGATTGATTCAAATTGCTGTGGAAGCCCTCCAAAAAGTTTGATCAAAATTAGCTTCCTTAAATTACTTTCCTCCCAAAAATAATCCTTGTAGTTCCCACAAAATGTTAATTTTTCTTAACCGATGATTTGTGGGATAATTTTTATCCGCATCTATGATATGTAATTAGAAAAAAACTAAAAAAAATGCTATCTTTTGACAATCAAACTGTTAAGGACAAAATTTGATGCCAAAAAAACAAACCGTCTTGATCGTTTTCCTGATAATTATCGGATTGGGTCTAAGCAGCTGTCAAATGGAACAGAAGCCAACCAAAGTCGGGAGTTTATCTCCCCCGGAAGGACCAGAAACCAATCCGGAAACTGCTTCAACCTCCCTTTCTATCTACCAAATCGGGGATATGGTCTCCATCAATAACACACTGATAATCGTCCTGGGCTGGGATCAGCCTCCCGGTGGTGATTTCAATCCTCCTGGGGAGGGCAAAGAATATCTTGTAGTAGATTTGATGCTTGCCAATCAGGGAGAAAACTCATTCTCTATCTCACCGGCTTTCCAGATGAGCCTGAAAGATGAAACCGGACAAAAATACAATCTGAACGGGAAAGCAAATACAGCTGCCGGGGCTAACCCACCGCGGGGTGAAATCAATCCCGGCGAGGTAATCCGGGGTAAAGTTGGATTCCAGGTAAAAAAAGAATCTCAAAGCTACCAATTTGTCTACGAAGATAAGCTGGTAGGGTTTGGTGAAATCACCGTCAATTTAGGTTCTAAACCGATTGCGATGAATCCTCCGACAGACTTGAACCTGGATTTCACAAAGGAAGTTTTCGAGATCGGAGAAGAAATAGTAATCTCTGATCTGCAGGTTTCAATTCTCGGTGTCAGCCGTCCTACTGGAAACAACCTGATAAAACCCCGGGAAGATTATCAATTTCTGGTGGTTGATATCACAATTGAAAACAAGGGTGAGACTGTAAGAGAGATCTCCAGTGTCTTACAGATGTACGTAAAGGATGCTACTGGCCAGCAGTACACCTTCAATCTCGGGGCACAATCATTTGCGGATGGAGGATTACCGGATGATGAGCTGCAGCCCGGGGAAAAAGTCCGGGGGCAAATTGGTTTCGAAGTTGCAGAAAATGTCAGCCCTTACACATTTGTATTTGATGCTGAAATTTTTGGTTACGGGAAGATATTTATTCAGCTCCCAGAATAAATCTTTTGGAAAGAAGATTGAATCAAATAACCCAACCTTATCATGATGACCGTGATGGCAACTGTGATTCTGCTTCTACCAGTCCAGATCAGTTAGGTAGGCCCCCCTCCGCCTACAGAACCAGAAACAACCGGGCGGGAACTGTGTCAGCAAAGAAACCCCGCCAACGGTTATCCAGGAACCAAACCCTAAACTGACTGGACCTGAAACTCCAGAAAACTGTTTAGAAGCAACAGTTCACTGACTCAAAATGAAAGGCAGTCAAGCGGCGGGGTATGAACCCGGATCGCGGCTGCACCACTGACCGGGCACTTATTCTCGCAGATTCCGCAGCCAATGCAGCGTTCCCGGTCCACAACCGGCTGGAGAATAGTCCTGAAACTACCGTCCGGCTCTTCGATTACCGATTCTTCCAAATCGATTGCTTTTTCGGGAATCGGACACATTTCCTCACAGACAATACAATCTTCCAGATCAGCCCACGCGAGGCACCGATCATGATCCAAATACGCCTTTCCAATCACCGTGTCCCGTTTTTCTTCCAGGGATAAAGCCGGAATGGCTCCTACCGGGCATATTTGGCCGCAGGCATTACAGGAATAATCACAATAGCCTATCCGCGGAATCAATAATGGAGTCCACAACCCCTCCAGTCCTGATTCCAGCAAAGCAGGCTGAATCACATTGGTCGGGCAGACTTCACTGCACTCCCCGCACCGAATGCATTTCTGCAACAATTCATCATCCAGAACCCCGGGAGGTCGAATCAGGTGAGGTTCGATTCGTTGTTTAGCCGGGCCCGCACCCAGCACACCACCACCGAGAGCGGCAGCCCCTGCGGTCAATAAAATCATCCGCCGCTCGGGGTCATAATCCTGTGGAACCCGGGAAGTATCTCCCGGAAGAATACTCAAATCCAGCGCCGGGCAGGCAGTTGAACAGACCATGCACATAGTGCATTCTGCGCTGTCAATTGTGATCCCATTCTCATTGTGAATTGCGCCTGTGGGGCAAACCGAAACACATGATTCACAGGAGGTGCAGCTTTCCCCAACCCGAACCCGAAACCAGCTGGATCCGGATATCCATCCCAGCATGCCTCCCAGCGGGCAGAGATATCTGCAGAAAAATCGAGGGATCATTAAATTCAGAAACAAAATGCCCAGAAATACTGCCCCAAACAATGTGCCAGCCTGGAATTGATCGGGAACAACCGGCAGGATCCCTGGTCGGATCCAGGAATCCACCGCACCTACCGGGATCTGAAGAATGGGAACCCGGAACAGAGCTCTTTCTATCAATGTAATCAATTGATCTGCGGCGGGTAGGAAAAATGTTGTCACAGTGCGGTAGAGAATGGTCAGGGGGTCTAAAATCAGAAAACTAAGATTTGAAAATATAGCCAGAATCACCATGGCCAGTAAAATCAGGTATTTTACACTTCTCCAGGAGTCTGCAGGGGGCCTGATGCTGAACTTGTTACCAGGAAAACTCAGCCAATCCTGGATTGCTCCTACCGGGCAGACCCAGCCGCACCACACACGCCCAAAAACAAGCGTTAATCCAACCGTTATCAAAGAAATGAATCCAAGGGGCAGGAGAATCCGGCTGGAGATCATCTGCAGGAGCATAACCAGGGGGTCCAGACGAATGGGCAGGTTAATCAAAAATTCAGCAGCACCCCCACGCTGATTCAAATAAAACACCCTCTGGGACCAGACTAATAAACCAAGGATTACTGCTGTTGAGATCACCTGAACAATTTTTCTCAGCGACAGCCTGCCCCGGGGTGTTCTCCAGCTATGAAACCAACGCTTGATTTCAGCCAAGATTGATCTCCTCAATTTTGATCTGTTCTAATTCTTTCCTGCCTAAACCCATCTCCGCCCCGGTTATGATATAAGATATTTTCTCTGGTTTGAGGCCAAACAACCCGGCCGCATAGCTGTCTGCTGCGACAATATCCGCAGAGGCAATCACAGTATCTGCCTTGCGGACATCATTCAGATTTCCCCCACTGGGGCCGTGATTCATCAGCATCCGGACCGCGTCAACTACAACCAAATCGGATCGGACAAAGCTGTTGAGATCCGCCAGCCGCTGCCCTAAATTTCCGTGCATCAATGGCCTGTTGTAAATCACTCCCATCAAGTTTTTCATCCCCAGCGTCAGGCGAGCCAGTTCATGATGCTTGGCAATCGGGACATTGATCAAGACATCTGCATCCAGCACATCTTGATAAATTTTGCACTGCTTCAGATCTTTTCCCCCGGGAATCGTTGTAGGAACAAATTTCAACCCGCTCATCGCAACCATTTTGCCGCCTGCCTTATTGACCTGGGCTGCAATTCCGCTAACCTGGTAAGCTTGCTCGGCTGTCCCTCCAAAGGGAAAATCCATGACCTTGACCCTCCGGGCGCCGGATTCCAACGCCATTTTAACCAGGGCTCCGACCACAAATGGATTGGTAGTTGCCGCATATTCATAGGTATGATATGCAACACAAATATTGGGTTTAATGACAACCAGATCCCCATCACTGACAAACCTCTCCAATCCCCCCAGAGCTCTCACCGCCTTCCTCACCATCGTTTCTGGATCCCCACTGCGGGCAACCGCAAGATCCGGGTAAGCAGGCTCTGGAGCAGGTGTGGAAGAGGAAATTGGTTCAGGTTCAAAAGTGCTGGATGATTGTAGTGAACTCTGGACATCCGGGGAAATAGTGGGGGAAGCGGTCGGAAATCCAACCTTGGTAGAGGAAACTGATTTTTCAGAAAGCTTTTGGGGGTCAGAACATCCCAGCAGGTAGGCACTCCCGGCAGACCCCAAAACTGCAGCAAGAATTCTCAGGAAAGCCCTTCGGTTAATCTCGCTCATTTTTAAATCACCTCTAAATTACAGGGAACTCCTGTGGACTTATTTTTTGTATTTTACCTGCTAAACTCTCGTTGAAATTTATAAAATATACCAACAAGAAAACCCGGACCATTGATCTGATCCGGGTTGAACTGTTTTTTTAACTATGCTTAGGGGAATTTACGTCCCGGATGTCCAGGAATTCAGGTATTCAACCTGTTCTGGAGTAAGCACGTCTATTTCAATCCCCATATTTTCCAATTTGAGCCGGGCAATGTCAGCATCGATATCTTCCGGCACGTTATAAACTTGATTTTCAAGTGAATCAGCATTTTTAACCATATACTCGGCGCTGAGAGCCTGGTTTGCAAAGGACATATCCATCACACTGGACGGATGCCCTTCGGCAGCCGCAAGGTTGACAAGCCTTCCTTCAGCCAGCAGATTTAACCGGCGGCCATCCTCCAAAACAAATTGTTCAACCATTGGGCGGACCCGGAGTTTTTCCTCTGCCATCTCCTCCAGACCTTCCAAATTGATCTCAACATTAAAATGGCCGGAGTTTGAGATGATCGCACCGTCTTTCATCAGCTCAAAGTGGTGTGTGTCCAGCACATTGAGATCACCGGTCAGGGTGCAGAAAACATCTCCCAGGGGGGCAGCTTCAACCATCGGCATCACCCGGAAACCATCCATCACTGCTTCCAGTGCTTTCAAAGGATCGATTTCGGTCACGATCACATTTGCTCCCATACCGCGGGCCCGCATGGCTAAGCCCCGAGCACACCAACCATATCCAGCGACCACGAACGTCTTCCCAGCCATCAACACGTTTGTGGCCCGGATGATCCCATCCATGGTGGACTGTCCAGTTCCATAGCGATTGTCAAAGAAATGCTTGGTCATCGCATCATTGACAGCGATCACGGGGAATGCCAGAGCGCCATCAGCAGCCATTGCCCTTAATCGAATCACACCTGTCGTGGTTTCTTCTGTCCCACCGATTACCTCCGAAAGCAGCTCCCGGCGGTCTTTGTGTAAGGTGCTGACCAGATCAGCCCCATCATCCATGGTAATATGCGGCTGATGGTCAATTGCTGCATTGATGTGTTTATAATAGGTAGCATTATCCTCCCCTTTGATCGCATGGACGGGAATCTCATTATGCATTACCAGCGAGGCTGCCACATCATCCTGGGTTGAAAGTGGATTGGATGCCACCAGGACAACGTCTGCTCCACCTGCCTGCAGGGTGGTCATTAAATTGGCAGTTTCCGTGGTCACATGTAAACAGGCAGACATCCGGATCCCTTCAAAGGGACGTTCTTGGATAAAGCGTTCCTGAATAGATCGCAGCACAGGCATCTCTCTCTCTGCCCATTTGATCCGCCGTCTGCCGCCTTCTGCCTGATTTTTATCTCTAATGTCAAAGTTTTCCATTTTTTCTCCGTAATTTTTAAATGATTATACAAGTATTTTTTATTCTGAAAGCAATTGATCCAGCTGCCCTTCGTCATCAAAATGATTCCGAAACCTCTCAATATATTCTCCCATGGTATAAATATGCCCCTGCGGGCCGTCTGATTCCAGACAATACGTGGCAGCCAGATTTCCCATTTGCCCACATAGTTCCCACCCAAATCCCCGGCTGTAACCGGTTATGAAACCACCCCGGAAAGCATCCCCTACCCCGGTTGGATCAACAATTTGCTGAGGAGGCACGACCGGAATTTGGTACTGAGCTCCATCCGCAGTAATCACTGCACCGTCCTCTCCCTTGGTTTCAACCATCAGAGGCAGCAGGCTCTCCAGTTCCAATTCACTCATCTCCGTGTGCTTCTGGATCAAGCAGTATTCATATTCATTAACAAATAACGCAAACGCAGCTTCGACGCCTGCTTTCAGCTCTGCTCCAGTTAGCCGGACAATTTGCTGGCTGGGATCGTACAAATAAGGGATATTCAGATCCTGAGCTTCATTCACGTAAGCCTTCATCGCCTCAGGATCGTTCGGTGAGATCACCACTAAGTCCAATTGTTGGCCGGACCAATCTGCCAATTTCACCTCCACCGCATGCCCCATCGCACCGGGATAAAAACTGGCAATTTGATTGTTATCATCGTCAGTCGTTGCAAAGAATGACGCCGTAAACTCATCCTCAATGACATGGATTCCGCTCGTATCCACACCAATCTCTTCTAACCAATCTCGATATTCATGAAAATCCTCACCTACCGTCCCAAACAAAACCGGATCAGCTCCAAGCAGTGCCATGCTGTATCCGATATTAGGGGCAATCCCGCCCCGCCGCTTAACCATTCGGTTTACTAAGAAAGAAAGGCTGATTTTATCCAGTTTGTCTTCCAGGAAATGATCCTGAAAATGACCAGGGAATGTCATCAAATAGTCATATGCGATGGAACCCGTCACGCCAATTTTCATAGCTGTTACCCGCTCTGTGTGTAACCCAGGTCAATCACTCCAGCCCGGGATGAGACTTGTCACCAATTTCCAACCGGAACCCCTTGACTTGAAACCGGAATTCCACATCACCGTATATCTTACCACTCTTCAGTTAACTGCAAAAGTTAACGCACCCCGTCTGCCGCAGTCAGGGATCCAGATTTGGGAAAATCAAAAGTTGATCAAAGGTTGAGTGTGCTATACTGCCCACATGAAACATATCGCCCGATCCACCCTGATTATTGCAGTTTTTTTTGGACTGGAGAAAGTCCTTGGCTTTGTCAGACAGATATTAATTGCCAGAGCTTTTAATCTTTCTGCTGAGCTGGATGCCTTCAACGCTGCCAACAACATCCCGGACTTGATTTTTGCACTGATCTCCGGGGGCGCGCTGGCGATGGCCTTTATCCCGGTGCTATCCGAATACCGTGAGAATAAAGGGAATTCTGAAACCTGGAAATTATTTTCCCAGGTCACCAATCTAATTTTTCTGACTACCCTGGTCCTCTCAATTATTGTAGGCCTCCTGGCGAAACAGCTCGTGAGCTGGGAAATCGGAATTGCACCAGGATTTGACACCCAGCAGCAAGCGCTGGTGGTAGATCTGATGCGTCTCAACTTAATCGCAACTGTCATGTTCTCAATCAGCGGTCTGGTGATCGCCGGACTGCAAGCGCAGCAGCACTTCTTGCTGCCTGCCCTGGCTCCCAGCATGTACGATATTGGTTCCCTGGTAGGCATCCTGATTCTGGCCCCCACTGCTGGATATCAAATCGGACCCATTACGCTTCCGGCCTTTGGTCTTGGTGTATACGGGTTGGTTTACGGTGTGATCCTCGGTTCCGTTTTGTTCCTGCTGGTTCAAATACCTGGTTTGATTCACTTTAAATTCAGATGGACACCATCTCTGAGTTTAAAACACCCGGGAGTGATGAAAGTACTGCGCTTGATGGGTCCAAGAATATTGACTGTGCTGTTTATCCAGCTGATCTTTATTACCCAGGATAATCTGGCTTCCAGGCTTACCACCGGAGCTGTAACTGCCCTCGTCTACGGCTGGCTTTTTATGCAGGTCCCTGAATCACTGATCGGCACAGCCCTGGGCACCGCCTTGCTTCCCACCCTCTCCGAACAAATCTCAAGAGGCGAGAATCAGAAATTTAAGGAAACGCTGGAAACCACGATTCGGGTCATATTCGCCCTAACTGTTCCGATTGCTGTAATTCTAATCATACTGCTTCCAGATTTAATTGGAATTCTCAACTTTGACGCTGCCGGAACAGAATTAGTGGTCTGGACTGCCCGGGCCTACATGATTGGATTGGTAGGACATTCCCTGCTGGAAGTTGCAGCCCGGGCTTTTTACGCCCGGTTGAACGCTGTCATCCCGCTCTTGACTTCTGCCGGAACTTTACTGGGATTCATTCTCGTCGGCTGGCTGCTGTCAGGATGGATCGGCGCACCCGGGATCGGTTTAGCGAATTCACTCCTTTTCAGTCTAGAAACAGCGGTCCTCTTTTACCTGCTGTACCGCTCTCTGGGAGACCGCCCCAGATTTAAAACCACACTCTGGAGAACCGCCGGAGCCACCATTCTGGGAGGAGGCATCAGCTATTTACTGGTTTCTATTACCGGGCCAGCCATATCATCCCAATTCGTCAGTCTGCTGGCTGCCGGCGGGATTGGTATCATAGCAGCCGCAGCCGCTGTTCCCCTGGTCTGGCCGGAAATCAAAGCTTTACTCCGCATCTGAAGGAGATTCTATGGAACACCAGCTGTATCTTGAGTATTTAGAAAAATTTGCCCTTGAAGCTCTGAATTCCTGTAACAACGATGTTTCTGCAGCTGCAGATTACCTTGAATCCAAAGCAAAAATCCCCCTCTTCACCAGCGATAAAAAAGAAAAAAAAGCTGCTTTAAAAAGGGTCCGGAAGGTTTTTAACGAATCCCGGGGTAGAACAGCATATCTTGTGTTAAAAAGTCTCGGGCTGGATGATCTGGCCAAATCACGGTTGTAATCCCCCAATTCCTTCCATTACAAGAAACAGGCTGCCGTGATCCGGCAGCCTGTATTTTTTGAATCCTAATTCTCTTTTTACTCTTTGACGTATGCCTCGCCGTCGGCAGCAGGCGGGTTGGCCTCACCAATTACTCCTGCCAGGACAATAATCGTGATCAAGTAAGGCGCCATCAGCAGGAACTGGGAAGGAATGGGCACATTCAATATTGCCAACTTGCTCTGGAGGGAGTCAGCAAAACCAAATATACTGGCCGCTCCAAAGACCCCGAAAGGCATCCACTTTCCGAAGATCATGGCTGCTAACCCGATAAAGCCTTTTCCAGCCGTCATCACCTCATCGAAACGCCCCACAGATCCAATCACCAGGAAAGCACCTGCCAAGCCGGCGACCACACCTCCCAAGACGGTATTCACGTAGCGGGTAAAGTAAACCCGGACCCCGAGAGTATCCGCAGCCTTGGGGTGCTCGCCTACCGCCCGGGTTCTCAGACCCCAGCGGGTGTAAAAAAGCATCACATGGCTGGCAGCAATCACCACAAACATCAAGTAAAAGAGCAGGTTCTGGCTGAATAAAATCGGACCCAAAACCGGGATGCGGGACAGCAGCGGAATCGGGGTTTTGGGAAAAATCGGCGCCTGGTTCAAATTCTGGAATTCCACCAGAATCCGGGAGGACAGGAAACTTGTAATACCTGTCGCCAGAATGTTAATCGCTGTTCCAGCCACAATTTGATCCATCCTGTAACGCACAGCCATCACCGCCAGCAGCAATCCCAGCAGTCCTCCAGTTAATAAACCGATTAGCAAACCGAACATCAGGGCGGCAGGATCGGACCAGAGCCAGATATTGGAGGCAATGCTGGCCCCAACTGTGGTGGAGAACGCTGCCCCGAGCATCATCCCTTCAATCGCGATGTTAATCACCGCCGCCCGTTCACAGAGAACTCCCGACAGGCCGGCCAAAGCAATCGGAACGGCCCGCAGCAGCGCACTGGCAATCAAGGAGGTGACATTTAGAGATCTACCACGAGCTGCCCAGGCCAGGAAGGCAACCACAAATAAAATCGCCATGAACACCAGCACCAGGTTAATGCGCTTAAATCCCTTGGCCAGCTGCCAGCCTCCAACAAAGGCCATGATTACAGCCATGACATACAAGCTGATCTGGCTGGGGAAAACCAGATCCGGGATCGGGATAGTATCTGCCCGGGGAGGTGTCAATCCAAATGTAGTCGTCTGTCCTGCTTCAGCACCCCCGGCAAAGACCACCACAATGAAAAGTCCGACGATCAAATACAGAATCCCATAAATCTGGGCTCGTTTCAGACTGAACTTTTTTCTGGAAATAGTTTTTTCGCTAGTAACCGCAGTCATGAATTAGCTCCTTCTTAGACCTGTCCGCCCCAACCTGTGGTCAGGACAGCTTCACCCTCATCTCCGGTGTCTTTCAGACGGAACATGGACCGGATCAGCTCAGGTGCAGCGACAAAGACAATGATCAACCCCTGCAAAATGGAAATAATATCTACTGGAATCTGGGCTGCGCCCTGCATCTGAACTGCTCCAGCCCGTAGAAAACCAAACAGCAGTGAAGCTAAAAGCACACCTACAGGATGGCTCTTCCCTAACAGGGCCAGGGCAATCGCGTCGAAACCATACCCGGACTGGAAAGCATTCGGCATATAACGGAGCACACCCAGGATATCATGACTTCCAGCCAATCCAGCCAGACCACCGGCTAAACCCATCGCCAGCATGTAAGTCCAGCCGATATTCATCCCGGCTGTTTTTGCTGCCCGCGGGTTGGATCCCACTGTTCTAAGTTCAAAACCCAGAGGGGTTTTGAAGAGCAGGTACCACACCAGGAAGACCATTAAAAAAGCCAGGAATAATCCAGCGTTAATCCGGATCGCTGGCTCATTGGGGAATAGCTGAGGAAGTCGAGCCGAGGGCATGATTTCCGGACTGATCGGTCTTGAATCATTTGGGCGGGCCATCGGGCCACCCACCTGCAGCAAATACTCCGCCAGATTATATGCAATGTAATTGAACATGATCGTGGTGATCACCTCATGGGCTCCAGTTTTCGCTTTCAAAAACCCGGATAAACCACCCCATAAAGCACCACCAGCAAATCCAGCTAACAGCGCAAGTGGAAGGTGAACAAACCAGGGTAATCCTTGCAAAGAGTAGCCAATGAAAACACTGGTTAGGCCACCAACAAAATATTGACCTTCCGCACCAATATTAAACAAGCCGGCCCGAAAACCCAAAGCAACGCTCAATCCGGTCAGGACGTAAGGAGTTGAAATTCTCAAGCTTTCCATCAGAGGGGAGAAGGCTTTGACCATCAGCTCCGGATCTCCGGTCTGGGTCCAGGTTTGGACAGCGGTTCTAATCTTTTGGGGATTTCCAACGGACCCATCCCAAAGTGCAGAATACGCGTTGCCAACCGCCTGCAAGGAGGCTCTCAATCCTGGTCTGAGGCCTTCCTGGAAGGCTGCCCAGACTTCCGGATCAAAGCCGGCAATGAAAAGCGCTCCGACAATCAAAGCGATCACAATTGCCAGGAAAGGAATCAGGATAGATTGTGAGTTCCATTCCATCAGGGAAAGCCGTAAACGCCCCCAAAAACCCTTTCCTTCCCGATCCAATTCAATCATAAGATGAGCCGCAAGCAGGCTCTTAAGATCTTCAATTCGATGTAAATCCACAGGCAGGGAAGAGAGATTCTTAAACTTGTTCTGAGATTGATAATTGATCGTGATAAAAGAAACCTCAGGATTCTCTTCCGCGAGATCCTCCGCAATCTGTCCGGTATGGAGGGACGTGGTAATAATCACGCGGCAGTCTTTCTCCAGCAGATCCGTTATTTCTGTCCGGACTTGATCGGCATTATCACTTTCCAGGACTACAATCTCCAGATCAAGATCAGTGGCTACCTGCTCAGCACCCTGATAGGCATATTGGGCAATACCACCCCCCCGAATATTTTCACCGTAAACTACGAGACCCAGCAAAGCTTGACCGTTATTTTCCGCCATGCTATTTCTCCTCCTTTACAACACCGGCCATCAACAATCCCAATTCTTCTCTAGTTACCTGGTCTCCCGGCAGAATATCCAGAATCTGACCCTTAAACATAACCGCGATCCGGTCAGATAGACTGATAATCTCATCCAGCTCCGTTGATACAAGCAGGACTGCTGTTCCATCATCCCGTTTCTCAATGATTCGCTTATGGATGTATTCAATCGACCCCACATCCAGACCACGGGTTGGCTGAGCTGCAATTAAGAGCTGAATCGGTCGTGAGAACTCCCGGGCAACAATCACTTTTTGTTGATTACCTCCAGAGAGGTTTCCAACCGGAATCATCACACCCGGGGTTCGGACATCAAATTCCTGCACAAGCCTTCTAGCTGTTTCATCTATCACTTTTTCCTGCATAGTCAGACCGCGGGTGAACGGTTCTTTGGCGTAGGTATTTAATATCATGTTGTCCGCAATCGGGAAGGCAAGCACCAATCCGTCCGCCTGGCGGTCTTCAGGGACGTGAGCAACACCCTCATCAAGAATTTTGCGGGGAGAGGCTCCTGTCATCTCTTTGTTGTCAATGAAAAATTCCCCGCTTTCCGGATTCCGTAAACCGGTCAATACCTGGACCAGTTCTGTTTGTCCATTTCCCTGCACTCCAGCAATGCCCAGGATTTCACCGGCTGAGACGTCAAAACTCACGCCGTTCAAAGCCTTGTTTCCTCTGTCATCTGTGGCAAATAAATCACAAACCTCCAGCACTTTTTCCCGGGGATTTGCCGGCGGTTTATCAACACTCAGCACCACTTCTCTCCCAACCATCATGGATGCAAGTTCCTTTTCTGATATGTCCCCAGGAAGGGCTGTCCCAACCATTCTCCCCATCCGCAGGACGGCGATTTTATCAGCAATCTCCATCACTTCCCCGAGCTTATGGGTGATAAAAATAATCGATTTCCCCCGATCAAGCAGGGTGCGGATTATTTTGAAAAGTTCTTCAATCTCTTGAGGTGTGAGGACAGCAGTTGGCTCATCCAGAATCAAAATATCTGCTTCTCGGTAAAGAAGCTTGATTATTTCGACCCGCTGTTGAACACCAACTGGCAAGTCCTTGATGTAGGCAGAAGGATCCACATCAAGCATGTACTGCTCAGAGATTTCCCGAATCCTCTTGGCAGCTTTTGATTGATCCAAAAAGACACCATTTCGGAGCGTTTCGTTCCCGAGCATCACGTTTTCAGTCACAGTCAGCACAGGAACCAGCATAAAGTGCTGGTGAACCATGCCGATTCCTCGCCCGATCGCGTCATTCGGGTTGTCAATATCCACTTTCTGTCCCCGAATAAAGATTTCCCCTTCATCCGGTGTGTACAAACCATACAGGATATTCATCAATGTGCTTTTCCCTGCCCCATTTTCACCCAGCAGAGCTAACACTTCTCCCTCTTCCAGCTGCAGATCAATTTGATCATTAGCCAGAACACCAGGGAATGATTTGGTTATCCCGCGTAATTCAAGTACAGGAGCCATATGCATTTTCCTTTTTTTAATTAAACCTCAGGATCAATCAGATGATATCTTTCACAGAATATCAAAAGTGTAGCATAAAGGGTGTGAGCCAACAATATTGATTTCATCATATCAATATCCAACGGCCATGTTCCAAAAAAAATCCCAGACCAATGTCCGGGATTTTTTGTCTGGGTCAGCTTACAAACAGGACTGATCATTCCTGAGTGGTACTGATCAGTCCAGAACTGACTTCAGGCATAAGCCGCTCTGCCGCATCCAGTTTTCCAGGACTCAGCAATTCGGGGTTCACATTTGTTATCAGGAGCGGTGGGATGTACTCTCCACCTTCTTCGCTGCTGATAAATTCCGGCCAGTAGTCCTCTAAAGATTGAACCAGATCAAAATCAAATGAAGCCACCCAGTTTTCTCGATATGCCTCCTGGAAATCCCCGCCGCTGGCAATTATCTTCACGTCTGCCGCTGCTAACTGGGATAAAATTTGGGGAGTTACAGCACCGGGGGCAAGATAAAAGGTTTTCACCGCCCGGTCCAGCATGAGTTGGACATTGGCCTGAATCTCCAGATCCGTAGCATCTGGGGGAAGATCTATAAATTTCGGATAAAGATAGTTTACACCGGTTGGGGCATATTTTGGATTGCAAAGACCACAAAAGTACCGGGCACCCTGAACGAAACCTATTCTCGCTTCTGTAGAACCTTCATAGTCCTGGACAGCAAGTGCACCCACCCGCCAGTCCGTGGTAATCGTCGCAGCAATATACCCGGCGATAAAACCTTGAACATCATAGTTATCCTGTCCTGGTTGAATGACATGTAAATTCACTCTCGGTTCAAGATCGCTGAAACCAACTGCCAGAAATTTGGTATCGGGGGCTGCTGCTGAAAGGGTCGGAAGATCCGGGTAGGGAGGCAGCACAACTAGCAGTTGATAATCATCCTGAGAAAAATCATCAACTGTCATTGACTGACGCTCCTGATATCTCAAACCCTCAGCTTTTATTTTCTCCACAATCAGCGGGGTGAGCTCTGTAGAAATATTTGGATCCGCATCAACACCGCTCAGGAGCACACCCACAGGCGCCAGGGGGACCGGTGTATCAGTCGGTATCGGTGGAATGGTTTCAGTCGGCAGCGCAACCGGATCCGCAGTAGGAGTGTTCTGCGCGAGAGGTCCAATACACCCCCCCAACAGAACGGAAACACTCAGTAGATAGAACAAAGAAGCACGGCTTTTGGATAAAATACTCTCAATTATTTTGTTCATAAGCTTTAATTTTACTATTGAATTAACTATTTAGATATTCGAGTATAATACTTTTGATTATGATTCAATTAAAAATATCCAGAAAGAATATAATTGAGATCTCGGAGATTGTTTTTGATGTTAACGGCACTTTGGCAGTTGATGGAAAAATAATTCCAGGTGTCATTCCCAGAGTTCAGGAACTAAAAGAAATCGCCGTTCTTCATCTCCTGACTGCTAACACCCACGGTAAACAGGAAGAAATTGACCGCCTACTTGATCTTCAAGCCGTTCTGATCCAAAGTGGAAACGAAGCAGATCAAAAACGTTCTTACGTGGAATCGCTGGGCCCTGAGCAGGTAATCGCAGTCGGCCAGGGCGCGAATGACGCAGCAATGTTAAAGGCGGCAAAAATTGGAATTTGTGTTGGTTCTCCAGAAGGAACAGCGGTCTCTACCCTGCAGCAGTCCGATATTTTTTTCCCGGATATTATCAGTGCGCTTGACAGTATATTAAACCCCATCCGACTAAAAGCCAGCCTAAGAGATTAGACCAGGAAAATATGTCTCTCCCAAAATCTGATCAATTTCCGGATGATGAGCAAAAACTTCCTCCAGCCAGACGGCGCAGAGCAAACCGAGGTTTAATTCCCGATGATCTAAAGGCTGAAGTCAAGAACATTGACCGCCTGGCGCGGGAAACTATTCCAACATTTAACTTTTTTTTGTTTTCGCTCCTCTCCGCAGCCATCCTTACCATGGGAATACTGCTGGACGCCCCTGCTCTCCTGATTCTGGGGGTCCTGGCGGCTCCGGCGTTAACTCCGTTCGTTGGAGTACCCCTTGGGGCTGCGACCGGATCCATACGTTTCTTCGGTCAGAGACTGGCTGGAACTTTGATAGCCGGCGGATTTGTATTTCTGGTGGGAATTCTCGGCGGTTATGCTGCGCCGGTTTTCCCCAATACTCAATATAGAAATATTATTCACCACGCCCTGATCTCCTGGCCGCATCTGTTGTTACTGGTTACCGGTACATTGTTCACGATCCAGGGGGTGATGAAAAAAGATTCAGATCCCGGGATTCCCAGCATTGCTTTAGCCTATGAACTTTTCATTCCCCTTGCAATTGCCGGCGTAGGTCTCGGCAGCGGAGAAGAATTTCTCTGGCCAGATGGACTGGTTGTATTCAGCATTCACCTGGCGATTTTGATTCTGGTTGGTTTTACTGTGTTTCTGGCTCTGGGTGTCAGACCTCTTTCTGTGTTGGGTTACACACTCGGCAGCGTGGTTGCAATTCTCGGAATTGTGGCTGTGATTGGCTTCAGCAGCATAGGTGCTGCTTTCAGCGGCAATATTGCAATTCCAAGTCCGATTCCCACCTCAACATTCACACCGACACCGCTGCCGCCTACTGCAACAGCAACCACGACCCCTATTCCACCCACAGCAACCTTAACCCCAACCATCCCAACATCGACCGCGACACTGCCGCCAACACCGACCAGCACGATCACCCCTCAACCAACTCCTATGTACGGGGAGATTAATGCCAGCGGTGAGTACGGGGGAGCGACAATCCGCAGCGAACCCAAATCAGACAGCAATCGTGTGATTACCTTACTGAATGGTCATATTGTTCAAATCCTTGACCCCAACCCGAGTGTGGATGATCTGGGACGAAGCTGGCTGAATGTTCGCTATGAAGAACTTGAAGGTTGGGTTCTGGAAAATGCCATTTTGCTGGCAACACCTGTTCCAAATTGGTAAACAGTTATCCGAGATCAGCTCCCTGAAAAGCACCGGGAAGCAGTTCCCTAACCGTAGTTTGATGCAGAATCTCCCCCTGATCATCTACAAGAATCACCTCAATATCCTGTCCGAATTCTGATAGCACCTGGCGGCAAGAACCACACGGTGTCCCCCCATTCCTGGTTGCGACTACAATTGTTTCAAATTCCCGTTCTCCAGCTGAAACTGCCGCAAACACCGCAGACCGCTCAGCGCAGATTGATGTCGGATAGGCTGCATTTTCCACATTTGCCCCGGTGAAAGTCTTCCCGCTTTTCGTTAATAAGGCAGCACCCACTTGATAATTCGAATAGGGAGCATACGCCCGTGATCGAACTTCCAGGGCATCCTCGATCAGAGATTGAAGGTTCTTGTCTTGTGAATTCATTTCCTGTTCCTTGTCCAAAAAGAAATATTTAATCTTCAGGAACTGTGTTCTTCCTGTCCATCCTCAGCTTTTTTCTGAGCAGTTTTCCGAATCCTGGCCGGGACACCCACAGCCAGGCTGTCTTCAGGAATATCCCGGGTGACCACGGAACCTGCCCCTGTTCGGGCTTTTTTTCCAATGTGAACCGGAGCGACCAGCATTGTATCACTGCCTATAAAGACCTGATCCTCAATTACTGTCTGATGTTTTTTCTGCCCATCATAGTTGCAGGTAATCGTACCGGCTCCAATGTTGACATCCTGTCCTATTTTTGCGTTCCCTAGATAGGAGAAATGCCCCATCTTCGTTCCAGGGCCTAAATAAGAATCTTTTACCTCGCCAAAATTTCCAAGATGCACGCCTTCAGCAAGGTGGGCTCCTTTCCGTAAATGGCTGAACGGTCCGATGTCAACCCGGTCTTCCAGCACTGCAAATTCTACAACTGAGGAGAGAATTTCGCATTGATTTCCGATTTTGCTCTCCACCACGATCGAGTTTGGTCCAATTTCGCACTCCCGGCCGATTACGGTCTTTCCCTGGAGATGTGTTTGAGGCAAAATCACCGTATCCTGCCCCACCTGAACATCAGGACTGATGAAGACAGAAGTTGGATCCGGGATGCTGACACCTGCCAGCATCCATTTTTGATTGATTCTCCGCTGCAGAATACCGGTGGCTTCTGCCAGATGAACCCGATTGTTAATTCCAATTAATTCCCGGCGATTGTCAGTGCTTACTACGGAGACAGTCAAATTTTCGTTGACCGCAGAAGCGATCAGATCCGTCAAATAATATTCTCCCTGGGGAGACAGTGTGAGCTTTTCCAGAGCATCCCAGAGCCACTCAGCATCAAAACAATACATCCCGGCATTCAGCTCCCGGATCTCGCGTTGAGCCGGACTAGCATCTGCGTCCTCGACAACTGCAGCAACAGCCCCTTGAGCATCCCGAACAACCCGGCCAAAACCCCTGGGATCTTCAACTGTCACGGTCAGCATAGTCACCGGTCCCCGGTTATTCTTCCGCTGGGTATCGACCAGTTGCTGCAGGGTTGAGGCACGCACCGCAGGCATATCTCCGTAGGTTACCAGCACTAACTCAGTTTTCCCTTCTAGAAGGTTTTTTGTCTGAAGTACTGCATGGCCTGTTCCCAGCTGTTCTTTCTGATATGCGAACTCACAGTCCTGATTCACCAGCGCTGATTCAATCCGTTCCGCCTGGTGCCCAATTACAAGCACAGGTGTTCGATCAGCTGCTTTTTGAGCTGCCGATAAGGCGTAGTGAATCATAGGCCTTCCGAGAATTGGATGTAAAACCTTGGGAAGATCCGATTTCATCCGGGTTCCCTTACCAGCTGCGAGAATTACTGGAGTTACGCTCATCAAGAGAAAATCCTTTTGTGATCCGGGAATTTGAGAATGCAGGTCATCTGGTGAGTTAAATAAGCGAGCCAGGGATTGGTAATTCCCATGCTCGCTTTTTGTTAACCATTAGGCATATATCTAAGGGACCGGAACCTTATTCTTCTGCTTCCCGGTTGATCAAATCAGCTGGGGAGCCTGGACTCGAACCAGGATTAACGGCTCCAAAGGCCGCTGTGCTGCCAATTGCACCACTCCCCAAGATAGGCTAGATTATTTTAACATAGGTAATTGGGGCTGGCAATGCATTAGAAACCAGGGCCCGGGAAAGCTTATCGGAACAGAATTTATTTTTCCCCTGGTGTTAATCCTAACTGCTGGGCCTGTTCATACGTTAAAGAATCTTCGGACTCTATCCGCAAGATTTCTGTTTCCAGGGTAGCAGCTTTCCAGAATTCGTGAACTTCGCTTTCCTCTGGGAGTTCATCTGGAATATCAATCTCACTCGCCTCTTCTTGTTTGTTTGTTTCTTTCTCCGGTGCTTTTTTCCGATCAGTCCCAGTTTTTTTCCTGCCTGAATCTTTTTTCTGTTGTTGGGCTTTCTTTCCCCCAGAAATCTCGCGTATGATATCCTGGGTTTCCTTGACGGCCAGTTCCAACATGGTCAAAACCCAGGTCAGATCCGTTTTTTGAGTTACGGAATTGGTAATTACCAGCATGCCGTATGATCGATCAATATGCGACCAGAACAGGTCGTGATCCTCACCTGAAAAATACCACACTCCACCTGGATTACTGCTGTCAAGATGAGTAGCAATCTGACTGGTTGTTTGAAAGCTCATCAGCAGCAGAGGCACAATCCGGGATTCATAAACTGAATCCGGTATGATTCCAGTCTCTCCAGCGATCACACCGGTTTCTTCCACAACCAGAACTGATATCGCTCCGAGTTCCCCCCGCAGGTCCGAAATCCGTTCAGTAACCCGGGAGTCCAGCGGTTTTTTAACAATCCTGGGCAGCTGTCCGGTATGATAAACAACCGGTTCCAGCCCCAGAGTCTTACGGACCGCATTCATAAACTCCGGCATCTGGATCGGTTTATAAAAATAGGCATCCGTATCAGTTTCAGCAATCTGTTTGCGGATTTCCTCATCCTCCAGGCCGGTCATCAAGATTACCTGCATATTTGGATAGGTGTTCTTCAAACGGGTATACAGCTCCAGCCCTGACAATCCAGGTAAACCGATATCAGCGATCAGCAGATCTACACCGGTTCCAACAACTCCCAGGATCGCATCTTCACCAGAAGGTACATCAATCAGATGGATATCAACCTCAAGTGCTTCGAGATTTGCCCGGAGCGCCTGGCGAATTTCATCATGATCATCAACGAGTAAAATACGAAATTTATCTTCCATGCCGAAATTGTATCATGGGATCGAAATCAAAAACGGGTGCAGATCCTTTATTAACCTATCAGTTTTTTTAGGGAGTACGATTTCAAGGTCTTACAGTTAATAAATTCAGGTTTTAGAGCTGAGGTTGATATTAATTTTTTATCATTCAGTAAATCATCCGAAGTTAATCTACATTAAGTTAGCTTTGTTATAATCACATTTATGGTTTCAAACACCACCGAAGACCGCTCCCTCCATTTGAATTCATATTTCATCCCGGGATTAACCGTCTTCTTACTTCTGCTCCAAATCTTCTCACCATTTACAGGATGGGTGATCCTGACTGCCGGATTTGGGGGGTACTGGCTGTTTGGATACATCTGGGCGAACAGTTTAAGAAAAGGGCTCCAACTCGAACGGGAGATGCGGTTTGGATGGATGCAGGTCGGTGATCACATTCAGGAACGGTTATCTATTGAAAATGACAGCCGGCTTCCTGCGATCTGGGTCCGGATTATTGACCATTCGAAAATGCCAGGCTATACAGCCAGCAAGGTAGCCAGTGTCCGCAGTCAATGGTATTCGCACTGGTTCACACGTGGGATATGCAACCGGAGGGGAATCTATACACTCGGGCCGACCAGTCTGGAAGCTGGAGATCCCTTCAGATTGTACACAGTTCGAATTGATTATCACGAAACTGTAACGATGATGGTTGTCCCTCCTGTGGTCAGCCTGCCTCGAATAGAAATTGCACCGGGAGGGCGGGCTGGAGAAGGTAAATCCACCAGCAGCGGACTGGAGCGGACAATTGTTGCTGGCGGAGTCCGGGAATACGTCCCCGGGGACAGTCTGCGCTGGATCCATTGGCCAACAACCGCAAGAAAAAATACACCATATGTCCGGGTTTTTGATTATTCTCCCTCCAGCAACTGGTGGGTTTTGCTGGACATGGATCCCAGGGTTCAGATTGGCAAAGGGCAGAAATCGACTGAGGAATTCGGAGTGATTCTGGCCGCTTCTCTGGTCCATGAAGGACTCCAGGAGAATAAAATGGTCGGGTTGATCACCCATGGTGATGATCTGGTCTGGCATCCGCCGGATGTTGGTGATGCGCATCTCTGGAAAATCCTCCGATCGCTGGCAGTGATCCGTCCCAGTGGTCCTCCCCTGGCAGAAATGCTGAACCATATCCAGTCCACGCTTGACCAACGAACAAGTCTGGTAGTGATCACGCCCAATGTTAATCCGACCTGGCTTAATAATCTTGGACTGTTACAAAGAAAAGGTATCGCCCCAACCGTCCTCCTGCTCAATCCCCAGGGATTCGGCGGCGCAGGAAATCCAAGTCAGATTCAGGACCGCATGATCAATATGGGGATCCGACACTATGACTTCAGTGACACACTGCAGGACCTGATCCATTACCAGCGGGAGGACCAGGATCATCAAGCTGGAAGAGATATCCGATCCTATACAGATTCATTAAATCAGCAGTCTGTGCAGTGGAGAACGATCGGGTGACAAAAAAAATCCGTCAGCATCTATCCAAATACCTTTCCAACCAGATGATCCGGAATCTGGTTTTGCTGGGTTTTATCTACCTGCTGACCACGAACATTCTCAGAGACTCCATTCAGGGTGTGGAAAACAGCCTGCTGGTGCTGATGGCATACCTGGGGCTTGCACTGGGTTGGCTCCTGTCCATTTCTTCGGTAAAAGCCTTTTCCGGGCTTTTGATCTATATTTTCAGCGGAGGACTTTTACTCATCCTGCGGGTGGGGAGATTGGGTGGAATACTCAGAATCTTATCCCTCGAGCTGGGGAATTGGATTCAGGAGGCCTGGAGCTGGGTTTTTCAAAACGGCAGCACACCGACCAGTTCAAACCTGACAGCTGTGATTGGTGAGTTGAGTGAAAACATATTTACCATGGGGACTCGATTGGCGACCTGGCTCCTGAATGTCATCCAGGGGAATCCATTATATGATCCGGTCGCTACAGCAGTGATCTGGGGATCGTTAATGTGGATCATTGCCCTCTGGACCACCTGGTTCATTTTCCGGCATCAAAAACCTCTTCCCGCCTTGATTCCAATTTTTGCTCTGACATCTTTGAGCCTGGTTTACACCGGGAAATCTCCCTACAACCTGGTCTTGATGCTCGGTCTGGCTACTGTGATCCTGGTTCTGGTACCGTATGACAAGCATGAGAAAAATTGGCAGAAGAACAATGTGGAGTATGACGGCATCATCCGGGAGAGAATCCTGGGGACCACTCTGATCCTGGCGCTGGGTATGATGTTATTTTCGGCAGTCAGTCCCTCATTCACCATTAAATCGATCCGGGAATTTTTCAACCGCATCACAGATAATCAGGTGAATGAAGATGATTTCGTCCGTTCCCTGGGGATCGAACCGCAGCCGGATCCCAGCACAGTTAGTGTTCTGGACAGCCGTCGATCAGGTGGACTTCCTAACCGCCACCTGATCGGTTCTGGAGAAGAATTAAGTGACCAGGTTGTGATGATCATTCATCCTGAGGAACTTTCTCTATCCGGTACGGACCCGCAAGCGGAAGAAAATAAAATCTACTATTGGCGCAGCCTGACCTACGACCGGTATGTAGGACGGGGCTGGGTTTCCCGGGATAACGTAGAACAGGATTACCAACCCGGAGAACAAACCATTTCCAGCTGGCCTGAGAGCTACAGAATCATCCGCCAAAAAGTTGAATTTGTAGAAGATCTCAATGGGCTTTTGTTTACCGCAGGCATTCCCCTCAGCACTGACAGCAGTTTTAAAGTTGCCTGGAGAGTGCAAAATCCAGATCAAGATGCATATGATATTTTCGGGTCAACGATTACAGCAGACAGCTACACCGCAGATTCCCTGCAGCCGGAAGCCAGTCAAATAGAGCTCCAGAATGCCGGTCAGGACTACCCCGATTGGATTCGAGAGCGCTATCTCCGGTTACCAGAATCGGTTCCAGAACGGGTGCTGGCTCTGGCAAGGGACTTAACTGCCACAGAGCCAACTCCCTATGATCGAGCCGTAGCCCTCGAAACCTATCTCCGGCAGTTCCCTTATAATCTGGAACTGCCGCAGCCTCCACAGGATCAAGACATAACCGATTATTTCCTGTTTGGAGTTCAGGAAGGTTACTGCGACTACTATGCAACCTCGATGGTCGTCCTGGCTCGGGCCGCAGGCTTACCGGCTCGTTTGGTAACAGGATATATCGGCGGATATTATGCCCCTGACCTGGATGCTTACCTGGTCTCCGCGGATCTCGCCCATGCCTGGGTGGAGATTTACTTTCCACAGTACGGCTGGATCACTTTTGAACCGACTGGCGGCCGTCCCGCATTAGATCGACCTGCAGATCCAATCCCAAAATTCAACCAGGACTATCGTTCCGCATTTGACCCATTGGTACCTGAAGTTGAAAAACAATCGATCCCCTGGATATGGGTCATTCCCGGGGCGCTGATTGCAGTCACAGCGGGAATTTACCTGGGCTTTGCTGTCGATAACTTCATCCTGGAACGTTTATCTTCTGACAAACAGCTGCGGTTGATTTACCGCAGAATCTACCGTTACGCCCATTGGACTGGAATGCCAACCCGGCCAGGGGATACTGTGTATCAATTTATGGAACGACTAATTCAAATCATGGTTGTGTACGGAAAGGGCAGCCGGGAAGCTGCTTGGTTCCTGGCCGCTCTCAACCCTCTGCGGAAAATTACCCGTGATTACAATCTGGTTCTCTACGCCAAACCCGGTCAAGAGCAGATTTCGACCCGGGAGACCAGCCAGGCTTTCCGGCTGCTCCGGCCCCGGTTGTGGTATCTATGGCTGCTGGGGCGTTCCTACCGCAGCCGGGTTCTGCGTTATTTCTTATGGAATACAGCACCAATGACTATCAGCAAACAAATCAAACTGGATCGGTGAGGAAAACATGAATCAAATTCGGGAATTCTCAGAAAAGCTTATCAGCAACATCAGCAAGGTTATTATCGGAAAACGGGACGAAATCCGGCTGGCTGTCATCTGCCTTCTGTGTGAAGGCCATCTGCTGATTGAGGACATCCCCGGAGTAGGAAAAACCATGCTGGCACGCAGCCTGGCCCAATCCCTGGGTGGTAGCTTCGGCCGGATCCAATTCACGCCGGATATGCTTCCCAGTGATGTTACGGGAGTTTCAATTTACAATCAGGTCGATCAAGAATTTGAATTCAGACCGGGACCAGTCATGTCCGAAATTGTCCTGGCCGATGAAATCAACCGGGCAACCCCGAAAACGCAGTCCGCATTACTGGAAGCGATGCAGGAAAAGCAGGTTACGGTGGACGGCATAACCCACGCCCTACCCGAGCTGTTCATGGTGATGGCAACCCAGAACCCGATTGAGCACGAAGGCACATTCCGCCTTCCGGAAGCTCAGCTTGACCGCTTCTTAATGCGAATCCAGATTGGATATCCCGCCGAGAAAGATGAAATGGAAATGCTGGACAGACAGCAGTACAAACATCCAATTAACAGTTTAGGCCCGGTTGTCAGCGTAGAGGAAGTCCTGGAAATGCAGCAGTTTCTGCGGAAGATTCACATCGCCCCTCCCGTCAAACAGTACTTAATTGACCTCGTTCAGCACACCCGCCAGCATGAAAGCATTTATCTCGGCGCCAGTCCTCGCGGCAGTCTCGGCCTCTACCGAGCCAGCCAGGCACTGGCAGCCATTGAGGGCCGGGATTACATCACACCGGATGACATTCAAGCTGTCGCCGGACCGATCCTTACCCACCGGGTAATTCTCGCCCCTGGAGCCCGCCTCCAGGAGCGCAGTGAAGAAAGCATCCTGACTGAAATTTTAGAGACAGTTCAGGTTCCCGGGGGAGATATTTACTCCTGATCAAAAAAACATCCGCCACCTGGACACTATCTACCAGGTGGCGGATGGAATCTGAACCCGAATTATCAAATCAACTTTTAATAATTCAATTCATGGCCAACCACCATGGAAGCCAGGGTGATCACTTTGCCCGATTGATCCAGTTTGCTGATATCAATAGTCTCCATGTTATCAGCAGCTGTTCCACCGGTCTCCCACCACTGATCCCAGAAGACACTCACAATGGGCGCTTCATCGCCCGAAGCCTGGGGATTGACATCCTCTTCAAATAAAACACTCAAATCCAGCTGGTTCTCAGCCCGGCTGACCGGCACGCCCAAACGCTTGGCGCTGGACTCAAACAAATCACCTAATCTTAAGCTGCCCTCTGTAGAAAGCAAGAGCTGATTCCCGCTGCCAGCCCCAACTCCCCGGATTTCTATCACAGCCTCAGTTTCCAGGGTGGATGAAAAACCGTACTTGGTTTGCAGGAACTTGGCAATTTCCGGCTGGACCCATTCTCCCCCTTCCTGTCCTTCCCCGGCGTAAGCAATGAACAAAAAAGTCTTATTGGGTTGATACCCAGATTCCTGGAAGGTCCGGATCAACTCCAGCATCACTGCAACCCCGGCAGCGTTGTTATTGGCAAAATCCGATACCGGCTGATTTCCGATCCGAGGTGGGCTGTCATACTGAGCCATAACCACAATCAGTTGGTTATCGAGCTGCGCTTGAGGATTACTCTTTGTCCCCGGCAGATGACCGATCACATGTTTCACTTCCACATCATCGGCCACGGTTCCCTCGATATTCATAGAGACTGATTTACCGGTTGGGAAGTTAAAAATTTCATCCTGCCCAAGGTCATCGGCCAGATACTGGAGCTCATCCACCGTGTACTCTGTCCCCTCCAGGAGCCGGTTGGCTGCTTCTACGCTGATCCGCAGGATCGGTTTTTTCCACTCCAGTGGTTCTTCGCTAACAAGTGGATTGAACCAGGGGTTACGGGCAGAAAGTGTGACAGCCTGGCTCATCAGGGCCAGTTCGTCTTCAACCACCAGGACTCCTGCTCTAGGAACCTGTTCCAGAATGGCGGCATCCCGCTCCGAAAGAACCATGACAATTTCTCCTGAAAAATCCAGGTTTTCCAAAGCAGGCGTTTCCCGGAGCCATTGGCCGATCACCAACAAATCCCCGCTTGCAAAAAATCGAACCGGAGCTGTAACAGACCCTTTATTCTGGTTCCGGCCGACAAATTCCACGAAATCCCGATGATAGACTGGTTCATAATCGTCTCCGATCAGTTCAAGCCGGGGTTCAGCATCCAAAGCTTCAAAGGATCGTGATCTGGTTTGATAGTAAGTCATTGACTCACCGGCTGGCTGCAGTCCCATCTCATCAAACTGATGGGCAATATAAGCCGCTGTTAGATCCGTTCCGTCTGAACCCAGGGACCTGCCCTGCATCATTGGATCGGTCAGGGCCTGCATATGAGCCATGGCATAATACCCGTTAAACATCTCTGCCTGTTCCTGAAAGACCCCGATCGATCCAGTCGTTCCCCGGAGCCAGAAAAAACCTGCTACCAGAACTCCTGCAACTGCCAGAGTGTATTTATTAACAAAGACTCGCGTTGCCGTCACGCCAACCTGCTCAATCAATCTCCGGAAACCCTCTCCCAGCAGATTAAACCCAATTATCGCCACAAAAAATGCACTGGCGGGGTATAAAGCTGTCCAGGGATAAGAGCGGGCATAGATCCGGATATTGCTCAACAGCGCGCCCCACTCCGGCACATCCGAGTAATGATAGGGCGGGCCCCAGATCTCCAGCTCAGCGAAGGCTCCTCCTCCAATGAAGATCCCGATAAAACCCAGTTCCCCCAGC
Organism: uncultured Anaerolineales bacterium; assembly: GCA_964618295.1. GTDB lineage: Bacteria > Chloroflexota > Anaerolineae > Anaerolineales > UBA11858 > B10-G9. The sequence goes on along the minus strand of CAZTWV010000036.1, from coordinate 4,440 downwards.
AGCATCAGCACTGCCCCCATCTCAAGAGCAAGGAGGGAAATTAAACCCGGTATTAAATTAGGAAAGATGTGTTTGGTGATTATCCGATCCGTACCTGCCCCAACCGCTTCTGCACTTTCAATAAATAACTTGGGTTTGATTTCCATTACCTTACTTCGAATGTACTGCATGATCTCTGCCCAGCCGACAAAACTGAGCGCGATCACAAAGGGACGCATCCCCTCCCGGATGCCAATTCCCAGAATCAGAACCATAACGAATAAAATTGCCGGGAAAGCTGAGATCGTTTCCGCAACACCCAGCACAAAGCGGTCTAACCAGCTCCCGGAAAACCAACCGACAATTGCCCCCAGAACAAACCCAATCAGGAGACGGACCGCAACCACAGAAAAAGCGAGCGAAAAAGTTTGTTGAGCTCCTGCTATGATCAGGCTCATAATATCCCGGCCTAAAGGATCTGTCCCCCAGGGAAAAATCTCGTCAGGGGGAAAGGGAGGTACGGAAAACTCCCCTCCCTCAAATGTCATACCCTGGGTTGTATATGGACTGTGAGGAGCAAGCTGGGGGCCAAGAACAATGATCACCATTAGAGCTAGGACAATCAAGCTTCCAGCCAGCAGGGCTGGATTTCCAAGCGTAGCCCTTAACCAAACTCTTGCCCGGTGCTTACCCATTTCTAGAAAATCGTTATATTCGAAATCATCCTGATGATCATCAATCAGCTTCCGGAAGGGACTGGGACCAGTCGGCTCCGGTTTTTTGAAATACTTCCTCCAGGGTGGATTCCTGAATAGCCTCTGAAACCAATCTAAGATAAATTTCAGTTGCTCAGAAAGGGATTTTCTCCGGCTCTGATTTACCACACGGCTATTCCCTCTCAAACGGGGATCAATGATCAGATAGGCTCCATCGAGAAGGATATTGACCAGGATAAACAAAATTCCCAGGCAGCAGGCCAGTACAATGGTCAGCGTGTCATCCCGGTTCGATATGGACTGCAGAAGTGTGTAACCAATTCCCTGCCAACCAAAGAAATACTCTACAACCGGTAGACTGCTGAGCGCAAACCTCAGTGAGAGCCCAATCGTGGTCAGCACAGGAACAGCAGCGTTGCGGATGATGTGAACTGCACTGACACGGAGGGATCGAAGTCCTTTACTGTATGCTGTTCGGATGTAATCCTGGGCAAGGATTTCTTCTACCGTTACAAAGGTAACCCGGGTGATCTGGGCCAATGGTCGAGCAGCCAGCACAAGAGCAGGCAGGATCAAATGTTTGTCCCAACCAAAACCCCCAACCGGAAGAATCTGGTTACCAGTTTTCTGTGTAATCTGAATCACACCCAGCTGCAGCAGTAAAGCAGCAAAGAAACTGGGGATCGAAACCCCCACAATAGACCCCAACAGCGCCAGTAAAGTAACCCCAGATCTTTTTCCGGCAATAAACACTCCCAGCAGAACTCCCAGTACTGCAGCTCCACTCAATGAAATCGCCAGCAGACCCAGGCTTCGGATTAAAACATCAGGGACAACATCTTTTACAGGTTTCGGCAGTAGTGAGACGCTGCCTGAACTGGTTTCTCCGAGATCTCCAGCCAGGACCTCTCCAGCATATTCATAAGTTTTCCGCACTCCCAGAGATGCCGCCTCAGAGAATGTCTTTCCCCGGGCCATATCCAGACCCACAAAACTAGAGTAGGTAATAAAGCCCAGTACCAGGAGTCCAAAGACCACTCGCTGCCCGATATACAGAGCAGGCTGGAGCCATTTCCGGGGTTGTCTATGTTTTTTCATATTTTTCGGAGATTTGGAAAGGAAAGAAGGGCTGGCTGTTTTCCCCCTTTCCTCTTCATTTTCTGCTGCCAGCAGCCGCCACCAGGCAAGCAGAAGCAGCAAGCAAATCAGCTCCAGGTTGATTACTGCAGCATCAGGGTTGATGCGGCTGACCGCATCAGTGCCTTGATAGAGAGCCAGGGGCAATTTGATCGAAATTTTCTCAAAGAATGATATTGAGTTCCCCAACCCTTCTATCAGGAAATTCCCTCCAATCAGACCAGCTGAAGCTAATCCAGCAGCTCGAGGAGAAGAAAATAGCATGCTTAAAAAAAGTGCCGCGGTGTGAAAAAGGACAAGAATCCCCAACAGCGAAACAAACGATCGGAGCAGGCCAACAGCGGTCACATTCAATTCAATCATCCTGTAGATACCAAACCAACAAATAAAAGCCGCTGCCAGAATCAATACCTGGCTGACTAAGTAGCCCATGAATCGGCCCCAGAAAATTTTACTTCGATCCAGAGGAGAGAACTGACTGGACTTCAGAAATAAATCCTGGTCATTAATTTTCAGCAGCTCTGCGCCGACTGTAACCGAAAATACTCCCAGAATGAGGGGCGAAATACGGAAAAATAATTCGCTCCTCGAGTTAACTGGAGAAATCAAAACCAGCAGGATGCTGAAGAGAGAAATTCCCCCGCTCCAGGCCAGAATCTTAATTTTTAAACAGTCCAATGTATGCTTAAATTCAACCCACATCGTATCTCCGGTGCAGTCGCTATCAAATTCTATATGTTTTTCGGGTAGAAACTAATATTCGCCCAGGAAAATCACCCCGTAAATTCCCAGGGTAATCACGGTATCCACGAGCACAACCACCAAAAAATAACTGAGTGAAGAAGGCGGATCTTCCTGCTTCCTACGTCTGATCTCGGCTGCCAGAATCCCAATCCCGAAAATCAGGATCGGTGTCAGATAGATCAAGACTGACCCAAGCCCTGCCGGGATATCCAACCAGGCTGAAAATGGAACATACAGCAAAATATCAGGCAGGAACAGCAGCTTGGATGCCTGAAAACTCACCAGGGCAATCGTGGTGATTACAATCGACCAGGGCATGCTGATGTCCTCATCATTCTGAATCAAACGCCAGACAATCATGATTAAAAAACCTATCGCCATCCATGGAAAAGCAAAAGGAAACAATAAGATCCCGGTCAGCGCTTCCAGACCGCCGGAAAATATTAAAGTTGGTAAATCACTGATCCCCACTTTATCCAGAGAGTCTTTAACCTCAGGGGAAGTGGAGGTATAAAAGATCTCTTCTCCTGAAGCCCCTTCCCGCCAGATAACATGGAAATAACCGTTTGAGTCTACTTCGATCATTGCGTCCTGCGAGATTTGGGTAGTATCTGTTGCAAGTGTATACCCTATTTGATTCCCATCTTCAAATATTCCCACAGCTACCTGGATATAAGAATCAAGCCGGTTGAGTTGGTTTGCAGCTACAGACAGGGCAACAGGACCTCTGCCCGAGGATGTCTGAGGTGAGAAGACATAATCCGTACTGAGATAATTCTCCAGAGGTGGAGGAATCAAACTGGTGAGATTGATTTCTCCCTGATAGGGTTGATATCTCTCTTTATCGTCAGGGTAAATATTTACATTTTCACGCTGGAGCTCTTCGGGAGAATCTAACGGAAATACTAAATATTCAGTCACCGCGGTTCCTGCCAGCATTCCGGTTTGGCGCAGGACAGACCAGAAAATATAGATATACTGATCTGACAATCCTAAAACCGGTCCTTCCAGTGTGTTTCCAAGATTCACTTTCAGATCAATCAGCTCTTCACCAGTAAGTGGTAGATCCTCAAACATATCCAGCCGGTCAAAATAAAGCACGGAATCATTCCGCCAGGCAATCCAGTATTCTCCTGATCCGTCAATCCGAATAGAGGGGTCTGTTCCCTGATCAATTAAAAGCCGAGGAGATTCCATCATCATACCAGCATCAGATATCCGGGCCAGCATTACATGATCCGTTCTCCGTTCCTCCCAGTACACCAGAGCACCATTTTTCTGATCAGTTATCAGACCAAAGTCCCTGATTCCTGAAGATCCATCTGAAAGCCAAATGGGGTCGGTTGTTAAGTCCCCATCTTTATTCAACCTGGCATACCACAGCTGCCAACCCTCCTCGGTGTTGGAACGGGAAGCCCAGATTAGCTGGATCACATCTCCATCTGAGATGATCCGAGGGGTTCTGGCATAAATACCAAAATCATAATCAATTTCTTTGTTGATCACAATTTCTGTCCGGGAGTTAATCCGGAGGTAGCGGAGGTCCGTTCGACCATCCTCCTGTTGAAAGGGGGAAACGATTTCCACAGAAGATCCATCCTCTGCCACAGCATAACCAATGGAACTGCTGGCGTCATCTACCAGCTGCAAACCACGGCTGAAATCTTCGGACGGCTTCCGGGCTTTTTCCTGGCCTCCCCCGCATCCAGTGAGCAGAATAATCAAAATCAAGGAACTTATGAAAAATAATTGTTTGAACTTAATCATCTCATACCTACATCTAAAGAAGACCACACACTGCGGATGCCTGGGCATCCGCAGTGTGTGGTTGCTTTGGGAAAATCTTCCGATTTTCTACCGGTCA